>JAPPLH010000050.1:0-1168 GCA_028819505.1 Acidimicrobiaceae bacterium
TTCGCCTGCTCCCGCTCGGCCTCGGAGTCGGCGAACTCGCCCATCACGTCGGCTGCGAACAGTTCGAGGGTCTCGCAGATGTGGTCGTGGCGGTTGTTGCCGCCCTGCTGGATGAACACGACCTGGTCGACGCCCGCCTCCGCGAAGCCCTGCAGGTGCTCGCGAACCTGCTCGGGGGTGCCGATGCCGCTCTGGTTGCCCCTGTCCTCGATGGTGTGCCTGGCCGCCAGGTAGTCGGCCCAGATGTCGGTGCGCCCCGGCTTGTGCCGGCCGAAGATGTAGTGGTGGCCGAGCCCGTAGCCGAAGAACTGGAAGCCGTCGAGGCCCCTGCGCTTCGCCTCCTGCTCGTCGGGGTGGATCGACAGCCCGGTGACCATGGCGATGTTGGGGTTGACGGCGTGGCCGATGGGCACGCACTCGGTCTCGAGGATCCGGTAGTAGTCCTGCACCCACGCGGCCGCGTCGCCGGGGTCGACGAAGGAGAAGGTGAGCGCGCCCATTCCCAGCCTGGCCGCCAGCTTGATCGTCTCGCGGTTCGAGCAGGCCACCCACAGCGGGGGGTGGGGCTTCTGCACCGGCTTGGGCACCACGTTGCGGCACGGCATCGAGAAGAAGTCGCCGTGATAGCCGGGGTAGGGGTCCATGGCCATCATGTTGCAGCACTGCTCGACCGCTTCCTGCCAGGCCGGGCGCTTGCTGTCCACCGCGACGCCGAAGCCGCCGAGCTCCAGGACGGACGACGACTCCCCGGTGCCGAAGTCCACCCGGCCGCCCGACACCAGGTCGAGGGTGGCGACCCGCTCGGCCACCCGGGCGGGGTGGTTGTAGCCGGGGGGCATCAGCACGATGCCGTGACCGAGCCGGATGCGCCGGGTGCGCTGGCTGCAAGCGGCCAGGAACACCTCGGGCGCTGAGGAGTGCGAGTACTCCTCGAGGAAGTGGTGCTCGACCTCCCATGCGTAGTCGAAGCCCAGCCGGTCGGCCAGTTCCACCTGCTCCAGCGCCTCGTTGAAGAGCCGCTGCTCGTCGCCCTCGCGCCAGGGACGGGGCAGCTGGTGCTCGTAGAAGATCCCGAACTTCACGGCTGCGACTCTACGGGTTGACCTGCGGACCGGCGCCGCCCCGGGCCGGCGTGGAAGATCCCGGATTTCACGGCTGCGACTCTACG
>JAPPLH010000050.1:1268-8003 GCA_028819505.1 Acidimicrobiaceae bacterium
ATCCCGGATTTCACGGCTGCGACTCTACGGGCCGCTCGGACAGGTCGCAGCCTCGCCGTGGTGTCGGCGCCGGGGGTAGATGAAGGCGAACAGCACGAGGTTGCACAGGTAGCCGCCGGCGCACACCGTCCACACCGTGTTGTAGGCGGCCAGCTGGGCTGCGGCGCCGTCGGGCTGGCCGATCATCGCGAACGCGATGGCGATGGCGAACGCCACCGAGAGCTGGAAGAAGGTGGTGCGGCCGGCGGTGGCCATCGCGAAGCGCTCCGGGGGGATGTCGCGCAGCGCAGCGCCCACCAGCTGCGAGAAGCCGGTGCCTGCCGACACTCCCACCAGGACGGTGGCCACCAGCAGGCGCGCCAGCGAGGCCTCGGTGGAGACGGTCGCAACGAGCCACAGCAGCCCTGCCATGCCGCAGGCCGATCCGGCGGTGAGGAGGGAGGCGTTGCCGATGCGGTCGGCGAGGCGGCCGGCCTGCGGCGCGACCAGGAACGAGACCAAGGGGCCGACCGAGTATGCGAGACCGGTCTCCAGCGCGGACCATCCCCAGACCTCCTGGATGAAGGTCGGCAGCGGCACGAGCAGGGCGAAGAACCCGATCGCGAAGAACAGCGAGCCGAGGTTGCCGAGCACGAACGAACGGATGCGGAGCAGCCGGAGGTCGAACAGGGGTGCGGGGTGGTGCCGGCTGCGCCACGCGAAGGCGGCCACCAGCAGCGCCCCGGCCGCGAAGCAGGCGACGGTGGCGGCGGCGGTCCATCCCCATGCCTCGCCCTGGACGATTCCGAGGATGATCGCGCCCACGCCCACCGACGCCAGGGGCACGCCGATCAGGTCCACCCGGGCCGCCGGCGCTCCTGCGGGTCCGAGCGGCCCGTGAGCGGAGCGGAAACGCGCGGGAGGCGGGACGGTCTCGGGCAGGACTCGTGCGCCGATCACCAGGGCGGCCAGGGCCACGGGCACGTTGACATAGAACACGGCCCGCCAGCCGAAGGCCTCGATGAGCACTGCGCCCAGGGCCGGTCCGACCGCTGCGGCCAGACCGCCCATGGCACCCCAGGCGCCGATGGCTGTCTGATGGCGGCTCCGGGGGAACGCGTCGAACAGCAGCGCCAGCCCGGCCGGATACTGCATGGAGCCGCCCACCGCCTGCAGGACCCGTGCCCCGATGAGCATCCCGATGCTGGTGGAGGCGCCGGCCGCGACGGAGCCCAGCGCGAACAGGGCCAGCCCGGTGCGGAACACCCGCTTGCGGCCGTAGCGGTCGGCCAGCCAGCCCGACAGCAGCAGCAGGGCGGCCACAACGATCGAGTATGCGTTCACCACCCACGACAGGGAGGCCGGCGTGGTGCCCGCCAGCGCCGCCCGGATCCTGGGCAGCGCCAGCGCGATGATCGTGACCTCCATCGCGACCATGAAGACGGCCACCGAGACCACCGCAAGTGTCAGCCAAGCCGGCCGCGATACCCGTTCCATTCTGCACAACTCTACGGATCGGTGCGGCCGGGAACCGCAGCCGCCCCTGCCGATGTCGGTAATATGGGGAAAGAAGCTCTACTCTGATTAGACGTAGGGCGAGCCGTCGCGCTAGGTTCGAGCCCGGCTCGGGCCTCATTGGCGAGGCTCCCGCCGACAGCGCTACGGTTTCGCGGCAACACAACCACACCCGCAGGGGGAGAAATGGCCACTGATCTTGAGAGGTTCGTCACCGCCGACGGACGCGAGGAGCAGATCCGAGAGGTGGAGGCCCGCATCGAAGCCGACGACATCCGGTACCTGTACTGCCAGTTCGTCTCAGTCACGGGACGGATCATGGGCAAGGGCATACCGGCGAAGCACTTCGGCATGATCGCCCGCAAGGGCTTCCAGCTCGTCTACGGCTCCACCGCCAACCTCTTCATCGACCGCCACGGGAACTACATCGGCTATGGCCCCGAGGCCCGCGAGCTCGTCGGCATCGGCGAGCCCGAGACGTTCATGCCCCTGCCCTGGGACTCCAGGACGGCCCGGGTGTGGTGCACGCTGTTCCGGGGCCGCGAGGAGGAGGTCGACGGCGGCGCCTACCTGACCTCGGACTGCCGCGGGAACCTCCGGCGCCTCCACGCCGACTTCGAGGCCAAGCACGGGCTGCACCTGCGGGCCGGATGCGAGCCCGAGATGATGTGGCTCAAGGCCGACGCCGACGGCAAGCCCACCGTGGAGGGCATGACCAAGCCGAACTGCTACCACATCGACCAGTTCGCCGAGCTGCAGCCCCTCATCCACAGGGTGATCGAGTACTGCGAGGCCATGGGCCTGGACATGATCCAGGGCGACCACGAGGACGCCCCCGGCCAGCTCGAGCTGAACTTCAACTTCGACCGGGCCGAGCTCACCGCCGACCGGCTCACCACCTACCGCCAGGTCTGCAAGCAGGTGGGCCGCGAGCTCGGGGCCTTCCCCTGCTTCATGCCCAAGCCGTTCATGGGGGTGTCGGCCAACGGCTGCCACCACAACATCTCGCTGTGGGACGCCGACGGCAACAACAAGTTCATGCCCACCGGCGACAACCCGCAGCTGCCCGGCCCGGTCGGCATGAAGGCCATCGGCGGGATCCTCGAGCACGTCCGGGCCCTGACCTGCCTGACCTCGCCGACGGTCAACTCCTACCGCCGTCTGTGGGACACGGGCTTCTGGGCGCCGGTGTTCGCGGACTGGGGATTCCAGAACCGCACCACCGCCCTGCGGGTCAGCGCCCCGGGCCGCTTCGAGTACCGCTCGGTGGACAGCGCGGTCAACCCGCACCTGTCGTTCGCGGGCCTGCTGCAGGCCATGGACGACGGCCTGGACCGCGGCCTCGACCCGGGCGAGCCCGAGGAGCGCAACATCTACGAGGCCATGGAGGCGGGCAAGCCGGTCCAGAAGATCCCGCTCACGCTGGGCGAGGCCTTGGAGGCCCTGCGCAGCGACGAGGTCGTCATGCGGGCCCTGCCCGGCGAGATGAGCAAAGTGTTCTTCCACTACAAGGACGACGAATGGGAGCGGTTCCTGGCCACCGTGTCGGACTGGGACGTCGAGGAGTACCTGGACGTCCTGCCCTAGCGGCCCTGTGACCGGAAGAACCCGAGAGACCTTCAACAAGGGGGTAACACCATGTGCGGCATAGCCGGCGTGATCCACCGGGACGGAACCGCCGACGTCGGGGCCGAACTCACGGCCATGCTCCAGTCGATGAAGCACCGCGGGCCGGACTCCACCGGCTACGCGGTGTACGGGCCGGCCGACGACCTGGTCGTGATCCGCTTCGTGCTGGCCGAGCCCAACAAGAGCACCGGCTTCGGGATGGAGGAGCGGCTGGAGCGCAACCGGGCCGAGGTCGAGAGCCGCCTGGCCAAGATCGGCGCCGAGGTGGCCACCGTCACCAGCGACACCGGCTACGCCTTCCGGGCCACCATCCGCTACGGCGGCGACCTCAAGGCGCTGGCCGACTATCTGGAGGACGTGCCCGGCTGCGAGGTGCTGTCGCTGGGCAGCTCGCTGGAGATCATCAAGGACTTGGGCGACGCCGAGACGGTCAGCGGCCAGTACGACCTGGGCTCGTTCCGGGGCACCCACGGCATCGGCCATGTGCGCATGGCCACCGAGTCCGAGGTCGACCTGGCCAGCGCCCACCCGTACTGGGCCTACCCGTTCGCGGACGTGGCCGTGGTCCACAACGGACAGCTCACCAACTACCACCAGTGGCGGCGGCGCCTGGAGCAGCACGGCCACCGCTTCCAGAGCGAGTGCGACTCCGAGATCATCGCGGTGTACCTGGCGGAGTACATGGCGCGGGGCCTGTCGCTGGAGACGGCCATGAAGCACAGCCTCGACGACCTCGACGGCGTGTTCACCTACGTGTGCGTCACCGGCAACGAACTGGGCATCGCCAAGGACGAGATGGCGGCCAAGCCGCTGGTCCTGTTCGAGTCCGACCCGCTCGTGGCGGTGGCCACCGAGGAGGTCGCCATCCGGTCCCTGGTCAAGCGCGAGGTCGAGACCCGCGACCCGTACGAGCGCGAGGTGCTGGTATGGCAGGTCTGAGAGGCCGAGCGGGTTGGCGAGTGCGTTCGGCCCATACGGGCGAGGCCGTGGCCCGAGCGGCCCGTGAGCGCAGCGAACAAGAGCGGGAGACACTCGACTCCAGCCGGTCCGGAAGGGAGCGGGTCGTCTCTGCGACCGCCGGGGTCGGCGTGAGCGTCGCACGGGCCGCCCTCGGAAGAGGAGTGTGTTCGCGTCGCTGCAAGGGAAGGGAGCGCTGATGCCCGGTTCAGGTTCACGCAGCGGCGTCAGCTACGACGCCCGGGGGCTGGTCGAGCCCCATGCCGACATGCCCGACAACATCGAGGTCGACGGAGGCCGGGCCCGCTTCGACGCGGCCGACCTGACCATCCGGCAGATCAACATGGCGCTGCGCAAGCTCATCTACAACGACGGCGTCGGTGACGTCACCGTGTTGAACCCGTCCTCCAAGCACTCGCTGGCGGTGGGGATCCTCAAACGGTGCCGGATCCACTTCGAAGGCAGCCCCGGCTGGTTCGCCTGCGGGCTCATCGACGGCCCCGAGGTGACCATCAACGGTCGGGTGGGCTGGTCGGTGGCCGAGAACATGATGTCGGGAGTGGTGACCATCGAGCGCAGCGCGGGCTCGCTCACCGGCGCGGCCATCCGCGGCGGCGACCTGATCGTCAAGGGCGACGTCGGGGCCCGCACCGGCATCGACCAGAAGGGCGGCACCATCATCGTCACCGGCGACGTCGGCATCAACACCGGCTTCATGATGCAGCGGGGCCGCCAGATCATCTGCGGCAATGCCGGAATGAACCTCGGCGACTCCATGTACGACGGCGCCATCTACGTGGCCGGCAAGGTGCGCTCCCTGGGCGTGGACTGCGTGCCCGGCGACTGGAATGACGCCGACACCGAGCTAATCGAGCGCAAGTTCCGCATCCACGGGCTGGGCGATCCGCCGGAGTTCCAGAAGTTCGTGTGCGGCAAGCAGCTCCACAACTACGACGCGCTGGAGCCCTCCGAGCGAAAGCTCGTCATCTGACAGGCGGTGGATCCATGACCGAAGTCAACAAGAGCACTGATGTCCTCGGCAAGAGCCGGATCTTCACTCCGGAGGTCATCAACGACATCCATGTGAAGTCCGAACTGGGCCGCTACCGGATGAGGGGCTTCTCGATCTTCAAGAAGATCCCCCACTGGGACGAGCTGGTGTTCCTGCCCGGAACGCTCACCCGTTTCGTGATCGAGGGCTACCGCGAGAAGTGCGACACCAGGACGGTGCTCGGCTCGCGCTTCGCGGCCAAGCCGCTGGAGCTCGAGATCCCGGTGTACATCACCGGCATGAGCTTCGGCGCGCTGTCGCTGGAGGCCAAGATGGCCCTGGCCAAGGGCGCCTCCATGGCCGGCACCGCCACCTGCTCGGGCGAGGGCGGCATGATCCCACCCGAGCGCGACCTGTCCACCAAGTGGTACTACCAGATCATCCAGAGCCGCTACGGCTTCAATCCCCACCACCTGATGCTGGCCGACGCGGTGGAGTTCTTCATCGGCCAGGGCTGCAAGGTCGGCCTCGGCGGTCACCTGATGGGCCAGAAGGTCACCGAGCAGGTGGCCGAGATGCGATCGCTGCCCGCGGGCATCGACCAGCGCTCCCCGGCCCGCCACCCCGACTGGCTCGGCCCCGACGACCTGTCGCTGAAGATCCAGGAGGTGCGGGAGGCCACCGACTACCAGATCCCCATCCAGCTCAAGCTGGGCTCGGCCCGGGTCTACGACGATGTGCGCATGGCGGCCAAGTGCGGCCCCGACGTGATCTACCTCGACGGGGCCGAGGGCGGCACCGGCGCGGGACCCCACCTCGCCACCGAGGAGACCGGCATCCCGCTGATGGCGGCCATCCCCGAGGCTCGCCGGGCCCTGGAGGACGTGGGCCTGGCCGACGACATCGACCTGGTGGTGGCCGGCGGCATCCGCAACGGCGGCGACGTGGCCAAGTGCCTGGCCCTCGGGGCCGACGCGGTCGCGCTGGGCACCGCTGCGCTGATGGCGCTCAACTGCAACAAGGAGATCCCCGGGGTCACCGACTACGAGGGCACCGTCGGCGTGCCCGCGGGCGAGTGCTACCACTGCCACACCGGCCGCTGCCCGGTGGGGGTGGCCACCCAGGACGTGGAGCTGCGCAAGCGCCTCGACGTCGACGAGGCCGCCCTGCGGGTCTACAACTTCCTGATCACCCTGACCATGGAAGTGCAGATGCTGGCCCGGGCCTGCGGCAAGACCGACATCCACTCGCTGGAGCCCGAGGACCTGGCCGCGCTCACCCACGAGGCCGCGGCCATGGCCAAGGTGCCCCTGGCCGGGACCAACTACATCCCCGGCGTCACCGAGGAGCGGACGCTCCAGGAGATCCGGGACCTGTTCGACAAGCACGTCATCGACGGAGGCATGTGACATGGCAGGATCGGCAAGCACCGGTGAGAGCCCCCGGGAGACCCGCACGGTCGCCATCGACGCCGAGGTACTGGCCGGGAAGCGCTTCGCATACCAGGAGGACATGTCCCTGGTGTCCGACATCGACCTGCTGGCGGCCACTCCGGGCCAGGACATCAACTGGCTCGAGGACATCACCCTGCTGGAGGAGGACGGCGTGCCCGCGGTGTTCGACCGCTACTCGAACTCGTTCCTCAAGATCTACTTCGACATCCC
>JAPPLH010000043.1 GCA_028819505.1 Acidimicrobiaceae bacterium
GCCAAGGCAACCCTCGAAGGGTTCAACCCCTGCATGATCGTCGAGCTCTCGGCCACCCCGGTCAAGGGCGCGAACGTGCTCGTGGAGATCCTGGGTCGCGAACTCAACGCTGAGGAGATGATCAAGCTCGACCTGCACATCCACAACAAGACGAGCGGCGACTGGCGCGGCGCGTTGTTGGAGTCGGTCGAGCACCGCGAGCGCCTCGAAGATGAGGCGCGGCGCCACGAAGCCGAGTCGGGCACTTACATCCGGCCCATCTGCGTGATCCAGGTGGAGCGCACCGGCCGAGAGCAGCGCAAGCCGGGATACGTCCACACCGACGATGTGCGCGAGTACCTGCTGCAGCACCCGGGGATCGCCCCCGAGCACGTGGCCGTCAAGACCAGCTCGACGGACGAACTCAAGGAAGTTGATGATGTCGGCGGCCTGATGTCTCGTGACTGTCCGATCCGCTTCATCATCACGAAACAGGCGTTGCAGGAGGGCTGGGACTGCTCGTTCGCCTACATCCTCACCATCCTCACCAACCCGGCGTCGAGGACGGGGCTCACCCAGCTGGTGGGCCGGATCCTGCGTCAGCCCTACGCAAGCAAGACGGGAGTGGCCCTTCTCGACGAGAGCCATGTGTTCTGCTTCAGCCGGCGGGGAGCGGAGGTGCTCCAAGAGGTCAGGAAGGGATTCGGGCTGGAGGGGTTGCAGGGCCTCGAAGGAAGGGTCCTCGAAGTCGATCCGGCCAGCCCGAAGGAGACGCTGACGACCCGGCAGAGGGCGGAGTATCGAGCGGCGACGCGTGACTTCGTTCTGCCCGCCTTCATGATCAACGACGATGGCTGGCGCCTGGTTCGTTACGAGGCGGACATCCTGTCGCGGCTCCCGTGGGACGATATAGACCTCTCGCCGCTGGACGATCTGACGCTGGACGAAGGGCGACAGGAGGATCACCACCTGAGAGCGAGCCTGAGCGGGGCAGAGCGTGTCCTGGAGCCAGAGGTCGAAAGCGTCGCCCATAACGGGCAAGGCGCCGCCACTGAGGAAGCTGACAGCGGCATGGTCAGCGAGCCGGTGGACTACTTCTTCGCGGCCAGCCACCTCTTGGACATGGTCCCCAACCCGTGGCGGGGGCGCGATCTGGCCCGGCGCGCCTTCGAGGGACTGCTGGAGCGCTACCCAGCCGAGCAGGTCGCGGCCAATCACACCTTCGTGCTCGAGGAACTGCGCCGGCAGGTCGAGATGGAGCGGGACCGCTTGTCGCGCAAGGTCTTCGCCGGTCTGCTGGCGTCGGGAGAAGTCCGCTTCATGGTTGTCGCCGACGATCTCGACTTCAATCGCCTGCCCGCTGAGATCGAGGTGCCGGAGGCGAGACGAGCGAACCGTGAGGACGGCGCCCCCTACCAGCACAACCTCTTCGACATCACAACCGAGGACGATCTCAACTCCTTCGAGAACAAGGTCGCGACCTACCTCGACGGCCAGGCGCGGCTGTTCTTCTGGTACCGCAACCGCGCCCGCAAGGACTACTACGTGCAGGGCTGGAAGCCGCGCCGGATCTACGCCGACTTCATCGTCACACTGCGAAGCGACGAGCCCGGCGCCGACGACGACTTCCACCAAGTCTTCGTGGTCGAGACCAAGGGCGTCCACCTGAAGGGGGCGGAGGACACCGAGTACAAGCGATCCGTCTTCGACATCTGCAGCGAGCACGCCCGCAAGGCCGATTGGGCCGAGTTCGTGCCCGCCATGCGGACCAAAGTGATGCGCTTCGAGGTCGTCGATGAGGACGAATGGCAAGCACGTCTGAACGGCATGCTCTTCGCGGTGGCCGAGTAGCGTCCATAGCGGCTCGGCGCCTGCGGCCTACACAGACGGGAGCGATGCCGTGACCGCGAAGACCAACACGGTGCTGACCATTCCCGAGCCTCGCGCCGCGGCTGTGGCCACCAAGCCCTACCCGGTGGCCGTGCCGGGGTTCGTGATCGTCGAGGTTGCGGTGGCGCCGGTGTGCAACGAGGGCCGCATCTACCGCGACCACCAGTTCGAGTGGCACGACAGCCCCGAGCACCTCGGCCACGAGGGGGTAGGCACGATCGTCGAGACCCGGCCGGGGTCGCGGTTCGAGGTCGGCGACCGGGTGGTGGTCTTTCAGGGCAACAGCTGCCGGGAGTGCTTCGTGTGCACCCAGGGGCTGTCTCCCACCCACTGCCTGGGCATCCCCTACGAGGGCTACGACGACGGCATGGCCCCCCAGGACGTGACTGCCGGCCTGCTCGGCATCGAGAAGGTCAACGGCAGCGCCTCGGGCGGATTCGGCATGGCCCGCTATCGCCTCGCCCCGGAGCACATGGTCGCGAGACTGCCCGACAACCTGTCGTTCCACCACGCGGCCGCGGCCAACTGCACCCTGGGCTGCACCTACACCGCCGCCGAGGAGGCCGGCGTCAAGGGCGGGGACGTGGTGCTGGTTGGCGGGGTGGGCTTCATCGGGTTGGGTGCGGTGGCCAACGCCCTGCACCGGGGGGCGCAGGTGGTGGTGCTGGGCCGCAACCCGTACCGCATGGATCTGTGCCGCCGTCTCGGGGTGACGGCCGTGATCGATCCCGGCAGCGGTGATTGGCTCGATCAGGTCCATGCTGTGACCGGTGATCGACGCGGAGCGGACGTGGCCTTCGAGGGCTCGGGGACGCCGTACTACCTGGATCGCTGCATGGCCGGCCTGCGCCGCTACGGAACCCTGTTCTCGCTGGGCTTCACCGGGTCGGAGGGCTATTCGGTGAGCATTCTCAACGACATGATGGACCGCCACATCAAATGGACCGGCGGCCACGACGTGCGCTTCCGCGACCGCGACGGCCTGCTGCGAATGCTGTGCGACCCCGCCGTGCAGGGCTGGGTCGACACCATCGTCACCCACACCTATCCCATGAGCCGAGCCGGCGAGGCCTTCGAGACCGCGCTCACCAAGGACTGCGGCAAGATCTACCTGCTCCCCCAGGAGTAGGGGGCTGAGCGATCAGGGCAGCGCCGCCGGGAAGCCTTGCGTGATGCTATGATATCACTATGAGAACTATCATCACCCTACCCGACCAAATGCATGCCCGAGCCAAGCAGCGTGCCGCAGAGCTCGGCATCAGCTTCGCAGAACTCGCCCGGCGCCTCTTCGAGAAGGAACTGGCGGAGGCACCGGTCCAGGGCGATGTCGACTCAATTCGCGGGATCGTGCAGGGAGCGCCCTTCGACATGGCCCGAGACGGCAAGGGGATTGTTCTCGAGGCGACCTCCGGGCTGCTCACCGACCGGCGTCAATAGGCCGTGGACTACTCATACGTAGACACCTCGGCTTGGGTGTCGATGGCTGACAGGGCGGAGGCCTCCCACGAGCGCGTCGGCGACGTGCTGAGCGAACGCCGGGGACGACTGGTGACCAGCGACCATGTGCTGCATGAGACTTGGACGGTGATGCGCTACCGCCACGGTTTCGGGCCTGCCGAGGGGCTGCTCAACGGCATCCGGGGCGGGATCGCCAGGATCGAGGTCGCGGGACTGGCCGATCTGGAGGCCGCCGTCGCCATCGGCGCGGCGTTCGCCGATCAGGACTTCTCGCTGTCGGACCGCACGAGTTGGGCTGTTATGGAGCGCATGGGAGTCCACAATGCCGTCTCGCTCGACAGCGACTTTCGTGTCTACCGGTTCGGTCCGGGCCGTCGCCGCGCCTTCAGCGTCCTGCCCTGACTTCCATGGCCTACCCGCATCTGTTCAGCCCGATCAGGATCGGTCCCGTCGAGGTCGCCAACCGCGTCGCCGTCAGCGCGCACCACAACAACTTCGACATCAACGGGCTGTGGAGCGAGCGCACGGTCAAGTACCTCGAGGCCCGCGCCGCGGGAGGCGCAGGGCTGATCATCGCCGGCGCCATCCGGGTGCATCCCCGCAACCCCGAGTCGATCTGCTGGCCCCGCTCGGACTGGGCGTTCGCTCCCGGTCAGGAAGAGATGTTCCGGGCCGGCACAGCCGCCGTCAAGGCCCACGGCACGGCCATCTTCGCCCAGCTCGCCCACGGCGGGCGCCAGTACTGGGACAGCGGCGAGGACATGGAGCCGCTGCTGGCGCCCTCGGCCATCGCCTGCCCGGCCATCGCCGAGACGCCCAAGGAGATGGAGCCCGAGGACCTCGCCGAGGTCGCCGAGTCGTTCGCCGAGGCCGCCGCGATCGGCGCGGACGCGGGCTTCGACGGCATCGAGGTGCACGCCGCCTACGGCTACCTGCTGTCGTCGTTCATCACGCCCACCACCAACCGCCGCGACGACCGCTACGGCGGCGATCTCACCGCTCGGATGCGCTACCCGCTGGAGGTGGTCGCCCGGGTGCGGGAGGTGATCGGCCCCGGCATAGCTCTCGGCGTCCGGATGGTCGCCGACGAGCGCACCGAGGGCGGCCTCGCCGCCGCCGACGCTCCGCTGGTGGCCGCCGCGTTCGAGGCGTCGGGCCACGTCGATTATCTGAGCGTGGTCAGCGGCACGTATGCCAGCGAGGGAGTGCTGGACCCGACGCTGTACGTCGAGCCGGGATGCGACGTGCATCTCGCCGAGAGCGTCAGGCAGGCGGTGCAGGTGCCGGTCCTGGTGGCTGGACGCATCAAGGATCCGGCCATGGCCGAGAGCATCGTCGCGGAGGGCCGAGCCGACCTGGTGGCCATGACACGGGCCACGATCTGCGACCCCGACATGCCCCGCAAGGCCCGCGCCAACCGCATCGACGAGATCCGCTGGTGCATCGGCTGCAACCAGCGCTGCATCGGCAACCTCGCCCACCACCTGCCGATCAGCTGCATCCAGAACCCCGTCTCCGGGCGTGAGTTCGATCCCTTCTGGGCGCGGCTGCAGCCCGCGCCGGCGCCCAAGGCGGTGATGGTGATCGGCGCGGGCCCGGCCGGTTGCGAGGCGGCTCGGGTGCTGGCCGAACGCGGCCATCGGGTGACGCTGCTCGACCGGGCCGAGGTGATCGGCGGGCAGATCCGCATCATCGAACGCGGCAGCGGCCGGGGCGAGTGGGGAGACGTTCACCGCTACTACTCCAACCGCCTCGACGCGCTCGGAGTGGACCTGCGCCTCGGCGCCGCGGTGTCGGCCGCCGATGTGCAGGCGCAGCGTCCCGACGCGGTGGTGGTCGCCACGGGATCGGTGGCCCGCACCCGGCCCTTCGAGCACCTGCCGGCGCTCGAAGGCGCGGACGCCACCGTCGATGTGCGTTCTGTGCTCAGCTCCGAGGTGGAGCCGGGGCAACGGGTCGTGGTGTATGCGGGGGACAACTACATGCAGGGCCTGACGGCGGCCGACACGCTGCTGGACCGGGGCCACCGCGTCGACCTGGTGGTGCCCGCGGCGGCGCCGGGCGCGAAGGCCGAGGCTCAGACCGTGCAGACGGTCGTGTCGCGGATCGTCTCGAAGGGGGTGGCGTCGGTGCGAGCGATGAGCGCCCTGACCCGCCTCTCGCCGGGCCGTGTCGACGGTGTGGACATGCTTAACGGCACGTCCTTCACGCTCGAGTGCGACACGCTGGTGAGCTGCTTCGGCGGCGTCGCCGACGACGGCCTCTACCACCGGCTCAAGGGCTGCGTCCCGGAACTGCACCGCATCGGCGACTGCGTGGCGCCGCGCACCACCGACGCGGCCATCTTCGAGGGGGGCCGCATCGGCCGCCTCATCTGACGCTGGCGGGACTGCGGCGCCGTATAGTGGGTGGCGACCCATTATAGGCTGTAGGTGCCGGCCCGAGTGAGCCCGGGTGAGAAAGTCAGGATCCCTGCCATGAACATCGAGGAGCTGCGAAAGTCCCAGTCGCTGGAGGGCCAGGTGGCCATCGTCACCGGGGCGTCCCGGCCCAACGGCCAGGGTCGGGCCATCTCCAAGGCGCTGGCGGTGCGGGGCGCCGAGCTGGTGATGACCGACCTGGAGGGCGACGACCCCCGCTACAACTACGAGGGCCTCGGCGTCGGGTCCGGCGAGATGCTGGCCGACGCCGTCGAGGAGGTCAGGGCGCTGGGAACCGATGCCGTCGGCGTCACCGCCGACATCACCGACAAAGCGCAGATCGGCAGGGTCGTCGACGCCGCGCTGGAGGCCTTCGGCGGGATAGACATCCTGGTGAACAACGCCGGGTCGGTGCATGGCCACTTCATCGCCGAGCTCACCGACGACATATGGGACGCCTCCTACCGGGTGAACCTCAAGGCGCCGGTCGACTTCGCCGCGGCCGTGCTGCCCCACATGCGAGAACGGGGTGGCGGGTCGATCGTGCAGAACACCTCAGTGGCCGGCCTCGTCGCCTTCGCCGGTGGAGGCTGCTACAGCGGCACCAAACACGGCGCGGTCGGGATGATGAAGGTGATGGCCGAGGAGTTCGGCCCGGACAACATCCGGGTGAACGCGGTCTGTCCGGGCAACGTGTGGACCGACATCAGCCAGCGCGAGGCGGAGCTCTTCAGCGAGCGGGGCTTCGGCGACAGCGCCGAGCAGGTCATCCAGACGATGAAGGACATGGCCAGCCTTCCGGGCCGCTACGCCACCCCTCAAGACATCGCCGAGGCGGTCGCCTTCCTCTGCACCCCCGGCGCCAAGTTCATCACCGGCATCACGCTCAGAGTGGACGGCGGGATCAGCATCGTCGGCGCCTGACCGGGGGTGCCGCCCCTGAGCGGTGCCGCCCCTGAGCGGTGCCGCCCCTGAGCGGTGCCGCCCCTGAGACCGTACGAGGTTAGCGGGTAGACACTAGGGGACTGCGGCCCAGGTGGCCGAGAGAGCTTCGGAAGCCGGACGAATCCTGACGTGTTGACGCTCGATCTCGTTGTGGAAGGACGATGGGAGTCTTGGCCAGTCGTGGAACTGGACGATAATCGGGATGCTGGACTCGTCCAGGGCGTCCCTCAAGTCCGAAAGTTGGCTCGTGGGAATACGGGCCAGGTTCGGGCCTCGGAGCACCATGTCCAGGTCGCTGGCCTCGTGGCTCCTGCCGGTGACACGGCTGCCGTAGGCCCACACCTCGGCCTCGGGGACATGTTCAGCGAGTAGCGCCTCTATCTGGCGGCGCCAGCGGTCGGGCAGATCCAAGCGGTCAGTCATCGAACGGTTCAGCGAGCATTGCCGCCAACGCCTTGGCGTCGGCGACGAAGTCCGGCAGCGCCTCCAGCGCCAACTCGGCGAACGCCTCCCCGTACCGGTGCGCGGTGCTGTTGCGGATGTCGCGGTAGCGCAGCCAGCGCTCGCACTCCTCGACCGAGAGCAGACCGTGCTTCGCGGCGTGGCGGTACAAGTTCTTGAAGGTGAGCCTGTCGGCCTCCCGGTTCGACGCCATGAAGGGTCTGAGGCGCTTGTGCAGCAGGCTGGCGCTCTGCTCCGAAACGAGTTCGAACTCCTTCACACAGGCCGCCCGCATGATGTCGTACATCATGTCGCCCGGATCGTGTGCCGCGAGTTCCCGCAGCGCCTGATCCAGAGTGTTGATGCAGCGGTGCAGGAAGTCGGTGTTCAGCCTCACGACCCGCGCTCGGCCCGCGGTGTCAGCCGGCTCTTGGTGAACTGGAGAGTGTCGATGTTCACTTCGGCCTTCAGGGCGCGCACCTCGACCGGACGCACCCTCTTATCGCTCGGCGGCATGAAGGGCAGTCTACCGGGCGCCTCGCGCGGGTCGCCGTCGGGTCGCCCCATCCCGCCCCGACTGGGACACCGGAACCGGCATCAGACGGTCAACAGTAGGCGTGCTCGGTGACCAT
>JAPPLH010000134.1 GCA_028819505.1 Acidimicrobiaceae bacterium
GTCGTCTGGAAGAAGCCTGTGCGGCTCATGCTGTCACACAGCTGTCGTGCTCGGCCGATCGGCACAGGCTCCGAGAGGTGGCGCCCTGTGCCGGAAATGGATGCCCCGTGCCCGTGCCCACTGCATTCTTCCGGCGGGCCATTCCGGCCGGTGCAGATCCCGGCAGTGACGGGCGGCGCGCCCGCGTGTGGACACGGCGGCGGCCGGACCGGCGCGGCCCGGGCGCCGAGAGGCTGGTAGAACGCCGGCATGGAGAGATTCGGATTCGTCGGGCTTCCCAACTCCGGGAAGACCTCGCTGCACAACGCCCTGGCGGGCGGCGACGCGGTCGCGGCCCGGCACGCCTTCTCCACGAAGTCGGCCAACGTCGGGGTGGCTAGGGTTCCCGACTCCCGGCTGCCGAAGCTGGCGGCCATGAGCGGCAGCCGCCGCACGGTCCATGCATCGGTGCAGTTCACCGACATCGGCGGCCTGGTGCCGGGCTCGAGCCGGGGCGAGGGCCTGGGCAACGCCTTCCTGGGCCACGTCCGCGACACCGACGCCATCGTGTACGTGCTGCGCGCCTTCGCCGATCCCGACGTGCCCGGCGGCGACGACCCGCTCGACAGCCTGCGCGTGCTCGAGACCGAGCTGGCGCTCGCCGACCTCGACAGCGCCGCCCGCCAGCTCGGCAAGCTGGCCCGGGCGCTCAAGGGCGACCCGTCGCTGCGGGCCTCGCACGACCTGCTGGCTCGGGCCGTCGCAGTCCTGGAGGACGGCCTGCCTCTTTACCGGGCCGGCCTCGACGGCTCGGAGCGGGCCGGCCTGCGCCAGTTCTTCATGCTCACCAACAAGCCGGTGCTCGCGGTGGTGAACATCGGCGAGGATCGCATCGCCGACGCCGAGCAGGTGGCCGCGCCGGTGCAGGAAGAACTGGGCGACGCCGAGGTGGTGCCGCTATGCGTGCAGCTGGAAGCTGAAGCGGCGCAGCTCGACGAGTCGGAGCGTCCCGAGCTGCTGGCCGCCCTGGGCCTCGGCAGCGGCGCCCTGGACCGCTTCCTGGCCAGCGCCTACCACCTGCTGGGATTGAGGACCTTCCTGACTACCGGGCCCTCCGAGAGCCGGGCCTGGACCTTCCGGGCGGGCGCGTCGGCGGTCGAGTGCGCGGGAGCGGTCCACTCCGACATCAAGCGAGGCTTCATCCGGGCCGACACCATCGCCTGCGACGACCTGCTCGAGGCCGGTTCCTGGGTCGCGGCCCAGAAGCAGGGACTGGTCCGTTCCGAGGGCAAGAACTACCGGGTGGCCGACGGTGACGTGATGGAATTCAAGTTCAACGTGTGAGAACCCCTCGATCCCGCGACGCGGCGGAGGCTGGTGCGTTAGCCTGCATCATGCCCGTCGACGCCGATCAGGCGCTGCTGACCGAACTCGAGCCCAGCGTCGAGCGGCTCTACGAGCGGCACCTGCAGCAGACCAAGGAATGGCATCCCCACGCGCTCGTGCCTTGGAGCAGGGGCCGGGACTATCCGGACGACTACGAATGGGACCCCGACGAGGCCGGCCTGAGCGCCGAGGCCCGCAGCGCTCTGTTCGTCAACGTCCTGACCGAGGACAACCTGCCCTACTACTTCCGGGACGTCGAGCGCATGTTCGGCCGCGACGGCGCCTGGGGCCATTGGGTGCGGCGCTGGACGGCCGAGGAGGGCCGTCACGGGCAGGTGATCCACGACTACCTGGCCGTCACCCGGTCGGTGGATCCCGTCGATCTCGAGAGGGCGCGCATGGCGCAGGTGCAGTGCGGGCAGGTCCCCGAACCCCCCGATGCCCTGGAGGGCCTCGCCTACGTGGCCCTCCAGGAGTTGGCGACCCGCATCTCGCACTTCAACACGGGCCGGCACATCGACGATCCGGCCGGCAAGGCAATCATGCGCCGGGTGTCCTTCGACGAGAACCTCCATTTCCTCTTCTATCGCGACGCGATGGCCGCCGCGCTCAAGGTGGAGCCGTCCCGGGCGGTCGTGGCCATCGCCAACCAGGTGAAGGGCTTCGCGATGCCGGGCGTGGGCATCGCCGGCTTCGACGCTCACGCCCGCACGATCGCCGAGGCCGGCATCTACGACCTGGCCATCCATCACGACCAGATCCTGCAGCCGGTCGTGATGCGCGCCTGGAACCTCCCGAGCCTCGCCGGCCTCTCGGGGGTGGCCGAGGCGGCCCGGGAGAGGCTTGTGAACTTGATCGACCGGATCGGCCGGGTCGGTCGGCTCATGCTGGAGCGCCGCGCCGAGCGCCGGTCCCGCCACCAGGACTGAGCCGGCGGGGAGGTCTCGACTGGCATCCCGTTCGTCGCAGGCGAGGCGCCCGCGCCGGTTGGCGGACGCTCCAGGGGAGGTTGCGGAACTAGATTCTCGGGCCATGGCCTGGCTGATGGTCGAAGACCGGGTGGTGGCGTCGCTGGATATCGCCTCCAGCCGGCGCGACCGTCGCCGAGGTCTTCTCGGAAGGGACGGGATCGAGGGCGCCCTGCTGCTGGAACGGACCCGCTCGGTGCATACGGTCGGCTTGCGCTTCCCCATCGACGTGGCCCACTGCGACGCCGACATGCGGGTGTTGAGGGTGGCCACGATGCGGGCCAACCGGGTCGGGCGCCCGGTGTGGCGGGCCAGTTCGGTCGTCGAGGCCGAGGCGGGCAGCTTCCGGCGCTGGGGGGTGGCGCCCGGCGTGGAGCTCGAGATCCGCCGGTGAGCGGCCCTCCGCCCGAGGCTGCGCCCCCGGCGCCGGGCGGCTCGCTGGTGCTGGTCGGCACGCCGATCGGCAACCTCGGCGATCTCAGCCCGAGGGCCGTGCAGGCTCTGGAGGCTGCCGATCTGGTGTGCTGCGAGGACACGCGGCGCACCGGTCGGCTGCTAGAGCACGCGGGGGTGAGCGGGGCGCGGCTCCGGCGCGTCGACGAGCACACCGAGACCGAGGCCGTGCCCGAGGTGTGCGAGCTGCTGGCCGCAGGAGCGACCGTGGCCGTGGTGACCGACGCGGGCATGCCCGCGGTGACCGACCCCGGGGGCCGCCTCGTGGCCGCGTGCGCGGCGGCCGGCCACACCGTGACGGTGGTGCCCGGTCCCTCGGCCGGCCTGGCCGCTCTGGCGGTGAGCGGGCTTCCGGCGGGCCGGTTCTGCTTCGAGGGGTTCCTGCCCCGCAGGGGCAGGGCCCGGGCCGAGCGCCTGGAGCAGATCGCGCGGGAGCGGCGCACCACCGTGGTGTACGAGTCGCCGCACCGCCTGCGGTCCTGCCTGGGGGACCTGGCCGCGGCGTGCGGACCGTCCCGTGGCGGCGTCGTCGCCCGTGAGCTCACCAAGCTCCACGAGGAGGTCGTGAGGGGCAGTCTCGCCGAGCTGTGCGAATGGGCCTCCGGCCCGGTGAGGGGAGAGGTGGTGATCGTGGTCGCGGGCGCCGCCGAGGAGCACCCGGCGGCCGCGGACGAGGAGTTGCTGGCCGCCGCGCAGGACCTGGTCGCCGGGGGGATGAGCCGTCGCGACGCCGCGGCGGCGGCCGCGGCCGCCCATGGAGCGTCGCGCCGCCGTGTCTACAACCTGATGACCTGACGACCTGACGACCTGGCGACCGGCAGCCATGGCCGCCCGGCTGGGGATGACCCCGACTCCGGGGGATAATGTGGCCCCCCATGGCGGTGCCGGTACTGGTCGCGGTGGCGTGGCCCTACGCGTCCGGGAGTCGGCACCTCGGCCACCTCGCGGGGGCCTACCTGCCGGCGGACATCTACGCCCGCTACCAGCGGCTGGCCGGCAACGACGTGCTCATGGTCAGCGGGTCCGACGTGCACGGCACGCCGATCACGGTGCGGGCCGACGCCGAGGGGGTGACGCCGTCGGAGATCGTCGAGCGCTACCACTCCGAGTTCTGCGACCAGTGGGAGATGCTCGGCATCTCGTGGGATCTGTACACCACCACCGGCACCCGCAACCATGCCGAGGTCACCCAGGACATGTTCCTGGTCCAGCTGAAGAACGGCCATATCGACAAGCGGGTGTCCGAGCAGTTCTACGACCACATGGGCGAGCGCTTCCTGCCCGACCGCTACATCGAGGGCACCTGCCCGCGCTGCGGCTACGGGGCGGCCCGCGGCGACCAGTGCGAGCACTGCGGCACCACCCTGGACGCCACCGATCTGATCGAGCCCCGCTCCAAGATCAGCGGGGCCGTGCCCGAGCTGCGGTCCACCGAGCACTTCTACTACCGCTACTCGGACTTCACCGAGAGGGTCGCCGACTGGCTCGAGACCCGCCGGGGCTGGAGGCCCCACGTCCTCAACTCGTCCTTCGGCTGGACCAACGAGGGACTGCAGGACCGGGCCATAACCCGGGACCTGGACTGGGGGGTCGAGCTTCCGGTCGACGACCTGGGCGAGGGGAAGCGCATCTACGTCTGGTACGACGCGGTGATCGGCTACCTGTCGGCGTCCAAGGAATGGGCGGCCCGCGGAGGCGACCCCGACGCATGGAAGCGCTGGTGGCACAACGACGAGTCCCGCCACATCTACTTCGTCGGCAAGGACAACATCCCGTTCCACGCCATGCTCTGGCCCGCGCAGCTGATGGGCTACGGCGGCCTGCACCTGCCCGACAACGTGCCCGCCAACCAGTACGTGACCTTCTCCGGGGCGAAGATGGCCGCCGGCCGCGGCGTCGGCCTGTCCATCGGCGAGGGCCTGCGCCTCTTCGAGCCCGACGCGCTGCGCTACGCCCTCGCCGCGGCCCTGCCCGAGCACGCCGACACCGAGGTCTCCATCGAGGAGATCGCCCGGCGGATCAACGACGAGTTGGTCGCCACTTGGGGCAACCTCGTCAACCGGGTGCTGTCGTTGGCCCAGTCGGCGCTGGGGGGCGTGGTCCCCGAAGCCGGGGACCGGCACTCCTCCGACGCCGCCCTGCTGTCGGCCGCCGACGACGCCCTGCGCGAGGAGGCCGGCTGCATCGAGCGGGTGGAGCTGCGGGCCGGGCTCCGCTGCGCCATGGAGGCGGCCTCCCGGGTGAACGCCTACCTCAACTCGAACGAGCCGTGGAAGCTGGCCTCCGTGGACCCGGACCGCGCCGCCGCGGTGCTGGTGACCGCGCTGGAGGCGATGGCCGGCGTGCGCACCGGACTGGCCCCGTACCTGCCGTTCTCGACGGCAGCCCTCGACGACCTGTTCGGCCCGGTCGAGCGCTGGGAGCGCCCGGCGGTGCCGCCCCGCACGCGTGTGCCCAAGCCCGAGCCCCTCTTCGCCAAGGTGGACTTGGACGCCATAGATCTTGCCGGTGGCGGCGCGGTCCCGGCCTGAAGGGGGCGTGGTTGCGTGTCCTGGGCCGATCACCATTGCCATCTCCCGGCCGGGTTGGCGGCGGGCCCGGTGATCGCCGAGGCGCGCGCCGCAGGCGTCGGCGTGTTGGTCACTGTCGGCACAGATGTGCAAGACTCCTGCCGAGCGATCTCGGTTGCCGAGGCCCACGAGGGGGTGTGGGCCACTGCGGGCGTGCATCCCCACGAGGCCTCCGGCGGCATGGGCGGATTGGAGGCTCTGATGGCGCGGCCTGAGGTGGTGGCTGTGGGCGAGGCCGGACTCGACTACCACTACGACCACTCGCCGCGTCCCGTTCAGCGCCAGGTCTTCGCCGCGCAGGTGGAGCTGGCCAACCGCAGGGACCTGCCGCTGGTGGTCCACTCCCGGTCGGCCTGGGACGACACTCTCGCCGTGCTCGACCGCGAGGGAATCCCGTCGCGGACAGTGATGCACTGCTTCACCGGGGGACCCGGGGAGGCAGAGGAGTGCCTGCGACGGGGCGCGGTCCTGTCGTTCTCGGGGATCGTCACCTTCCCCAACGCCTCCGAGGTGCGCGACGCGGCCCGGATCTGCCCGCTCGACCGCCTGATGGTCGAGACCGACAGCCCGTACCTGGCCCCGGTGCCTCACCGCGGCAGGACGAACCGGCCTGCGCTGGTGGGCGTCGTGGGGGCGGCGGTCGCCGAGGCGAAGGGCCTCGATGCCGCCGATGTGGAGCGGGCTGCCTGGACGACGACCCGCTCGTTCTACGGACTCGATGAGGCGGCCGGCTGAGATGGCCGCGCCGGGCCGGGGCGCTCGGGTGGGACTGGTCGGCACGGTCGTCCTCGCCCTGCTGGTCCTGGCCGGAGCGCCCGCGGCGGGCCAGACGCCATCGACGACGGCTCCCTCCGGGACGGCTCCGGGCGAGGTCGTCGACCTGAAGGACTTCGAGGACCGGGCCCGGCGGTGGGCGGAGGCTCGCCGGCGGGCCCGCGAGGCCGCCCTCCGCAAAGCCGAGGAGCTGGCTAACGCGAACAGGAGCACAACCTCCACGACCACGACCTCCAGGACCACGACCACGACCACGACCTCCAGGACCACGACCACGACCACCACCTCCAGGACCACGACCACGACCACCACCTCCAGGACCACGACCACAACGGCTGCGGCCACGACCGCTGCGGCCGAGCCGCCGCCCCCGTCCACCGCGGCCGGCGCCGTCGAGCATCCGATACCGGCGGGAACCACAGAGGAGCAGTGGCATGCCCTGCGGCAGTGCGAGTCGACGCAGAACTACCGGGCCGTGAGCAGAAGCGGCCGGTACCGCGGCGCCTACCAGTTCTCGATCCGCACCTGGGACTGGGTGGCGGGGATGCACCACCCGGACCTGGTCGGGGTCGATCCCATAGACGCTTCGCCCTCGGACCAGGACAAGATGGCCTACCAGCTCTACGAGATCAACGGCTGGGATCCCTGGCCGACCTGCAGGAGGAGGCTGCCCTCCTGACCCATACCGAGTCGGAGCTGAGGGCGCTCATGGAACGCTTCGGCGTGTCGCCGCGGCGGTCCCTCGGCCAGAACTTCGTGGCCGATCCCAACACGGTGCGGCGCATCGCCCGGCTCAGCGGAGCAGGCCCGGCGGACCGGGTGCTGGAGATCGGTGCGGGGCTGGGCTCGCTCACCCTGGCGCTGGCGGAGACGGGCGCCGCGGTGCGGGCCGTGGAGGTCGACTCCGGTCTCGCCGCGGCACTGCGCGAGGTGGTGGCCGAGACGGGTGTTCACCGTGTCGAGGTGGTCGAGGGCGACGCGTCGAAGCTGGACTTCAGCGAGTTGCTGAAGGACTCTGACCGGTGGCTGCTGGTGGCCAACCTGCCCTACAACATCGCCACCGGGCTGGTCGTCGACCTGCTGCACGACGCGCCCGCCGTCTCGGCGATGGTGGTGACGGTGCAGCGCGAGGTGGGGGAGCGGCTCGTCGCGCCGCCCGGATCGCGGGCCCGGGGCATCCCCAGCGTTCTCGTGGAGCGGCAGGGCACGGCCCGGGTGGTGGCCAAGGTCCCGGCCTCGGTCTTCCGGCCCCGGCCGAAGGTCGAGTCGGCGGTGGTCAAGATCGAGCGCCATCCGAGCGAGCGGGCCGTGCCTTTGCCGCCGGAGACCGAGGCGCGCTTCGAGCGGCTGGTGCGGGCCGCCTTCGGCCAGAGGCGCAAGATGCTGCGCCGCTCGCTGGCCGGACTCGTCTCCTCAGCAGGGTTTGCAGCCGCGTCGGTGGACCCTGCCGCCCGTCCCGAGGCCCTGACCCTCGATCAGTGGATCTACCTGGCCCGAACCGACTCCTGACCGGCCTTGTC
>JAPPLH010000062.1 GCA_028819505.1 Acidimicrobiaceae bacterium
TCAGTTCCACCTGCAGCACCGCAATATCCGGCGGGCGCTGGCTCCGACAGTGATGTCGGCGGTCTCGAAGGCTCGTCCTGGGGCGCGGCTATGCGTGGACGGTGAAGGCTTGGCGGCGGCCGTGATGGACGTCGCCGAGGTCGGCCGCCGCGTACCACGCGGACGTGTCGACGAAGACGCTCACCGTCGTGGGGCTCGAGCGGCTATCGCCTCGGCCGTGGCCTGCTTGCGGTCTTCGGCGATGTCGCTGCCGCCGGAGTCCCCGATGCCGAAGATGGCGGAGATGTCGGAGCCAGGGCCCGCCTGCGCGAGGTCGCGCTCGACGAGGCGGCGGATGTACTCGGCCATGCTGATGCCCAGATCGGCGGCCTTGCGCTTGACCAACGCGTGCTGCTCGGACTCAAGATCTATCTGTGTGCGCATGATGCTACATCATAACATCACACGACGTCCGCAGCGACCGCCCCTAGAACGCGGCGGTCATGAAGTTGCGGTAGAGCTGCTTGGCGTCGGCCGCGAAGCCTTCCATGTGGCGGTCGGCGTCGGCTGCGAGGGCGTCGATGGAGCCCGGACCCAGGGTCGACTCCAGCGCCCGGCGGTAGGCGGGGATCTCCCCCCAGCTGCGGACGGTGTCGTCCTCCACCTCGACGTGGTACTGCATCGACCAGGCCCGTTCGCCCACCCGCATGGCCTGCACCCGGCACACCGGTGAGCTGGCCAGCACCACCGCGTCCTCCGGCGGCTGGGCCACGGCCACCGAGTGCCACTGCAGGGCGTGCTGCTGCTGGGCCATCTGGTCGAAGATCACGTCGGCGCGGCCCTCGGGGGTCAGCTCCACCGGCAGCACCCCGATCTCGGGCGGTCGCTGCGGGCCGCAGGTCCCGCCCAGGGCGTCGGCCAGGAGCTGATGGCCGAGGCAGACTCCCAGGAACGGCCGCTGCAACTCACGCACCCAGCGGCGGATGGCCCGCTTCTCGGGCACCAGCCACGGGTGCTCCTCCACGTCCCACACGTCCATCGGGCCGCCCATCACCCACATGGCGTCGAAGTCCTCCAGCGGCGGGACGGGCTCGCCCTCGTCGAGCTCCACCGGGGTCCACTCGATGCCGTCGTCGCGCAGGAAGTCGCGCAGGCGGCCGGGATGCTCGCAGTCGATGTGCTGCAGCACTAGCAGTCGCATCGTGACGACGCTACCGCGGCCACGCACCCCGACCGCGGAGAGCCAGTAACCTCAAGCGGCAACGATCAATCCGACAGGGGACGGCCGCGTGAGGGAACTCGGTGTACCCACATCGCCCCCGGCTCCGGGCAGGCAACACTCAATCCGACAGGGGACGGCCGCGTGAGGGAGCTGCTACTCGAGGGTCGGGTGTCCTGGCGCTCGGAGCGATCGGGCCAGGACAGGACACTGTCGATCGGACCGGCGAGGATCTTCGGGCTGCGCCGGCTGGCGGCCGCACTCGGTTTCGCCGCGGTGGCAGCCATGATGGCGGCGCTGGTGGCGCTGGCGGCCGGTGCGGTGGCCGCGGGCCTCGGCGCCCGCTGGGTCGAGAGGCGCCGGGAGCAGGGACAGGACGATCCCATCGCCATGGTGCAGCAACGGGTTCACGGGGCCAGGGAGTGGCTCGACGCCCGCCGCTCATCGCAGAACAACGCGCCCGGGAGCGACTTCTAGCCCATCAAGACCGCTTCGCCTCGCGGTGGCCTGGCTGTGACGAGGGAAACCCGGCTCAAGGCGGAGTGGTTGACACACTCGACCGGGACTTCTTCCGCGTGCGTTTCGACCGACTCACTCCAAAAGAACGCGAGTACCTGCGGGCCATGACCGAGCTTGGCCCCGGCCCACACCGATCGGGCGACATCGCTGCCGAACTGGGCATCAAGGTGCAGTCGGTGGCGCCGCGGCGCTCGGCGCTCATAGCCAAGGGCATGATCTTCAGCCCCGCCCACGGTGACACCGCCTTCACCGTCCCTCTCTTCGATGACTTCATGAGGCGGACCATGCCCTGAGCCGTCCCTGGGGTCCCGTTGCGCGGCAAATGTGGGGTCAGCCTGCAAGCGGTGGGACCGTCTCCACCCGGTAGCTCAACTCGATCTCTGCCAAGCCGGGGCCCGACAGCTCGGCCCGGAAGCCGGTGCTGGGCCGTATGCCGCCGATCACGGGCACGGTGCCGGTGAAGGCCACGAAGCAGCCCGGCGGACGCCCGACCCACGGTATGGCCGCCACCAGCTCCAGCGGATGCAGGTTGGCGGCGGCCGATCCGTCCTGGTACAGCGCGTCGCCGTCGATGCGGCTGCGCAGCACGAGGTCGTCCCAGCGGTCCCCCACCACGCCCGCCGGCCAGCCCGTGAGGGCCACCGGCTTCGGGCACACCCCCTTGGATGCGACGATGTCGACTGCCTCCAGGGCCCGGTCGGTGTGGTCTGACCCGAGCGTCACGAAGGCCTCTCCGCCGTCGACCGCGACCGCGATCTCGGCCTCGCCGGAAGTCTCGCCACCGGCCACGGTGATCGACGGCGCCTGGGAGACCAGCCCCGGCGGGAACGCCATGTACAGCGGGATGCTGGCCGGGCGGGGAACGCCCAGCTCAGCCAACTCGTCGATGTGGTGCTCGACCGCCGCCCGGTCCCGGCCCGCGTAGCCGATCACCACCAGCACCTCGGGCGCGAACACCCGCTCGACGCCGCCGATCTCAAGCCGCACGGCTGGATGCCCGTTGTGCCGCATTTCTGCGCATTTGAGCCGCCTCAGTCGGCATATCTGCTCACAGAACGGGTGGCTACGGGTTGTAGCCGCCGGTGCGGAACTCCACCATCAGCACGCCCGACTCGCTGCGCCACGGGCCGTGGGGCATGCCCGGCGGGCGGCAGGCGTACATGCCGGCGGTGAAGGTCTCGCCCAGGCGCAGATCGGTGAGGTCGCCCTGCACGATGTACACCTCCTCCCAGAAGTGGTGGGTCAGCACCCCGTTGGGCGACGAGTCCACCCCGGGCGCGAAGCGCATCAGCCGGGTGTAGGCGCCGTCGGGCCGGCCGTCGGTGGACAGGATCATCTCGTCGATGCCCTCCACCGGGCCGCCCGCGGGCCGCCACGGCCCGTCGGGGATGTGGAACTCCAGCTCAGGTTTCTCAGCCATCGAGAATCACCCCAGTTCGTAGACCTTCGGTTCCAATCGGTGGTTGATGTTGCGGGCGCCGTCTTCGGTGATCACATAGGTGTCGCCCATGAACACGCCCTTGATGATGTCGGTGGTACACGGGTGGATCTCCACGCACAGCGCCATGTTGGGCGCCAGCACCACGTCCTTGTCGGGCCGGTGCGACGTGCCGACGAACGGCCCGGCGTCGATGGGGTTGAACACGCCGTGTACCAGCGGGGCCACGATGGTGTAGCCCCGCTCGTTGATGATGCTGCCCGCGGCCCGCAGCTCCTTGGCGGTGCAGCCCGGCTTCAGCTCGGCCACTATCCGGTGGTAGGCCTCCAGCATCACGTCCAGCAGGTCGGCGTAGTCGGGCGGCGGCTCGGAGAACACCATCGCCTTGCCCGTCTGGGCCTCGTAGCCGTGGCCGTCGCGGGCACCGACCTCCATCAGCAGCACGTCGTCGGACGTGATGGTGCGCCCGATGGGCCGGGGCCGCTGGAAGCCGCTGGTGGGGCTGCTCATCGACTCGCTGCCGGCCAGCACCATGCACGGGATCTCGCCCCGCTCGGCGGCGATGGTGGAGTAGATGATCCGGAACAGGTCGTGCTCGGTCATGCCGGGGCGGAGTTGCTCCATCACCGCCGCCTGGGTGGCGTCGCCGATGCGGGCCGCCTCCTCCAGGCAGGCGACCTCCTCGCCGGACAGCACCAGCCGCATCTTCCAGAACTCGTCGGAGAACTCGGCGAACTCGACCTCGGGGTAGGTCCCGGTGAGCGCGGCCCAGTGGTCCCGCGACACCGACAGGTACGGGGTGGGGTTGACGATGCCCACCCTGCCCCGGTGCAGGCCCAGTTCGTCGAGCCGGTCCACCAGGATGGTGCGGGTGTTGAGGGCGCCGCGCACGTCACCGAAGATCGACCGGGTGACCCGGTCGGGCAGGCGGGCGTTGAGGCCGAGGATGGCCAGCGTGGGCTCGCCCTCGGCGGGGAAGATCACGAAGCTGTCGAGTTCCATGGTGCCCATGTAGTTGGTGATCCACCGCACGTTGGCCCAGCCCCGGTCCCACAGGTGGGCGGCGCCGGCCACCAGCAGGCAGTCGAGGTCGTGCTCGGCCATGAAGCCCCTCACCAGGTTGTGGCGCCGCTCGAACTCGGCTTCGGAGAACGTCGGCCAGTCGTAGGCGTCGTGGTTGATGGGATGGGGGTAGGTGATTGCCCTCGGCCCGAACTTCGGGGCCGAGATCACGTCGGTCATGGAGTCTCCTCTCTCGTGACGGTCACCAGGGCGGCGCCCCGGCGGTGGTCGGCCGCGCCGAAGGCCCGGCCGGTCCGGCAGTTCACGCCCGCGACGGTGCAGCTGCCGAACAGGTCGCTGTCGGAGGCCGCACCGTCGGCTGCCATCGTGTGGCCGCGGCGGGCGAGCTCCGAGCCCAGACCGGCAGGGAATCCGGGCTCGAGGAACAGCAGGTCCTCGGCGCCGGGCAGGCGGGGGGCCCCCGACAGCCAGCGGGGGCCGGCGACCGCAGCCTGCGGGCCGGCGCCGTCGTCGATCATGGCGCGCAGCACCTGGAAGTTGGTCTGGACCTGGCCCCGACCGCCGGGCGTGGCCCCCACCATCCGGCGGCCGCGATGGGCGACGTGGTAGCCGACCAGCGTGTGCAGCGGCCGGTGCGGCCGGTCGCGTCCTCCGTCGGGGCGGAGGTGGGCGGGCTGCTTGGCCAGCCGGTCGTTGAGCACGATCCCGGTGCCGGGCACCACCACCCGGGAGCCGAACTCGTTGAAGAGGCTGTGGATGAACGTCACCATCAGCCCCCGGCCGTCGGCCACCGACAGGCAGGTGGTGTCGTTGCCGCCGGCCGCGGCCGGGGCAGTCGCGGGCCCCGCCGGCGCCAGCACCGACCGGCGCTGACCGTCGATGATCGAGCACCAGCGGTCGAGCGAGTCCTCGCCCAGCACCGCCGCCACGTCGGAGGCCTCCTGCCACCTGGGCATCCCGGCGAGATCGGAGAAGGCGGCGTGCTTGCACCGCACCATCAGGTCGATCCGGTCGGCCTCGTCGTCGATCGAGCGGCCGTCGAGCCTCTCGTAGAGCAGGAGCTGCTGCAGCAGCACCCAGCCCATCGATACTGGCGGCGTCACGGACACGTCCGCCGAGCCGTAGCGGACCGTGATCGGGGGCTCGAAGTCGCAGGAGTGCGCGGCCATGTCGCCGGCGGACAGCAGGCCGCCCAGCCGGTCCACCGTCGAGACCAGGTCCGAGGCCAGCGACCCCGTGTAGAACGCCGACGGCCCGCCTGCGGAGATCTTGCGCAGCGTGCGAGCCAGGGCCGGCAGCCGGAAGCGGTCGCCCGCGGCCGATCCGTTGCCCTCGCAGAACTCCGCCACGAACGGATCGCCGGGTCCGACCGCGACCCGGACCCGGTCGAGCGCCCGGGCGAAGGCGTCGTCGAGGGCGAATCCCTCGTCGGCGAGTTCGGCCGCGGGCTCGATCAGGCCCGCGAGCGGCCGGGATCCGTGGCGCTCCGACAGCCGCCGCCAGGCGTCCACCAGTCCCGGCACCGAGATCGACAGCGGGCCGAAGCGGGGCAGGCGCCCGCCGGGGACCGAGGCCGTGGCCAGAGCCCGCGGCGCCGCGCCGGCGCCGTTGAGCGCCTCCGGGCCGCCGTCGGGGCCCGACACCAGCGCGAAGGCGTCGCCGCCCAGGCCGCACCACGGCAGCTCGCGCACGCACTGCACTGCCGAGGCGGCGATGGCCGCGTCGGCCGCGTTGCCGCCCGACGCCAGCACGGCCGCGCCGGCCTCGGCGGCCTCGCGGCAGCCCGCGCTGATCACAGCACGTCGAGGTTCCCGCTCCTGTTCGCTGCGCTCACGGGCCGCTCGGGCCTGTTGCCCGCTCCTGTTCGCTGCGCTCACGGGCCGCTCGGGCCCAAGGCCCTCGCTCGGCTCCCCGCGAGATACCGGCGAACTGCGGCCTACCCGCTCGGCCTCTGGCGAAGCGGGGTCAGACAACGGCGACCGCCTCGACTTCTATGAGCATCTCGGGGTTCTTCAAGCGGGCCACGAACACCGATGACCGGGCGGGAAGGGGCTCTGGAAAGTGCTTGACCCACTGCTCGTTGAGGGGCCCCGTCGGGGTGCCCTCCTTCAGGTAGACGGTGGTCTTGGCCACGTCGGCCATGGAGGCGCCCGCGGCGGCCAGGATGTTGCTGATGTTGCGCAGCGCCCAGTCGGCCTGCTCGCCGATGTCGCCCATCTCTCCGGTGTCGCGGTTGCGCCCCGCCTGTCCCGCAGTGAAGACCAGGTTCCCGACGCGGACGGCCTGGCTGAAGGGACCGGTCGGTGTGGGGGCTCCGTCGGTGCTCACGGCTCGACGATCGCTCATGGCGCTTGCTCCTGACTGTTGGGGGACGGTTGGGGCCCGGACCGGGCGGCGACGTCGCTCCAGTGGTGGCACCGCACCTGATGGAGCCCCCCGGCTTGATCCACCGCCTCGGGGAGCGGCTCGGCCTCGGCGCACTGGGCGGTGGCGTACGGGCAGCGGGTGCGGTAGCGGCATCCCGACGGCGGGTCGAGGAGGCTGGGAAGCTCGCCCAGCACCAGCCGGCGGGCTGTCCGGAGGCGGGCCGCGCTCTCGGCGTCGGCTCGGGGCACCGACGAGATCAGGCCGTGCGAGTAGGGGTGGCGGGGCTGGCCGAACACCTCGGAGGCGGTGCCCGTCTCCACGATCTGGCCGAGGTACATGACGGCCACCCGGTCGCTGAGATGGCGCACCACCGACAGGTCGTGGGCGATGAACAGCATGGCCAGGCTGAGGGAGTCGCGCAGTTCGTCGAGGACGTTGATGATCTGGGCCTGGATCGACACGTCCAGCGCCGACACCGGCTCGTCGCAGACCAGCACCGCCGGGTCGGTGACGATGGCCCGGGCGATGCCGACCCGCTGCTGCTGCCCGCCGCTCAACTCGCTCGGGAGGCGGTCGGCCACCGCGGCCGGAAGCCCCACCAGTTCCATGGCGTCCGCCACCTCCCGGGCCCGGTCGGCCCGGTCGCCGATGCCGTGAACCCTCAACGGCTCGCCGATGAGGGCCGACACGCTCATGCGGGGGTCGAGCGAGCCGCGGGGATCCTGGAACACCATCTGGATGCGGTGGCGCATGCGGCGCAGCCCCCGCCGCGACAGGGCGCCCAGGTCGGTGTCCTCGAGTCGCACCGACCCTCGCTGCATCGGCACCAGCTGCATGATGGCCCGGGCCAGCGTGGACTTGCCGCACCCGCTCTCACCCACCAGCCCGAGCGTCTCGCCGGTGGCCAGGCGCAGCGACACCCCGTCCACCGCGGTGATGCGGCCGGCAGCGGTGTCGAACTCCACCACGACGTCGTCCACCTCCAGCACGCTCCGCGGCGGGGCGGCCGCATCGGCCGGACCGGCCTCGGGCGCCGGCACC
>JAPPLH010000147.1 GCA_028819505.1 Acidimicrobiaceae bacterium
TGGCCGAGAGCTCGACGATCATGCAGGGGTTGAACCCTTCGAGGGTTGCCTTGGCGTTGGTGCTATAGGCCTTGTGCCCCTCACCGGCCGACGTATTGCTGGATCCCGCGCTGCGAGCCGTGGCCAAGCGCCGAGCCGACCGACATCGCACGCCACAAGCACGACATGGTCCAGCAGGCCCTCAGCCGGCCCTTCGGCCAGAAGCAGCAGCGAGCGGATCGCGCGGTGCGCGTAGTTTAGGAAGTTGCTTACGCGTGAACGCGGAAACATCTGCTGTCAGCTACCCTTGCTGCTATGGCCGACTATGTGGCGCGCATGATCGACCCCCTCATGGAGGAGCACTTGGAGGAGTTGCCGGCGGTCATGCTCGTCGGACCCCGCGCCTGCGGCAAGACCACCTCCGCGGCCCGTTTCTCCAACACCGTCGTGCGGCTCGACGGCGACGATGCGGCCGCCTTCCGGGCCAGCCCCGACGCTGCGCTGCGCGGCCGTGCCGAGCCTGTGCTGATCGACGAATGGCAGATGGTGCCGGAAGTTCTTGGCGCCGTGAAGAGGGCCGTCGACACCGACCGGCGTCCGGGCCGGTTCCTCATCACAGGATCGGCGCGCCGCGACTTCGCGGACCGATTCTGGCCGGGAACCGGCCGCATCGTGATGGTCAGGATGTGTCCACTGACCGGCGCCGAGCAGCGGCAGCTTCCGGTTGTGCCGCTAGTGGACCGCCTCGCGGCGGGCGGCGCGCCTCCGGTCGCCGCGGATCCGGCACCTGACCTGCGTGACTACCTGCAACTCGCGCTGGGCGGCGGGTTCCCCGAGCCTGCCCTCGAGTTGAGCGAGCGCGCTGGGCGCGTCTGGCTGGAGAGCTACGCAGACCAGGTCGCCCTGCGCGACGCCCAAAGCCACGGCGATACACCCGATGCAGGCCGGCTCCAGCGGTACCTTGAGTCCTACGCCCTCAACTCGGCGGGGACCGCCCACCACAAGACGGTCTACGACGCCGCCGGCGTCAGCCGAAAGACAGCGCTGGCCTACGACGCCCTGCTGCGGGACCTGCTGGTGGTCCAGGAGCTTCCGGCCTGGTCGACCAACCGGCTCAAGCGCCTCAGCAGAACTCCGAAGCGCTACGTGGTCGACTCGGGACTGCTGTCGGGCATCCTGCGCGTCGGCATCGACGACGTGTTGGCCGACGGCGACCTGCTCGGACGAATGGTGGAGACCTTCGTGGTCGCTCAACTGAGCGCCCAGGCGGCCATCGCCGCGACCCGCTACCGATTGTCCCATCTGCGCAAGCATGACGGCCGCCGCGAGGTGGACGTGATCGCCGAGCTTGCAGGGGGGCGCATCATAGGGATCGAAGTCAAGGCGAGGGCCGCCGTGGCGCGCTCAGACGCACGCCATCTGATGTGGCTGCGGGATGGGATGGGTGACCGTTTCGCGGCCGGGGTCGTGCTGCACAGCGGACCCGACGTCTTCGAGCTAGCCGACCGAGTCTTCGCGGCTCCGATCTCGGCCCTGTGGGCATCTTCCCGAACTTGACGCGGATCCGCCCTCGGGGGCCAAGATCCACACCAGTCTTGCCGGAGCGGCGGCGCCGCGGACGTCATTTCGGCGCGGTCACTCCTCCAGTGACTCGACGCCCAGGTAGCTGGCGTCGAGCAGCGCCCGGTCGGCCAGCAGGTCGGAGGCCAGGCCCTGCATCACCAGATCACCGTGGTTGAGCACGTAGCCGCGGTCGGACACCTCCAGAGCGAGGTCCACGTGCTGCTCCACCAGCAGCACGCCGGCACCGGTCTCATCGGCGATGCGGCGCACCACCGGCATCAGCTCCTCGTAGATCACCGGTGCCAGGCCCAGGCTCATCTCGTCGACCATCATCAGCTTGGGTTCGGCCACGATGGAGCGGGCCAGCGCCAGCATCTGCTGCTCGCCGCCGCTGAGCAGGCCGGCCCGGCGGCTGATGAGCGGGCCGAGTGCCGGAAAGAAGTCGAGGGCCCGGTCGATGTCGACGTTGCCGCGGGTCTTGGCCAACTGCAGGTTCTCCCGCACCGTCAGCTGGAACAGCAGGCCCCGGTTCTCGGGCACGTGGATGACGCCCCAGCGAGCCACCCGGTGAGCCTGCCGCAGCCTCGGCACCGGGCGGCCCATGATGGTCACCGAGCCGGCCAGGATCTGGCCCATGCCCGACACCGTCATCAGGGTGGTGGTCTTGCCCGCGCCGTTCGGGCCCAGCAATGCGACCACCTCGCCCGCGTCGACGTGCAGGCTCAGTTCCCGCACCACGGCCACGCCGTCGTAGCCGGTGTCGAGGTTCTCGATGGTCAGCAGGCGCTCGCTCATGCCTCGCCTCCGCTGTGGCCCAGATAGGCCGCGATCACCTCGGGGTTGTTGCGCATCTCCTCGGGGGTGCCCGAGGCGGTCATCTGGCCGAACACCAGCATGTGGATGTAGTCGCACACGTTGAGCACCAGACCCATGTCATGGTCGACGAGCAGCATGGTGTAGCCCTGATCCACCAGGCCCCGGAGCTGGGCGCCGAACCACTCGGTCTCGGCCTTGTCGAGCCCGGCGGCGGGCTCGTCGAGCAGCAGGATCTTCGACGACTCGGCCACCAGGGCCCGACCCACGCCCACCAGCTTGCGCTGGCCCTGAGACAGCTCCCGGGGCTGGCGCTCGGCGATGCCGCCCAGGTTGAGAAGATCGAGGACCTCCTCCACCCGATCTTCACGATGGCGGGGCCGGAAGTAGTCGAGCAGCGCCGCGCCCAGCGTGAGTCGCCGGCTGGCCACATCGAGGTTGGACCGCACCGTGATGTCGTCGAACAGCTCCAGCGTCTGCCAGGTGCGGGTGAGACCGGCGTGGGACAGCTGATGGGGTGAGCGCCCGAACACCTCCTCACCCTCGAGCAGCACCGACCCGAGCGCGTTGTTGGGCAGGAAGCCGGTCACCGCGTCGATGAAGGTGGTCTTCCCCGCGCCGTTGGGGCCGATCAGCCCGGTGAGCCGCCCCTGACGGCATTCCAGCGACACGTCGTTCACGGCCAGCAGGCCCCCGAAGCGGACGTTGAGGCCGTGGGTTGCGAGGACGGCGTCAGACATCGGCGCCCTCCGGCTCTCGTGGTGCTGCACCGCGGCGGGCGGCGCGCCAGCGGCGACCGAGCCAGCCGCCGAGCTGGTGGAACTGCCGGCGCTGGAAGCCGTCGATGCCCTCGTTGTTGTAGACCGCGGTGCCGATCAGGAAGAACCCGGCCACGTAGGCGGTGTAGGGGCCCACGTCGATCACCCACTCGTTGGTGACGACGATGCCGATGCCCTCGGAGAACAGCGTCCCGGCGGTGATGGCGCCGCCGACGGTGCTGATGCCGCCGAGATAGGCGAAGGCGAGCACGGTCAGCGATGCGAAGATCCCGAACGTGTTGGTGCCGTACGTTCCCAGATTGAAGGCGATGAGCGCGCCGCCCAGCGCGGCGAAGAAGCTCGAGATGGCGAAGGCCGACAGCTTGATCGCCGCGACGTTCACCCCGGCCGCGGCCGCGGCCCGCTCATTGGCCCGCACCGCCAGCATCTGCTCGCCGAGGCGCGACCGGCGCAGCCGCATCACCGAGATGCAGCACAGCGCGCCCACCACCAGCAGGACCAGCCCGTAGCCGCCGGTGGGGATCTTGCCGTCGCCGAGGAAGAAGTCGCTGTTGGGTCCGAACTCGAGACCGAACAGCGTCGGCGGGTCGGTCGTCTTGACGCCGCGGTCCAAGCCGAACCACCCCGGGCGCGAGAAGAAGATCTCGCCCATGGCCAGCCCGCTGGCCAGGGTGACGATGGCCAGGCTGGCGCCCCGGGTGCGCAGCGACGGGATGGCCGCGATCAGACCGAACCCCACGCCGGCTGCCACCGCCAGCGGCAACGAGACGAACAGGGGCATCCCGGCCTGGGTGCCGAAGGACGCCACCGAGAACGCCCCGATCCCGGCCAGGGCCATCTGCATCAGCGAGATCTGGCCCACATATCCGGTCACAACCACCAGCGACAGGGCCAGGATCACTCCGATCATGGAGTTCTGCATCCCGCCCCGGTACTGGAACGGGGCGAAGACGGTCAGCCAGAAGGCCACCGCGATCAGCGCCCCGTACCCGATCAGACGGCCCCGGGTGATGCGGGGGGAGTACGCCTCGGGCAGCCGCTCCACGGTGAGCGCACCCCGCGACGGCAAGGACTCGCCCCGGGCCACCATGGCCAATGCGATGACTACGAAGGGGAGTGCCCTCCGGATACCGATGTCTGGTATCCAGCTCCACTCCAGCTCCAAGCGGAACAGTTCCTGGTCGACGATGCCGAGCATCAGGCCCGCAGCCGCGGCGACGACGAACGACGACATCCGCCCCAGCAGCGCCGCCCCCAGCGACGAGATGAGCAGCACGGTGAAGAAGTTGGGGGTCACCCCGGTGATGGGCGCTACCAGGATGCCCACCAGCCCGGCCAGCACCGAGGCCATCACCCAGCTGACCCCGGCCTGGAAGTCGGCGTTGAAGCCCAGCAGCGTCGTGAACCGCTCGTTCTCGGCCCCGGCCCGGGTGGCGATCCCGAAGCGGGTGTAGCGGAACAGCACCCACAGCGCCACGGTGATGACGACGACCGTCCCCAGCACCCACAGGCGATCCTGCCCGACCCGGGTGCCGAGGATCTCGACCGGTTCGTTGGGGAAGATCGGCTCGGTCGCCTTGGCCCGAGCACCGAAGCGCAGCACCACCGCCGCCTGCAGGAACAGCATGATTCCCACCGACGCGATCACCTTGGCCAGCACAGGGGCGTAGCGCAGGGGACGGAAGACGGCGAAGTGGGCGACGAGACCGAGCACGGCCGCGGTGGCCAGCGCGATCACCAGCGCCGGAGCCTTGCCCATCGAATCGCCCAGGTCGATGAACGTCGGGAAGTCGAAGATCTCGATCCCGGCGATGCCCTCGATCGGCGCCACCGGGTTGGGCAGCGGCGGCACCGGGTACTGGCCGTCGCCGACCAGCGAGACGTACACGTAGGTCACGTAGGTGGCGATCGCGCCGTGGCCGAAGTTGATGACCCCCGAGGCCCGGAAGGCCACCACCAGTCCGATGGCCAGCGCGGCGATGATGGCGCCCGAGCCGAGCCCGAACAGCACCGGGTCGAAGAAGATGTCCCTTCGGGCTATCGCCGCCACGATCCAGGCGAGCGCAAGAGCACTGAGAGCAACAGTGCCGATCCGCTCAACTGGAGACAGTCTGGCGATCACGGAGCCCCCTGTGAGACCGAGCCTAGCCGGGCCCTCGGCGGGGCCCGGCCGAACTCGGCGTCGGTGAGAGTGTGAGTGTCGCGGGCGTCAGCCCAGCAGGAAGTTCAGTTCCGCGAAGTCCAGGAACGTGAACCCGTCGGGGGCCGTCATCTGCCCGTCCGCGATGGTGACCATCAGCGGAGAGGTGTTGCAGGCGCCCGCCCACGGATCTGGACCGGGACAGCTCACCTCGGGATAGCCGGGGATGTCGCTGCGGGAATAGGTGCTGAGCGCGGTCAGCACCGACTCGGCGGTGGCGTCGGCGCCGCCGCCCTCCATCAGGAGGTCCCGGGCAATGAAGACCTGGGCCAGCGCCCATCCGGCCAGGCCCGCGGTCTGCACGCCTGAACCGCCGTAGGTGTCGAGCACGCGGTTGATCTCGTCGATCTCGGCGCCACCGTCGACGGTGGGGGCGCTCGAGACGATGGGGACGCCCCATCCGTCGAGGACTCCGGACTCGACGACGTCCTGGCCCGCGCACAGGTCGTTGGCGAACAGGTGGCCCTCGTAGCCGACAGTGGCCGCGCCGTTGGCGGCCGCGGTGCACTGGGCACCGTCGGCCAGAACGAACAGCCAGCCGTCGTTGGAGGTGTCGGCGGCCGAGATCGGGCCGGTCAAGTCGGGCTCGAACCCCAGGAAGATGGTCTCGTTGATCGTGATGCCGTTGCTCTCGGCGATGGCGTACAGCGCCGGCTCGAACGGCGCGATCGCCGGGTCGTCGGCCAGGTAGAGCGACATGGTGGAGACGTCGCGCCGGCCGCTGGCGAACACGAAGAACACCTGGGCCAGGCCCGGCAGGCCCGGATCGAAGTTGTAGAGGTTCGGCGTCAGGTAGTCGCCGAAGTCGTTCCCCAACCCGAGGTTCGCCTTGCCTGCCTCGGCCAGGATGGCGCCTGAGGCGAGGCTGTTGGACAGGAAGCCGCCGTTGATGACCACATTGATGTCGTCGGCGTTCACGAACTCGTTGGCGCAGGCGATGTGCGACTCCACTGCGTCGCCGGCGCCGCACACCACGAGCTCGAGCGGGTGCCCGTCAGCGCCGCCGTGCTCGGCGTTGAAGTAGTCGACGTAGGCCTGGGCCACCGCAGGAACCTCGGGGAATGCCATGAGCTCCTCAACCTGGGCGATCAACCCGATCTTGAGCGGGTCCATCTCCATGGGCTCCTCAGCCGGCTCCTCCATGGGCTCTTCGGCAGGCTCCTCCATGGGCTCCTCAGCCGGTTCTTCCATCGGCTCCTCCGCCGGCTCCTCCGCGGGTGCCGCCGGTGCGGGCTCCTCCGCGGCGGGTGCGTCATCCTCGTCGTCGCCGCAGGCCGCCGCGACCAGGGCGAATGCGAGCAGAACCGCTGTCAAGATCCTCGAGGGTGACTTGGGACTCATGGTGTGTTCCTCCTTCGCGGCACAAGCACGCGTGATCATGTGAGTCTTGATAGCTGAATTGTACATATGTTGGCAACTCAGCGCTAGAGGCAATAGTTCTATTTGCCGCATGATGGGATGGCCACGGATTCAGTGCCGAACTCGATCAACAGCCTGCGCTTCCTAGATGAGCGCGACTGACGACCGGAAGCTGGTTTCAGTCGGCGCCTACGATGATGTCGACATGGTGGAACTGGACGACGTCGACCGCGCCCTGATCGACAGCCTGGTGGCCGACGGTCGGGCCAGCTACGCGGCGCTGGCCAGACGGATCGGCATGTCGCAGGCCGCGGTCAAGGCGCGCGTCATCCGGCTGCTCGACCGCGGCATCATCCACATTCTCGGACGCATCGATCCTCGTGCGCTGGGCTACGGCGAGTTCGCCTACTGCCTGGTGGATGTGAGCGGTGCGGTCGCCCCGGTGGCCGAACGGCTGGCCGGGATGGACGAGGCCGCCTTCGTGCTCATCCTGGCCGGGCCGCGCGGACTGTTCGTGGAGTTCAGGGCTCGTGATGCCGAGCATCTGAACGCCGCCATCGAGCAGGCCCGGGCCGAGCCGCAGGTCAGGGGCATCGATGCCGCCTCACTGGTCGCCTACGTGAAGCAGGACTGGTCCCATGCCGGCGACGGATCGAAGGGCGGCGATCATCGCCTCGGGGCCCGCCAGAGGCCCGTGGACACCACCGACATAAGGCTGCTCGAGTGCCTGGCCGCCGACGGCCGGGCAACCTTCGCCGACCTCTCGGGCGTGGCGGGAATGTCGCACGCCGCCACCCGTGAGCGCGTCCTCGCACTCATGGCCAAGGGAGTGGTGACCGTGCAGACCATCGTAAGTCCCGGAGTGCTCGGGATCCAGGGCTACGCCGGACTGATGATCGACGTCGAGGGCCCGGCACAGCCCGTGGCCGAGCAAGTGGCGGCCATGCCCGACACGACCATGGTGGCCACCGTGCTCGGACACTGTGATGTGCTGGTCGAGGCCAGCTACCGCGACGAGGCCCATCTGGCCGAACTGCTCGACCAGGTCCGCTCGACCGCGGGGGTGCGCCAGGTCGAAGCGTTCGTCTACCTGGTGGAGGTCAAGGAGTCGATGACCGCGGGACTCACCTGAAGCTAGGGAAGCACGCCTCCGTCGATGGGGATGAGCGCGCCGTTGATGTAGGCCGCGGCCGGCGACGCCAGGAACACGACCAGTTGGGCCACCTCGTCCGCCGTGCCCCAACGTCCCAGCGGAACCTCCGCGACCAGCATCTCGCCGGCCTCGTCGTCGGTCACCCCGGCCAGGTCGGCGACCAGCCTGCGGTTGGCCACCGCCATCTGGGTGTCGATCGGGCCGGGGCACACGCCCACGCAGCGGATGCCGTCGGGGCCGTGCTCCTTGGCGATGAGCTTGGTCATGGCGACCAGGCCGAACTTGGTGACGTTGTAGGCCCCGTAGCCGGCGTCCGACACCAGTCCCCCGATCGACACGTTGTTGACGATCACGCCCCGCCCAGCCTCGATCATCGGCCTCAGGGCCAGCAGCGTCATCCGCCGCGACCCCATGACGTTGACCTGCCACGACAGGTTCCACTGATCCTCGGTCTGGTCGACGAAGCGGCCCACCCCGGTGGTGGCTCCCGCGTTGTTGAACAGAATGTCCAGGGACCCCAGCTCGCCCACGGTCCGCCGCACCACGGCCTCGGCCTGGGCCTGGTCGGTGACATCCAGCGGCGCCGCGAAGCTCCGCACCCCGAAGCCGTCGCACAACTCGGCCGAGAGCGCCTCCAATGCAGCCAGATCGTCACCCAAGCCGTGGGTGGGATCCTGACGGAGCTCAGGGCGGTCCCGGGCCAGGTCTGTGACCACCACATCGGCGCCGGCCTCGGCCAGACGCCGGGCGGTCGCCTCACCCATCCCTCCGGCGCGGCCCGCGCCGGTGACCAGCGCCACCTGACCCGCCAGTGTTCCACTCACCTCGGTGCTTCCTCCTCTTCCTGGCGAGACAGTTCGCGCATTAGGCCTGATCGAAGACGCGTCGGTCCACGCGGAGGTCTCGCAGGATCGCACTGATCGTTCCGGCTCTCAGGTCCCTGCCGCCCCAGTTCGGGATCGTTGTCCTCGTGCCGTTGGCCGGATTGCGCCAGATCTCGTGAGAACCTCGCGACTGTCGGTCGAATTCGCAACCGAGCGCCCTCAACCTGCGGGTAAGTTCGCGATAGGTCAAACCGCGACCACGAGTTCCCCGGCTCCTGCAATGGTGGCCGGGAGTTCATCACCATGATGCTCGCACGACGCGATGAAGTCCGCCGCGACGCCTTCAAGGTTGAACAGGGCCTCCTCGACGGTGGCACCCCATGCGCGGCAGCCCGGAAGAACCGGCACCTCCGCCAGATACATGTCCTCTGTCTCCTCTGATGGCTCCCTTAGGACGTACGGCAGCCTGTACTGCTTCGCCATCTCGGCTTCCTTCGGTTTGCGGCGGGGTCGTCACAAAGAACGGGACGTCCCGCGCCAGTCTAGGCAGTGTCGTGCCCTGTCACGGGCGCCAAGACCAATGCGAACTCGGCCGTCCTCACGCGCCAATCGAGCCGTCGGGCGGGTCGGAGGCCACGCGGGACATGACACCCAGGCTGAAGCCGGCACCGATGCCGTCGTGGCAGCCCACCAACGATCCGGTGAGCGGCGCGCTGGCGTCGCTGACCAGGAAATGGAACACCGGCGCGATCTCGGGCGCGGGCCTGAAGGTGTCGTTGGCGGTCAGGTGCCGGATCAGCTCCACGTCGGGTGTCGACTCCGGCATCATCTCGGTCCTGACGTTGCCGGGCAGAACGCCGTTCACACGGACGTTGCGGGGTCCGAGCTCCAGCGCCCACACCCGCACCAACTGGTCGAGAGCCGCCTTGGAGGCGCCGTAGGCGGCCATGCCGGGCGCGCCGACCGAGCCGGCCGGGGAGCTGGTGACGATGACCGACCCGTGATCCCGCACCATGTTCACGCCATGGCGCACCGCCCGCACGACGCCCAGCGTGTTGACGTCCATGACCCGCTCGAAGACCTCCAGATCCAGAGAGTCCACGTCGCCGTGGTAGGCGTCGATGCCTGCGTTGAGGATCAGGGCGTCGAGGGCCTCGAAACGCTCAGCCACCGCCTCGAATGCCGTCGCCACCGAGGCTTCGTCGGCTACGTCCATGGGCACGAACTCCGCGCCGATGCCCTCGGCGATGGCCCGGCCCTCAGCGCGGCGCCCGCCGATCACCACTTGAGCGCCGCAGCGGACCAGATGAGCCGCCGCGGCCAGGCCGATGCCAGCCGTGCCGCCGGTGATCACCACCCGGCGCCCGCCCACGTCGAAGGTGTCGGCCGTGGCCGTCCTGCCCGTGCTTGTCTCGGTCATGACGGGATCCTAGTCGCAGAAAGTCATGCTGTAACCGGACTGAAGATGCAGAATCACAGGTACACAAGGTGAAATGCAAGCGTTTCTCATCGTAGAGTGTCGCTGGTGGCCGATCACGGGAGGCCGCGGCCCCAGCGGCCGGCGAGCGCAGCGAGCAGGAGCGTAAGGAACGTGAGGATGCGGCAGATCCTGGATCCGGCCGGGGAGCTCGTAGGACCCGCCCCTGATCTCGACGACAGCCGGCTCGTCGACATGCTGCGCCTGCTGCTCACCACCAGGATGGCCGACGAGAAGCTCCTCAACCTCCAGCGCCAGGGACGCATGCCGGCCTACTACCAGGTGAGCGGCCAGGAGGCCCATGTCGGGGCGGCGCTGGCCCTGCGCGAGACCGACTGGCTCTTCACCGCCTACCGGGAGCTGGGCATGTGGCTGGCCCGGGGCATGAGCCCCATCGCCGCGGTCGGCCTCTGGATGGGCGTGGCCGACGACGACGACCTCTGGGACGTCAACCGCTACCGGGTGACCCGTCTCAACGCCACGATCGGCACCCATCTCCCCCACGCGGTGGGCTTCGGCTACGCCGAGCGCCTCCAGGGACGCGACACGGTGGCCATGGTGGTGTTCGGCGACGGGGCCACCTCGGAGTCCGACTTCCACGCGGCCATGAACTTCGCCGGAGTGTGGAACACCCCCACCGTGTTCCTGTGCCAGAACAACCAGGTGGCCCAGTCCACCACCATCGACAAGCAGACCGCGGCAGCCACGCTGGCGGCCAAGGCCGAAGGCTACGGGTTCGAGGGCGTTCGGGTCGATGGAATGGACCCGCTGGCCATGTACCAGACGACCCATGAGGCTGTCGAGCGGGCCGCGGCCGGTGAGGGCCCCACCCTCATCGAGATGCTCACCTATCGGTTCGCACCCCACTCCACCTACGACGGGACGCCCGTCTACCGCACCAGCGACGAGGAGGCCCGGTGGCGCGAGCAGGACCCCATAACCCGGTTGCGGGCGTTCCTGGTGAGCAAGGGCCTGTGGGAGGCCGGGCAAGAGGACGACATGCGGGCGGGGATCTCAGCCGAGCTCGAGGCCTACGTCGCTGAGCTGGAGGCCCGGCCCGCGGTGCCGCGCGACTATTCGCCCCGGCAGCTGTTCGCCCGGGCTCCGGCCTCCCTCGCCGAGCAGCTCCACCGCGAGCAGCAGGACGTCGGCGAAACCGCCGCTGTGCTGGAGCCGGACGAGGCCTGGTCACCTGGCCCGGAGCCGTCGCCCGGCGGAGAGACCCGGCGGCTGGACATGACGGAGGCTCTCAAGCTGACCCTGCACTCGGCCTTCGAGCGGGACCCGTCGCTGGTGATGCTGGGCGAGGACGTGGGCGTGGAGGGCGGGGTGTTCCGCATCACCGAGGGCATGCTCGCGCAGTTCGGCGCCGACCGGGTGATCGACACCCCCCTGTGCGAGACCGGCATCATGGGCACCGCGGTGGGCATGGCCATGGCCGGGCTAAGGCCGGTGGCGGAGATCGAGTTCGCCGGCTTCGTGTACCCCGCCTTCGACCAGCTCATCGGCCACGTGGCCCGCATCCGCTGGCGCTACCGCGGCCATCTGACCGCGCCGGTGGTGGCCCGGCTGCCGGTGGGCACCAACCTCGACAACCACGAGTTCCACACCGACTCGCCCGAGTCGTTCTTCACCCACGCGCCCGGGCTGGTGGTGGTGTACCCCTCCAACCCCTACGACGCCAAGGGCCTGATGGAGTCGGCGCTGGCCAGCGAGGACCCGGTGGTGTTCCTGGAGCCCATCTCGCTGTACCGCGGCCTCAAGCAGGACGTGCCGGTCGAGCCCTACCGGATCCCGTTCGGGCGGGCCCGCGTGCTGCGCGACGGCACCGACGTGACGGTGGTGTCGTGGGGCCCGCCAGCACGCCAGGCGCTGGCGGCGGCCGAGACCCTGGCCACCGAGGGGGTGTCGGCAGAGGTGATCGACCTGCGGACGTTGTATCCGTGGGACCGCGAGACGGTGCTGGACAGCGTGGACAGGACGGGCCGGCTGGTCGTCGCGCACGAGGCCCAGACCAGCAGCGGGTTCGGGGCCGAGGTGCTGGCCGCGGTGAGCGAGCACGGTCTCTACTCGCTGGAGGCGCCGCCGGTGCGGGTGGCCCATATGGACGTGTTCTGGGGCCCGACCCAGCTTGAGCGCCACTCCATGATCACCGCCGACCGCATCGCCGCCGGCATCCGCCGAGCGCTCGCCAACTGACATGGCTTCCATGCCGAACCTGCCCTCCGTGACCGCCGCACCCTCGCGGCTCGAGCGGGCAAGGAACTGACATGGCGTCCGTCTTCAAGCTCCCGGCCGTGGGCGACACCATGGTGGAGGGCGAGATCGTGGAGTGGCTGGTGGACGTAGGCGACACCGTGGAGTTGGACCAGCCCATCTGCTCGGTCGAGACCGACAAGTCGGTGGTGGAGATGACCACCCCCTACCGGGGCACGGTGCTGGCCCTCGGAGGGGAGCCGGGAGACGTGATCGAGGTCGGCCAGACCCTCATCGTGGTGGGCTCACCCGGCGACGACGTTCCCGACGCAGGCGAGGGCGGGGCTGAGACAGCGCCGGCCGGGTCACAGTCTGAGCCCGGCCAGGGCGTCGGGGCCGTGGACGCGCCCGGTGAACCGCCCGCGCCGCGGTCGCAGGCCCCGGATACCGCCGCGGCCGGACCGGTCGCAGCATCCCGCCCGAGCAGTGCGGCGATGCCAGGGCAGCCGGGGGCCGCCGAGCCGGTCAAGGCGCTGCCCAAGGCCCGCAAGCTGGCCCGCGAGCGGGGCGTCGACCTGGCCGTGGTGGCCGGCACCGGACCGGGCGGCTCGATCACGGTGACCGACGTCGAGGCGGCATCGGCCACGGCGTCCCCGTCGGCGGCGGGCCGCGGCAGGCGGGAGCGCATGTCGGCGACGCGACGCTCCATCGCCCGCCACATGGCCCAGTCGATGCAGGTCCCCCAGTTCACATCCATGGCTGACGCCGATGCCGGCGGCCTGCTGGCGGCCCGAACGGCCCTGGCGACCGAGACCGGGTCGCGGGTGCCGCTCGACGCGCTGCTGGTGGCGCTGCTGGTGCCGGTGCTGCGGGACCATCCCGTCATGAACGCCAGGCTCGACGGCGACGAGATCGTGTACTTCGACCGCTACGACATCGGCGTGGCCGTCGACACCCCCGGGGGGCTGATGGTGCCGGTGGTGCGAGGCGCCGACGCCCTCTCGTTGCCGGAAGTGTCGGCAGAGATCCTGCGGCTGGCCGCCGCGGCCCGCGGCCGCACGGTGGCGCCCCATGAGCTGACCGGCGCGACAACCACCGTCAACAACGTGGGCGCGCTGGGGATGCTGGCCGGCACGCCCATGCTGCCGGTGCGCACCAGCATGATCGCCGCCTTCGGCATGGCCCGCCCTGTGGTGCGCCTGATCGACGGCGCACCGGCGGAGGTGCCGACCATGACAGTGTCGGCCACCTTCGACCACCGAATCATCGACGGCGGCGCCGCGGGCCGGTTCCTGGCCCAACTCAAGGGCGCAATCGAGGAGGCTGCCCCATCCAAGCAGGCTGAAGGCTAGAGGCGGACGCCTCCGTAGCGGATATCGGTCAGGTGGGCCATGTCGCGGTCGAAGGTGGTGAGGTCGTCGGCGCAGAACTCGTCGAGGTGGGCGTGCCCGCAGGCCCTCGCCAGCACGCACATCAGCTCCACCGACGCGCAGAAGAACTTGTGGAGCCGCTCGGCGGCCTCCTCCACCGGCAGGCGGGCCCGCAGCTCCGGGCGCTGGGTGGCGATGCCGACCGGGCAGTTGTTGGTGGAGCAGGCCCGCATGCCCAGACAGCCGATGGCCTGCATGGCCGCGTTGGACACCGCCACCGCGTCGGCGCCCAGCGCCAGCGCCTTGGCGAAGTCGGCCGGGGTCCGCAGCCCGCCGGTGACCACCAGGGTCACGTCCCGGCGTCCCCTCGAGTCGAGGTGGCGGCGGGCCCGGGCCAGCGCGGGAATGGTGGGCACCGAGATGTTGTCCCGGAAGATCACCGGGGCCGCGCCGGTGCCGCCGCCCCGGCCGTCGAGGACGATGTAGTCCACCCCGACCCGCAGCGCGGCGTCGATGTCGTCCTCGATGTGCTGGGCCGACATCTTCACCCCGATGGGGATGCCGCCGGAGGCCTCCCGGACCTCGTCGGCGAAGCGCCGGTAGTCGTCCTCGTTGCAGAAGTCCACGAATGTGGACGGTGAGATGGCGGCTGTGCCCGGCGCCAGGCCCCGGACCTCGGCGATCTTGCCCTGGACCTTGATGCCGGGCAGGTGCCCGCCGGTCCCGGTCTTGGCCCCCTGGCCGAGCTTGAAGTGGAAGGCCTGGCAGCCGGCCGCCTTGTCCATCGACCAGCCGAACCTGCCGCTGGCCAGCTCGTAGAAGTAGCGGGAGTTCTCGGCCCGCTCGGTGGGCAGCATCCCGCCCTCGCCCGAGCAGATCCCGGTGCCGGAGCGCTCGGCGCCGCGGGCCAGGGCCACCTTGGCCTCCTCCGACAGAGCCCCGAAGCTCATGTCGCTCACCAGCACCGGGATCTCCAGGCGCAGCGGCCGGGCCGCGTTGGGGCCGACGACCACGCCGGTGCCGACGGGCTCATCGTCGAGGCGGGGCCGGCGGGCGAGTTGGGCGACCGTGAACTGGATGTCGTCCCAGCTCGGCAGCTCGGTGCGGGGCACCCCCATCGACGCGACCGGCCCGTGGTGGCCCAGGTATTCGAGGCCCTCGTCGGCCAGGCGGCGGATCAGCCCGACGTGGGGCTCGGCCGCGTCGCCGTGGGGATCGGCGTAGGCGCCCTGGTAGGCGGACCGGTCGAAGGGCTGGGGATGCTCCTTCTCCCAGGCCAGGATCTCGTCGAGATCGACCATCAGGTCGTCGCCGTCCAGCCACGACGAGAACTTGGCCAGGCGCTCGGAGTTGTCGTAGCTCGACACGCCGGTGTGGAACACGTAGTCCCAGCCGTGCAGGCCGCAGATGATGTTGTCGCCGGCGATGCGGCCGTCGCACATCAGCGCGCCGCGGTGCAGGCAGCGCCCGTACAGCACCGAGTGGTTGCCGTCGAAGCGCACGATCACCAGGTCGACGTTGCTGACCAGCGCCCCGACCGGCTCGCGGTCGGGCACCTCGCTCCAAGTGGCGACCTTGTACGGCTGCATGAGCCTTCACGGTATCGCCGGCCGGCACCGAGGCACTTCGCTGAGATGCTGCCGCTGGCTGGTTGCCCCCGAGCGAACTGGCAGCAAGATGCACGCATACCGTGCGCAACGCTGCCAATTCCCTACCGGCTGGCGTAGTAGCCCAGCGGACCCTGGGAGCTTCTGAGGGTCAGGGCAAAGTAAGGGATGTCCCTGGTTGGGGAGGTTCGGGGCGCTCGTAGAGTCCCCGCGTGAGCCTTCACGACCGCCCTTAGGAGAACCTGTGACTGCCTCCCCCACGCAAGCATTGGCCACAGCCGCCCGGGCGGTGGCCGCCTCGAAGCTCTACGGCTCCGGCGACACTGAGGTGCGGGCCCTCGACGCCATCGACGTTGCCTTCGAGCAGGGCCGCTTCACCGCCATCATGGGCCCGTCGGGGTCGGGCAAGTCCACCCTGATGCACTGCATGGCCGGGCTCGACAGCGTCACGTCGGGCCAGGTGCTCATCGGCGACACCGACCTCACCACGCTGTCGGAGAAGGACCTCACTCTGCTGCGCCGCGACAACGTGGGCTTCGTGTTCCAGGCCTACAACCTGGTGCCCACCCTCACCGCCATCGAGAACATCACCCTGCCGATGGACCTCGCAGGCTCGGTGGGCGACGAGGCCTGGGTCGACGAGGTGGTGGACGCCACCGGCCTCACCGACCGGGTCAAGCACCGCCCCAACGAACTGTCGGGCGGCCAGCAGCAGCGGGTGGCGGTGGCCCGGGCGCTGGCCGGCAAGCCCCAGATCATCTTCGCCGACGAGCCCACCGGCAACGTCGACTCCAACACCGCGGGCGAGATCCTCGGCTTCATGCGGAGCGCCGTCGACCAGATGGGCCAGACCATCGTGATGGTCACCCACGACCCGGTGGCCGCCTCCTACGCCGACCGGGTGGTGTTCCTGGTGGACGGCAAGATCGTGGACGAGCTCGAAGACCCCACACCCCAGGGCATCCGGGACCACATGACCCAACTCGGCGCCTAGACGGACATTCTCGGCCCTCGCTCCGGCACCACCCTCCAACCTCCCCAAGAGGATCCCGACATGCTCCGTCTGGCCCTGAAGTCGCTGCTCGCCCACAAGCTGCGCTTCGCGTTCACCGCGCTGGCGATCGTGCTGGGCGTGACCTTCGTGGTGGCCGCCTTCGTGACGGCCGACTCGCTGCGCTCGACCTTCGACGACCTCGCCGCCGATATCAACACCGGCACCGACTTCACCGTGCGGGGGGCCCTGCCCTTCGGCGACATCACCCGGGCGAATCCCCCGCCGGTGGACGACAGCCTGCTCGACGACATCCGGGCCGTCGAGGGAGTGCAGTCGGCCGAGGGCGGGTTCTTCGTCGACGGTGTGATTCCCGTGGACGGATCCGGGGAGAGCCCGACCACGCTCGGGGGACCCAGAGCCGGCACCAGTTGGACCGCAGACCCGACACTGTCGCAGTACTTCCTGATCGAAGGCGAATGGCCGCAGGGGCCCACACAGTTCGCCGTCGACGTCGTGACCTTCGCCGACTACGACTTCGGGCTGGGCCGCGACTACCAGGTGGTCACGCCCATCGGGCCCCGCACCTTCACCCTCACCGGCACGATGCAGTTCGGCTTTCCTGAGAACGCCGGGATCGGTGCGGTGTTCTCTGTGTTCGACACCGCCACCGCCCAGCAGGTCCTCGGCCTGGAGGGCAAGTTCAACGAGATCGCGGTGCGGGCCGAGCCGGCCGCCGACATATCGCAGGTGCAGGACCGGATCACGGCCGTGCTGCCGGCCGGAACCGAGGTCATCACGTCCGAGGAGGCCGCCGCGGAGTTCGGCGACGCCTTCGAGAGCTTCATCGGACCGTTCCAGACGATCCTTCTGGTGTTCGCCTTCATCGTGCTGTTCGTGAGCGCGTTCATCATCTCCAACACCTTCAACATCGTCCTCGGCCAGCGGGTGCGGGAGCTGTCGCTCCTGCGGGCGCTGGGGGCCACCCCCCGCCAGGTGCGCCGCTCGGTGCTGATCGAGTCGTCGGTGATCGGCGCGACGGCCGCGGCAGCAGGCATCGGGCTCGGGATGCTCGGCGCTCTCGGGCTCGAGGCGCTGTTGTCCGCTTTTGGCGCGTCGCTGCCCGACGGACCCCTGCCGCTGCGGGCGCGCACCGTGGCATGGGCGTTCGCGGTGGGAGTCGGCTTCACGGTGGTGGCGTCGCTGGTGCCGGCCGCGAAGGCGTCGCGGATCTCGCCGGTGGCCGGACTCGGCGAGCAGAGCACCGACGATGGCGGACACGGCCGCTTGTGGCGGGTTGTCGCGGGCGCCGGCCTCGCCGCTGTGGGACTGATACTGATCGGCCGGGGGCTGTTCGCCGACTTCGACTCCACCACCGCGCAACTGCTGTCGCTCGGGATCGGGGCCGCGGTGGTATTCGTGGCGGTGTCGGTGCTCAGCCCGCTGATCGCGGGTCCGACCGTGGCCGCTCTGGCCCGTCCCCTGCCATGGATCCTGCGCACACCCGGCCGGCTGGCCCGCGACAACGCGGCCCGCAGCCCCCGCCGGACAGCGGCCACCGCGGTGGCTCTGACTATCGGCCTGGCCCTGGTGGCCATGGTGCTGGTGGTGGGCCAGTCCCTCAAAGACACCTTCAGCGAGAGCCTGAGCGACGCGGTGCAAGCCGACTTTGTGGTCAGCACCGACACGTTCTCCGGGGTGCCCGAGACTCTGGCCGCCGACCTGAGGAGCGCGGGAGCGTCTGCCGCAGTCCCGCTCGACGAGTACCCCGCGCAAGTCCTCAGCGCGGTCGCTCCGGGACGCATCGACGACGTCGAGTTGACGGTCACAGACTTGGGCACCATCGACGAGGTCGCTAACCTGCGCGTGATCGACGGCACCCTCGAAGGCCTCGATCCGAGGTCGGCACTGCTGGTCGCCAGCGACACCGCCGACGACTGGGGCCTTGAGGTCGGGGATGAGGTCAACGTCAACCTGACCAGCGGCGAGTCGCTGGCCGTGACCGTCGGCGCCGTGTTCGACCAGACCCGGCCGCCCTTCTGGGAGGAATGGATCATCGACGAGTCCCTTCACCGGCAGACGGCCGGCGCCGACCTGTTCGACCAGTGGGTGGCCGTCAACGTCGAAGGCGACGATCAGGAGGCGTCGCGGGCCCTGCTCGACGAGGTGCTCAGCGCGTACCCGCAGGCGACGCTGGAGGACCGCCAGGAGTTCCAGGCGTCCCTCGAGTCGAACCTCAACACCCTGCTGGCCCTCGTGAACGTGTTCCTGCTGTTCGCGCTGGTGGTGGCCCTGTTCGGCATCGTGAACACCCTGACGTTGTCGGTGTTCGAGCGCACCCATGAGATCGGGCTGCTGAGGGCGGTCGGCATGACCCGGCGCCAGCTGCGCCGGGCGATCCGCTGGGAGGCCGCCGCCATCTCGCTCTACGGTGCCCTGGGCGGGGTGGTGCTGGGACTGGGCTTCGGGGTGGCCCTGTCGGTGGCGATCCCCGACGACGCCATCGACCGGGTGTCGGTGCCGGCCTGGCAGATGGTCGGGCTCGTGGTGGTGGCCGTGGCCTTCGGCCTGATCGCGGCGGTGTTCCCGTCGTACCGGGCAGGCCGCATGAACGTCCTCGACGCGATAGCCGCGGACTGACGGCAGGCTGGGGGCGTTCGACGATGTTCAAGCTCGCCCTCCGCAGCCTGATCGACAAGAAGCTGCGTTTCGCGCTGACCACCCTCGTGGTGGTCATCGGAGTGATGTTCGTGGTGGGCTCCTTCACGCTCACCGACAGCCTGCGCTCCACCTTCGCGGGGCTCGCTCAGGACATCGCGCGGGGCGCCGACCTCACGGTGCGGGTGGACCAGACCTTCGGCGGCGACTTCGAGCGGGCCACCGTGCCGGAGGCGGTGGCCGAGCAGGTGGCCGGCGTCGAGGGCGTGGACCGGGTGCGGCCCGAGGTGGCGGCCCTGAACGTCTTCATCGTCGACGGAGACGGAGAGCCGATACGGCCTCCGGGCCCGCCGGCGCTGGGCTTCAGCTTCAACCCGGGCACGTTCTTCGTCACCGAAGGCCGGCAGCCCTCCGCGCCGGGCGAGTTCGCGGCCGACACAGTGACCGCGGCCAACAACGGGCTGCTGATCGGCGAGACCTACGAGATCAACGGCCCGCTCGACGCCGAGTCGTTCGAGCTGGTCGGCTTGTTCAACTTCGGGTCCCCCGACTCCCACACCGGCCTGGGCCAGACGATGGCCGCCTTCGAGCTGGAGGAGGCCCAGCGCTTCTTCGGTATCGAGGACGGCTACCAGGCGGTCGGCGTGCTGGTCTCGGCCGGCGCCGACGTGTCCGAGGTTCAGGCCCGGGTGGAGGCCGAGCTGGGCAGCGACTACAGCGTGATCACCGCCGAGGTCGACGCCGCCGAGCAGGAGGAGGACTTCAACCAGGTCGTCGACATCTTCAACACGATCCTGCTGGTGTTCGCGTTCATCGCGGTGTTCGTGGCCGCCTTCATCATCAACAACACGTTCCAGATCATCATCGGCCAGCGGGTGCGCGAGATCGGGCTGTGGCGGGCCATCGGAGCGACACCGAGGCAGGTGAGCCGGTCGGTGATCACCGAGTCGGCCATCGTGGGCGTCGTCAGCACGGTCATCGGGATCGGGCTCGGCCTCGTGCTGGCCCTCGTGCTGCGGGCCATTCTCGACCTGATCGGCTTCCCGCTCCCTCCGGGCCCGCTGACGCTGCGGCCCCGCACCGTCGGGCTGGCACTGCTCGTGGGCCTCGGCGTGACGATGATCTCGTCGATCGCGCCCGCGATGAGGGCCCGCAAGATCTCCCCGGTGGCCGCCCTGGCCCACGACTTCCAACTGGACCCCACAAGCTTGCGGCGTCGCCTGATCGCGGGCGGGACGGTGCTCGCGACCGGCGTGGTGGCGCTGGCTGCGGGCATGACTGCCGGGCTGGACACCACCCCGACATTCGTTCTGCTGGGAATCGGGGCGGTGCTCGCCTTCGTCGGCATCAACACCGTGAGCCCGGCCTTCGCCCGGCCGGCGGCGTCGGCGCTGGGCCGTCCGGTGAAGTCGCTGTTCGGCATGCCGGGACGCTTGGGCGGCGACAACGCCTCCCGGAATCCCCGGCGGACGGCCTCCACCGCGGGCGCGCTCCTGATCGGCCTCGCTCTGATGGGGCTGGCCGCGGTGGTCGGCGAGTCCGTGAAGAAGACGTTCGTCGACATCATCGAGAACGCGGTGGAGGCCGACTACTTCATCCGGTCGTCCGAGACCGGCTTCGGCCCCCCACCCGGCTTCCCGGCCCGGGTGGCCGACGAGATCGAGGCGCTGGATGGGATCGAGAGCGTGATGCGGATCCAGTTCGCCTTCAGCGGGCTGAGCGTCGACGGGGAGCCCCGAGACATTGTGGCCGCCGACATGGCCCTGGCCGACGACCACTTCGACGGCCAGGTGAGTTCGGGCGACATGGCCGCCGGGGACCCCCTCACCTCGCTGGCCCTGCACAGCGACTCGGCCGAGAGCCTCGGCGTCGGGGTGGGCGACACCGTCGAGGCCACCTTCCCCGACAACCAGACCGAGACCCTCACGGTGGTGGCCATATTCGAGGACGCCGCCATCTACGGCAACTGGCTGATCGACGGGACCTTATGGGACCGCCACTTCAACCGCAACGACCTCGCGTTCGCCAGCGCCCGCATCGCCGGCCTCTCAGACGCCGTCGGCGAGGCCGAGCAGGCCGCCTTGCAGGAGCGCAGCCGGGCAGCCGTCGAGGGTGTGCTCGACCGCTATCCCACCGTGATGGTCGAGAACCAGGCCGAGTTCCGACAGACCCAGGAGTCCCAGCTCACTGCGTTGATCAGGGTGATCCAGGTGCTGATAGGCCTGTCGTTCGTCATCGCGCTGATCGGCATCATCAACACGCTGAGCCTGTCGGTGTTCGAGCGCGTCCACGAGATCGGCCTGCTGCGCTCGGTGGGCATGACCCGCCAGCAGTTGCGGCGCTCGATCTACTGGGAGGCGCTGATCGTGGCCGTCTTCGGCGGGCTGCTCGGGGTGACGGTCGGCACCGTGTTCGGGGTGGCGACCACGCTGGCGCTGCCCGAGTCGTTCGTGCAGACAGTGGCCGTGCCGTGGCTGGACCTCGTGGTATTCGTGGTCATCTCGGCGGTCGCGGGGTTGCTGGCCGCCATCCTGCCCGCCATCCGGGCCGGGCGCATGAACATCCTAGACGCCATAGCCCACGAGTAGCAGCGGCGAGGGTTCCGCCCCAGCTGTGATATCATATGCTATCAGTTCGATGGGCAACTGATCCAGCCTTGGGAGACCAACCATGACCGACCTACTCATCCGAGACGTCCCAAGTGACGTCGTGTCGGCAATCGAAGCCAACGCGGCGCGAGCCGGCCTGTCTAGGGCGGAGTACCTGCGACGAGTCCTGGGACGCGAGCGCCATGTTCCCGCAGACGAAGCGGCCGCGGAGTCGCTGAGACACTTCTGCGAGCGGATTGCCGACCTCCGCGATCCCGACGTGATGCGCGCCGCGTGGTCGTGACGGCCTGGCTGATCGACAAGTCCGCGCTCGTCCGGCTCGCTTCGAGTCCAGACGCTGAGGAGTGGGCATCGAGAATCAACCGCGGGCTGGTCCGGATCTCGACACTGACCCGACTGGAGGTCGGCTTCTCGGCGCGCTCGGCCGATGACCTGCGGCAGATCCAGGCCGGGTTTCCGCTGAGCGCCATGCCCGTGGAGTACCTGACCCCTGCCATCGAGGACCGAGCCGTCGCCGTTCAACGGGCTCTGGCGGATGTCGGGCAGCATCGCGGGCCGTCGATACCCGACCTGCTGGTCGCGGCGACCGCGGAGGCCGCGAGTCTGACCGTGCTGCACGTCGACAAGGACTTCGACCTCATCGCCGGAGTCACGGGCCAGCCTGTCGAGCGGCTGGCCGTCGCGGGTTGAGCCTCCGTCGCAGCCTCCACGACTTCCGCTGCCACGAGCAGGACCGCGCCCAGCGCCAGCCAGCGGTCAGGGAACACCGGGGTCCGCATCGACACGGGGGAGGTTCGTAGGGTGGCAGACACCAGAGGCCAACGAACCCTCGCGGGGGGGCCGCAGCGTCCTGCGCGTGACATCGACGCCATGGCGCCGAGTCGTTTCCTACAGATATCGCTTCAGCGCAGCAGCGCCCACTAGCACGACGGCAATCGCGATCCCGACGACAAGCCCTTGGAACGCTAGGACAATCGTGCTCCAGTGCTCTACGACGAGTACCACCGCGAGCGCCACGACGATGAGAGCGACGAGGATCCCGGCGCCCCACCCCCAAGCGTGGAGACACGCCCGCCGACGCCCTCGGGTTGCCCCGTGCGGGAGATCCGACACGACATGGCGACCGTCGACGGGCACAGGGGCCGACTGAGTGGCGGGTGCTGATGGGCGCTGGCGCGTATCTGATCCCGTGCCGAGGTACCCGAGCAGCCGACCCTGCATATCCCAGCCCTTGTCCCAAAGCTCCCGGGCCTGCTGGTCGATCCGTGCCATGTCGTCGCCGTGCGCCTCGGCCATCGTCTCGACGTTGCGATAGAGCCCTTTGTGGGTGAGGTTCGCACTGCCGTGGAGCACCGCAGTGGCGGTCTCGCCATCGCAGACCAGCCATGCTTTGAGGTGCGCTTCTGCCGGCCCCTGCCGAGCGCGTTTGGTGTACCAGTTCCGCACTTCGACATCATCGCGCCGCACGAACTCGGCGGCTGCTTCCCGGTGGCTCTTGCTGCCCTTCCAGTACTTCGGTCGAGCATCGCCCACCAGCACACGGACAGCACGGCCCTCCGTGCGCTCAGCCAGCCAAGCGAACCCGGCCGGGGTCGCATAGCCGACAAACACCATCAACGAGCCCCCAGGATGGTCCGCGAGAAACCAGTCGATCCTGTCAGCGGCCGTCACGGTCCCCCGATCCGTTCATCGTCATTCCGCTTCCCGACCCTGGCCAGCGAATCCCAGGTCGCTCACCATCGACGGTAACGGCAGCGCGAACATCGCTCGGCGGGCCGGATTGCCGACGCCCTCCGCCGCGGTTCGCTTGCAGTAGTCCTTGGGCATGTCGGCCCCCTTCGGTGCGATGGAGCGGTGCGCCGACCAGCGGTCAGCCACTGTACTCGTTGCTCGTCTTCAGCGAGCCCGCCTCGATGCTCAAGCAGTCTCGTTCGGGGTCGATGGTGAACGGTCCGTCCACGCTGGTCGGTTGCAGTTGACCAGAACGTCGTCGGGGTATCCGTCGAGGTTCAGCTTGTCGGTGGGCACCAGCGTGTAGCCATCGGGATGGGCGACGCCTGGGGGCTGGATCGTGAACGGCTGAGACACGGTTTGGAGCGGCGAGCCCTGCACCGACAGCTCCCCTGCCGCCGCCAACCCGCCAGCGGGCACGAGACCGCCGACGAACACCGCGAACCCGACCACGTAATGACTGTCTGGAACCTCGCCTACGGTCAAGTCCTGCAACCAGACCTGTTCACATTTCGATTGGATGCTGCCGGCACAAGATCCCTTTCGGCTATCACGCATCCCGTGGGCGGTCAGCACCAGTTCTTTGGGATGATATGGACTTGGCGGATCGCTACGATAGCGGTCTCTCGCCGTCGCGCACCGCTCTCGCGGCAATCAAGTATCGGGCAGCGCCACCCTAGAATTGGGTAGCGTTGCGCGGGCTCCCATCACCGATGACTCGGACACGCCGAAACGGGCGGTGAACTCCTCGATGATCGATACCCGGCTGGCGACGCCGCCGCCGCGCTCGATCCTCCGGATGATCTGCTTGGCAATGCCCTCGTACTTCTCATGCCCCCACTCCCGGAGCGCGATCCTGAAATGCTTGTCGATGCGCACCATCGCCGGGTTTCGATGGTTCTTGATCGACGAGGCGGAGCCGTTGCCGATGGCCTCCACCAACTCTGCGGGCGTCATCGGCCTGCCCACAAGATGCAGGACCCGCTCCGCCTTCGCCTCGAGCCGGCCGTCCCAGCGGACCAGCCACCCGTCCCCGATGTCGCGCCATGCGCCCGTGTCTGCCATGAGGGCAAGCAGTGCCTGCGGATCCATGACGCCGGCCAGGGCGCCGGTCAAGTCCTCGACGTTGATCAGCCATCCGTCGCCGACAACATCGTCGATGGACCTCTGCAAGCCGGCCCGCGCTCGGTGGCCGCGCAGAAGCAACCCGCGGCTGTGGACATAGCCGGCGATCCACCGCATGAACTCGAACCGGCCGGCGCCGAGCGCTCTCACCCACCGCTGGACAGGGTCGCCCTCGACGAGCGCAACCAGCCCGAGATCACCCCTGAGCAGCTCCGCCGCCCTTTGGACGGCCCCGAATCGGTCGCTCGCCAACCGCTCGCGGAGCAACGAGGCGTCGCGAACGACACGCATGCGCACCGCCTCCGCGGAGACGCCTCGCGCCCGGCCCAGACTCGCGAGGGTGGGCGGATCCCGCCGGAGCTCGCGGGCCGCCAGCAGGTCCGGATCGCTCGCCTGCGACAGGAGTTCCCCTGCGAGCCGTACGAGCGACTCCGTCTCGTGACGCGTCAGCCCGGGGCGCGCCACCCCCTCCGTCGGATCCACCAGATTCGTGTGCAGCACGGCGTGCTGCGGATCGACTGCGGCCATGGCGGCCCTCCTCTACCGTTCGAGACGACTGGCTTGGGACGCCCGCAAGGGCTGCTCCGAGGCCTCCGGCCGGGCACGCTGGCCCGGCGCGGCGGCTAGTCGACACTCAGAAACTGGTCGGAGTTCCGGCTACATGTCCAACTTACCTTACGATATCAACAATGCCACGTCGATCCATCACACGTCTGGCAGGCGGACCGCGAAGGCTTGGCCCGCCCTGTCGCCGTTCGACGGACTCTGGCGGATGTCGGACAGGACCGAGGCCGTCGATGCCGGCCGGCTGATCGCGGCGACCGCGGAGGCAGCGAGGCTGTCCGTGCCGCATGTCGACAAGGACTCCGACCTCATCGCGGGAGTCGCGGGTCAGCCTGTCGAGCGGCTGGCGCACACGGAAGGTTGAGCCGGTCGCGATCCCCGGCAGCGCGGGCGAGAGTGGATACGGTGAAGACGATGGACGACGTCGAAGTGGGCCACAGTTGGGCACCCATCGCGGATCTGACGGACGACGACCGTGCCGCGGCCAGCGAGGAACTCCCGGCGCTGGCTCGGACCTGGGACCAGGTCAGCGGCACGCTCGACCCCCGGCAGGTGGACGACTTCAACGAGCGGCTCAAACGGGAATGGGCCATCGAGACCGGCATCATCGAGCGTCTGTACACGCTGGACCGCGGCACCACCCAGCTGCTGATCGAGCACGGCATCGATGCAGCTCTCATCGCAAGCGACTCCACCGATCAGGCCCCGGAGCAGGTGGCAGGAATCATCGGGGACCATGCTGAAGTCGTCGACTGGCTCTTCGACGCGGTGACCAACGAGCGCCCCCTGTCCACATCCTTCCTGAAGCAACTGCACCAGTTCATGACCCGAAAGCAGGTCTACGCGACCGGTATCGACATGTTCGGCAGAAAGCACGAGATCGAGTTGAGGCACGGGGAGTTCAAGGTCCGCCCCAACAATCCCGTCCGCCCCGACGGCAAGCTGCACGAATACTGCCCCCCTGAGCACGTAGATGCCGAGATGGACCGGCTAATCGAGATGCACCGTCAACACTTGGAGGCAGACACAGCCCCCGACTTGAGCGCGGCGTGGCTGCATCACCGCTTCGCACAGATCCATCCCTTCCAAGACGGCAACGGGAGGATCGCTAGAGCCATCGCTTCGCTGGTGCTCATTCGAACGGGATGGTTCCCCCTGGTCGTCACCCGAGACGACAGGCACATCTACATCGACGCCCTCGAGTCAGCGGACGGCGGAGACTTGGAGCCTCTCATCCACTTGATCGCAGACCTTCAGCGAAAGCGTTTCGTGCAGGCGATCGGGATCACCGAAGAGATCAAGCGAGAACATGTCCAGGTGGAACGGATGCTCGACATGATCGGCGAAATGTTCAGTGTCGAGTCCAAGCCCACTCCAACAGAGCTTGGGCAGGCGATTGACATCGCCGTATCCATCAGAGAACTCTGCAAGGACCGGTTCCAGGAGCTGGAAGCCCAACTTGCCGATCGCTTGGGCGACCACGAAGCAAGGCGCGTCTGGTGTGACAGCGGGACCGATGACGATCCGCGGCGACGCGAGTGGAACAGGCACCAGGTCGTTGAGACAGCCCAGAGCTTGGACTACTTCGCGAATGTCCGCCGCCACCACGAGTGGGTGCGACTCGCCTTCGACACGGAGAACGGCCGCTCCGAGATACTGGCGTCCTTCCATGGAATCGGCACGGAGTTCCGTGGACTCATCGGAGTGTCGATGTGCTTCTACCGCCGTCAACCTGAGACACCTGACGAGTACGAGGATGACTACGACCCAATGCCGACGAGGATGGAGGTCGTCGATCGGGAGACCGTGTGCGGCGAGGTCTTCCAGATCAACTATTCTGAGCGGTTGGAGTCCGTCCGGACGCGATTCCGTGCTTGGACGGACAGAGCGTTGGTGCTCGCGCTCGACCAGTGGCGGCGGGGGGAGCGGACCATCGGCAACAACCGCCCGAACTGAAGTGCGCCCGGCCCGTGAGGCCCTCAGGTGCGGTAGAGCATTCCCTTGTAGGCGGACGTGAAGCCGGCCGCCTCCAGGCGGGCCGCCCATGGCGTCTCCCTGACCGCGGCGCCGTCGACCTTGGCGATCTCCAACTTGCGGAGGCGGCCGTCCTTGACAAGGCCGATGATCGCATCGATCCAGGCGTGGTTGGATTCCGCATCTGCGAAGGTGGTCAGCGATCGGCCGCCCCGCTCGAGGACTGCCAGCGGCAGCCCGTCGGCCAGCACCACATGGGCGCCCGCGGTGCGGGCCGGCCTTCCCGGCGATTCAGGCCAGGCCAGCGCCGCGCCGTAGGGCTGGGCCGGGTCGGTGGCGGCCAGCACCACCGGCGGTGCATCGGGCTCCGGCGTGCGGGTTCCCCGCAGGCGGTCGACGGCGCCGGGCAGGGCGAACTGGGCCGCGCCCAGCCCGGCCACGAAGTAGCCCCGGCGGGCCTCGCCCCGCTCCTCCAGAGCCTTGAGCACCGGGTAGACGCCCGCGAAGCCGCCCTCGGCGCCCTCGCCCAGGGCCGTCTCCCTGGTGACCACGCCGTAGCGGTCGAGAAGCTGATGGGCCCGGGCCAGAGCCGACTCCGTGGGCGCAGGCTGGGGGCCGAGCAGCGGCTCCACCAGCGACCAGCGCCCCGCGGCCGACGGCGGCCCTGTGGCGCTGAGACCGCCGAGCCGGAGACGGCCCCGCCGGGACCGTCCGGCCCGAGACGAGGTGCGGCCGGCCCGGGACGAGTGGCGGCGCGGCCCACCGGACCGGTGGCCGGCGATGCGGGCCCGCAGCGGTGCGAGGGAGTCGTTCGTCACCTCGCCCGCCCACACCAGATCCCACAGCGCGGCCAGCACCGTCTCGGTGTCGTAGGGCAACGACGCCGCCTGCGCGGCGGCCACCAGGTCACCCCAGAACGACGCTCCCGCATCCCTCAACCGGTCTCGCAGCGCATCGTGGACCGCTCCCTCGCAGGATCCGGCGGCGGGAACGAGCAGGGCGGCCTGATCACGGAACACCAGGCGCACCCTCCCGTCGGTGGCACCCAGTGCGCCCGCGCCCACCCACACGACCTCGCCGGAGGTGCAGAGCTGGTCGAGCTCAGCCGGCTTGTAGCCGGCCATCCGGCAGGCCAGCACGTCGGCCTCCAGTACCGACGCGGCCACGGGCGCTCCCTGCACCTGCGCCACCACGTCGGCGAGGGCGTCCACCCCCCGCCGCCGGCCGCCGACCCCCTGCCACTGGGGCAGGAACCGGGCCAACGCCTCGGGCGGCACCGGCTCGACCTCCTGGCGAAGGGCGGCCAGGCAGCGGCGACGGATGCGCCGCAGCACCTCGGCGTCGCAGAACTCCCGGTCGGCCCCGCCCGGACGGAACTCGCCCCGCAGCAGGCGGCCCTCGGCCACCAGCGACCCCAGCCGGGCGGCCACCGGCTGCACGCCCATTCCCAGCCAACCAGCGACGTCGCGGGCCAGGAACGGGCCGTGGGTGCGGGCGTAGCGGACGCACAGATCGCCGAGGGGGTCGTCCACCGGCTCCGTGTGGGAGGCCGCCAGCCCCACCGGCAGGGCCGCCCCGGCCGCGTCGCGCAGCCGGGCCGCGTCGGCCGCGTCGGCCACCACGTCGCGCCCGGCCAGGCGCACTTCGATGGCCCGGCGCTGCTCCACCAGGGCGCGTACCCATCCTGAGACCCGCTGGGCGTCAAACCCCGCCGAGGGGGCGGTCCGGGCCACCAGCTCGTCGAGCGTGAGCGGCCCCAGCAGCCGCAGCAGGTCGTGGGCTTCGTCCGCGTCCCGGGCCTGGTTGCCGGCGACCAGCCGCTGCAGCTCCAACTCGAGATCGGCGATCACCCCGGCATCGAGCAGTTCCCGCAACTCCTCGGCCCCCAGAAGGTCGCGCAACAGGTCGCGGTCGAGGGCCAGGGCCGCGGCACGCCGCTCGGCCAGGGGCGCGTCGCCCTCGTACATGTAGACCGCGATCCAGGAGAACAGCAGCGACTGGGCGAAGGGCGACGCCTGGGCGGTGTCCACCGCGACCACCCGGACCCGGCGGTTGCGCAGGTCGGCCATGAGCTCCACCAGCGCAGGCAGGTCGAACACGTCGTTGAGGCACTCGCGGGTGGTCTCGAGAAGGACCGGGAACGACGGGTACTTGGCCGCCACCGACAGCAGGTCGGCCGCCCGCTGGCGCTGCTGCCACAGCGGCGTGCGCTGGTCGGGCCGGCGCCGGGGAAGCAGCAGCGCCCGGGCCGCGCACTCCCTGAAGCGGGACGCGAACATCGAGGTCTCGGGCAGGCGGGCCACCACCAGGTCCCGGACCTCGTCGGGATCGAACAGGAGGTCGTCCACCACCAGCTCGTCCACGGCCTCCGGCAGGCGCATGACGATCCCGTCGTCGCCCCACATCAAGTCCACCTCGGTGCCCCAGGCCTCCCGCAGGCGGGCCTGCAACGCGACCCCCCAGGGCGCGTGGACCTGGGCGCCGAACGGGGTGAGCACGCACACCCGCCAATCCCCGATCTCGTCGCGGAAGCGCTCCACCACCACCGTGCGGTCGTCGGGCACCGCCCCGGTGGCCGCGGCCTGGTCCTCGAGGTAGGCGAGCAGGTTGCCGGCGGCGCTGTCGTCGAGGCCGCAGCGCTGCCGCAGGCGGGACTCGGCCGCGTCGTCGCCGCCCGAGCGCAACTCCCGTACCAGGCTCCCCACGGCCCGGCCCAGCTCGATGGGACGGCCGGGCCCGTCGCCGTGCCAGAACGGCATCTTGCCCAGCTCGCCGGGAGCGGGCGTCACCACCACCCGCTCGAAGGTGATCTCCATGATGCGCCAGGTGCTGGCGCCCAGCAGGAACGTCTCGCCCACCCGGCTCTCGTAGACCATCTCCTCGTCGAGCTCGCCCACCCTGGTGCCGTCGGGCAGGAACACGCCGAACAGGCCCCGGTCGGGGATGGTTCCGGAGTTGGTGACGGCCAGGCGCTGGGCGCCGGCCCGGCCCCGCAGCACGCCGGCGGCCCTGTCCCACACCACCCGGGGCCTCAGCTCGGAGAACTCCTCGGCCGGGTAGGTGCCCGACAGCAGCTCCAGCACGCTGTGCAGCACGTCGTCGGACAGCTCCGCGAAGGCGGCGCAGCGTCGCAGCACGGTCGCCAGGCGCTCGACGGTCCAGTCGTCCATGGCGCACATGGCCACGATCTGCTGGGCGGCCACGTCCAGGGGGTTGCGCAGGTAGCGGGTGTGCTCCACCTCGCCGGCGTGCATGCGCTCCACCACCGCGGCCGCCTCCAGCAGGTCGGCCCGGTGCTTGGGGAAGATCCGGCCCCGGCTCGGCTCGCCCACCCGGTGCCCGGCCCGCCCGATGCGCTGCAGCCCGGAGGACACCGACCCGGGCGACGCCACTTGCACCACCAGGTCGACCGCGCCCATGTCGACGCCGAGCTCGAGGGTGGAGGTGGCCACCAGCCCCCGCAGTTCGCCCCGCTTGAGCTCGTCCTCGATCAGCAGGCGCCGCTGCCGCGAGATCGAACCGTGGTGGGCCTTGACCAGCTCGAAGCCCTCGGCCGCGCCGGTGCCGGCCTGCTCGTCACCCAGCGCAACGGGCGGAGGCGCCTTCAGCAGGCTCTCGATCGACTCAACCACGTGCTGCGGCCCGTCCGCCCCGGAGGATCTCGGGTTGGTATTGGGTCGCAGGGACCCAGAACTCGCCCCAAGATCCTGCGCTGCCTCGTCCCGTGCCTCGTTCTGCGCCTCCTCGTCCTCGGCCTCCAGATGCAACTCGTTGAGCCGGGCCGCGAGCCGCTCGGCCAGCCGCCGCGCGTTGGCGAAGATCAGCGTGGACCGGTGGGACTGCACCAGCTCCAGCAGGCGCGGATGGATGGCTGGCCAGATGCTGCGCCGCAGCGGCCCGGCCGCCGCGCCGGCCGACGCCGGCTGCTCCACCGTCTCGCCCAGCGAGGCCATGTCGGCCACCGGGACGACCACCTCGACATCGAGCTCCTTACGGGCGCCGGAGTCCACCACGGTGACCGGTCGGGGGACCGGCGACCCGCCGGGGTCGGCGTCGAGGCCTCCGAGGAAGCGGGCGATCTCTTCGAGGGGCCTCTGGGTGGCGGAGAGCGCGATGCGCTGCGGCGAGCGCTCGCACAGCTCCTCCAGACGCTCCAGCGACACCATCAGGTGAGCGCCCCGCTTGCTGGCCGCCACCGCGTGGATCTCGTCGACTATCACATGCTCCACCCCGGTGAGGGTCTGGCGGGCCTGGCTGGTGAGCATCAGGAACAGCGACTCGGGGGTGGTGATCAGGATGCTCGGGGGATGCCGCACCAGCCGCCGGCGCTCGTCGGCGGAGGTGTCTCCGGTGCGCACCCCCACCGTCGGCACGTACACCGTCGTGCCGAGGCGCTCCGCAGCCAGTTGGATGCCGTGCAGCGGGGCCCGCAGGTTCTTCTCCACATCCACCGCCAGCGCCCGCAGCGGCGACACGTACAGCACCCGGGTGCCGGAGTCGGACGCGCCATGACCCTGCGCCATGAGCCGGTCGATGGCCCACAGGAACGCGGCCAGGGTCTTGCCGGTGCCGGTGGGCGCGCACACCAGCGTGTGATCGCCGGCCGCGATGGCCGGCCAGCCCTCCACCTGGGGCGGGGTAGGCGCCAAGAAGGCCGACGCGAACCAGGCCCGGGTCGGCTCAGAGAATGCGGCAAGCGGGTCGGCAGACGGATCGGCAGACGGGGCAGCCACCACGCCGCCACCGTACCGACCCGCTGCGACAGCCGCCCGGCAGCCCCGAATCGCTTTGGCAAGGTTCGCAAGGGGTTCTTGACGTAGTTGACCTCATCAGGGCGGCACAACTACATCAAGAACGGTCGCGGCCGCCCGCGCCGTCGCTGCGCCCGCTGACTACAGTGACCCCATGACTCATCCATTCCGTTTCGGTGTTGAACTCAAGGGACCGATGCCCGGCCTGACGTGGCCGCAGACGGCCAGAAGGGTGGAGGAGCTGGGCTTCTCCAACCTGGTCGTGCCCGACCACTTCGACGACCAGTACGCAGTCGGACCGGCACTGGCCGCCGCAGCCGCGGCCACCACCACGCTGCGGCTCAGCGCCCTCGTGTACGGCAACGACTACCGCCACCCGGTGATGGTGGCCAAGGAGGTGGCCACCCTCGACATCCTGTCCGGCGGCCGGATGGACCTGGGCCTCGGCGCGGGCTGGAAGCGAGTCGACTACGACGAGGCCGGACTCGAATACGACCGGCCGGGGGTGCGTATCGACCGCATGGTCGAGTCCCTGCAGATCATCCGCGGCCTCTTCGAGGACGGGCCGGTCACCTTCGAGGGCGAGCACTACACCATCCGGGGCCTCGAGGGCCTGCCCAAGCCGCTGCAGTCGCCGGTGCCGGTGGCCATCGGCGGGGGCGGGCGCCGGATGCTCACCCTGGCCGGACGCCACGCCGACATCGTGGGCGTGAACGCCAATCTGCGCTCCGGCGAGATAGGCCTCGATGCCATGAACGACGTGCTCGGCGGCGACCGCTTCGACACGAAGCTCGAATGGGTGCGAGAGGCGGCCGGCGACCGCTTCGACCATCTGGTCCTCAACGTGCTGATCGCGTCGTGGCAGATCACCGAGGGCGGACGGGCCACCACCGAGGCCGTCGAAGCCACCGCGGCCATGTTCGGTCAGCCCGCCCGGACGGTGGCCGAGATCCCGCTGCTGCTGATCGGCTCGCCGGCCGAGATCGCCGACACCCTTCGCCGGCGGCGAGAGCGCTGGGGCTTCAGCTACATGGTTCTGGGCGCCGACAACACCGGCATCGAGGCCTTCGCCCCGGTGATCTCGGAGCTGGACGGCGAATAGCCGCGAGCGGCTGCTTCGCCGCGGTCATCTCAGAGCTGCGAGGCGAGTAGCCGCGAGCGCTTCCACCGCCGAATATGGTTGTGCCATGACCTCGACGCCGATCGACACGACGCCGTACGAGTCGCCCGAGTGGCATCCGGCCTTCGAGGAGTACTGCGAGACGATCTTCGAGCTGGCTGAGGACGACCTGGACGTGATCCAGGCCCGCATCGCCGACCGCCTGAATATTTCGCGCCCCGCGGTCTCGGAGATGATCCGGCGGATGCAAGCCGAGGGCCTCGTCGAGGAGGGCCGCGGCACCATCACGCTCACCCCGAAGGGCCACTCCCTGGCCGAGACGGTCGTGCGCCGCCATCGCCTGGCCGAGTGCTTCCTCACCGAAATCCTGGGGCTGTCGTGGGCCGAGGCCCACCAAGAGGCGGGCAAGTGGGAGCACATCATCTCCCCGGCGGTGGAGAAGGCCATGATCCGGGTGCTCGAGCAGCCCACCACCTGCCCCCACGGCAACCCCATCCCCGGCTCCGGCTACGAGCCGCCGGAGATGGTGGCCCTCGAAACTCTCGACGTGGGACGGGAGTTCACTGTGCAGCGCATCCCCGAGGAGTTGGAGTTCCAACCCGGGATGCTCGAGTTCCTGGAGGAGGCCAGGGTGACGCCGGGATCGACGGGCAAGGTCACGGCCCGCTCCCCCGACGGCACTTTCACGCTCGACGTCGAGGGCGGTCCCGTCGGCCTGAGCGACTACGCCACCTCACGCATCCTCGTCAGCGCCGCGCCAGCCGCCTGAGTTCTGGTGCCCGGACCTCACCGGGCAAGGACCTTGGAGACTGCGGCGCTAGCCGCGCCCGCCTTGGGCACGCACTCTGGCCATGTGGTACTTTGATGTGATCAAACTATGAGTCCTCGGCACAGGCTCTCAAGAGCGCGCCGAGACCAGCACCCAGGAGGGTCCACATGGCACCAAACCAGTTTTCACGACGCAGATTCATCGGGCGCACCGCCGCTGGGGCGGGATTGATCCTCGGCGGTGGGCGCATCCTGACCGCCTGCGGCGACGACGAGGCGGCCGCGCCGACCACGACAGCCGCGCCTGCAACCACGGCCGCGCCTGCAACCACCGCGGCGCCTGCAGCCACGGCCGCGCCTGCAACCACCGCGGCGCCCACAACCACCGCGGCTCCAGAACTCGCGGAAGTGAACTTCCAGCTGAGCTGGTTCGACTCGGTACAGTTCGGCGGCTCCTACATCGCCCACCAGATGGGCTACTACGAGCGCTTCGGCCTCGATGTGTCTCTCGTTCCCGGCGGACCCGGCGTGTCCCCGGACGCCGCGGTGGCCGCGGATCAGGCCCTGGTCGGGATCTCGGCTGCGAACTTCACGGGCCAATCGGTAGCCGACGGCGCACCGTTCAAGATCGTGGGCGTGGCCATGCAGAAGAACCCGTTCGTGATCGCCTCGCTGTCGGACAACCCGATCAACGAACCCAAGGATCTGGAGGGCACGAAGCTCGGCATGGCCTTCAACAATCAACTCGACCTCGAGTTGCTGTCAGAGCTCAACGATGTAGACATCAGCAAGATCGAAGTCATCACCAGCGACTACGACCCCGCGCCGCTGGTCAACGGCGAGGTTGACTCGCTGCTGTGTTGGCTCACTGACCTGCCGGTGGCCATGACGGTCCAGGGGATCGACAACACCACCATGCTCTTCGCCGATTTCGGCTACGCGGTACACAGCCAGACCTTGATATGCACCGAGGAGTCGCTGGCCAACAGGCGCGACCAGGTGCTCGGACTGCTGAGGGGCGACATCCTGGGCTGGCAGGAGTACCGGACTGACACCGATGCGGCCGCCCAGCTGACCGTCGACCTGTTCCCGGACGCCGGCTTCGACTTGGATGCGCAGAAGCTGCAGGCATCGGAGCAGTTGAAGATAATGTTCAGCGCAGACACCGACGAGCACGGCTTCCTGTGGTTCACCGACGAGTCCGTCCAGGACAACATCCGCACCTTGGCCGCGCTCGGCGTGGACGTGGCTGCAGACCTGTGGGACCGATCCCTGCTGGAGGAGATCTACGCCGACGGCCCGGTCCTGGCGTGACGGAGCGCAATCACAGTCTCAGCCGTCGAGAGTGATGGCCCGGCGGGGAGCGCCGGTAGACGTCGTCGGGGTCGGACGCACGTTCGCCCTCGGTGGCGGCGAGGTGGAAGCCCTTCGCGGGCTGGACATGCATGTTCCCGCGGGCGGTTTCAGTGCGCTCATCGGTCCGTCGGGGTGTGGCAAGTCCACGGCGTTGCGCCTGGTGGCCGCGTTGGACGAGCCCGACGAGGGGACCATCGACATGGACGGTGCCTCCCCGGACCAGATGCGGCGGGGTCAGCGCATCGGCGTCGCCTTCCAGGACCCGTCGCTGCTGCCGTGGCGGACCGTCTCGACGAACATCCGGCTCGCGCTGGAGCTCGTCGGTCGGCGCCACGACACCGCGGCCGTGAGCGACCTGATCGAGTTGGTCGGTCTGCAGGGATTCGAGAAGGCCCGGCCCGCGCAACTCTCCGGCGGCATGCGCCAGCGCGTCGCCATCGCCCGGTCGTTGGTGACCGAGCCCGACCTGCTACTGCTCGACGAGCCCTTCGGTGCCCTCGACGCCCTCACGCGCCAGCAGCTCAACGACGAGCTCCAGCGCATCTGGACGGCCCGCGGGACCACGACCATCCTGGTGACCCACTCGATCCCCGAGGCGGTGTATGCCGCCGACGACGTGCTAGTCATGTCGCCCCGGCCGGGCCGGGTGGTGGCCCAACACGCCATCGAATTCGGGCGGCCCCGCACCAAGGAGCTGCTTCTCACCGACGAGTTCCATGCCAAGGTGGAGGCAGTCTCAGCCAGCCTGCACCGCTCCGAGGGGCAGGTCGTTCAGCTTGAGGCAGACGACAGTTGATCGCCCCTGCCCGAACTCGCAGCACAGCCACGACCCGCCAGGCCGTCGGCGTGATGGACCGGGTGCCGCCGCGGGTACTCAGCGCGGCCGTAGGGATCGCCGTGCTAGCGCTGTGGGAGCTACTGGCCCGCACGGTGTACGCCGGCTCATACCGCTTGTCGCCGCCCACCGCGGTGGTGGCCGACTTCTTCGAGTACCGCGACCTCTACCTGCGCAACCTGTGGCACTCGACGAAGACTGCGGCTTGGGGTTTCCTCTGGGGGAATCTGGCGGCAATAGCCCTGGCGGGAGTGGCGTCGATCATGCCGGTGCTGCGCCGCAGCATCGGCGCGGTGGCTCTGACCATCTTCTGTCTCCCCTTCATCGCAGTGGCCCCGATCCTGCGGCTGATCACCGGCCCGGGCAACGGCACACCCATCACGTTGTCGGCGCTGGCCGTCTTCTTCACCACCTACGTGGCCGCCCTGCTCGGCTTCGACACCGCGCCGGGAAGCGCCCTCGACGTGGTCCGCTCCTTCGGCCGGGGCCGGTTCTCGGCGTTCCGCCGGGTCAGGCTCAGAGCGTCGGTGCCCGCGATGATCGCCGGCTTGCAGATCGCGGCGCCGGCCGCGTTCCTGGGCGCGGTGGTCGGCGAGTTCACCGGGGCGCGCAGCGGCCTGGGGATACTCACGGTCAGGGCGCTGGGCGCCCTGCACACCGACCGGATCTGGGTGATCGCACTGTTGTCCACGATCGTGGCCACGGGCGGATACATGGTGATCGGTGCGCTGGGGCGGCGGCTGTGCCCGTGGGCGCCCGCGCTGGACGTTGGAGCCGTTCCGACCGCGCGCCAGGAGCCGGGCCTGCTCAACCGGCTGGCCGCTCTGGCGGCCCCGATCATCGTCGTGTTCGTCTTCTGGTACGCGTTCTTGTGGGTGTTCCAGATCAAGCCCTTCTTCGCCAAGACGCCCTTCGACGTGTGGGCGGAGCTGTTCACCAACGCGGACGCGGCCGAGACCCGATCATTGGTCTTCGGCGCGCTGGGAACCACCCTGTGGACCACTTCGCTGGGCTACGTCGCGGGGCTGATCGGCGCGGTGGTGACGGCGGTCGTGTTCATTCTCATCCCCTGGCTGGAGCGGGCGCTGATGCCGATCGCGGTGGCGCTCCGGTCGATCCCCATCATCGTCACCACCCCGGTGATCATCCTGTTCGTCGGGCGGGGCCTGCTGACCACGACGGCGATCGTGGCGGTCATGTCTTTCTTCCCGACCCTGGTCAACTGCTACGCGGCCATGAACCGGACCCCTGGGGGGATCCTTGACGTGCTCAAGTCGTACGACGCCGGATCTGCCGCCAATGTGCGCAACGCCTACCTTCCGACCGCGGTGCCGGCCCTGCTGGCCTCGGCCCGGATCGCGGTGCCCACGTCGTTGCTGGGCGCCACGGTGGCCGAATGGCTGGCTACGGGAGACGGGATTGGGGCGGTGATGGTCATCGCCTTCACCCGCAACGACTACAACGTGCTGTGGGTGTCGGTGGCGGTGCTGACACTGGTGGCGGTGATCGGCTACTGGCTGGTGGCCGCGTTCGAACTGCGCACCCTCGAGCGCGTAGCTCCGGGTGTGTCACGATGACGGTGGCAGCCGCCCGGCCACCCCACGGCGCAGGCGCAGAGATGTGGGCCGCTCAGGCTTCGGTGCTGGCCCGCTACGACGAATTGGCTGCGTTGCTTGCCGGGATGGACGACCGGCCGAAGGCCGATCCCGGCCTCTCCGCCGAAGCCGCTCCGCTGTTGTTGCACGAGGCCCGGCTGCTGGACGCCGGCCGTTTCGAGGACTGGCTGGAGGGTTGGACCAGCGACGCCGTGCTGTGGCTCCCGCTGTCGGTGCGGGCCCATCCCGGCACCGATCAGTCCCTGCTCCTGGACGACCACCGCCGATTGGCCGAGCGCGTCGACTGGCGCCGCGAGCCCTCAGCCTGGGGGCAGCACCCACCGTCTCGCACCACCCGGGTGGTTGGGAGCGTCGAGGCCTGGCCCGTGCCCGACGGCCTCGTGACCCGATCCACGCTGCTCATCGACGAACACCGCCACGGCCGCCACCAGGCGCTCGCCGGCTACCAGATCCACGAGTTGGTCGGCCACGACCTTCACCGCCGCACCAAGATCCTCGTCGTGCCCGCGCTGGGCACCGGCGTTCGCAATCCGAGCTTCCTGCTGTAGAGGCCGAGCGGAAGGCAGCCGTCATGAGGATTCTCACGAGACACCGAGCGAGGCCGTGGCCTGAGCGGCCCGTGAGCGAAGCGAACAAGAGCGGGAATGAAGGGGTACCGCCGTGACCGCCATCGACTCCGACACTGGGCCCGCCGACTTCGGCCACCTGGTGCAGCCTCACCGGGTGAACCGCCGCATCTACACCGACCCGCAGATCTTCGACCTGGAGATGACCCGGGTGTTCGCGGCGTCATGGTGCTATGTGGGCCACGAGAGCGAGATCCCCAACGCGGGCGACTATCGCACCACCACGCTGGGCCTCCGGCCGGTGATCCTGACCCGGGGACGCGACGGCGCGGTGAACGTGCTCCTCAACCGCTGCACGCACCGGGGAACCGTGCTGGCGGCCGAGGCCAGCGGCTGCGCCAAGCGCTTCGTGTGCCCCTATCACGGCTGGACGTTCGCGTCCGACGGTCAGCTGGTGGCCGTCCCATTCCCGGCCGACCACGCCGTGGAGGACCGCTCCACGCTGTCGCTGGGACGGCTGGCCACAGCCAGCTACCGGGGCTTCGTGTTCGCCACGCTCAACGCCGAGCCCGAGCCCCTCGATTGCTGGCTTGGTGAGGCCCGGGAGGCATTCGACACGATCGTCGACCGCCATCCCGGCGGCGACATCGCCGTGATGGGCTCTCCGCACCTCCTGGAGTTCGTCGGCAACTGGAAGCTCTCGTGGGACAACGCCGCCGACGGCCTGCACGCCACCTTCGCCCACGAGTCGTACAACACGCTGGGAGAGATGGGCGACACCAAGACGGTGCTGGCCCGCGACCCGGGCTCGACGCCGATGGTGTCCAAGGCGATGCGCAACGGCCACATGGTGGTGGACCAGCGGCCCGGAATCCCCCAGGGGCCGTGGGCCACCATGCGCAGAGTGCCGTTCCGCGAGCCACTGGAGACGGCGCTGGTCGACGCGGGCGACGAGGGCCTGCTCGACCTGGCCACCGGGAGCATGATCAACCTGTCGCTGTTCCCCAACCTGCTCTTCGTCGGCAACCAGCTGCTGGTCATCGAGCCGGTTGCCGTGGACCGGACCAGGCTGCAGCTGTGGCTCACCTCCGCGCCGGGTGCGCCGCCCGAGATCGACCTGCTGCGCCTGCGGGTGGACGAGGACTTCGTGAACTTCGGCACCCCCGACGACCTCGACATGTTCGAGCGGGTCCAGCGGGGCCTGTCGATCCCGGAGATGGAGTGGATCGACATGAGCCGGGGACTGCCCGACAGCGACGCCGCCGACGGCACCATCTACGGACCGATCACCTCCGAGGCACCGCAGCGCCGCTATCTCGCCCACTACGCCGAGATGATGACCACACCGGCAAAGACCCGTGCACTCTGAGCCGAGCCTCGGGCCGAACGCTGAGCGCCGAGGCGCATTCAGCGAGCGGGGTGCGGTGGTGATCCCCGGGCTGCTGGACCGCGCCTGGTGCCGGCGCCTGCATGCCGCCATCGAGCGCTGCCAGGCCAGCCCCAGCCAGTTCTACGGGGTGCTGTCGCCACCGGGCGAGCTCAAGGTGGACAGCGACCTGTTCCGATGGTTCGACGACCCCGACATCGCGGAGGTGACCCACTCCTCGCCGCTGCCCGTGCTGGGCGCGGAGCTGTGCGGGGCCGGCGCCGCGGTGCTGATCGAGGACCAGTGGTTCTGCTCGGACCCCGGCGCGGTCTCCCGCAGTCCCTGGCACCAGGACCACCCCTACTACAACCTCGACCGGCCCTTCGTCACCGTCTGGGTGACCCTCGACGACGTGGCCGCCGACGCCGCGTTGCGGGTGGTGGAGGGCTCCCACGCCACCGGCATCACCTACGCGCCCATCGAATTCTCGTCATCGATCGACACCATCGGCGGGGCCTCGGAGCTCGAGCCGGTGCCCGACGTGGACGCCGACCCCGACCGGTTCCCGGTCACCACCTGGGACCTGCAGGCCGGCGACGCGGTGGCCATCGACTCCCGGATGCTGCACTCCACCGGCATCCGCGAGGTAGCGGACAGGCCCTTCAGGCGGCTGTCGACCCGCTACGCCCACCCCGACACCCGCTACCTCGATCTCGGCGATCAGGCCGCAGTGTTCTGGAGGATGCTCCCCCACGGCCTGAGCACCGGCGACCCGGTGGCCGGCGAGGTCTTCCCCCTCATCGAGCCCTGACCCGCCGGCTGGGCGGCTCAGTCGAGCAGGCCCTCTTCGGCTGCCTTGCGGATGGCATGGGCCCGGTCTGACACGCCGAGGGCCCTCTCGGCGCCGGTCATCGCCAAGACCCTAGCAGCCCGCGCTTACCCGGAGGCACTGTGGCGGGCCTGCGCGCATGAAGCTATGGCACATATGTCCCAGCAATCTGGCACAGCTGTTCCGCATCACACCGTTGGTGTCCAAGAATTCGGGTACCCGAGCGGAGAGACGGCGCCCTCCGTACCCTCTGCAAGCAATCATGCCAGCGAAGTCTGTCTACACATTGTGTGGGTTGAATTGATTGCTTTCTGTAGGATGAGATCGATGCATTCTGCTGGCTGAGAGGTCTACAATCTGTGGGCCGAGCAGCGCACGCGAGGACCGCACGCCTTGGATCCCACACTCACGCCCCCCGGATACCGCTCGCGGATCGCCGACTCGGCTATCGCCGACGCCCTGGCCCGCATGCCAGCGGTGGTGATCGAGGGGCCGAGGGGCTGCGGCAAGACTTGGGCGGCCCGCAACGCCGCACGCAGCGAGGTCCTCTTCGACGGCGACACGGACGCCCGCGCCCTGGTGGCCGTCGCTCCCCGGCTTGTGCTCGAGGGCGCCGAGCCGCGCCTGCTCGACGAGTGGCAGATCGTCCCCGAAATCTGGAACCAGGTGCGGCACGCCTGCGACGCAGCGCAGCGCCGGGGACGTTTCCTCCTCACGGGTTCAGCGGTCCCGCCAGACGACCGCACCCGGCATTCGGGCGCGGGCCGGATGGCCCGGGTGCGTCTGCGGCCCATGTCGCTGGCCGAGACCGGCGAGTCGAGCGGCGACCTGTCTCTGAGGTCGCTGCTAGCAGGCGAGGCGGTCGCAGCCCGCCGGCCCGACACCACGCTGGAGCAGCTCGTCGAAGCAGTCTGCCGCGGCGGCTGGCCTCGCCACATCGACACGCCGGCGCGCAGCGCGCAACGCTCCCTCGAGGACTACCTCGGCGAGATCTGCCGAACCGACATCTCTGCCGTCGACGGCGTCCAGCGCGACCCCGCAGGCGTGCGACGGCTGATGGCCTCGCTGGGACGCAACGTCGCCACCACCGCCACGTTCACCACCCTGGCCGCCGACACCGCCGGCCCCCGCCCCCTGAACCGCACCACCGCCAGCGACTACCTGCGATCCCTCGAGCGCCTCTTCGTCGTCGAGGACGTGCCGCAGTGGCCGACGCACCTGCGGTCTCGCGCCGCCTTGCGCGGGGCGCCCAAGCGGCACTTCGTCGACCCGTCCCTGGCCGCAGCCGCGGTGGGCGCCGACCCGGCGCGGCTGCTGCGAGAACTCTCGGCTCTGGGGTTCCTCTTCGAGTCGCTCGTGGTACGCGACCTGCGCGTCTACGGCGAGGCCAACGACGCGGAGGTGTACCACTACCGCGACGCCGCCAACCTGGAGGTCGACGTCATCGTCGCCGGACGTGACGGAGCCTGGATGGCGGCCGAAGTCAAGTTCGGCGGTGTCCGCGCCGTGGACGAGGCAGCCCGCACGCTGCGACGCCTGCGCGACAAGGTCGACACCGACCGTATGGGCGCCCCGGCCAAACTCGCCGTGATCACCGCAACCGGCTACGCCTATGACCGCCCCGACGGCGTAACCGTCCTGCCGATCACCACCATCGGCCCGTAGCCGCCCCAGGCCAGAGTCCCAGCACCGGTACCTGGACCCGGGCGAGCAGGCCGCAGTGTTCTGGAAGATGCTCCCCCACGGCCTGCGCACCGGAGATCTGGTGGCCGGCGATGCATTCCCCCTCATCCAGCCCTGAGCAGCGGGCTGGGCGGCTCAGTCGAGCAGGCCCTCCTCGGCGGCCTTGCGGATGGCGTGGGTCCGGTCCGACACGCCGAGGGCCTTCCACAGCTTGGACAGTTCCCGGTACAGCGAGCTGCGCGAGTAGCCGAACTCGGCAGCCAGATCGACAATCGGCCTTCCTGACGCCACTCCTTGGAGCAGCCTCTGCTGGTCGTTGTCGAGCGCCGGCGCCGGAGGGGCACCCACATGATGCTGGACCGCGACCGCGGCCTGCTCAAGACGGCCTGCCCCCGCGCGGGTGGCCAGCGCGGCGAGCCGGTCGAAGTGGATCACCACCGGCGTGTGGTCGTCGATCTCGGGCGGCTCGGCGGGCTCCGGCGCCTCGAACCGGCCCGGCTCAGCATCGAGCCAGGAGACGATGGCGGCGCAGGCGTTTCGCATGTAGCCACCGGCGATGAGACAGTCCTCGGCCAGCAGCGTCGGGCTGGTCATCTCCGCCAGCGTGTCGACGCCGTGGCTGAACAGCGACGCGATGTCACGCTGGTACGACCGGGGCAGAGAATCCCCGTAGACGTGCACGGCCTCGCGGTGGTACTCCGCAGTCCACAGCTCGTCGTGGGGGCCTTCGGGCACGCCGAAGCGATGGGCCTCCGCGACGGCCCGCGCCCCGCTGGCGATGCGCCCGCAGGCCAGATGCAGCTGCGTCGACACCAGACCGAGTGACTCGGCGCCGGTCATCGCCCAGACCCTGGCAGCCGGCGCTCGCCCGGCGGCACTGTGGCGGGCCAGCGCGCATGAGGCTATGGAACTCATGTCCCAGCAATCTGGCACATCTGTTCCACAACTTGGTACACATGTCCCACCCCAAGCGGCTGACAATGGCGCCGTACACACCCGCGAGCCGCACAAGCGACGGCGCCCTCCACCGATGGAGGCGACATATCGGCCATGATGGCCGGTTGTCCAGTCAGCATCCGAACCGGTGGAGGTTCTCAGTATGGCACAGCGGCTCAGCTCCGACGAGCGCGCCCGGATCGAGGCGATGCGCGCAGCAGGTTCGAGCGTCGATGATGTGGCGAGGCATCTCGGCAGGCACCGCTCGACGGTGTACCGCGAGCTCGACCGCGACAGCGGTGGCGGCGGCTATGACGCCCGTGCGGCCCAGGCGCTCGGGCGCGACCTGGAGTTCATGGGAATGCTGTTCGAGTCGATGGCACTGCGAGACCAGCGGGTGTACGCCCAGGCTTTGGACGCCCGGGTCTGCTACTACGGCGACGACACCAACCTGGAAGCCGACGCGGTGATCGAGGGCCTCGACGGCCAGTGGGCCGCCGTCGAGGTCAAGCTCGGCGGGGCGGCAGCCACCTCCGCGGCGATGGAGTCTCTGCGGGCCGTCCGTTCGCGGATCGACACCGACCGGCGAGGCGCGCCCGCTCGCCTCATCGTCGTCACCGCCTTCGGACCCGGCTACCAGACCGACGACGGGATCGCGGTCGTTCCCCTGACCGCCCTCAAGCCCTGACCGCGACCGGAGCCGGATGCAACCACACCAGGCCTTCTGAATCAGCGCCTTGCTGTAGGCGACCATACTCCGACCGCGACCGGACCCGGATGCAACGATGCCAAAGGGGTAGGGTCGCCGCGTGGCCAGGTTCCTGCACACCGCCGACTGGCAGCTCGGCAGGCGCCCCATTTTCTTGAGCGACGAGGCCCGGGCGCGCTTCAGTGCGGCCCGCGTCGACGTGATCGGCCGGATCGGCGAACTGGCGGCGCAGCAGCATTGCGATTTCGTGGTGGTGTGCGGCGACGTGTTCGAGTCGAACAGCATCGACCGGCAGATCCTGCTGCGAGCCCTCGAACAGATGGGCAGCATCGGCGGGCTGCGCTTCTATCTGCTTCCGGGCAACCACGATCCCCTCGACGCGTCGTCGATCTTCGAGTCGCCGAGGTTCCGCGACCACTGTCCCGACAATGTGACCGTGCTCGACGGGGCCACACCTCTGGAAGCAGCCGACGGCATCGAGTTGATCGCTGCGCCCTGGCCGAACAAACGACCCCGAAGCGACCTTGTGGCCGACGCCTGCGGGCGGCTGGGGCCGTCCGACGCGCTGCGAGTAGTCGCCGGCCACGGAGCGGTGGACGCCATGTGGCCCGAGTCGCGGGGTCCCGAGCTGATCTCGCTGCAGGGCGTCGAAGCCGCGCTCGACGCGGGGCTGGTCCACTACGTCGCTCTCGGCGACCGGCATTCCACGACCAGCGTCGGCGAGACGGGCCGCGTCTGGTACTCGGGCGCGCCGGAGCCGACTGACTTCGACGAGGTCGATCCGGGCAACGTGCTGGTCGTCGACCTCGACGGTGAGCAGCCCCGGGTGGAGCCCCACCGGGTGGGCACCTGGTCGTTCGCGCAGCGAGGCATGCAGCTCGCAGGCCACGCCGACATCGATGCGCTCGACGATTGGCTCGGGCAGTTCGCGGCGAAGTCGCTGACGATCGTCAGGCTGAACCTGGCCGGCCAGCTCTCAGTCTCCCAGAAGGCCCGGCTCGACGCGACGCTGGCCGATCACGGCGAGATTCTTGCGACCCTCGACGTGCACGAGCCCGGCAGCGAATTCGTGGTGATCCCCGACGAGCTCGACATCAGAGACTTCGGGCTGTCAGGTTACGCGGCCGAAGCGCTGTCGGACCTCGTGGATGCAGCCCGTTCCGGCGACGAGCAGGCCACGGATGCCCGCGATGCTCTGACGCTGCTCTATCGCCTCGTCCACGCGGGCGGCAGCGACGGCGGAGCGCTCGAGGTCCGGCGATGAGGCTGCACCGTGTCGCGCTGCGGAACTTCCGGGGCGTCCTCGACTGCGACGTCGCATTCGACGAGCACGGCGTGACAGTGATCGAGGGCCCCAACGAGGCCGGCAAGACCTCATTCGCTGAGGCGCTCGACCTGCTGCTGGAGTTCCTCGATTCTTCGCAGCATCGCCGGATCAAGTCCATTCAGCCGGCAGGAAGAGACGTCGGCCCCGAAGCCGAGATCGAGATGTCCACGGGCGAGTACCGATTCGTGTACCGCAAGCGCTGGCTGCGCCGGCCCGAGACGACGCTCGAGCTGACAGAGCCGGCAGTCGAGCAGATCAGCGGGCGCGCCGCGCACGAGCGAGTCGAGCAGCTCCTCGCAGAGACGCTCGACCGCGACCTGTGGGACGCGATGCGAATCCACCAGGGTGCCGAGCTGCACATCCCCGGCTTCGACGTCCCGTCACTGGGAAGAGCCCTCGACGCCGCTGCCAGTGCCCGGCCCCAGTCCGACGCCGACGACGATCTCTGGCAACGCATCCGTCAGGAGAGGGACCAATACTGGACCTCCACCGGTCGGCCCAAGCGCGAGCGAAGCACCGCCCTGCAAGCCTTCGAATCGGCTACTGCCGAAGTGGACGGGCTGCGCAGTCGGCTGGAGCAGATCGATCAGAGCCTGGCCGAATTGCACCGACTCGAGGCTGACGCGGCGGGTCTGAACGCCACCCTCGAGGATCGCCGCAGAACAACCGCCGAGTTGACGGCGGCGTGGAACAGCACCGAGCAGGTGCGCAGCCGAGTCGAGGCGTGCCAGGCGTCGCTCACCGCTGCCGAGGCCCAACGCCGAAGCATCGTGGCCGAACAGGAGCAGAGGCGGGCACTCATCGACGCGGCGGGCGACGCCGAGCGCGAGCTGTCGACCCTGAAGGATCGGCTGGAGAAGCAGGGGTCCGCGCTGGCCGCGGACCGTGAACACGCCGAACGGACCGCCGAGTTGCGCGACGAGGCCCGTGACGAGCTCGACGCCGCTGCGAGCCGCCAACGTCGAGCCGTGGAGGATCGCGACCATCTGCGCCAGCAGATCGAGATCGAACAGCTAACCGAGCGTCGCGACCGTGTGAGCGAGGCCCAGAAGGCTCTGCAGGCCGCCGAGGAGGCGCTTGAGCTCTCCAGAGTCGATGACAGCCTCGTCGCTGAGATCGAAGGCGCCCACATCGCGGTTCAACGCGCCCAGGCGGCCTTCGATGCAGGTGCCTCAACCGTCACCACCACAGCGCTGCGGCAAGTTTCGTTGAGCATCGACGGCGCCGAGCGGTCGTTGGCGCCGGGCGAGTCCCACCATCGCAACGTAGGCACCGCTACGAAACTGACCATCGGGGACGCGGCCACCGTGACCGTCGAGCCAGGCAAGGGCGCCCATGACCTCGCCGCCGAACTCGACGAGGCCCGCAGCGACCTGCGGCGAATGTGCGAGACCGCAGGCGTCGCCGACCTCACCGAAGCACGACGGGCAGCCGAGAGGCGCAAGGACGCCCAGCGACAGCGCAGTGCAGCCGCCGACACCATCAAGCAGGATTTGCGGGACCTGACCCCCGACGTACTGAGCAGCAAGATCTCGGGGCTCAACCGGCGAGTCGCGGACTACGCAGCCGCGAGACCCGACACGACGCCCATGCCCGCGGACTTCGAGAGGGCGAAGCGAATCGTCTGGGCTGCGGAGGAGCATCTGACTCAATGCCAGGCGCAGCTCGAAGAGCGCGAGACCGCGGCTCGACGGGCCGCGGACCTACTCAACAAGGCTCTGCTCGATGAGGCCGGGTTCGCCGGACAGATCGAGAACGCCGAAGGCGCCAAGCGGCTGGCGCAACAACGCCTCGCCACGGCGCGCGCCGAGCGTTCCGACGCCCGCATCGAAGGCGATCTCACGAAGGCACAAGGCGCCGAGGACGCCGCGGCCGAGAGGCTCGAACAGGCGCAGAGCGAACTGCTCGCCCAAGATCCCCGCTCGATCGAGGCTCGGCTGGAGAATGCCCGCAACACTGAGAAGCGTGCCCGTCGCGACCTCGCGTCGAACCGGACCCAGTACGACGACGTTCGCATCCGGCTCGCCGCGGACGGCGAACAGGGACTTCACACCAGCCTCGAGGAGGCGCTCAGCCGTCATCGGGTCCGAGAGCACGAGCATGAGGGACTGGAGGCGCGCGCCGCCGCGGCGCAGCTGCTGCACGACACCTTCGCTCATCGGCGACAGCAGACCCGCATGCGCTACGTCGAGCCCTTCAAGCAGACCATCGAGGAACTCGGGCGGCTCGTGTTCGGACCGTCGTTGTCGGTCGAGATCAACACCGACCTGCAGATCGTCGGCCGTACCCTCGACGACACCGCCCTGAGCGTGGATCAGCTCAGCACCGGGGCCGTCGAGCAGTTGGGCCTGCTGGCACGCCTGGCCTGCGCGATGATCGTCAGCCCCGACGGCGCCGGCGTGCCGATCATCGTCGACGACGCCTTGGGGTGGAGCGACCCGCAGCGCCTCGAGGGCATGGGAGCAGCCATCGCGGAAGCGGGCGCCCGCTGCCAGGTGATCGTGCTCACCTGCACGCCGCAGCGCTATGCGAATGTCGGCAACGCGACGACAGTCCGCCTGCCGGCGGCCCAAGAGGCCCCGCGGATTGACGAGTGAACCCGGTTCATGCGGGGCGGGGCCGTGGCCCGAGCGGCCCTGGCGAAGATCCAACGCATCGTCACCTTCACCGGCATCGACCTGCGCGCCGACGCCATCCAGATCGGCATCGACCCGGGCCTCGCCAGCACCGTCCCGGGCGGCCTCCCACCACAGGCGACTTGCTCGGCAGTCTCCTAGGCGTCGCCGCAAAGTGGAGTTAGCTTTCTCCGAAATATGGAGCGTAGATGTCCGAATAATGGTAGATGAGCGGAACGCCGGGATGGAGGGAGCGATGGCTGAGGCTATAGAAGGCCGTTATCTGGACCGGGTAATCGACAGCGAGGTGGTCGGGGCGTTGGCCTCGTCGCCAGCAGTGCTGATCGAAGGTCCTCGGGGTTGCGGCAAGACTTGGACGGGGCGCCGGTTCGCTCGCAGCGAGGCCGTGCTGGACGGGTCCGAGGCCATGCGCCTGGCCGCAGAGGTGGACCGCCTACTTCTCAGCGATACGCGACGTTGAGAACTACCTCGGGGTTGACATCCTGACAACTGGACCATTCACGGTGGACCGAACTTCCGGGTGCAAGTAATTCAGTCCATGGTGGAGCCTTGAGTGTGTAGATGCGTCGGGCCATAGCGTCTTGGTGGGCGGCCGCGATCATGGCAACTCTGAGTTGCTCCGGGCAGATCGCTACTGCGCCTGAGGACTCCACCTCCACACACGATCCCGCCGTTGCCTCCGAACCCGCCACGCAGGATCCTGATAAGCCAGACGCTCTTCTTGGCATGTGAGATCCCAACGACGCCAGATTCAAGGCATGGCCCACCTTCCGCGGCGACGTATCGGAGCTGGCGGGCATGCACTGTGGGACCCCGAGGGCCATTTCCCCAACACAGTCTGGTCGGGCACGCTTGTTCTCGATGGGCCGTGCGCGTACTTGGACGTGTCCCACCAAGACGGGGCCCCGGTGTTCGGCGGAGAGCCTCTGCGCAGCTTCGTGCGCCTGCCTGAGCCGCTGACCCGCCATGACTCTGCGACAGACGAGACTTGGGTCGGCGAAAACGGCCCGGAACTGGTACGCAGCCACGGAACTACTCGACCGGTGGGCGGACTGAAGCTCGCGGCCGGCCTGCCAGCGCCGCCGGATATCCATCACTCGACCTGTGGGCGGACAGAAGCTCGACGGGTAGCGCGCTAGCCGGGGGCGCAGACGTGGACGAAGCGGGTGGTCTCCGATCCGAGGTGGTGCCAGCGGTGGCGGGTGGCGGTGGAGTAGATCATGGTGTCGCCCGCGGCCAGGCGGTGGGTGACGGTGCCGCCGTCGCCGTCGTCGAGGTCGACGGCCAGCATTCCCCGGGTCACGTGGATCATCTCGCGGCCCTCCGAGGCGAAGAACCCGCCGAGTCGCGAGCCGGGCGCCACCACGTACTCGGCCGCGCTGAAAGGCTCGTCGAGGCCGCTGAGCTGGCGGCGGAACGCGGTCTGGGGCGCGTCGGTGATGTCGTAGCGCTGGCCCTCGCCGGAACCGGTCACCACCACATCGGCCGACACCGGCCCGGCCAGCAGCCTCTCAGGCGTGGTCTCCAGCACCCTGGCGATGGCGAACAGCGAGGTCAGGCTGGGAGCCGCGAAGCTGGTCTCGACCTGGCTGAGGAAGGGCACCGACAGCCCGGCCTGGTCGGCCACCTGGCTGAGCGTGAGCCCAAGCTGGTTGCGGCGGCTGCGCACAGCCTGTCCCAACTCCTCCAGCGCCCGGGTGTCGTGATCCCGGCGAGGCTGGGGCTGGGGCTGTGCGCTGGCGGCCATCGGCGGGAGGGTACTTGCGGGGTGACCGGTCAGGCGCCGGAGGCGTCAGCCGGTCCGCTGCCGGCCGCGGTGCGGCCCGACTCGTGCTCGGGGAAGAGCTCGGCGTAGGTGTCGCCGGAGCGGTAGGGGTGGGCGGCCAGCTTCTCCTCGTCGACGTCCACGCCGAGGCCGGGCCCGGTGGGAGCGGTGATATGCCCGCCGCCGAGATCGGTCAGCGCGAGGCCGGGATTGTCGCCGATGTCGGTGATCATCGGCTGGTGGGGGTCGATGTCGTACTCGCACAGCCGCACCCTGGCCGCGGTGGCCCAGTGCAGGTTGGCGGCCAGCCCCACCACCGTCGGTCCGCCCACATGGGGGATGACCTCGATCGAGGACCGGGCCGCGATGTCGGCGATCTCCAGGCAGCTCAGGATCCCCCCGGTCAGGCTGGCGTCGGGCTCGAAGACCCGGGCCGCGTCCCGCCGGGCCAGTTCGGCGTACATGCGGGGCGAGTACACCCGCTCGCCCACCGCCACCCGTATGGGCGAGTTGTGCTGGAGCCGCTCCAAGCCCTCGATCTGGTACTGGGGCACCGGCTCCTCGAAGAAGTGGATGCCGTAGCCGGCGATGCGGCGGCACAGTTCGATGGCCGAGTCGGGGTCGTGGAACCAGTACGAGTCGACGCCCATGAGCTTGCCGGGGCCGACGTGGTCGCGGACGGTGGCCACCGCTTCGGTGTCGCCGTCTATGGTCCGGCCCAGCCGGACCTTGACTCCGGCGAAGCCCAGTTCGATGCACTGGTCGAAGTAGTGGGCGTGCCACTGGGCGCTCTGCTCGAACATCGTGGTGCCGGTGCCGTACAGCGGGATCTCGTAGGCGCTGCCGCCCAGCAGCCGGTGCATGGGCGCGTCCAGGGTCTTGCCGAGGATGTCCCATAAGGCGATCTCGACGGCGCCGACGGTCTGGCTGGTGAGGCCCTCGGTGCCGAGGTAGCCGTCGAGGGCCACCCGCAGGTCGGCCACCCGGTCGCGGATGGCCAGCGGGTCGCGTCCCTCCAGGTGCCGGGCGCACACGTCGTCGACCGCGGCCCGGAACACGGTCGGATAAGAGTGCCCCCAGTTGGTGGACGCCTCGCCCCAGCCGACGGTGCCGTCGTCGGTCTCGATCCGCACCAGCGCGAAGCTGCGCTCCATGTCGGGGTCGGTCTTGCGGTAGCCGGCGAGCACGGCCCGCACGCTCTCGATTCTCATGCGTCACGTCCTATCAAGTCGGAAGTCCAATCCGAATTGGCAGCAGAATGCACGCATACCGTGCAAAACGCTGCCAATTCCTGTCCTCGTCCCGGCCGCAATCCGAATTGGCAGCAGAATGCACGCATACCGTGCAAAACGCTGCCAATTCCTGCGGGCATCATCGGGGCCCACCACCGAGGGGGCCCTCCCGCAGCTCCAGCCACAGATCGTCGGGCACAGGCGACCGAAGGTCGGCCAGATTCTCGTCCACCTCGGCCGGCGTGGCCATCCCGACGATGACGGAGGCCACGGACGGGTTGGTGAGCGGGAAGCTCACGGCCGCCGCCCGCAGGGTCACGCCGTGGCGCCGGCATACCGAGTCGATGGCGGCCGCCCGGGCGAGCGTCTCGTCCGAGGCGGGGCCGTAGTCGTACCAGGCGCCGGCTCGGGGGCGGGCGAGCACTCCGCTGTTGAACACCCCCGCGGCCAGGTAGGCGACCCCCCTCTCGGCGCATGCGTCGATCAGGTCGGCGGCGGACCGGTCGAGAAGCGTGTAGCGGCCCGCGACCAGCATGCAGTCGAGGTCGGCCCGCTCCAGGAAGGCGGCCGCGGTTCGCACCGAGTTGGTGCCCAGCGAGACCGCACTGATCACCCCCTCGTCCCTCAGCGCCACCAGGGCTCGATAGGTGCCCTCCAGCGCTTCGAGGATGTGGTCGTCGGGGTCGTGGACGTGCACGATGCCGACCCGGTCCACCCCCAGGCGCTCGAGACTCGACTCCAAGGACTGCCGGGCGGCGTCGTAGCCGAAGTCGAAATGGACGTCGACCGACCCGTCGGGCCGATCAGTCAGTATCCGGCCGGCCTTGGTGGCGATGACCGGCCGCTCGCCGCCCGCACCGGCCAGCGCCTGCCCCAAGCGGCGTTCGGCCTCCCCCAGCCCGTAGAAGGGAGCGGTGTCGAAGAACCCGATGCCGAGTTCGAGAGCCCGCGACACGGTGCGCACCGCAGTGTCGGAGTCGTTGCCCCAGAAGATCGAGGCCAGCGGTGCGGTCCCCAGCGCCAAGCGCCGGATGCGGAGCCCGGTCCGCGGAAGCGCTGCTTCGTCCAGGGGATCTCGCATCAGCGTGTTTGATCCTATCAAAGTCCTGGGCAGCCAGTGGCCGGCGAAGCCCGGCCGAGGTGGCGATGAGGGTCGCTACGGTCCTACGGCGGGCACCACCAAGGCACTGCGACGGTCGATGTCGAGTTCGGCTGCCCTGAGCTGTTCAGTGACGGAGCACAGATCGAGCCGGCTGAGGTCCCAGCCCTGCTCGATTCCGTGGCGCAGCAGCATCACGTACAGGCGACTGGGACTGACGGCCGTGTCGTCAGTGAGTAGACGGCGGACGAAGTCCGCCACGGCTGCGGCAGACGGCGCCCGAGCCGGTCGGGACGGCCGCCGGGCACGGCGAAGCGTGAGCATCAGGTCGAGCGTGGCGACGTTCTCGAAGCCCGAGGCGAGCCCCTTCACCGATCGCTGGCCCTTGTCGAGGACGGCGATCATGTCCGGGACCACCTCGAGGCCGGCAGCCGCCACCGCCCGCTGCAGGAGCTGCCACATGGCGCCTGAACTGTTGCCGAACAGCACCGTGACGTGACCGCCCGGCTTGACCACCCGCCGACATTCCTTGAAGGCGCTGGCGAGAATGGACTCGTATCGCTCGGCGCTGCGGTGCCGTCCGGTGTCGACCCGATCGATCACGGCTTCCGAGCCTGGATCGGTTCTGGCGTCCAGCCATGCCTCTTGGAAGAGGTTCATGTCGGAGTAGAAGATGTTCGAGCCGAAGGGCGGGTCGGTGAATACGTAGTCCACGGAATTGTCGGCCAGCGGAAGGCGGTCGGCGCTGGCGATCCGGTAGTCCACATCCGGGCGGAGGGCACTGTCACGGACAGCCGGGCCCCGCCGATGCTGCCTGATCCAGTCGTCGGAGCGGATCGCGGCCTGCACCTTGCGGGCGAACAGATCGAACACGTTCCACTCGTAGAACACCGGCGCCACGTAGTAGTTGGCGTTGGCGGCGTTGAGGGGGCGCTGGCGCGACCACTGGTATCTCTTGCTGGCTCGGGTGAGGACGGAAGTGAAGACGAAGAGCAACTTGGCCTGCAGTTCGGGTTCAGGCACCCCGTCGATGGCCTCTCGAAGCGCAGCAAGAACAGACAGGTTGCGGGTCGAGAAGAAGGACGCGGTGGAGGTGAGTCCGTGACGACCCAGAGCAGAGGCGACGTACATCTGCCGTGTCTCGTCGATAGCAGTGTCGGGCCAGCGGAGACCAGTCGAATCGACGTGGCGCAGGGGGCCGCTCCAAGGCTGCTCGATCTGGGTGCGCGAGCACGAACAGGAGATGGAGTCGATGACGGGCTCCTCACCGACGCGACGACAGCGCGCACCGACGGCGGCGCCGCAGCGGGAACAGGCCATGTCCTCCCGGCGCCACGCGGCTTCCTCCAAGCATCGGTAGTAGTTGATCTGTTCCAGGCAGTCGCCGCACTCGATGACGGCCGACCACACGGCCTTGACAAGTTGGGCGTCACCCCCGCAAGATCCGCAGATCACGGCGTAGACGTCGCCGGTCCGCTCCCGAGCACGCCTGGCAACCTCCTCACCTCGGCCGCGCAGCCGTCCGGCATCGACGAGGTTCACGTAGTTGGTGCCGATGTGACGACCCAGCACGGCCACGTCGTAGAGGACCGCCCTGCGCCCCGTCATGAGCGCGGCGACTCCGGTCATGCCCGACCCAGCGAACGGGTCCAACACCACATCGCCCGGCCGCGTGAACGCCTCGATGAAGGGCGTGATGGCGGCTACCGGCACCTTCGTGAGATACGCATGGGCCATGTAGACGGGATCGCTGCGGCGAACCCGCACCATCGAAGGCAGCCCTGCCGACTCGCCGGCCGGCCGCGGATCGAGAATGGTCATGGTCGGTAGCCTCGCATTCGTGGGCACTCTATGGCAGGTCGTCATCGCTGACGGTGATGACGCCGAAGGCATCGTCACGCGGGTCTGCCTCACTGGGCAGATCACGAGCAACGACAGGGATTGATCGGGCGAGAAAAGGCTGATGGGCTTCAAGGAGGACGCAGACTTCGCCCGGTTCGTCTCGATGGGCGCCGTCGGTGCCGCGGCCGTCGCCCGGCACCTGAGCACCGAGCACAGCCATCGGATGGTCGAGCTCGAGCGCTACGCGATGGCCAACAAGGTGTGGCAGACGAAAGTGAAGCGCTTCCGCCTGCCCGACTTGGTATGCGTGCGATGCGGTCTGCGAGTCGAAGCCCGCGCCAAGTCCAGGCTCGGCATCATCGTCTCGCACTCCGACTCTCCCGGCCGGCAATGGGATGCCGGGATGCGCGACCGCGACCTCTACGCCTTCCTACGAGCCGACCTCAGCACATTCCCGCCTGAGACAGGACTTCCGTCGTTCTTCACCACCGCGGCGCTGCGTTCAACCGTCCAAGATGCCCGCCGAACGGCGCCCAAGGCCGCTTCAGAGGGCTCGGAGATCACGCTGTCCTGGCCGTGCTGGGTTCCTTCACGCCCTGGGAGATTCGAGCGCATCGACAGCGACGGCCGCATCGTCTACCACGACATCCGAGGCCGAGAGCGCAAGTATTGGCAGTGGAGCAGATGGTCAGGCGACGGCCGCTCATACCTGCAGCCAAGGGAGCCCTTCGAAGGCGGGGAGACGATCGTCGCGGGGATCGTGCCAGAGCCGGAGAACATCGATTGCCCGGGGGACATATGGAAGCTCGACTCGGCAGTCGCGGCAGGCGAGGATACGGATCGCTACGCCGCAATCAAGGCAGCCGGCGTCGTCCAGAGGTTCGATCTGCACGAACAACTCGTTGCCGTCCGATCCGAGCAGACGGTCGACTGGAGGCTCCGGCTGGAAGCTGCGGCCAGCCTCGCTCGGCTCGATGCACAGAACTGGACGGATGCCTTGGTCGACTTCGCATTCGCTGTCGACGCTGTCGCCGAGCAGCGGATGGAGGCCGTTCTCGCGCTGTCGGAGCAGCGGACACGTACCGCCGCGGAGGCACTGGCGGGCATCGCCGCAACCGTCGACCTTCCGCAGGAGTTGAGAGCGGCTGCCGCCTGGGGCCTCGGCCAGGGTCCCACACCCCAGCCGACGATGTTGCTGCAGATCGTTCTCGACCCCCAAGCGGTCGTATCGCTCCATGCCATTGCCGCCATGGATCATCTAGACGAACACACGGAGGCGACGCTCGTCGAATGGCTCACAGGCACCGACGAGCGGCGAGCCGACATCGCGGCGCACCTGCTGTCGCGGCATCGGCGCATCAGCGTTCTGTTGGACGCGTGCGAGCATGGGGGCGCTTCCCGTGTGCGCGCTCTGAGCGCGCTGGGAGGACTACCGCGCGGCGCCGTGCGACTCGCCGCCGGAGTGCGCCTGACTCCTCAACTCCAAACCGCCCTGGAACCGATGTGGCACTCGCAGACTAGCTGGCTCAAGACCCACGGTCCAGACGCCCTTGAGGCACTCGATGTGCAGAAGGTCCGGTTCGACCCGACAAGCCCCGGAGATCCCTGGCAAACCGGCACCGACTAGCGGCGTTGGCCAAGGGATCTCGCATCAGCGTGTTTGATCCTATCAAAGTCTTGTGATTGTCTTCATGGCGTGTCACGGATCAAGCCCACTGTGGCCGACCTTCTGGCCGGCAAGGGGCAGCGCCAGCTCACCGACATATTCGTCCTGTCCCTCGAGGAGGTCCGGGCGGTGGAGGATGCCGGCCTCGACATGCTGTGCCTGCCCGACGAGACCATGAGCCGCGAGGTCCGGGAGGCTGCCCCGACGACGTTCATCATCGCCGCGCTGGCCTACGGGGTCCACGCCACCACCGACGAGTACCTGCGCATGGGCATGGCCATGCACCGCCTCGGCGCCGACGCGGTGTACTGCGCGGCGGGCCTCGACACCGCGGCCCGGCTGGCGGCCGAGGGACTGGCCGTGGTGGGCCACATCGGGTTCATCCCCACCCACAGGACCTGGTACGGCGGGTACCGGGCCACCGGCAAGACAGCCGAGACCGCCCTCAGGGTGTGGCGCCAGGCCCGGGCCTTGGAGGACGCCGGGGCCTTCGCAGCCGAGATCGAGCTCGTGCCCGAGCCGGTTGCGGCCGCCATCTCGCAGCGTTCTTCCCTGTTCCTCATCTCGATGGGATCGGGGGCCGGATGCGACGCCCAGTACCTGTTCAGCATGGACATCCTGGGCACCAACACCGGGCACTACCCGCGCCACTCCAAGAAGTACCGAGACTTCAGGGCCGAGTACGAGCGCCTCCACTCCGAGCGGGTGGCGGCCTACGGCGAGTACCGGGCCGATGTGGAGGGCGGGGCCTACCCGGCGGCCGAGCACAAGCTGCAGATCGACGGCGCCGAGCTGGCCGCGTTCATCGAGGCGCTCGACAGCGGCGAGAATGACCGCAACGACGCCGGCGCGCGACCGATCGGAGGAGTGCCATGGACCGAGATTGCCAGGCCGCAACACTGAGCCCAAGGAGGCCCGAGTGAGCCCACCCGACTCCGCAACACCAGGCACCGGTGCGACGACCGAGCCGGTATCGATGCTGGTCGAGGGCACTGTGGTGACCATGGATCCCGAGCGGCGGGTCATCGCCGACGGTGCCGTGGCCGTCGCCGGGGACCGCATCGCCGACGTAGGCGACGCTGCCGATCTGCGGGCCCGCCACCCCGACGCGCGACGCATCGGCGGGGCCAGGCGCTACGTGATCCCCGGTCTGATCGACTGCCACAACCACATCGCCCAGGCCCTGTGCCGGGAGAGCACAGTGGAAGACTTCCCCAACATCTACCGCATCTACATCCCGGCCGAAGCCATCCAGAGCACCGACGACGTGCGGGTCAGCGCCCGGGTGGCCTTCGCCCAGCTGCTGCGGGCAGGCGTCACCACCATGACCGAGACCACCTGCACGATGGCCCACGAGGAGCCCATCGCCGAGACCGTGATGGAGACCGGCATCCGCTGCGCCCTGGCCCGGGGCATGTGGGACCGCGAGTCCCGGCTGGCCGGCAACTACGAGCAGATCACCGAGAAGTCCTGGTACCGCGACGACCCGGCCGCCCTGGCCGACGACCTGGCGTACACCATGGAGTTCTTCGCCAAGTGGTTCGCCAAGGGCGAGGGGCGGCTGCGGCCCTGGGTCCACAACCTGGGCGTGCCGTCATGCTCGGACGAGCGCTACCTGGCCACCGACGAGCTGGTCCAGGAGTGGGGCACCGGCATCATGACCCACATCAACCGCGACCGCGAGGAGATCGAACTGAGCGTGTCGCTGTTCGGGCACCGCCCGCTGGAGCACCTGGCCTCCATCGGCGCGCTGACCGAGCGGCTGGTGGCCATCCACGCCATGCTCACCACCGATCGCGAGATCGACCTGATGGCCGAGGCCGGGGCCAAGTTGGCCCACGCCCCGGTGGTTTGCACCGACATCATGTCGGCCGTCACCCGGGTGCCGCTGATGCGGGCCCGGGGCATAACCGTCGGGCTGGGCTGCGACACCATCATCAACGACTTGCTGAAGCTGATGCGGATCGCCCACATCATGCACAACCAGGCGGCCATGCCGCTGTTCGATCCCTACGGGTTCTCCTGCAACGACGCCTTCGAGATGGGCACCATCGACGCGGCCAGGCTGCTGTTGTGGGACGACGAGATCGGGTCGCTGGAGGCGGGCAAGGCGGCCGACATCTGCGTGATCGACGCCAACAACGTGCGGCTCACCCCGTCGACGGATCCGGTGGCCACCCTGGTGCGGTACGGGGTCGGGACCGACGCCGAGTCCACCATCGTGGCCGGGCAGCTGGTGATGCACGAGGGCCGGCTGCTGACCATCGACGAGGAGGAGCTCCTGGACGAGGCCGAGGCGCTGGGCGCCCGCATGATCGCCGAGATGGCGCCCCGCCGCTACGTGCAGCTCGGCACCAACGTCGACTACCTGTGATGCATGAGTCGCGGCGGCACCAGCGTCGACTGCCTGCGAGCCACGAGCAGCCGTGAGCGCCTCTGAAATCCTCGTGCGGGGGGCCACAATCCTCGACGCGGAGGGCCCGTTGCGGGTCGCGGACATCAGAGCCGAAGAGGGCACTATCACAGAGGTCGGCCCCGGCCTGCGTCCCGGATCGGCCAGAGTGATCGACGCCGACGAGATGGTGGCCATGCCGGGCCTGATCAACGCCCACACCCACTCGGGACAGAGCCTCGACCGGGGAACGACCCCCAACCTGCCGCTCGACCTGTGGCTCATGTGGGCGGTGTTCGGGAAGCCCCCCATCACCGCCGAGGACCGCTACACGCTGGCCATGGCCGGTGCGCTGGAGATGCTCGAATCGGGCTGCACAGCGGTGCTCGACCACGGCTGGGTCGCGCCGTGGGATTTCGAGGACTACTCGGAGGCCGTCATGAGCGCCTACGCCGACGCCGGGATGCGGGCCGGTCTGGCCCCCATGATCGGCGATCTCGACATCTTCGACACGATGTCGTTCGCGGGCGCGTCCCAGCCGAAGCCGGAGCCGCTCGGCGACCCGTTCGACCCGCAGGGGCTGGTCGAGTCCATGACCGGGTTCTTCGACCGCTGGCAGGGCGCCCACTCCCGGCTCACGCCGATGGTGGGGCCCTCGGCCCCTCAGCGCTGCAGCCACGAGCTGATGGACGGCCTGGCCCGCCTAGCCCGCGAGCGCGGCGCGGGGTTCCACACCCACGTGCTGGAGACCAGGACCCAGATCGCCGCCAACCTCGAGCGCTACGGGCGATCCAGCGTGTCGTACCTGGAGGATCTGGGGATGCTGTACCCGGGCTCGAGTCTGGCCCATTGCGTGTGGATGGATGCCGACGAGTACGCCACGGTTCGCCGCTGCGGGGCGACGGTCGTACACAACCCGGTGTCGAACCTGCGGTGCGGGTCGGGCATCCTGCCGGTGGCCGACCTGCTGGAGGGTTCCGTCAGCGTGGCGCTGGGCGCGGACGGCGCGGCCTCCAACGACAACCAGAACATGTTCGAGGCCATGAAGTTCGCCACGCTGTTGCAGACACTGCACGGATCGCACCTGCGCTGGCCGCAAGCCCCCGCGATCTGGAGGATGTGCCTTCAGGGCGGGGCCGCCGCGCTGGGCCAGCCGCTGGGCTCGCTGCAACCGGGCAGTGCAGCCGACATCGTGCTGCTCGACACCGAGCGCCACGTGCCGGTGCATGCCGAGGGCCTGGTGACGAGCCTGGTGCTGGCCGAGCACGGCGAGTCGGTGAACACCGTGATCGTCGACGGCGAACCGGTGGTTTCCGAGGGCCGATCGACCCGCGTCGACACCGATGCCATGGCCGAGCGGTTCCGCGACCTGCAGCGGCGCCTCCACGAGCACCTGCCCGAGCGCCAGGCCTTCTACGACCGCTACGCCGGCGTGCTGACCGAGATCCACGACTACGAGATGGCCCGACGGGCCCCCGTGGAGCGCCTGGCCCAGATCACTCCGGCCTTCGGGGATGCCGGCGTGATCGCACCTCGCCATTCCTGATGCAGTTGTGCCGGTCTGGTGCGGTCAACTACATCAAGAAGGCAGGGGGATCCCGGATGCCGGCGTTCGAAGACGTCGGCAGACCTGACGACTGAGGCCACCCAAGGGGGAACAGCACGATGAACGCGGACTGGAGCACCACCTGGATCGACAACGAGCATCCGGCGCTGCGACGGTGCTGGCATCCGGTGGCCCGCAGCGCCGACATTGGCAGCGAGCAGCCCGTGGCCGTGGACCTGCTGGGCGAGCGCTGGTGCCTGGTGCGGCTGGGAGGCGAGTTGGCCGCCCTGAGAGATCCCTGCCCGCACCGCTACTCGCCGCTCAGCGCGGGGACCATCGAGGGCGACACGCTGCGATGCGCCTACCACGGCTTCCGGTTCGCGGCCGACGGGACCTGTGTGGAGATACCGGCCGTCGATCCCGGCCTGCCCATACCGGCCCGGGCCTGCGCCACCGTGGCCGCGGGGGTGGCCGAGGCGCTGGACCTGGTGTGGCTGGCGCCGGAGGAGCCCGTCGCGCCGCTGCCGGAGGTTCCCGAGCACCACGACCCCAGCTTCGTCAACTGCCCGCTGCCCCCGTCCGACTGGAACGCGGGGGCGGCCCAGATGGCGGACAACTTCCTCGACCTGGGCCATCTGCCGTTCGTGCATCTGAACACGTTCGGCGACCCCGACGACAAGCTGGTGCGGGACTACAGGATGGAACGCGACGGCTGGCGCTTCACCGCCCGCCACCGCCACTTCACCAAGGCCTTGGACGACTCGATGGGCGCCGACGGCGACTACAAGGTGGTGGAGCGGGAGCTGCTGTTCGTGTTCACCGCCCCCCACCACGTGTACCTGCGCATCGGCTACCCCGCCGACGGCATGGTGCTGACCATCAGCTTCTGCCACCAGCCGGTCGACGCGGCCACCACCCGGCTCTACTGCACCGACTACCGCAACGACATCGACGACGAGCCGGACGCCATCGCCGCCACGGTGGCCTTCCAGCAGGCGGTGGCGGCCGAGGACAGCGCGCTGCTGCAGCGCATCGGCACCAAGGCGGTGCCGCTCGTCCCGGCGCTCGAGTACCACTCCAAGGCCGACCGCATCACCCTGGAGATGCGCCGCATGCTCGCCGACCTGGTAGCCGAGGCGGGCCCGTGAGCCGAGGCGGGCCCGTGAGCCGCGCCACCGGGGCACAGCGTCGCTCCGCTCAGAGCGTTGCTTGACTCGCGGTGCCACATGATGCCGTCCTCCCGCAACGCTGATGGAGGCTCGATGCACGGCAGAGGCTCGACCGGTGGCGCAGGTCCCGCAACGCTGATGGAGGCTCGATGCACGGCAGAGGCGCGACCGGTGGCGCAGGATCGATGCGCAGCGGCGGCCTGGCCGGCAGCAGCGGCCCGACGGGTTGCAGGCGCCGCCGGGTGCGGGGGACGGCTTCGCTGGAGTTGGTGATTCTGGTGCCCGCGCTGACGGCGCTGGTGCTGCTCGTTCTGTGGGCGGGCGCCGGGGGGCGTGCCGGTCTGGTGGCGGACCTCGCGGCGGAGGAGGCCGCCGCGGCTGCGGGTGCGGCCTGCGGCGCCTCTGACGGGGAGTGTCTGGAGGCCGTGGCCGCGGAGGTTCTGGCGTCGCGGCCGGGGTTGGGCGATCTGTGCGTGGACGGCCCGGTGCCGTCGGGGCTGGTTGCTCGCCGCGTCGGTCACCGTGCGCGACGACGACGTGCCGGAGGTGACGATCACACACCGTGGTGGAGGGATGGGAACGGACCGGCCTGAGAATCAGGCTCGAGGCAGGCGGTCGAACCAGGAGCTATTGGGTGGTCCCGTTCATGTTGGTGCGCGACGACGACTGACCGGCAGCCGAATGCCTGACGGCTGCGGCGCTCGCCTATCCGCTCGGCCTCCAGCCGCCGCCTGATCCGGTGTGGCGGCAATGCGAGATGCGGGACTCCGGGCCGATGGAGCACAAGCCCTGCCGTCCGACGGGCGCAAAGCGCGGCTCCCGGGCGGCGGGATCAGTTCAGCCGCGTCCCCGGCCGTGGACGGCCGGAGGCTCGGGGGAAGGCCACGGTGCGCTCGCCGCTGTGGCAGAGGTCGACGTCGGCGCCGATACCGAAGCGGGGCGCGCCGGTGATGCGGCAGCGCAAAACCTTGCCGTCGGCTGAGCGGATGTAGTACAGGGTGTCGTGGCCGAAGAACTCGACGCGCTCGACGGTGCCTGAACCGCCCTCCGTCAGCGCGAGCTCCTCGGGCCGCAGCAGCACGTCCACCTCCCCATGGAGGGGCGACAGGAGCTTCATGGGCCCCAGAGCGGTGTAGGCGATGTCGCCCTCGGCCCTGCCGGGCACAGTGTCGGCCTCGCCCACGAAACCGGCCAGCCACCGGTCGGCGGGGCGCTCGTAGAGCACTGCCGGCGGCGCCTGCTGGACGACGGCTCCGTCGCGCATGACGGCCACCTCGTCGCCGAGCACGAAGGCCTCGTCCTGGTCGTGGGTCACGAACACGCAGGTGACCTCCAACTCCCGCAGCAGTCCGGCCACCTCGGCCCGCACCTCCACCCTCAACGTGGTGTCGAGGCTCGAGAACGGCTCGTCGAGCAGCAGCACCGACGGCTGCGGCGCCAGGGCCCGGGCCAGCGCAACCCGCTGCTGCTGGCCGCCCGACAGCGACCCGGGCAGCCGGTCGGCCAGTTCGGCGATCCCGACCATCTCGAGCAGATCGCGCACCCGGCTCGACGCCGGCCGGGGCAGCACCCTGGCGCGGGGCCGCTCGGCACGGGGCAGGCCGAAGGCCACGTTTCCGGCCACCGTGAGGTGCGGGAACAGCGACCAGTCCTGGAACACCATGCCCACGCCCCGCGCCTCCGCCGCCACATGCACGGCGGCAGGTGCGGCGCCGTAGCGGGACGCCCCCGCGACCGGTGTACCGTTCGCGGGACCCGTGGGCCGCGCGGGCCCGGCGACCAGTTTGCCTCCGAGCACCACCCGGCCGGAGTCCAGACGCTGCAGACCGGCGAGAACCCTCAACAGGGTGGTCTTGCCGCATCCGCTCGGGCCGAGTATCGCCAGCGTGCGGCCCGGCGCCGCAGTGACCGAGGCGCCCCTCAGCACCGGTGCCCCGCCGAGGGCGACACAGGCCGAGTCCACCAGTATCCCCCGGCCCCGGCGGGGGGCGGCGCCGGCAGTCGGGACCGGGCGGTCAGGGGCCGTCGCGACGACCGGCGCCGCCGCGTTGTCAAGCATGCCTTATACCCTAATGCGAGCAGCCCTCACTATGTCAACCCTGGATATCCTGACGATGACAACTCAGACTGCCGCCTAGCAGGCGTCCGGCCCGGTGCAGTGCTGCATCACACCTTCGGCGGCGGTCGCGAATCGCAGCGCACCGGGCGCAGCGCGGAAGCCCTGTCGCTTGACTCACGGCCCCACCGGTGCCATCCTCTCGGTCTTGTCCGCGTTGGGGCCGCGAGCGGCGGCAGGTATTCGGCACCCGGTGCGAGGGCCCGGTGCCGCGAGCGAGGCTGGCAGCGTGCGCGGCGTTGGGCGATGGTTGGAGCGACGGCCGGGCGCCGCCGCAGATGTGGCCTCAAGGCGGCAGCATCGGGGGCGGACGCTTCGGATTGGGATGCCCACCCGGGCCGCGGAGTTCCCCGAGACCAGCGCTGCGTTGGATCCGGGGCGGCTTGAGTTCGCCGGTGCTGTGAGGGGTTGAACGGCGATGACCCGGCCCAACCGACCCTCAAGGCGTGGGCGGGGCCAGGCTGGCGGTAGCGGCTTGGCGGGTTGGGGGCGTTGCCGGGTGCGGGGGACGGCTTCGCTGGACCGGGGGACGGCTTCGCTGGAGTTGGTGATTCTGGTGCCCGCGCTGACGGCGCTGGTGCTGCTCGTTCTGTGGGCGGGCGCCGGGGGGCGTGCCGGTCTGGTGGCGGACCTCGCGGCGGAGGAGGCCGCCGCGGCTGCGGGTGCGGCCTGCGGCGCCTCTGACGGGGAGTGTCTGGAGGCCGTGGCCGCGGAGGTTCTGGCGTCGCGGCCGGGGTTGGGCGATCTGTGCGTGGACGGCCCGGTGCCGTCGGGGCTCGCTGCGGGCGGGGATGGGGGGTTCGTGGCGAGCGAGGGCGACGCGGTGTCTGTGGGGGTGCTGTGCCGGGCCGACAGACTGGCGCCGCTGGGCGGGCTGGCAACGATTGACCTCTACGGGCAGGGCACCCATGTGGTTATCGGCCCGGACCGGTCGGTGTCGATCACCGCCGACCAGGACAGCGTCACCGAGGGCGGCCGGGCGCGGTTCACCGTCACGGTGGATCCCCCGCCGGCGGAGCGCCTAGAAGTGACGGTCACGGTGACCCAGCGAGGCGATGTGGCGGCGGCCGGCTATCTGGGCGCCCATGTGCTGGCAGCGGCCCCCTTTACGTTGTTGAGCGGTCCCGGCGTGGCAGTGTTGGGGCTGGTTGCTCG
>JAPPLH010000069.1:0-34232 GCA_028819505.1 Acidimicrobiaceae bacterium
GACACCGACAACGGCGACACCGACAACGGCGACACCGACACCGACAACGGCGACACCGACACCGGCATCAGAGCTGTCTTGCGCGCCAGTTCGTCCTGCGGCGAGAGCGACGGCGGCTGCTACGTCTTCGCGTTCTCATCGCAGCGGCCTGGCAGCGACGAGGCCCAGGACGGTCAGGGCGAGGACGATCAGGTCCAAGGCGAGGACGATCAGGTCCAAGGCGAGGACGATCAGGTCCAAGGTGAGGACGGTCAGGACCAAGGCGATCAGGGCGAGGACGGTCAGGTCCAGGACGATCAGGGCGAGGACGGTCAGGTTGAAGTCCAAGTCGATCAGGTCGTGGCGGTCTCAGCGGATGCCCGGCCCGGCGGCGCCCCGGTCCGGTCGACGGCTAGGTCCGTGCCGTCGCAGCGGGTCGCCACGACGCAGTCGGCTGACACGCCGTCGCAGTCGCATCGTCCGGCCGAGTCCCAGTCGCAGCCCGTGGCCGTCACGGCGCCGGCGGACGCTACGCCCGCTGGGTCCCAACAAGATCAGGCGCAGCCGCCGGAACCGGACCAGGTGCCGCCGACCGAGGACGCCGATCCCGATCCCGATCCCAAGGAGAGTTGGCCGGAGACCCAGGAGGTCTTGCAGAACGGCATCGAGATCGTTGATCGCCCCGAGGGCGGCAACGTCGTGACGATCTCTCCGCAGGGCACGCAGATCTCGATCGAGAGCACCGAGACCGGCAGCGACGGCACCGAGACTCCCACCACCACGGACTCCGATGCGCCGGAGTGGTTCGAGTACGAGCAGCCGGGCGAGACCGATCCGGGCGAGGCGAACATCGACGAGTCCACCGACGAGGAGTCGCTGGTGGTGCTGAACTACCCGACGAGCAGCAAGGGCGACGACGACCACGCCGACAACTGGCAGAGCGTCGAGAGCACCTACTTCGAGTTGAGGGAGCGGGGCGAGCCGTTCATCGTCTGCGATCCCGCCCGGACCGTGCACACCACCTCCGTCAATCCCCACACGGGCGAGTTGGAGGAGAGGACCATCCACATCACCGAACTCTGCTGGACGGAGTATCCCTGAGCGTCCTGAGTCGTTAGTTCGGTTAGCTGGATGCCGCCGCCGGCCGCGGAGCGTGCCGCGCTGCCAGCAGACACACATGCACGGTCTTCGCGGCTAATGGAGCGTCCGGTGGGGGAACTCAGGGCGCATCCGGGTCGTCGAACGATCATGAGAGTTCCGGCGTTGCTCGTGGTGGTGGTCGTGCTAGTCGTCGGCTGCGGGACCGGGTCCGGGTCTGAGGGCACAGCAGTCGTGAGTGCGACGACACCGCCCGCCGCTGCGACTGAACCAGCCCAGGATCCACCCGCAACCCAGGACACGCCCGCCGGTCCGGTCGGGTTGGCTAACTGTGAGGACCTCGCCGAGTTGGGATCGGCACTCGAGGGCAAACTTGGCGCGCGTCAGAATCCTGACCCGATAGTCCGCGGTGTGCTGGCGACGTACGCGATGGAGCATCCCGACATCTACGGAGGGCTATGGATAGACCGCGACCGCGGTGGCGTGCTCGTGATGGGTTTCACCGGCGACCCCGAGCCGCATCGGGCCGCGATCTTGGCCCGCGCTCCCTCCTCGGATGACCACGCTGTCGTTCGACCGCCCCCGCGCATCACCGATGAACGGTCCATGGGCGAGCGCGATGACGTGGTGATCGATGTGGTGCAGGTCCGCTTCAGCGAACTCGAGGTAGAAGCCATGCGGGAGGATCTCACGGGGTCCATCCCCTGGGAGGACTGGAGCGACCTCGGCCTGGACGGATCGGGATACGACCTGACGCGCCAGCGGGTGACCCTTGATCTGGTGAACCCGCCCGAGGGCGCGCTCGACGAGATAGCGGAGCGGGTCCCGGACCCGTCGGTGCTGTGCGTGAATGTCACCCGCTCGCCGCAGCCGCCGGCCGGCCCGCTCGATGTGATCCCGGACCTGGATGTGGAGGATCCGCTCGTGTCGTGTTGGGGAACTCCTGCGGTGCGCTACTCGCAGATGATCGACCCGCCGTCGATCGACGACGTCGCCCATCCGGCGGTGGACGTGATGCGGGCCGAACTGGACACCGCCGGGGGCGAGCCCCTGCCTAGGGGACGGTGGGTCGTGATCAGCATCGACGAAGACCTCGCCACCTTCGCGGCCTTGTCTGATGGCGGCTTCGGTCTGGCCAGCATCGAGCGGCGCGGCGACCGGTGGATCTTCTCAGGACACTCCGCCGGCGCACCGTGCGAGCCGGTGATTCCACTGCCGCCCGGGCTGGCCCGCGTCGAGGTGACCTTCGCCCACGACGCCCTCCCCGAACCCGACGACACCATCCTCCACCTCCTGGCCACCGAGTGGGGCTGCGCCAGCGGCCGTGAGATGGGCGACGCGCTCAGAGGCCCCCAGGTGGTCGAGACCGACGACGCGGTGCTGGTGGCCTTCGCCGTGGTGCCCGTCGCCGGCGCAGCCACCTGCCCGGGCAACCCATCCACCGCGGTGACCATCGAGTTGTCGGCTCCCCTCGGCGAGCGGGTGGCCTACGACGGGCTGCACTTCCCGCCCAAACCCCTCGCCACAGCCGTAGACGAAGCGTCGGTGGCCAAATGACCGACAAAAACCCGCTACCGATGGCGAGTCACCCGGAGAGACCGCCTCCACCACGACAACAACCCCAAAGACCCGTCACCCGACACGATGGAAGGCTTGTGTCGATAGATCTAGGCTCCGGGGGTGGGAGCGGGGGATAAGCGTCACTGTGTGCCACTGGGTGCTATCGGGTCATGTTTACCGAGTTAATCAGCCTATTATGGGTGTCGGATTGTGCCGCTATGTGCCATACAGTAGCATTTGGCTATGTGCCATACAGTAGCATTTGATTGGGGGACAAACAACCGGACAACCCTGAGAGGGTGCGACACCAATGGGGAAGCTTACCGTCCAACAAGTCAAGTCGATCACTGCGCCGGGGAAGTATCACGACCGAGACGGTCTGATCCTCCGGGTTCTGAGATGCACAAACGCGGGGAACGAGTCGCGGCGACGGCTGCGAGGCGGCTCTGTTGCACAAGCGAGATGCCAGGACGCGATTTTCCGCTGATGCCGCCGTCTGCTGGGGGCTGTCTAGCACGCTGCTGGGGCTTCTTGGCCGTCTGGAGGGCGCTGGGGGCTGTCTAGGCGCCGACTCGGTGGGTGATCACCACGTTCGTACACGCTCATGCAGCAGTGGAGCGACTACGTCGCATCGACCGCCACGCCGCGCACCCAGTGGCAGTGACTGTACGCACTGGCCGATGACGCCCGGGCGTCCCATAGAAAGGCCGGGTGCTGGATCGCCCAAGGCTACAGCGACAGGCCTCCGCCGCCGCGCCATGGGTCGTGTCGGGACTGCTGTTGTTGGATGTGTTGTTGTAGCAGGCGGTGCAGCTCTCCTGGTGGCAGGCTGTTGGCCCAGGTGTCGCGTAGTTCGGTGATGTGGCGGTCGACTCTGTTGAAGGTTTCGTCGAAGTCGGCTTGTGGGGGGAACTGGCCTTGTTGTTGGAGTTGGTGCCAGGCTGTGGCGATGTGGTCGCGGCGTCCGAGGTAGGTGCTGCGTATGTCGGCGGGGTGGTTGCGGCGGCCGTACTCGCGGGCGGAATCGTTGTAGCTGGCGGCATACAGGTTCCATGCCGCAGGGAGGTCGACTTGTGGTGATTGGGCGAGCTGGTCGAGGTCATAGATGTCTCGTGGCGCGCTTCTGCGGGCGAGACAGCGCAGCTTGTCGGCTGCGACCGCGGTGGCGGTGTAGCCCCGGATCGGCGCGGTGTCGGCGGTTGTGCCCCAGCGAGGGTTGATGGGCCAGCGCTGGGTGGGCACCGAGTCGTCGCGTTCAGCTAGCACGGTGGCCTCAGCACGTATCGGCCCCGGCATCTCAGGGGCAACGATGTTGATGTTCACCGCGCCGGCGTCCTCGGTTGTGAGTGTGGGTATGCCGAGGCTGGACGCGGCCTTTGCTACGGCGCCATCAACGAGCGCCCGGAACCCTTTGGGTGAGCCGGCCCAGTCGAAATCGAGGTCCTCAGACCAGCGGTAGTTGCTGAACACGCACACCCGCAGAAGGGTCCCGCCTTTGAACACCAAACGGTCATCGCCGATCCCAGCAAGCGCGGCGACGACATGATGCTGGATCATGTCGCGCTGTGTGTGCGCGTCGAAGTCCTGGACGGTCATAGCACGCTCAATACAGCAGGTGCTCAGCGAGCTCAGCCGGTGTGGTGTGCCACCACACCCGCCGGCGGCGGTCCAGCATGACTGCGGTGTGCTGTGGCACGTTGGGGTCAAGGCCCAGCCACCGCTCTCCAGAGGCGGCCCTCTCGCACAGCGCGGCGTAGGCGCAATCAACTGCCACCACCGAGCGGGCGTGCTGCGGGATCGCATTGTTGCTGTCTGCCGCGACGGCTGTGAGGGCGTCGGCCACCGACGCGATGCGGCGCAGCCCAGCCGCGAACCTCAAGTCGGCGGCAACGGTGGACAGCTCTTCGGGGTCGAACAGCCGCGGCGTCTTCGACAGCGCCTGCGCGATGATCTCATCGACGCCACAGACCCAGCGGGCGTGCTGGGCGCACTCCAACAGCGCCCGCACCGGCGTCGACATCCACGTGTCGTCCCCAGCGCCGGTTGCGGCCACTAGCAGCGTGGCTGGGCTCTCAGCCACGTGACGCCACCCCAAGCGGCGGGCCCGGCCATGGAGCGCACCCGGCGCGCTCACAGTCACCCCCGCCATGAGTGCCACGCCACCCAAAGACAGCGCGCTGCGATGCGACAGCCGCCTCGGCGCACGCCCATACACCTCGACCAGCCGCCGACGAAGCGACTCAGACAGCCCCCAGGCATCCGCCAGCGCCCAAGTGTCCGCCGCCACCGACGCGCCCACTGGGGTGCCTCGCGAGGCGTCGGCGAGCCTCGAACCCGAATGAAGCTTCACATCGGTCATCACACCCCCCTTTCTGGCGCCACGAATCGCTGCGTTCACCCTACCGATGCCAACCCCACACGGCCCCCAGCAGCCATCCAGCCAACACCGACAACGCCGCTCTGTTGCGTCTGACCTCGCGCGACAGGATCCACCGAGAATCAGTCCGCATGTGGTGAGGTCTTTGGGCCTGAGCAGAAGGAGTGCTCATGTCCGATTCGATCGATCCGACGCGCCGCGCCAAGCGGTTCTTGTCGGCGGAGCAGAAGTACGAGATCTGGTTGAAGATCCTCTGTGGGGAGCTGACCACCAACGAGGCCGCGGCGCACGCTGGTGTGGATCGCTCGACGGTTCTGAAGCTGCGCAAGGTGGCCAAAGACGGCGCCATCGCGGCGTTGCAGGCGTCGAGGCCGGGCCGGCGCAACGGCGTCGCCGATGGCGAGCTGGTGCAGCTGCGCGCCGAGAACGCCCGGCTGTCGGCGACGGTCGTCGAGCAGGCGGTCGAGCTGGCGGCGTTGCGGGGAAAAGCGCCCTGGGGTTGAGCGGCCCGGTCCCGCGTCGAGTCACCGGCGAGGTGAAGGACGAGCTGTTGGGCATCGTGGCTGAGTGTGTGGCTTCGGGGTGGACGACGCAGCGGGCCTGCTCGGTGCTTCAGGTGGACCGGCGCCGCGTCTGGCGCTGGCAGCGTCGCCGCACCGCCGGCGCAGGCGCAGGCCTCGATGACCGCTCCTGATGCGCCGCGGGGATCGCACGAACGATGAGTGCCCGTTGTTGCTGGTCGGCTAGAGGTCGGTGACCGTGGCGTGCATTCCTGACGTCTTGGCCTTTGTGTCTACATCCTCGGCCGCGTCGGGCGACATGGTGGCCTGCACCGATATCTGCATCCATGTGAGTGCGCCGTCTTCGACGCTGTTGCGGAGTGCGTCGAGCATGACGCGTACTGCGTCGCGGTTGTCGTCTCCAACGGCGAGGGTGGCGGACACCGCAACCTTCTTCTCCGTTGCTGTGGATGGACCGCCGCCTCCCCCGCCTGGCGTTGATGTGCCGCCGGGGTCGTCTTCGGGCTCGGTTGGCTCCTCAGCGACGGTGCGTTGGAGTCGCTGCGCGTCAGCCCCCAGATTGATCTGCGAGGCGCTGTGTGCCTCTCGGGGGTTCCCGTCGCTGTCGACGATGATCAGGTCGCCGGTGACGATTGCGTCCCAGATGGCGTTGCGGAGGTCTTGGTCGCCGTTCGGCAGCAGCGGCAGCCGCGGGAGCTGCCAGAAATGGTTGCGCAGTTCAGGGAGCGGTTTGCCGTAGTCGCGGTCTTGGAGGTTGTGGAGCAGCGCCGTGGCGCCGAACTGGCCGACGCCCAAGGCCTTGTCGTGCGCCTCCAGCACCTTCCATACATGTGATCCGTCGAGCGCCGTCTCGAGGTCGCCTTCGAATCGGTGATCGTCCCAGGCTCTCTGCCCGCCGCCGATGTCGGCGAGCCATACCACATGCTGGTAGGCGGCTCGGACCTGCTTGGTGAAGTTCTTGGCGGCTCGATCGAGTTCCTCGGCGGCCTGCGACGCGAGGTCAGGGTCGTTCTTGACAGCCTCTCTTGATGAGACGCGGGCGGCCGCGAGGTATTCGCCGGCCGCGATGATGGCGTTGCGGCGACGCTGGGTGTTGACGACAGAGAACACCGCGGAGGACGCCCAGTTGACGGCGAGTTTGTGGTTGCCGAGTCCCATCGCGGCTCTTATCGCGTCGCGTGTGGCGCTGTCGACGCCGTTGAGCAGCGTGAACACGCGGGGGTCGAGAACCACGAGCCGGTTCTTGCGGGCATCGTCTATCGACGCGGCCGAGATGGTCGTGAGCGGTGAGGCGTCATCCTCAGGCCGCTCGACGAACAGCGCCACGGTGAAGGGGCCGGTGGTGATCAGTTCCTCGCTGCGCCGACACAGCTCGTCCTCTCGTTCCTGGTCGGAGATTGCGTTCCTGGCGTCTCGCAGGAACATGCCGAATGTCCTCTTGGTCGATAGGTACAGGCGAGGCGGCTGGCCGCCCTTGCCGGGGATCAGCTCGAGTGAGGCGAGGCCGCGCTGGGAGTCCTTGAGCGCTTCGAGTGCCACCTCGGCGTCGCCGTGCCCGTAGGAGAGGTCGGCTATGTGGCTGGCGGCGAGCACCTCCGGCACGGAGCCGCCCTGTCCGCCTTGGGGCCGGTCGCTGATCGAGTACAGCAGGGCTGCGGTGGCGGCCCGCTCAGCGGCGCGCGGATTGACGGCTCTGGAGGGGTCGCGGTCCGCGGCGAGGTCGATGGCGCGGGCGTTGCCGCTGGCGTCGTCTTCGTCGACGATGTCGGTGGCGATGACCTGCCGGTAGTTCTGGGTCGTTGTGGCGTCGATGATGAGGCCGGAGTCGAGCAGCGCTTCGCGCACGTCGGCGTCGGACAGCACGACATCGCCGGGTCCGATGAGAAGCGGTGCCCAGTCCGCGTCGCCGAGCCGATCGGGGCTGTTCTGGGCGTCTTCGACGGAGAGCCCGGCTGCTTCGGCGAGGCGACGCAGGTGGGCGTACACGGTCGAGGCGAACACGCGGATGGTAGATCGGACGCGCTGGAAGCCGGCCACCTGTGACCATTCCTGCTCAGCGAGGTGCATGAGCGCCGGATGGAACGGATAGCTGCGCTCCACCTGCGCGGCGTAATCGTCGGCATCGAACCACTTGAGCCGGCTGAAGACCTCCTTGTTCCAGCGGTGGTCTTGCATCGCCGCAGTGAAGGCTTCTGTTGTGGCCGCGATCGTTGCGGGTTGCGCCGTGGTTCGGAACAGGCGCCTTCGGATGATGTTGGCGAAGTCGTTGGGCGAGGTGACGGCATCGGTGGTGACCTCGCCTCGGGCAGCCTCAGCTTCGAGTTCCTCGCGGCACTGCTGGCCGAACGGTGACAGCGCGATGGGGTCCTTGTCGGAGTCGATCATCACCATGACTGCGACGCAGTGCGGGACTTCGTTGGTGTGGCGCATCATGTCTACGAGGAACGAGTGGTCGTTGACGGCGCGTTCTACCGGTCCAGCAGCGGTGGAGTTGCGGACGTAGTGCATCACCTCGTCAAAGAGCACCAGCACGGGCCGCCCCACGCTTCGAAGTACGTCGGTGTAGCTGATGTTGTCCTTCTTGGCGGCGACCCATTTGTCGTGGTCGCCTTGGTAGAGCCGGAACAGGAACCGCTCCCGCAGAGTCTCAGACCCGCCGAACACCTCCGGGTCGGTTCCCTCGGGGTCCATCTGGTCGCCGGGCAAAGCCACCACGACCGGGGCGCCGAGGCCGGAGGCGACTGTGCCGCTTCCGACCAGCTTGTCGGCCTCGTCCATGATGCGGGCTCCGATGTCGGTGCCAGCGAAACCAGCCGGGTCCGTCGCCATGTGCCAGAGAGCGACGAGGGCGTGCGACTTGCCGCCGCCCATACCTTGATCGAACCGCCACACAGGTCTCGCGGAGGCGGCCTGCCCGCCGCTGCCGCCGAGGCGCACGGCGATGTCGGCGGCGATACGGAGCAGGCTCGGCGACGGGTGGGTGATCTCACCGAAATAGTCAACTGAGCGATACAGCGGGTAGTTGCCGGCCGACCCGTATGCGACTCCTCGCAGGCTCATCTGGATGTCGCTCACCGTTCCCGAGGCCTCCACGAGCTCATCCCGGAGCCGGAGTTCGTCCCACCACGGTGTCGGCTGCGTCGTCATGGTTGTGCTCCCTGATCGAAGATCGACGGCTGATATCCTGCCTCATCTGCGCGGCGTTGCTCGGCCGCTCTGACCGCTTCGACATTGGCTGCGGCGCTGGATACGGCTTTGCGGCTGCGTGTCAGCCATGTGAACACTTCGCCGTCGGTGTCGGCTTCGGCGAGATGACGGCCCAGCTCGGCGACCGCGGACCAGAGGTACTCGTCGTCGGCCCGTCCCGACACGTCCAGCACCTCTGCGGCCTCAGCGACGCTCTTTCCGGCTCGGGCGAGCGCGAACGCCACGTCGATGATGGATGTGTCGCGGTCGACCACTGTCTCGGCCTCTGCTCCAAAGGCGAGACGGACGCCTTTGCTGACTCTGGTGGTGATGCCGTCAAGATCGAGCTCGGTGCCGGCCAGCGCCTGCGCGGTGAGCCGCTGCCAGCGCTCCTGGGCGGCGTCGGAGACGTCGCGGCGGTGCTGGCGGACCCACGACAGCGCGAAACGCGTTCTCGCGTCGAAGGTCCCCAACGGCAAATCGTCGATACGGATGTCGGCCGCGTCCTCGACAGCCTGGCGGGCGATCAGCAAGAACTTCTCGGGGTCCTCAGGCTTAGCCTTGCTGTTGAGGATCTTGCGCCACCGGCCGACTATCTCCATCGCTGGCCCGTATGCAGCCATCTGCTGGTCCGGTAGAGCCAAACCGGCCTGCTCCCACAGCGGGATCCGTCGAGCGACCTCCTTGCAGACGGCTGCGGCGACTTCGTTGCTTCGCCCGTCGGGACGGTGTGCTGGCGCGGCGCGGCATGCGAGAGTCATGGTGGTGACGATGTTCGCAGAGCCAGCCCCGCCGCCCGTTTCTGTAAGGGCGGGCCATGTGCCTGTGAGCACGAGGCCTGCGTCGCTGATTATCGCCAGAAGGCCGCGCCACACCTCGGGGTCGTTGTGGCCGAACACGATGGTTACGACACCATCATTGGTAGTCACCCGGCGGGCCTCAGCCAGAGCCGCCGTCAGCATCTCGTCGTAGTGAGCGCGGTCTCTATGGTCACCGACAGAGGTCCCGCCACGCTTGACGATGATCTCCTCAGCCTTCTCTTGAACTCCCGCTGGATGAGCTGTAATGGCGAACGCTGGATGCGTCGAATGAAGAGCACGCTTAAGCCAGACGTAGAACAAATCCGAGGCGTCGGTGTAATCGATCATCGCGTTGTATGGCGGATCAGTCACAACCGCATCGATCGACTCAGACCTCAAGGGCACTGCCAGGGCGGAACCCCGTTCAACGCGTGCGGCGACGCCGTCCGGGCGTTCTAGCTGCTTGCGTAGCGAGGCGGGCAAGTCTTTCGCAACTGATCTCCATGTCCCCGGGCCGTCGCCGCATCCTGTTTCGAAGTAGTCGTAGGAAAAGGAGATGCTCGCCTCATTGAACAAATGGTCTACTTGTACGCGATTCGATGTCTTGTGACGATGTGCCCGAAGTGTGGCGCCGCGCGTTGAGCAACGTATTCTCCGAACAAAGACCGCGGCCGCGTAGCCCGTCAAGGCTGATGCGTACTCGGGTGACAAGTCCGCTCCCGTGATCTCGCTCCCGATTGAAGCGATGGCACGTCCGAGTCGAACGAGACCCAGTGTCTGCCTGTCGTTACACAGAGTTCCATATGTTCGATAGCCGTACTTCGAGGGGCGCACGGTGTCGTTGTTCCCGAGCGGAATCGGCTCTGAGGGCACCGCTGGCAGACTTGGAGCAAAATCCGATTCTCCGACGAGGGCCTTGCTTGCCTTGGCTACACCGCGATGCTCGTCCGCCGTAGGGGTACGGAATACCTTGCCAACGTCTTCGTCGAGATCGGCGACTACGAGCAGCCGATCCTCAGCGAGTCCTTCGTTCATGAGCCTGGTGTGCACCTCTAACGGGTGGACATGCTGACAGTTCGGATACGGGCAAACGGCCGACTTGCCGCGTCGGCCAGAAGCCGTCACAAGCGTCGGCTTGGAGTTTGGCGGGCCGTCATGAACAATCACCGCGAACGTCCCATCCTCCGGCTGGGCGGTGATGCGGTAGGACTGTCCCGGGTCGTTCTTCTTCGGTAGTGGATGACGTAGAACGAGGGATCCTGAGATAGGAAACCGGTTGCCGCATTCCTGGCATGGAAGCGTGACAGCCCACAGGTACCCCCATGGCCGCTTGCCGTCGACCTCGGGGTAGAAGTCGTGCATCGCTGCCTCGTAACGGTCGCCTACGACATCAAGCACCGTCTCGACATCGCGGAGCAGCCGTTGGGAGCCAAGGATTTCAAGGTCGAGCCGGTCGTGGTCGAAGTCAGCTACACCGAATGGTAGGGGAGGCTCATTGTCCCACTGTCGCAGCGGGTAGTCGGCTAGGAGCCTGCCGGCAAGACTCGCGACCGGCGAGTAGTCGATGCCAGTTGCGCCTACAGCAAGTCGGGCGGCTTCTAGGGGGATCATCGCCCGGCCGGAGAACGGGTCGAGCATGGCGGCGCCGTCGGGGTAGTGCTTGTTCAGCTCGGTGACGAGAGCGTCGTGGGCTGCGTCTCGACCGTCGGGGTCGCCCGGGTCGGGGAACGCGGAGCGGACGAGCTCTTGGAGGCGGAGCTGTTCCTGGGGGTCTTCAGGCCAGGGGAGCAGGCTGGTGACCACCGCTGCCTTTGCTTGGGCGAGGGGCCGTTTGGCGAACCAGGTGAACAGGTTGGCTTCGCTGTTGCCGGAGCCCCAGCCGCTCGCGGAGTTGGCGGACACCTCTTCGCATGGGAACCAGCGCTCGATCATGCGCGGCCTGGTGGTCATGTTGAGCTCTCTTGGGCGGCAGTGAGGTCGGATCCCTTGATGCGCAGGACGGGAACGTCTCTGGCGGTGCCGGCGAAGACAGCGGCCGGGTCGGGCCAGGCGTCGAAGAGCTTGCCGGTGCCGTCGGCGCAGTGGTCTATGACATAGAGCCAGTAGTCCGAGCCGTGGATGCCTGCTGTCGCCAGTTCGGCGCCGGTGACCTCGATGCCCGATGACGCCGCGGAGCCCTTGATGCCTTTGACCTCCACGGCCCGGAACCTGGAGCCTTTGGTTGCTTTGAGGTCGTAGCCCAGCTTCTCGGTGTGGACGTCGGCCACCGCCCATCCCTGGCTGTTCAGCAGCGATGTGACGTGGCGCATGGCGACGATCTCAGAGTCGGCGTCCTCGCCGGCGACGTCGGGGGCGGCGGTTGCGGTGACATGCGCCCAGCCGACCAGCTCGACGGCGCCCGTCTCGAAATCGACCGACGCCTCCAGTTCCTGTACCCGTTCGCCGATGGCTTGGGCGACGCGTTTGCGGGCTGCGGTGCGGTTCTGGGCGTTGTCGATGTCGTCGGTGAGGTCGTTGGGGAGTTTCTGGAGTTGGACACGGGCGTGGTCCAGCCAGGCTGCGAGTTCGCCTCGCCGCTGTGTTTCATCGTTGCCGGCGGCGTGTCGGGCTTGGGCTTCGGCGTTGGTCAGCTCCGCGGGATGCGGAGCCCGAGGACACGGCGACTCTGGAGCTTCGAGGTTGGCGAGGGTCTCCCAAGGAACGACTCGGGTACCTGCGGCGTCCACCTTGATCAGATACGACCACCGGGTGTGGTGACGCCACGCATGAGGCTGTGTGAGCGTTCGCCCTTGGCGCACCGACACTGTGAAGCAGTAGAGCCGGTAGTCGGTGATCGAGGTCGGGTCGTGCAGCGCGCCGCCCTGGTGCAACTCGGGATGCAGATGCCGGGCGGCCGCGGCCACGACGTCTCGGAAGGCCTTGTCGTTGGGTCCGAGCGGCACGGCTCGTTCCGCCGCTATCGCTCCTTGTCGGACGGCTGCTCGTTTGGCGCTGCCACTGGTGGCTATCAGCGTTGCGCTCGTCGTGCCGATGGGCAGGGGCTCTAGGGCAGCGGGCCTGATGTGCCACAGGCCGTCGTCGGCCACAGTGGAGCGGGCCAGGTAGATCAGTCCGGCGTGGTCGAGGCGGGCCAGGTACCGCTCGACGATGTGGGGGTTGATCTTGTCGAGGCGCTGCTGGTTGATCCCGGTGATGGCGCGGCCGACGTCGACAGGCGCTGCGAGGGCTTGGTCGTCTCGGTTGATGCTGTCGTGGATCTGGCGGATGCGTTCCTTGGTGATGGCCCGAACCGCCGACGTGACCGCCGTCTGGTCCGCGCCGGGCTGGTAGAGCGTCGAGAGGAAGTCCTCGAGCCCGTTGACGCCCGCCGTCTCCGACAGCAGCCGCTCCCCCACCAGAGCCAGGCTGTCGAACATCTTGCCGTCGAGTTCGTTGGCGGCCGCCACGAGATTGTTGAGCAGCGTCGCGTGGGCGTCGCCTTCGCGGGTCTCCACAGCTATGAGGTTGTAGAGGTCCACATCCCTGGCCTGTCCCACTCGGTGGATGCGGCCGAGTCGCTGCTCCAAGGTCACCAGCGACCACGGCACGTCCCAGTTCACCAGCACCCGCGACGACTGCAGGTCGATTCCTTCGTTGCCGGCGTCGGTGGAGACGATCACCTGGAACTCGCCGGCGATGAAGCGGGCCCGGATCTCTTCTCGTTCGGGATGTGTCTGCCTGCCCGAGTACATCTCGGTCTTGTAGCCGGCGTCTCGGAACCGCCGGGCTAGCCAGTCCGCGGTGTCGGCGTATTCGGTGAACACGACGAGCTGCTCGTCGCCTCCAGGCGTGACGCCGTTGGGTGACAGCGCCTCGTCTTGGAGTCGCGGCCACTTCGAGATAGGAGCCTGCGGCTTGGCCAGTTCGAGGTCGATCAGGGCTACGAGCTCGGTGATGTCTCGTCGTTCGGCGCGGGAGGAGCCTGATACGAGGTGTGCGATCTCGATCAGCTCGCGTTCGTCGGCGTCTTCCTCGGTGATGCCCTGTGTCTCATCGGGATGCACCGGTGTGCCCATGTTGACCGTTCGGCGCTGCAGCGTCTCGCGCAGCGCGTGCAGCGACGACGCGGCGCGCTTGCCGTACACCATTCGGCCCAGCCCCACGGCGCTTGTGGGGAAGTAGGTGTCGACGAGGTGCAGCGCCTGGTCGTAGATGACCTTCTCCTGCAGGCTGAGCGGAACCGAGATGTTGTGAGCCGTGCGCTTCTTGAACAGTGGCGTCTTGCCGTCGATGTTGACGAGCCCCTCCTTCATGCGCCGCAGGAAGTGCACCGACCCCGGACGCAGCCGCCTCAGGAGTCCGTCATCCTGGGGCTGGGCGGGCAGAGGGAACACCTTCGGGTCGGTGAGATGCATCAGCGACCTGAACAGCCACTCCGACCCGCGGTGCGGTGTCGCCGTCATCAGAAGCGCCCTCGGTGCCTTGGCCACGGTTGTGAGCCCCACCTGAAACAGCGTCGACGCCGTGGGGGTCAGCCGGTGCGCCTCATCTGCGATGACCAGGTCCCATGCCGCAGCGTCGGGATCGATCGCCTCCCGAACCTGCGGATTGACCGACGCGAGGTGCAACGACACGATCCACAGCGGATGCCGGCTCGTCTCAAGGGCGTGCTCACGGATCGTGTCGGCGGTGATTCGCCGCAGCTCGCGCCCGAAGAACCGGGAGAAGTCCTCCTGCCATTTGCCGACCAGATGGGCTGGGCACACGATGAGCGCCCGGTTCACGATCCCGAGCCGGCTGGCTTCGGTGAGGTACAGGCCGGCCATGATCGTCTTGCCGGTGCCGGGCTCGTCAGCAAGTAGGAAGCGCAGCATCGGCTGCGGGAGCATGGCCCCATAGACCGCAGCGTGCTGATGCAGATAGGGCTCCAACGGCGCCGACCCCAACGCAGTCCCCGAGACGCTCTCTGCGGCTTGGGACATCCACTGGCTCCATAACGCGGCCAGCGTCCGGTTGGGGTCCGCAGCGCCGTCAGCCACCAACTCAACCACGTCGCTCAGTTGTGCCGCGGTTAGCTCGACCCGACGGGGCGGCTTGTCGCCGTCGAGCACATACAGGTTGACTCCGCCGTCGCCGCTCGGCTGTCTCATGTCGACTGTGACGAAGGTGTCCTCGCCCGGCAGGCGGACTTGGTCACCCGGCTTGAGGCTCATCCGCTTCACTACCTTGCCGTCACCGGCGCGAAAGCGCCACGGCGAGCCCGAGTTGTTGCAGTGATGGGGCCACAGGACTTCTCCAATGGGTAGGAGTTGTAGGCGAGACACAGTACATGCACCGCTCCGAGCAGCCCGAACAGCGACCGATGGTGTTGGCCGACCCAAGCGCAGACACGCGACAGGTCCACGGGCACACCGGCGACCAGACCCGCTGGCGCTTAGCGGCGAACGGGTGTTCGTGCTTACGCGGTTTCGGGATCTACAGCGGCGTCACCAATGCCCGTACCCCGCAGGCAGCCGCCCGGCACAGGAGCGTGCCGCGGTCCCCGCACCGCGAGGCGCACACCGATGGAACCATCCCAGCCGCTAACCACTGCCGGCAGCGGCCCGGCGTGGGGGGCCGCAGATGACGGTGGGCGCAACTGGTGGAGTCGCTGCGCTGCGAAGTGCGGGGCCTTCACAGGTCCGGGGTGTGGGTGACCGGTGAGATCTCCGGCATCGCCCGCCCCAGCAGCGGCAATATGTTGTTGCTCGGGGTCAACCTGGGGGACAAGCCTAGCAGTCTAGTTACAAATAATGGCCTTTGACCTGGTATTATATCCGAATAGATCGGCTCCGGGGGTGGGACTCGAACCCACAACCTAGCGGTTAACAGCCGCTTGCTCTGCCAGTTGAGCTACCCCGGATCAGCCCGTGAGGCTACCAGCGACCCCGACACGGACCCCTCGGATCGGCGTCCGTGCTCGACCAGCCACGGCAGCAGGCTCGCCAGCGCGTCGTCGCGTGTGTTCCGCTCGTCGAGCCGCTCGGACTGCGACTTCAGCCAGGCCACGCTGGTGCTGCACTGCTGGCGCATGGCGGGATCGTCGGCGGAGGCAGCCAGGCGGCGCAGGCTGTTCATGGCGCGGCCGGAGGTGAGCCGGGCCACACGGGCGAGCACGTCCTCCACGGACGCGTTGCCCGCGTCCACCGCCAGCCGGTGCAGCAGATGTGCCGCCGGCTCCGACACCAGATCGCACGCCTCCACCACGCTGCCGGTGTGATCGAGGGCCTCGTAGGCGTCGCGGTGCACCGGATCGCCGAACAGCGTGGCGTGCAGGCGGCCGGCCACCTCGCCGGTCCGGTGAATGGCCAGCTGCAGCGCCTCGTCCTCGGGGGTCAGGCGCTCGCCGGCCGTGGGCCGGAACCCGTCGCCGTCCGCGGTGCGAGCGGGCGCCATGCTTGGCCCGCCGGCCGCGAAGCGGCGCAGATGGTCGGGATCCACATGGCAGCGGTCCGCGATCTCGATCACGTGGGGGTCGCGCACCATCGGGTCGGGATGCTCGTTGGCCACGGTCACGGCCCGCTCGGCGGACCGGGCCCGGCTCTCGATGGTGGACAGGTCGGCACCGGCCAGGGCCCGGTCCACCCTGAACTGCAGGAACGGGATCGATCCTTCGATGGCGCGATGGAGAGCCTCCGGCTGGGAGCGGCCCAGATCGCCGGGATCCTGGCCGGGGGGCAGGTCGGCGACCAGAACCTCCAACTCGAACTGGCGCTCCCAGGCATAGACCCGTCCTGCGGCGGCCGCGCCCGCGGCGTCGGTGTCGAAGGCCAGCACCAGCCGGTCGGCCGAGAACCGCTTCAGCAGTCGCACATGCTCCTCGGTGAGGGCCGTTCCGCAGGTGGCCACCGCCAGCTCGATGCCGGCCTCGGCGCATCCGATCACGTCGGTGTAGCCCTCGCACACCACCGCCCGGCCCGCCTTGACGATCTCCTTGCGGTGCTCGTGCAGCCCGTAGAGGACCCTGCTCTTGTTGTAGGTCTTGGCCTCGGTCGAGGTGTTCAGGTACTTGGGGCCCTCGGCGCCGGGAAGCACCCGGCCGCCGAAGCCGACGACCTCCCCCCGCTCGTCGTTGATCGGGAACAGGACCCGGCCCCGAAAGAAGTCGTACTGGCGGCCATGGTCGTTGAGACGTCCGAGGCCCGAGTCGCGCAGTTCGTCATCAGGAAGGCGCAGGTGCTGTACCAGAGCCTCCCCGTGGGCGGGCGCCCACCCCAGACTCCAGCGCCGCACCAGTTCGCCGTCGTAGCCACGCGACCTCAGGTAGTGCCGGGCCGGGCCGCCGTCGCGGCCGTCGAGCAGGCGCTGGTGGTAGAAGTCCCTGGCCCTCTCCACCGCTTCCAGCAGCCTCCGCCGGCGGTTCTGTGCCGCGTTCTCGTCCAGGCTGGTGTACTGCACCCGTATCCCGGCCCGCCCGGCCAGCATCTCGACCGCGCCCGCGAAGTCGAGGCCCTCGATCTCTCGCACGAAGGTGATCACGTCGCCGCTGCGCTGGCAGCCGAAGCAGTAGTACACGCCCTTGTCGGGCGCCACCGACAGCGACGGCGTGCGCTCGCCGTGAAGCGGGCAGCGGGCCATCCACTGCCGCCCCGACCGCTTGATCTCGGTGTGCTCGCCGATGATCGCGACGATGTCGGTGGCCGCCCGAACCCGAGCGATGTCGTCCGGCACGATCCCCATCGGGGCGAACATACCAAGTCCCGCCGGACACTGATTCGCCCGCTGGGCGGACGGACTACTGGAGCCGGTCTGCGAGGTAGGCGACGAGCCGGTCGATGCTCACCCGGTCCTGGGCCATGGAGTCGCGGTCGCGCACGGTGACCGCGCCGTCGTCGAGGGTGTCGAAGTCGACGGTCACGCACAGCGGGGTGCCGATCTCGTCCTGGCGCCGGTAGCGGCGCCCGATGGCCTGGGTCTCGTCGTAGTCGCAGCTCCAGCTGCCCTTGAGCAGGTCGAACACCCGCTGCGCCACCGGCACCAGCACGTCCTTGCGCGACAGGGGCAGCACCGCCGCCGCATACGGCGCCAGCCGGCGGTCGAGCCGCAGCACCACCCGCTCGGCGTCGTTGACGACCTCGGTGTGGTAGGCGTCCATCAGGAACGCCATGGCGGCCCGGGTGGCGCCCGCGGCCGGCTCGATCACATGGGGCGTGTAGTGCTCGCCGGTGGCCGGGTCGAAGAACTCGAGGCGTTCGCCGGAGCGCTCGGAGTGGCAGCGCAGGTCGTAGTCGCCCCGGTCGGCGATGCCCTCGAGCTCGTCCCAGCCCCAGGGGAACAGGAACTCCACGTCGGAGGTGGCCGACGAGTAGTGGCTCAGCTCGCCGGCGCCGTGGGCCCGCAGCCGCAGCCGCTCGGGATCAATGCCCAGGTCCAGGTACCACTGGTGGCGGGCCTCGCACCAGTGCTCGAACCACTCCGCCGCCGAATCCGGCGGGACGAAGTACTCCATCTCCATCTGCTCGAACTCGCGGGTGCGGAACACGAAGTTGCCCGGCGTGATCTCGTTGCGGAACGACTTGCCGATCTGGGCGATGCCGAACGGCGGGCGCTTGCGGCTGGTCCGCAGCACGTTGGCGAAGTTGATGAACATGCCCTGGGCCGTCTCGGGCCGGAGGTAGACCTGCGCCGCGGAGTCGGCCACCGGCCCGGCGTGGGTGGCGAACATCAGGTTGAACTGCCGGGGCTCGGTGAGCCGGCCCCGCTCGCCGCACTCGGGGCAGCTCTCCGGATCCTCGAGCTTGTCGGAGCGGTGGCGGGTCCCGCAGGCGCGGCAGTCCACCAGCGGGTCGGTGAAGTTCTCGAGATGGCCGGACGCCTCCCACACCGCGGGCGGCGACAGGATCGACGCGTCCAGGCCGACCACGTCGTGGCGCAGCTGAACCATCGACCGCCACCACTGCTCCTTGACGTTGCGCAGCAGCAGCACTCCCAGCGGCCCGTAGTCGTAGGCCGAGCGGAAGCCGCCGTAGATCTCCGCCGAGCGGAACACGAAGCCGCGCCGCACGCAGAGGTTGACGATCGCGTCGAACAACTCCGGGCTGGGGCGGGACTCTGCCATGAAGGGCAAGGGTAGGCGGCAACGTGGACGGGCAGTCACCGCCTCGCGGCGCAGCGGTGTCTCCCACTCTTGCTCGCTTCGCTCACGGGCCGCTCGGGCCGCGGCCTCGCAGGCTCGGCCTCAGGTGCGGTCGAGCACGGTCACCGATCGCAGCCGCCGCTCCAGATGGGTCTCGACCGCCGCGGTGGCGATGGAGGTCACCTCGGCGGTGGCGTCGTCGGCCGGCCGCCGCAGTGCCGCTCCGAGCCGGCCGCCGAGGATCTGGCGGAGCATCTCGAGGGCCTCCCGGCTGATGGGCCGGCCGTGGCGGCACCGGTGGCACAGCACCCCGCCGGCACGCAGGTCGAGGGCCTCGAAGGGCCCGCCCGCTCCGCAGGCCACGCAACTGGCGAGCTCGGGCTGCACCCCCTCCAGCGCCAGCAGCTTCAGGAAGAAGCCGGCCACCACCAGCTCGCTGTCGACGCGGTCGAGCGTGGTCAGTGCCCGGACGAGCATCAGGTGCCGGTCGGGGTCGCCTCCGGTCTCGGGCGCCAGATGATCGACCGCCTCCAGCATGGCGGAGGCTCGGGCGAAACTGCCGGGGTCGGACCGGAGGCTCGCGAAGCGGTCGATGGTCTCAGCCTGGGTGAGGGTGTGGAGCTCGCTGCGGCCCCGGTACAGCTGCACCGCCACATGGCAGGCCGGCTCCAGGCGGGCGCCGAATTTGGAGCGGGTGCGCCGCACCCCCCTGGCGACGGCGCGGACCTTGCCGTGGGCCAAGGTGTGCAGGTTCACGATGCGGTCCGCCTCGCCCAGCTTCCAGGTGCGCAGCACCACCGCATCGTCGCGGTAGAGGCTCATCGCCCTAGCCCGGGCTGTCTCGCCTCTTGCCGCCGCCGTTGGACGTGATGGCCGAGCCCGCGCCGTTGGGCGAGACCCGCCCGAACCGCCGCTCGCGCTCCTGGTAGACCCTGATCGCCTCATAGAGGTTGCCTCGGCGGAAGTCGGGCCACGCCGTGTCGGTGAAGTACAGCTCGCTGTAGGCCAGTTCCCAGAGCAGGAAGTTGGAGGTGCGGAACTCCCCGGATGTGCGGATCATCAGGTCGGGCTCCGGCATCTCGGGGTCGTAGAGGCGGCAGGCGATGGTGCGCTCGGTGATCCTGTCGGCCGATATCCCGGAGTTCACGACCGCCCTGACCGCGTCGACGATCTCGGCCCGCCCGCCGTAGTTGAAGGCGATGGTGAAAGTCATCCGGCGGTTGCGCCTGGTCAGCTCCACGGCGTCGTCCATCAGCCGGATCAGCCTCTTGGGCACCCGGCGGTCGCGGCGGCCCACGAACCGGATCCGCACGCCCCGCTCGTGCAGGTCGTCCCGGCGCCTCAGCAGGATGTCCTCGTTGAAGTCGAGCAGGAAGCGGACCTCGTCGGGCGGGCGCCGCCAATTCTCTGTGCTGAACGCATAGACGGTGAGCCACTCGACGCCGATGTCGAGCGCCCCGTCCACCACGTCGAACAGCGCCTCCTCGCCGGCCCGGTGACCCTCGGTGCGGGGCAGGCCCCGAGACTGGGCCCAGCGCCCGTTGCCGTCCATCACGCACGCCACGTGCGAAGGGACGCGGTCCAGATCCAGCTCGGCGGTGATCACCACTGTGAAGCTACCCCGTGACCCGCCGACGTGGCGCGCCTTGTCCGCCGCGGCGCTGCCAGTTCTTGTCCACCCGTACCGTCAGCTGCAGGTAGGCGCCCTCTGGGAGCTGCGAGCGCACCGCCGTCCCGACCGCTTTGAGCATCGACCCGCCCTTGCCGATCACGATCGCCTTCTGGGAGGGGCGCTCAACGGTGATCTCGCAGCGGATCAGGGGCCAGTCCCATTCCGTCACCCGGGTCGCGATCGCATGGGGCAGTTCGTCGCGTGCGGCGGCCAGGAGCTGCTCCCGCACCAGCTCGGCCACCCGGAAGGCCTCCGGGGCGTCCGAGACGGCGCCGTCGGGGTAGAGGGCCGGGCCCTCGGGCAGGCGGCCCACGAGGTGCTCGACCAGCGCATCCACACCCTGGCCGGTGCGCCCGCTCACGGGGAAATAGGCCTCAAAGTCCAACCCTCCCATGGCTGCGAGCTGCTCCAGCATCGCCCGCCGTCCCACCAGGTCGGCCTTGGTCACGGCCACCACGGAGTCCCCCGGCAGCGACCGGGCGACGAAGGCGTCGCCGCGGCCGTAGGGCGCCGACGCGTCGATCACCAGGCACGTCACGTCGGTTCCGTGCAGCGCCTCGTTCGCGGCGGCGTTCATCCGGCGCCCGAACTCGGTGCGAGGCTTGTGAATGCCGGGCGTGTCGACCAGGACCATCTGGGCGCCGCGCCGTGTGAGCACCCCCCGCAGCCCGGTGCGGGTGGTCTGGGGCTTGTCCGAGACGATCGACACCTTCTGCCCGACGATCCTGTTGACCAGCGTCGACTTGCCCGCATTGGGACGGCCCGCCAGCCCGACGATCCCGCACCGGTGCGAGCCCGGCTCGGGCGGTGTCTCCCGCTCGCGCTCGCTGCGCTCACGGGCCGCTCGGGCCGCGGCCTCGCTGCGCTCGGCCCCGGGATCCGTCATGTCCTGGTGAGTCGGACCCCGGTGATGCGACGGCCCTCCATGTGCTCCACCCGCAGCCTGAGGCCGCCGACCTCCACTGTCTCGCCCACCTCGGGCACGTGGCCGAGCGTGCTGAAGATCAGGCCGCCGACGGTGTCCCAGTCGTCGTCGGGCAGGGCCGCTCCGACGAGGGTGTTCAACTGGTCGACCGGCATGCGGCCGTGAACCAGCGCCTCGCCGCCCGCGAGGGGCTCCATGAGCGGCTCGGGCCGGTCGAACTCGTCGACGATCTCGCCCACCAGCTCCTCGACGAGGTCTTCGAGCGTGACGAGGCCGGCGGTGCCCCCGTACTCGTCGACGACGACGGCCAGGTGCCCTCCGGCGGTGCGCATCTCGGAGAGCAGCTCGTCCACCCGCTTGGTCTCGGGCACGAACATGGCCCGGCGCATCGACTCGCGGACGGGACGGTCGCCGCCGCCCGAGCGCTCGGTGCGGGCAAGGTCCTTCAGCAGCACGACGCCGACGACGTCGTCGATGTCGTTCCGGCACACCGGCAGGCGGCTGAGGCCGCGGCTGATGGCAATCTCGAGCGAGGCGGTCACCGTCATGTCCGCGTCGACGGTGACCATGTCGGCGCGGGGCGCCATGACCTCGCGGACCGCGGTGCGGTCCAGGGCGAGAGCGGATGCGATCATGTCGCGCTCGGCGTCCTCGATGGCGTCTGCCTCAGCCGCCGCGTCGGTGAGGGCGATCAACTCGTCTTCGCTGACCGGCGGCGCCCCGTTCCTCCCCCGCGCGACCCGTCTCCGAACACGGCGCGGCTTCTGGCCGGCGCCGGGCTCGTTCCGGCCGGTCACGGTTGCCGGCCGGTCACGGTTGCCGGTGGTGCGCATCCAGGAGCTGCTGCTCGCGGGTCTGCATGGCTGCGGCCTCCGCTTCGCGGGCATGGTCGTATCCCAGAACGTGCAGCACGCCGTGTACGACCAGCAGGGCCAACTCGTCGTCGGGGTCGCCGGCCGGCCGGGGGTTGCCGGACGCGTCGGAATCGCCGGACGGCCGGGAGTCGCCGGACGGCCGGGAGTCGCCGTTGGTCCGTGCCGCGTATGCGGGGCAGACCACGACGTCGCCCAGCAGCACGGTCGGCCCGGACGCGGGCGCGCCGCCGTGGCCGCCGTCTATCGGGAAGGCGAGGACGTCGGTGGGCCCGGCCGTGCCCATGTGGGCCCGGTTGAGCTCGCCCATGGCGCCGGTGTCCACGAACCGCAGTCCCAGCTCGCCGGATCCGACCCCCTCGTCGCTCAGCACGGCTCGGGCCAGCCTGGCCCAGCGCTCGGTGTCGACCAGGTCGCTTCCTGCGGCCGGACCGGACGTCTCGTCGAAGGCGCGGACCACCGCTCCGCTAGGAGGCTCGTCCGGGGAGGACGCCGGCACCATCTAGGCGGAGTCTCCGCGCGTGAGCCCTACCCGGTCGTAGGCGGTGACGATGTCGGCGACGATGCGGTGACGGACGACGTCGCGGCTGCTCAGGTGGACGAACCCGATTCCGGAGATGCCTCCCAGCAGCTCCTCGATGCCCGCCAGGCCGCTGCGCCCGCCGTCCACGTCCACCTGGGTGACGTCGCCGGTGACCACGGCCCGGGAGCCGAAGCCGATGCGGGTCAGGAACATCTTCATCTGCTCGGGGGTGGTGTTCTGGGCCTCGTCGAGGATGATGAAGCTCGAGTTGAGCGTGCGGCCCCGCATGAACGCCAGCGGCGCGACCTCGACGGCGCCCCGTTCCAGGAGCCTCTCCATCCCCTCGCTGCCCACCATGTCGTACAGCGCGTCGTAGAGGGGGCGCAGGTAGGGATCGACCTTGGCCATCAGGTCGCCGGGCAGGAACCCCAGCCTCTCCCCCGCCTCGACCGCGGGGCGGGTGAGGATGATGCGGGTCACCTCGCCGTCGTTGAGCGCCCGCACGGCCATGGCTACCGCCAGCCAGCTCTTGCCCGTTCCGGCCGGCCCGATCCCGAAGGTGATGATGCTCTGGCCCATCACGTCGGTGTAGCGCTTCTGTCCGGCCGACTTCGGGCGCACAACCCGCCCTCCGACCGCTCGCAGCACATCGTGGGTAAGGACCTCCGAGGCTCGGACGTTGCTGCGCGCCATGTCGATCGTGCGGTCGATGGTTCGGCCGTCGAGGCGCTGCCCGTGCTCGAGGAGCAGGATCAGCTCCTCGAACGCCCGGGCGACGGTCTCGGCCTCGTCGCCGAGGACGCTCACCTCGTTGCCCCTCAGGTGGATGCGGCTGCCGGGGAAGGCGCTCTCGAGCCGGCGGAGGTTCGCGTCGTGCTCGCCCACCAAAGGTCCGAGCAGGTGGTTGGCGGGGACGCGGACGGTGGCGGCAATCTCAGGCATGCGCTGTGTCAGGGGCGAGGCTACACGACGAGCCCTGTCCGCGTATTACTAGGTGTTCCCGCTCTTGTTCGCTTCGCTCACGGGCCGCTCGGGCCACGGCCTCGCAAGCTCGGCCTCTAGGCCTGGCGGCGGCGCCTCTGCCGGTCCAGGAAGCGGTACACGTCGAGCAGGTCGATGCCGGGGAACGGCACGAAGGAGCGCTGCGACGGCGGCAGTGCCGACAGCACATGGCTGCGCTCGGCCGCCGACGGCCAGGCCACGCTCTCCCAGTCGCGCACGAGCCGGGGGTCGGGCTCCACGTCCCTGGAGCGGGCGTGCTCGCGCCGCAGCGTCTCGGAGCCGCGGAAGTGCCGGGCGTGCTCGACCGTCGTTCCCAGCGTGATCGCGTAGGGGTAGCGATCGTGCTCTGTCTCTATGTAGGTGATGCAGAAGTACTCGCCCACGTCGAGCACCGTGTACTGCTCGTGCAACAGGAAGTGCCCCTCGGCGCCCCAGGCTTGCCGGGCCCCCCACTGGCGGGGAACCCGCTCTCCCTCCAGCCCCCCGTCGGAGGTCACCGGGAACGGAAGCCCGTCGTTCTCGTACGCCTTGGTGATCACGCCCTCGGCGTCGGTTCGCAGGAAGTGGACGGGAATGCCCAGGTGGACAGTGGCCAGGTTGGTGAAGCGGTGGGCGGCCATCTCGTAGGAGATGTAGAACGTCTCCTTGAGGTCCTCGACGCTGATGTCGCCCTGGCGTCTCGCCTCGCTCAGCAGCTCCGCCGCGGGCGCCTCGGGGGCCAGGGCGGCGGCCGAGAAGTAGTTGGACTCGATGCGCTGGCGGAGGTAGTCGCCGAAGTCCGACGTGTCGGAGTGCTCCAGAGCGAAGTGTCCGAGCGTCTGCAGCACCACGGAACGGGCCTGGCGCACCTTCAGGTGGTCCTGGTCGCCGATGAAGATCACCCGGTCGCGGGTGTCGGTGATGGAGCGGGCCGTTCGGGGCAGGCCGGCGACTCGCTCTATGCGGAAGCCGTAGCTGCCCACCAGCTCGGTGAGCACCCGCTCGCTGATCGGGCCCGAACCGGGGTATCCGGCGCGGGCCAGCCCTTCGGCCGCGATCTGCTCGATGTCGGTGAAGTAGTTGTTCCGGTCGCGCATCTCACCGCGCAGCTCCGAGTTGGCCCTCCGGGCGCTCTCGGTGGTGTCGACCGGAGCGGCCCGTTCGCAGACGGCGCGGCTCAGGCCGGCCAGGTGCTCGAGGACCTCGTCGCTGAGCCGTCTGGACGGCTTGAGCGGCGGCAGCCCGAGATCCGCGTAGGCCGGGTGGTCCTGTGCCCGCAGCAGCTCCAGCTCGAGTTCGGCTCGGCGGTCCGGAGGGGCGTCTTCGAGAAGGTCGGCCGTGGTGGTGTCGAGCGCCTCGGCGAGATCGCTGAGCACGCCGAGGCGGGGCTCGACCCTCCCGTTCTCGAGCCGCGACAGGTAGGCCGGCGGCCGCCCGGTGCGCTCAGCCAGGTCCGCGAGGGTGAGACCCCGGGTGCGGCGGACGTGGCGCAGGCGCCGGCCGAGCACGAGGAGGCCAGGTTCGGTGCCCATGTGCGAAAGAATTGCAGAACTTGTGTCGGCCAACAACTTGGGCGCTTCTCTGCGGTGCAGATTTCTGGCTTCTGCGGTCTGACGCGATGAGCATTGGGGGGCGGCACTGGACCCGTGGGTCATTGGCCGGTACCGCACCGCTCCACCGGGAGGGCGATCGATGATGAAGGTCACGAACGCAGGTCCGAGCTTCGCACAGCAGGTCGAGGCTCTGGAGGCCGACTGGGAGAACAACCCCCGTTGGCACGGCACCCGTCGCGACTACTCCGCGACCGAGGTCGTACGGCTGCGCGGCTCGGCGACGCCCGAGTGCGCTGTCGCCCGCGCCGGCGCGGCCAAGCTCTGGCAGCGCCTCCACAGCATGGACTACGTGCATGCCCTGGGCGCCATGACCGGCGGGCAGGCGATCCAGTTCGCCAAGGCGGGGCTGCCCGCCCTGTACCTGTCCGGCTGGCAGGTGGCCGGCGATGCCAACCTGGCCGGGCAGGTGTATCCCGACCAGTCCCTCTATCCGGCGGACTCCGTGCCGTCGCTGGTCGCTCGCCTGAACAACGCGCTCAGAAGGGCCGACCAGATCGAGTGGAGCGAGACCGAGGGCAACCCGAGCCGCGACTACATGCTGCCGATCGTGGCCGACGCCGAGGCGGGTTTCGGAGGTCCGCTCAATGCCTTCGAGTTGATGAAGGCCATGATCGAGTCCGGCGCGGCCGGGGTCCACTTCGAGGATCAGCTCAGCTCGGCCAAGAAGTGCGGCCACATGGGCGGCAAGGTGCTGGTGCCCACATCGCAGCATCTCGCCACCCTGAGGGCGGCCAGGCTGGCTGCCGACGTCATGGGGGTCGAGACCATCCTGGTCGCCCGCACCGACGCGCTGAGCGCCGGCCTGATCACCAGCGACGTCGACGCCAGGGACCGGGCCGGCCTGACCGGCGAGCGCACCGCGGAGGGGTTCTTCGTGACGACGCCGGGACTGCAGGCGCCCATCCAGCGCGGCCTCGCCTACGCGCCCCACTGCGACCTGCTCTGGTGCGAGACCTCCACCCCCGATCTCGACGAGGCCCGGGAGTTCGCCGAGGCAATTCACGCGGTGTACCCGGACAAGATGCTGGCCTACAACTGCTCGCCCTCGTTCAACTGGCGGGCGCACCTGGACGACGCTCAGATCGCCATGTTCCAGAAGGAGTTGGGCGCCATGGGCTACGCCTTCCAGTTCATCACCCTCGCCGGCTGGCATGCGCTGAACGCGTCGGCGTTCGAGTTGGCGCACACCTATCAGTCCGACGACATGAAGGCCTACGTCGCGCTGCAGCAGGGCGAGCTGGCGATGGAGGCCCTCGGCTACACGGCAACCCGCCACCAGCGCGAGGTCGGCGCCGGATACTTCGACCAGGTGGCCACCGTGATCTCCGGGGGCGCCGCGTCCACTCTCGCCCTCGAAGGCAGCACCGAGCAGGCGCAGTTCTAGTTCGGTGGCGGCAGGGACGGGCGAGGCGCAGTCCCAGAGCAGCTGCCGCGTCCGGGTCAGTCCGGCCGGTGATAGGTCTCGGAGCGGCGGCGGCTGCGGGTGAACACGATCTGCCAGAGTTGCAGGGCCCGGGCCCGGAACGATCCGGCCGAGCTCAGCAGGTAGTAGTCCCAGGTGCGGCGGAAGCGCTCGTCATAGCCGGCGAGGTCCGTCCAGGCCTCGGTCACGTTGCGGTGCCAGGCCATGAGCGTGCGGTCGTAGTACGGCCCGAAGTTCTGCACGTCCTCGATGACCCAGTCCTGCTCGCAGGCAGACGTGATCTGGGCCAGCGACGGAACCACGCCCCCCGGGAAGATGTACTTGTCGAACCACGGGTCGGTGTGGTGCTTCGATTCCAGCGACCCGATGGTGTGGTGCAGCATCATGCCGTCGCCGGCCAGCAGGCGGTCGCAGCGCCCGAAGAAGGTCTTGAGGTTGCGCGGGCCGACGTGCTCCATCATCCCTATCGACACGATCCGGTCGAATGAGCCCTCCAGGTCGCGGTAGTCGCATTCCTGTATCTCGACGGGCAGGCCTGCGCAGGCCTCCCGAGCCCGACGGGCCTGCTCGCGTGCCGGCGTGACGCCGGTGACGGTCACACCGTGCTCGGCGGCCGCGAAACGGGCGAAACCGCCCCAGCCGCAGCCGATGTCGAGCAGCCTCATCCCCGGCTCCAGCCGCAGCTTGCGGCAGACGAGCTCGAGCTTGTCCTCCTGGGCCCGGTCCAGGTCCTCGGCCCGCCGCCAGTAGCCGCACGAGTAGATCATGCGCTTGTCGAGCATCCGCTCGTAGAGGTCGTTCCCGATGTCGTAGTGGGCGCCCGCGTTGCTGCGGGCCCGCCGCACCGTCTGGTGGTTCGAGGCGCGGGCCCTGGCGATGTGCAGCAGCAGCCCCGGTCCGGGCCGCACCAGCGAGCGCAGGTCGACGGTCTGCACGTGGGCGACGAACTCGTCGAGTTGGTTGGCGTCCCACCAGCCGTCCTGGTACGACTCGCCCAGACCGAGCTCGCGCTTCGCCAGCACCCGCGCCCAGAAGCGGTCGTCGTGTACGGCGATGTCGCGGGGCCGGTCTCCCCCGACCTCGATCCCGGCCCGGCCGAGGATCTCCAAGCCCAGCCTCCTGGCTCTGTCGACGTCGGCCACGGCGCGTCTCGCTCCCTCAGTCCGTCTCGCTGTGTCTACCAGCGCCCGCACCCCCGACAGGACTCGAACCTGCAACCTGAGGGGTAGAAACCCTCCGCTCTGTCCAGTTGAGCTACAGGGGCCCTTCGAGGCTAGCGGCCCCGTCCCGGCTGCCGACGGCGGGCCGCGCTCGGCTTCGGAATGTGTTCGGTAGGCTGTGCGCCGCCCGCTTCGGCGGTCGTGGTGGCCGTAGCTCAGTAGGTTAGAGCGCCGGGTTGTGGTCCCGGAGGTCGGGGGTTCGACTCCCCTCGGTCACCCGCGCGCTATCGTTGGACGATCACCGAGCGCCTCTAGCTCAATTTGGCAGAGCAACGGACTCTTAATCCGCAGGTTCTGGGTTCGAGTCCCAGGGGGCGTACACGCTATGCAGGGATCATCTCCGGGGTCGGCTAAGCTGACGGGCACTCTGGGGTCCCGGCCCGACGTCGTGGGGTCCGTATGGACGTCGCGCTGATGTAAGGGGTTACGCATACATGGACCGCTACGCGATATTCGTTGATGCCGAGTACCTCTACACAGAGGGCGGGCTGCTGTGCTGCAACAGCCCGGAACGCCAGGAGATCCTCCTCTACGGCCTCGGCGCCAACGACTTCCTCATCGGCCTCGCCACCGACGTGTGCGACCTCCAGCCTCTCCGCACCTACTGGTACGACACCTCCGGCGACGGTGCGGCCACCCCGGCCCAGCAGCTGGTGGCGACGCTGCCCAACATGAAGCTGCGGCTCCAGACCGGCACCGGCCGTGATCCGCAGTCCTCGCTGGGCGAGGCCATCAGGCGCGACCTCACCACGCTCGCCCGCGAGCGGGCCATCTGCGACGCCTTCCTGCTGACGGCCGACGAAGACCTGCTCGACTGCGTCGGCGAGGTCCAGGACCTGGGAGTGCGCGTGGTGCTGATCACCATCGCGTCCCGCGACGAGCGCAGGGATCCGCCCGGCAGCCTGGTCGCCGAGTCGGACGAGGTCATCAAGTTGACCAAGGACGACCTGTCGAGGTTCATCAGGCGCCGGCGCACGCCTGACGACGCTGCCTCCGACACCTACGACCCGGTCGATTCCGTCGCCGCGGCCGCGGCCGAGTTCGCCGAGAGCTGGCTCTACCGGGCCAGCGACGACGCGTTCGACGCCCTGCTGGACCAGCGCCCGCGCATACCCGAATCCCTGGACGGCGACCTGCTCTACGCGGTGGAGAACGTGATCGGGGGAAGCCTGCGCGGCCAGGACCGCCTCAGGAGGGCGGTGCGCCAAGCCTTCTGGAACCGGGTCGACCAAGAAGTCCAGGACTGGCCGCCAGACGAGCGCCGCTAGACACGGAGATGGCCGCCGGCGGCGAGATGGCCGAGAATGCGGTCCGTGGGCGGCACGGCCGGTTGCCGGTCACCATCCTCACCGGGTTCCTCGGGTCCGGGAAGACGACCCTGCTCAACTACATACTGCGCGAGAACCACGGCAAGCGGATCGCCGTCATCGAGAACGAGTTCGGCGAGATCAGCATCGACTCGGATCTGGTGGTCTCCTCCGATGAGGAGATATACGAGATGGTCAACGGCTGCATCTGCTGCGTCGCGTCCGTCCGCGGCGATCTGCTCGACGTGATCCGCAAGCTGATGAGCCGTCGCGACCGCCTCGATCACATCCTCGTCGAGACCAGCGGCCTCGCCGATCCGATGCCGGTCGCCCAGGCCTTCTTCGTGGACGACGCGGTCCTCGACGAGGTCGCTCTGGACGCCATCGTCACGCTGATCGACTCCAAGCACATCGAGCAGCACCTGGACGACGTCCGCTACGACGGCATCAACAGCCAGGCGGTCGACCAGATCGTCAGCGCGGACCGGATCATCGTGAACAAGGTCGACCTGGTCGACTCCGAGACCGTCGAGCGGATCGAGCGCCGCATCCGAGGGTTCAATCAACGCTCGGAGATCGACCGGTCGAGCTACGCGGAGGTCGACCTCGACGCCATCCTGGGCATCCAGGCCTTCGAAGTGTCGCAGCGGGCCGCCACCGACCCGGCGTTCCTGGAGAATTGCTTCGTACACAGCCACGACCCCGACGTCGAGACGTGTTCGGTCAGGATCGCGGGGGAGCTCGACGCCGGACGGGTCGAGGCGGCCGCCCGGGCCATCGCCGCCGACTACGGCGCCGACCTGCTGCGGTGGAAGGGGGTGCTGGCCGTGGCGGGCAACGACCGGCGGGTCGCGCTGCAGGGCGTGCACCGGATCTTCGAGATCCACGAGCTCGACCGGTGGGAGGGCCCGCACCGCGACAGCCGGGCGGTCTTCATCGGCAAGAACCTGGAGCGCGACGAACTGGCCGAGCGCCTCCGGCGCTGTGTTGTGGGCCCGCACCCCGAGGTGCCAGTCTCATGACCATCAGATCAACCAGATCAACGCGTGTCCGGCGAGACGAGGAGCCATCGGCATGATCATCGACACCCATCTGCATCCCACCAACGTCGTGGACGAGGCCTGGCGCCATACCGGTGAGCCGTTCACCGGGGAGCGGATGCTGGAGATGATGGACGGGCCGTACTGGATCAACGGCAAGCCGCGCCGCATCGACATGGGCTTCATCCAGCCGCCCCCGGGCAACACCGCGTGGCGCGACGGCGGGCGCTCGGGACGCGAGGGCATCCGCGACTACATGGCCTACGTGGCCGAGTTGACCCAGCGCTACCCGGACCGCTTCATCGGCAACTTCAACTTCAACCCCCGCTTCGGGCCCGAGAACGGGGCGGCAGAACTCGAGTTCCACGTCAAGGAGTACGGGTTCAAGATGCTCAAGCTGCACGCCAACATGCATGCCTACCGGCCCGACCGGGCGCTGGACTGGCTGCGTCCGGCCATGCGCAAGTGCGACGAGCTGGGCGTGGTGGTGCTGATCCACACCGGCGACGGCCCGTACTCGATCCCGACGCAGTTCTACCCCATCATCCGCGAGTTCACGAACGTGGACTTCGTCATCGGGCACTTCGGGGTCCAGACCGGGGGCGTGTACTGCTTCGAGGCGTTCTGGATGATCATGGACTCCCCCAACGTCTACGGCGAGTCGGGCTGGCTGCTGCAGTCCCGCATCGTCGAGTTCGCCAAGGAGATGCCCCGGGACCGCCTGGTCTTCGGCACCGACTCCCCGCCCAACGACCCGGGCATGTGGCTGACCCATCTCGAGGTGCTGTGCCACGACGCCCCCCAAGGGATCAACGCCAGCGAGGACCAGCTCGAGGACTACATGGGCAACAACATCGCCCGGCTCGTCGGCATCACCCCGACCGCCCCTCCCGCCACCGTCGAGGACGCCAAACAGCAGCTGGCCGACGGCAGCTACGGCACCCCCGTCGCCTAGAGGCCGAGCCGGTAGACCGCACGTCATGGAAACTCCCGCGGGAGGCAAGGCGAGGCCGTGGCCCGAGCGGCCCGTGAGCGCAGCGAACAAGAGCGGGCAATGCTGCCGAGGCGCTCCGCTGCTGTGACCGGCCAGGGCCTCGGTGACTTCCTTCGTGACTACGAGGCCGCTCACCCCGACGACGTCTGCACCGTCGATCGTCCGGTCTCGCTGGACCAGGACATCACCGCGGTCGTGTGGGAGCTGGCCGAGCGGGGTCAGCATCCGCTGCTTCGCTTCCTCGGCGTGGAGGGCGCCGACCGGGAGGTCGTCACCAACCTGTTCGCGTCCCGCGTGCGCATCGAGCGGATGCTGGGAGCGGGGCCGGGCGAGCTCCACGACACCTACCAGCGGCTGGCCGCACAGGCGGTGCCGATGGCCGAGCGCGACGACGGGCCCGTCACCGGACGTGTCGACGCCCGCGACCGGGTCGATCTCCGCGGGCTGCCGCTGCTGACCCACTTCGCCACCGACCTCGGCCCCTACATCACCAGCGGCATCGTGGTGGCCGAGGATGCCGAGACCGGGCGGGGCAATCTGAGCTACCACCGGTCGGTGGTGGCCTCGCCGACCTCGCTCGGAACGAGCCTCCACTCCCGCGGCGACCTCTGGCGCCTGCTTCAGGCTGCGGCGTCGTCGGGCCGGCGGCTCCCGGTGGCCATGGTCATAGGCGCCCACCCGCTGTTCATGCTGGCGGCGTCGGCCCGGGTCGCCTTCGGCGTCGACGAGCGCGAGATCGCGGGCGGGCTGCTGGGAGAGCCCCTCGAGGTCGTGCGCACCCCCAAGCACGGCCTGCGGGTTCCGGCCGCGGCCGAGGTCGTTCTCGAGGGCGAGATCGATGCTGCCGCCGATGAGGACGAAGGCCCGTTCGGCGAGTTCTCCGGGTACTCGTCGGACCGCTCGACCCGCAACCGCATCGACGTGTACACGGTGATGCAGCGCGACAGCGCGGTCTGGGTCGACGTGGTCGGCGGGAACTCGCACGAGCACCTCAACCTCGGACGGGTGCCCCGCGAGGCGGAGATGATCGCCAGGCTCAAGGACCGGTTCGGATCAGTGGCCGCGGTGTACTATCCCCATTCGGGCACGCACTTCCACTGCTACGTGGCCATCGACCAGCGCCGGCCGGGCGAGGCCCGCCAGGCGCTGCTGGGACTCCTCGGCTGGGATCCGTACCTCAAGACGGTCGTGGCCGTCGACGCGGACGTCGATGTCACCAGGGACGAGGAGGTGCTCTGGGCGCTGGCCACCCACTTCCAGCCCGACCGGGACATGATCGTGATCGACGGGCTGCCGGGCAGCGCCCTCGACCCGTCGGCCGACAAGCTGGGCACGACATCGCGGCTGGCGCTCGACGCCACCCGGGGGCAGGGATTCGACGCCCAGCGCATCGAGATCTCGGCTGCGGCCCGCGCCGTCGGCCGCGAGGTCGCGGCGCAGCGCGCCGGCGAGCCCGGCGACTAGCGAGAAGCCGGTCAGGCGGCGGCAGCCGCGGGCGCGTGCCCGCGCTGCACTCCGAATGCGTTCAGCGTCGCCTTGACGGTGAGCACCGCCATGAAGACGACGACGGTGGCCAGGGCCATGGTGGCGCCGGCTGCGGTGTCGTAGTGGTAGCTGGCCAGCAGCCCGACGACTACCGACACGGTCCCGACCGCGGCCGCGGCAGCCATGATGCGCGGCACCCGGCGCACCAGCAGCACCGCGGTGGCCGGAGGAGCGATGAGGAAGGCGAACACCAGCAGGTTCCCCACTGCCTCGAACGAGGCGATGATCGAGACGGCCAGCAGCACCAGCAGCACGCCGTGGGCGAGGCGGGGGCGAAGGCCGAGCACCTGGGCCTGGGCGTGGTCGAACGTCATGACCAGGAACGCTCGGTAGAACACGATCACCCCGCCCACTGAGATGACCGCCGCGATGGCCTGGCGGCGGAGGTCGTCCGCGTCGACTCCGGTGACGGACCCGAACAGGAAGCGGTTCAGGTCCCCGACATAAGCCCCCGACGAACTGGACATGATGGCCACGGCTAGGGCCAGGAAACCGACGAACAGCACCCCGATGGACGTGTCCTCCGGAAGTGGCGAGTAGCTGCGGATCATGTTGATGCCCCACACCATGGCAATGGCTGCCACGAAGGCGCCGATGGTGGTGTCGACCCCGATGATGAACGCCAGCGCGATGCCGGGCAGCACGCCGTGGGCCAGCGCGTCCCCGAGGAAGCTCATGCCCCGCAGCACCACCCATGTGCCCACGACCGAGGTGGTGAGGACCACCAGCAGGCCCGCATAGAGAGCCCTGCGCATGAAGATGTTGGAGGTGAACGGGTCGATCCACCATGCCATGGGGTCGGTCAGGAACTCCATGGCGGATGTTCTAGTTCGGCTCAGCCGAGGGCGCAGGGCCCGCTAATGGTGTCGGCTCAGCCGAGGGCGTCGACAATGAGATCGGCGTTGGTGCGCATGAAGTCAACGTAGGTCTCGGCGCCGCTGCCGGGGGGGCCGAGGCTGCCGGTGTAGAGCGTGACCACATCGATGTCGCCGACCCGGTCGGCCAGCGCCTCCACGTCGTCCACGGAGTGCAGGGTCTCGGCGAAGATGGCCCCGATTCCCTCGTGCTCGATGATCTCGGCCAGCTCCTCGAGTCCGGCGGGGCTGGCCTGGGCCATGCTCGCCGGCGTCGGGATGACCGTGCCGATGAGCTCGAACCCGTAGCGGTCGGCGAAGTACCCGAGCGCCTCGTGGTTGGTGACCAGCTTGCGGCTCGCGGCGGGAAGCTGCTCGACCTTGGCGGCGACCTCGGCGTCCACTGCCTCCAGCTCGGCCAGATAGCTGGACAGGCATGCCTCGACGGCGGCGGAGTCGAGGCCCACGTCGCTCGTCAGCACCTGGGCGAGGTTCGGTAGCGCTGCCGACACCCGCTGCGGATCGAACCACACATGGGGATCGCCACCGCTGCCGTGGCCTTCTTCGTCGTCGTGGTGGCCTTCTTCTTCGTCGGCTTCCTCGTCGTCCTCGTCGTCGTGGTGGCCTTCTTCTTCGTCGGCTTCCTCG
>JAPPLH010000069.1:34332-39580 GCA_028819505.1 Acidimicrobiaceae bacterium
CGTCCTCGTCGTCGTGGTGGCCTTCTTCGTCGGCTTCCTCGCCGTCCTCGTCGTGGCCCCCACCCTCACCGTCCTCGCCGTGGTGGGCGCCCTCGAACGAGAAGGGGATCGTCTCCATTCCTTCCGCGAACTCGAACACCGGCGTGCCCGCCTCAGCCACCGCCTCGAGCGTGTCCTCGAGGGCCTCCTCCAGCTCGAGGCCGTTGGCCACCACCAGCGCGGCGTTCTCCATGCGGGCCCGGTCCTGCAGGGAGGGCTCGTAGCTGTGGGGGTCGCCGCCGACCGGGATGATCGTCTCGATGTCGGCCAGCCCGTCGCAGGCCACGTTGGAGACGACGTCGGCCCAGATGCCGGTGGTGACGAGGATGGTCGGAGTGTCGGGTGCGGCTGCCGGGGCGTCCTCGCCTTCCGAGTCCCCGCTGCACGCGGCGGCCACCATGGCCGCGGCGGCAAGGGCGGCGAGAGCCGCATGCCGGGGCCGCCGCCAGCGACGTCCGCGGTCGATCATGCTGAGGCTTCGCAGATCTGGGTGATGCTTCACAGGTCGGCTCCTTGACGAGAACGATGATGCATTGACCACTGGAGTCTACAATGAGAATAAGTCCCAGTTGCAACTAACCTGGGGTCATGTCCCGCAGATCAGGCGAGCCTGGCCCGACCCCCGGCCTCAGGGAACTCCACGCGATGGTGCGCGCCCGCTTGGCTCGGCACGACTCCCGCTACACCCCGGGCCGGCGGCGGTTGGTCGAGGCGCTAATGGGCGCGGGGCGCCCGGTGACGCTGACCGAGATCGCCTCGTCAGCCCCCGATCTGCCCGTCAGCTCGACCTACCGCAACCTCAGCGTGCTTGAACGCTCGGGCGTGGTCAACCGGATCTTGATCCGCGGCGATCGTGCCTATTTCGAGCTGGCCGAACCACTGATGTCGCACCACCACCACCTGGTGTGCATTTCCTGCGGCGCGATCACCGACATACACCTGGACGACGAGTTGGAGGAAATGATCGACCTCCGTCTCGCCGAGGCGGCGCGTCGGGCCGCCTTCACGCCCCTGCGTCACATGCTCGACCTGCACGGCCATTGCTCGCGCTGCCTTCATCTCGTCGAAGACTTGACAACGGAGGACGGCGCTACCAATATACTGAGAATCAACCCCCCGGCGCACCACGCCGGGTGACGCAACCAGAAGAGAGAATGCAATGGCCCACGTCCACACCGATACGTGCTACGACCATCCGGAGCACACGCACGCCGACCACGCCGACCACTGCGACATCCCGGAGCACTCCCACGCCGACCACGCCGACCACTGCGGCATGGCGGAGCACTCGCACGCCGACCACTGCGACGACGATCACGACCACGCCGACCACTGCGACATCCCGGAGCACTCCCACGCCGACCACGCCGACCACTGCGGCATGGCGGAGCATTCGCACGCGGACCATGCCGGTCACTGCGAGGTCGAAGAGCACATTCACACCGAAGAGTGCTGTAACGCCGCATAGTGGCCTCCGTTGAGGCCGGCTCCCGCGGGAGCGGCCACGAACATCCTGAGGAATGCGACCACGCGGGGCATGACCACGCCCACGGCGAGGACTGCGCGCACGATCATTCCCACGAACATCATGGTCACGGCCATGACCACCACCATCACGGTCACGGCCATGACCATCATCACGGTCATTCCCACGACCATCACGGTCACGACCATGGCCACGATCACGACCATCACCACCACGACCTGCGAGAGTCCTCCCGCAAGGTCCTGATCGGTGCCCTGACCATGACGGCCACCTTCATGGTGGTCGAGGTCATCGGCGGGTTCCTGTCGGGGAGCCTGGCCCTGGTGGCCGATGCCGGCCACATGCTGACCGACAGTGCGTCGATCGCGCTGGCCCTGTTCGCGATCTGGCTGGCCAAGCGGCCTGCCTCCGCCGAGCGGACCTACGGCTACAACCGGGCCGAGATCCTCGCCGCGGCTGTCAACGCGCTGTCCCTGTGGCTCATCTCGGCTTGGATCGTCTGGGAGGCGATCCACCGGTTCATCTCGCCGAGCGAGATCGAAGGCGGCACGGTGCTGATCGTGGGTGGAATCGGCCTGCTCGTGAACGTTGTGGCGGCCTACATGCTGCACGGGGCGTCAGGGCACAGCCTCAACGTCGAGGGAGCCCTCCAGCACGTGCTCGCCGACCTGATGGGGTCGGTGGCCGTCATCATCTCCGCGGTCATCATCATCCTGTTCGGGTGGAACATCGTCGACCCCATCCTGAGCGTGCTGATCGCGCTGTTGATCGTGTTCAGTTCCTGGCACCTGGTCACCTCGGTGCTGCAGGTTCTGGTCGAGGGCACCCCCGAGCACATCGACCTTTACAAGCTGTGCCACGACATGGAGGAAGTCCCCGGCGTTACCGTCATCCACGACGTGCATGCCTGGACGGTGACCTCCGGGTACGTGTCGCTCACCGCCCACGTGCTGGCCGATCCGGACCATGCGGGCGAGACGGACGACATGCTGCGGGAGTTGCGACGCATCGCCAACGACGAGCACGGCATCGCCCACAGCACGATCCAGCTGGAGACCTCGGTCAGAGGATGCACCTCCGAGGACCACCATGTGGACCACCTGCTGGAGCGCCAGATGGCCCGCAAGAAGCGCAGGCTCGCCTTCTTCGGCCACCATCACTGAGCGACTGCATCACTGAGCGCGTCCGCGAACAGGTGGGAGCCCCGCCGCGTCGCAAGGGTTCCGTTCCCGCTCTTGTTCGCTGCGACCCGAGGGCCGCTCGGGCCACGGCCGCGCCCCGTATGGGCCGCGTCATCCCGCCTACTCGCTCGGCCTCCGAGCGACCGCGGCGGTGAGCGGCACCGCCGAGTTCTTCGCGCCGCTAACCGTCGCCGCTCATCATCGCGACCGCGGCCACCTCGATCTCGCTGCTGCGGTACCAGACCCCTGCCGCCGCGTCGGCCGGCAGGAAGGCGATGCCAGGCGTGATCGCCTCGCCGTCGGCGCCGACGAAGCCCACCTCGGCCCGGCCGCCGGCTGTGCGCCTAGCCCGGATCCTGCCGATGGCGTTGCCCGCCACCTCGACGTCGCCGCTCACACGCCAGCTGCCCACGGGCGCGCCGGCGGGCAGGAAGCGAGCCGGCGGCAGGATCCGCTCGCCGCCGGCGAGTTGGACTCCGTGCTCCAGCCGGCCGTCGTCTCCTAGCCGGACGACGATTCGCAGCCGGTGGGACTCAGGCGTATCGACCGCCGGTGCCGGTGGCGTCAGCCCGAGCATCTCGCCCATCTCGGCGCTGCCGTCGAGCGACAGGCGCTGGAGGAACCGCGAGAGCGCCGCGTCGGCGGCGACCGCCGCGCACAGCGTCCGGTCGACGGCCAGTCCGTGGACGGGCCGCGCCAGCCGCATCTCGGCGTCCAGGGCGAGCAGTTCGTCCACGTTGTCGGCTCCGGCCGCCTCGAGCGCTCGGCGCAGTGCGCTCCCTCCCGGGCGGCAGCCCGACTGCTCCGCCATCATCTCACCGACGCCGGGATCGTCCCAGCCCTCCTCGGCGCTCCGGGCCGCTGTGACGATCTCGCCGGCCGCTACTGCGGGAGCGACGATGCTCTCCGTGTAGGCGACCTGGGAATGGAAGGTGCGCGCATCCCGGTAGGACAGCGCCGGTCGCCCCTCTGCCTGGTCCAGCCGCGATCGCCACCTGGAGGCCATCGACGCGTAGTGGGAGGACGCGTCAGAGGCCTCGTCGAGCCAGAGCTCCTCGATCACGCTCGGATTGATCGCCTCCCCGGCGAGCCACCCGTCGGCCAGTCCCGAGGCGTCCAACGAGGCCGCGTACCGCTGCCCGAACATCCTCAGGAGAGTGCTCGAGGACGGGTCGACGACATTGAGCCGCACCGGGTCGGCCTCCTCGGACAGTTCGGAGATCGCGGGCCGCTCGAAGACGCCGTCGAGGAGCTGGGTCAGCACTCCCGCGGTGTAGACGGCCTGCATGTGAACCCGCGGCCCGACCTCCGCTTCCGGGTCGGCGGCCCGGGTCACCGAGATCGTCACCTGGCCCTCGTCGTCGGCGTCGGCGGCCACCGTGTAGTCGCTGAAGCCGACCCTGACATCGACGGGACCGAACGTCGGTCCGCTCAGCACCACCAGGTTGTGCCAGAGTCCGTGGAATCCGATCTCGTTGTCGTCGGCGTCGTCGGTGACCACCCCGACGAACAGCCACGACGGGCCGTGCTCGTTGAAGGTGGCCTCGAACGCCGTCACTTCGCCGGTTGCGGTGCTCGACGCGCTGGCGGTCTCCTCGCCGGTGTGGTAGGCGACACCGGCGTCCCAGATTCCCGAGACGGGGCCGAGAAGGTCGAACACCCGTCCCGGCGCCAGGTAGATGCGGGCGTAGCTGCCGTCGGGCAGTTCGCCGCCGCCGACGTTGCCGATCCGGTAGTGGACGCCGAACGGGTCTCCCGCGACCACCTCGGCGGGAGTCCTGACTTCCTCGATCTTCAGCAGGGGCTCCTGCTGGCGGGCCGACTCGTCCACGAGGTGGACTGTGAGGGTGAAGTCGGCCCGGAGCGGCTGCAGGTCGCGCTCCAGGTAGGTGGTCGCCTCGATGAGGTAGACGCCAGGCGCCAGGTACTGCTCGAGGCGGGAGTTGCGGTTCTCGCCGCCGTCGTCGTTGGCGCCGATGATGCCTTGCTCGGGCGACGCCAGCGACAGGACCGGGTCGCCGTTCTCGGACTCGAGGTCGATGCGCACCCGGGCGGCCTCGGCCAGGTTGAAAGAGTAGGAGTGGGCGGGATGCGACGACACGAAGCGCGAGCCGCACGTCTCGAGCGACCAGGTTCCCGATGCTGTGAGGGCGACGCCCGGCTCGAGGGTGCCGAGATGCACGAAGTCGCAGCCCTGGACCCGGCTCACCGTGAGGGTGAAGTCGGCGGCGCCCCGGTCGCGCCCGCCGACGGTGGTCGCCTCGACCAGGTAGGCGCCGGGCGCGAGGTCGCGCTCTATGCGGGCGTCGAGGCGGGCCCCGTTGTCGTCGTTGCCGCTGATGCGGCTGCCGTCCTCGGTGAGCAGGTAGAGGTAGGAGTCGGCCTCAGCGGACGAGAGGCCGATCCTGACCCGGCCCGCCTCGGCGACGTGGAACCGGTAGGTGTGGGCGTCGCTGCCGGCCCGGAACCGCGAGTCGCAGTCCTCCGTCGTCCAGCGCCCGGCCGCCTCCAGCACGCTGCCGCTGCCGGCGCCCAGCGTCCC
>JAPPLH010000069.1:39680-60989 GCA_028819505.1 Acidimicrobiaceae bacterium
TCGTCCAGCGCCCGGCCGCCTCCAGCACGCTGCCGCTGCCGGCGCCCAGCGTCCCAAGGTCGGTCACCTCGCACTCCGCGGCCTCCTGGCCCGACACGACGCTCGAGCCCGCCACGGTCAGCAGGCCGGCGATCATCGCGACGGCGACACCGGCCCGCGCCAGCCGCTGCGCTCGAGGGCTGCCTGCGGTTCTCCGATTCATCCTGATCTCCGTTGGCTTCATCCTGGTCTCCGTTGGTTGCATCCCGATCTCCCTGGGTGGCCGCTCGCAATGGCGCGGCGTCGGCTGGTCCGCACATTCGTGTCCGAACTTGGCGACAGAGAATCTACCGTCAGGGTCGGTAGGGGCCGCGGCCCGTCTGGTCGCGCACGGTGAGCGCCGGAGGGTTGGTCATCGAGCGGCGCTGCCAGTTGGCCCCGTCCACCACCAGGGTGCGGCCCGAGATGAACCGTCCGTAGGGCGACGCCAGGAAGGTGGCGGCCCAGCCCAGCTCCTGGCGCTCCCCCACCCTCACGCGGGCTGGCAGGCGTCCTTGGTGCCGGCGTGGACCCGGCTTGCCAGCACGCACCCTGCCGGTCACGCAGCCTCCTGGCTCAGTTCTTGGGCAGCTCGCTGAAGGGCGTTTCCCGGGGCGGTCCGGGCTCCTTGGGCAGGCCGAGCACCCGCTCGCCGATGATGTTGCGCTGGACCTGGTCGGTCCCGCCGTAGATGGAGGGCGCGGGCGAGAACAGCGCCACCTCGCCGATATGGCCGCCGGTCTGGCTGTCGGAGTCGCCCATGAGCATCCCGTCGGCCCCGACGACCCGCATGCCGATGTCGCGGAAGGAACGGTTCAGCTCGCTCATGGTCAGCTTGGCGATGTTCGGCGCGGCCGCGCTGGTCGATCCCGACTTGGCCCGCTGGATCGACAGCCGGTTGATCTCGATGAGCCCGTACAGGCGCATCAGATCGTCGCGCAGCACCTTGCTGGTGACGCTGCCGTTCTTGCGGGCCAGGTCCACCAGCCACCACCACATGTCGATGCCGAGCGGCGGCACGCCGCCCAGAGCCTCCATCGGTCGGGCGACGAAGTTCCCTGCCCGCTCGCCGAGCACGCCGCCCTTGGGGCCGGGTATCAGCTCAGGCGGCTTGCGGCCCGAGGATCCCAGCGACGCCCGCTCCACCATCAGGGTGGTGTTGCCCACCCTCCAGCCGTTGTTGAGACCGCCGATGAGGGCGCTGCCGGCCACCCGGGCCTCGTCGATGAACACCTCGTTGAACAGGGCCCGGCCGGTCATCTCTGTCAGGGGTCGGACCTCCACCCCCGGCTGGTCCATGTCGAACGCGAACCATGAGATGCCGGCGTGCTTGGGCAGGTCGGGGTCGGTGCGGGCCAGCAGCATGCCCCTGTCGGCGACCTGGCCCCCGGAGGTCCACACCTTCTGACCGGTGATCACCCACTCGTCGCCGTCGCGCTCGGCCCGGCACTGCAGGCTGGCCAGGTCGGACCCGGCGTTGGGCTCGCTGAAGAGCTGGCACCACCCCACCCGTCCGTCGAGGATCTCACCGACGTAGCGCTCGACCTGCTCCGGCGTGCCGTGAATGGCGATGGTCGGCGCGGCCAGCATCCGGCCCAGCCCCCCGGGCGGTCCCAGCACGTTGCGCTCGGCCAGCACCAGCGACACCAGCGCGGCCTGGTCCTGCCCGTAGCCGAGCCCGCCCGCGCCTGCCGGCAGCATCGGGTGGGCGTAGCCCGCTCCGGCCAGATGCCTCCACCACTGCTCGACGGTCGCGTCGGGGTCCCAGTGCTCGTCGCAGAAGGCCTCGACCTCGGCGCGCACGGCGGCCGCGTCGACCTCGGCTGCGGGCGGGGCGGAGGCGGTGTCGGTCATGGTCATGGCTCCAGGTGTGGTCGGGGCCGGTCGGTGTCGGTCATGGTCCGGGTGTCAGGTGGGGTGGGGCTGGTTCAGGCAGGCGACGTTGTCGAGCATGATGGCGCGGCGGTCGGCGTCCGAGAAGCCCTTCAGCTCGGCCAGGTAGTCCAGCGGCTCGGGCATCCCCTCTATGTGGGGCCAGTCCGAGCCGAAGATCACCCTGTCGGCCCCCATCAGCTCGGTGACCTCGTCGACGTCGTCCTCCCAGAACGGGTTGACCCACACGTGGGCCTTGAACGTGTCGATCGGGTGGTCGTCGAACCACCAGTAGTTCTTCCGGGCGATCTGCGAGAACTTCCGGAACATCGGCGCCAGGTAGTCGGAGCCGTTCTCCACCGAGGCCACCCGCAGGTTCGGGAAGCGGTCGTAGATCTTCTCGAACACCGACTGCATCAGCCAGTCCTGGGCGGCCCGCTCGATGGCGAAGGCCCGCAGGTTCGGCCCGCCGGCCATCCCGGCCCCCAAGCCGGCCGAGGAGAATTCGTCGTCGGCGTAGCCCTGTGACGAGTAGCCCGAGTCGGCGGCGTGGACCACGACCGTCACTCCGGCGTCGTTGATGAGCTGCCACACGCCGTCGAAGGTGGTGTGGAACGGCGAGAGCCGGCCGTTGCGGGTGGTGACCGCCGCCGGTCGCATCACGACGATGCGGGCTCCGAGTCCCAGCACCCGCTCCACTTCGGCGACCGCCGCGGCGGGGTCGCCCAGCGCGATGTACGGCGCGCCGAAGATGCGCTCGCAGCGGTTGTAGCCCCAGTCCTCCAGCAGCCACTGGTTGAAGCCCCGCATCATGGCCACGACCGCATCGACGTCGCGGCGGAGCAGCTCCTCGTAGAGCACGCCCAGGGTGGGGAAGAGCCATACGGCCTGAAGGCCCTGGGCGTCCATCACCTTCAGCCGGGCCTTGGGGTCCATGTAGTGGTCGGGCAGAGGCTCGCGGTCGCGCAGCATCTCGGCCGGGTTGCGCCCCTCGGGGTTGCCCTTGAAGTAGTCGCGCAGCGCTCCGGGCTTGGCGATGGGGTTCCAGGTCGGGTTGGCCACCGCCCGGGCCAGCTTGCCGCCGACGAGGTGGTGCTTGCGTCCGCCCATGTCCACCCACTGCACCACCCGGGGCTGCATGCGGGGATCGACATGGCGGGTGAACGCGTCGAGGGCCTCGTAGTAGTGGTTGTCGGCGTCGAAGGGCCGGTAGCCGAGGTCGTCAGCGGTGAGCGGGGGCGACTGGTCCGGCGCGGCGGACAGGTCGTCGGGTGTCGTCGGGGCTGAGCCGCCGGCGATGCCGGACAGGTCGTCGGGTGCCACGGGGTCACGCTACCGTGTGGGCCGATGCCGCCCAAGGTCTTCACCACGTCACAACTGCAGGCCCGCACGCTCAAGCGAGGCGACAGGGTGAGGCTCGTGTCGGGGCTGCCCGGCGTTCCCCAGGGCAGCGAGGGCAAGGTGGCCATGGCCAACGGGTTCACCTGGAACCGCTACTGGGTGAGACTGGTCGACGGCCGGGTGGTGGGCCACATCGATCACGACGATCTGGTGCGCACCAAGGACTACGAGCGGTACCTGGTCGCCCGCGGCCGGGAGGCGGAGGAGGCTGAGCTGGCCGCGCTCGCGGCTGCCGAGGCCGCAGCCACAGGGCCGCAGGACGGAACCGACGACGACGCGGGCGCGGACGGCGGATCGGGAGAGGCCGTCGTCAACGGCGTGCCCGTCCCCGCCTACCTGCTGCAGCGCTCGGCCGACGCCCGAGCCAGACTCGGCGCCTGAGCCGAGCCGCGCTACAGTAGACGTCGGCGAACCGGAGCCGCCCGTGTGGCTCAGTGGTCAAGTGCTCTCACACGGACGGCTCCGGCCAACCATGAGCGTACATCTTGCACACTGAAATGCATTGACATCGCTATCGCTCGGATCGTGCAGTCGAAGCCGACGCGGGGCTCTTCGCCTATCCGCTCCACTCCCCCAGCCGGCGCATCGCCTCGGCCATGTCCTCGGTGGCGCCCGCGTAGGAGAACCGGGCGTAGCGGTGGCCCTCGGCCGGGTCGAAGTCGATGCCTGGAGTGACCGCCACTCCCAGTTCGTCGAGCCAGCGCTTGCACAGCGTCTGGCTGTCGGCGGCTAGGTGGTCCACGGCTGCGTAGACATAGAACGCTCCGTCGCTGGGAGCCAGGCGGTCGATCCCGGCCGCAGGGAGCCCTTCACGCAGGATGGCTCGGCTGGTCGCGTAGCGGGCCACGTTGGCTTGCAACTCTTCGTGGCAGTCGAAGGCCGCCACCGCGGCTATCTGCGAGAGGGTGGGGGCCGAGATGAAGAAGTTCTGGGCCAGCCGGCGGACGGGCTCCACCAGATCGTCGGGAGCGACCACCCAGCCGAGGCGCCAGCCGGTCATCGAGAAGTACTTGGAGAAGCTGTTCACCACCAGCGCGTCAGCGTTGAGGCCGAGCGCGGTGGGGGCCGGGTCGCCGAAGGTGATGCCGTGGTAGATCTCGTCGGCCACCAGGCGCACCCCATGGGCTGTGCACCAATCCGACACGGCCGCCAGTGCGGGGTCGTCGAGCATCGTCCCCGACGGGTTGGACGGAGAGGCCAGCACCAGGCCGTCGACGGAACCGGTGCGGCGGACGAGATCCTCCAGCAGGTCCGGTGACGGCTGGAATCGGGTCTCCGCCGAAGTGGGCAACGTCACGACCTCTGCGTTGAGGGCCTGCAGGGCGTTGCGGTAGCACGGGTAGCCGGGCGTGGACACCACGACCCGGTCGCCGGCGTCGAAGGCGGCCAGGAACGACAGGACGAAGGCCCCCGAGGCACCGAAGGTCACGACGATGCGGCCGGGGTCGACGTCGACGCCGTACCAGGAGTCGTAGTGCTCGGAGATCCGTCTCCTCAACGTCTCCAACCCCGCGGCGGTCGTGTAGCCGAGCACGTCCGATTCGAGAGCGGACCTGGCGGCCCGGATTACGCCGGCGGGCGCAGCAGTAGACGGCTGGCCCACTTCAAGATGCAGCACCTCGCCCCCGGTTGCTTCGCGCTCCTCGGCAGCCCGCATCACCTCCATCACGTAGAACGGGCTGATGTCCGATCGCCGGGACTCCTGCAACGCCACACCGGCCATGATGCCAGCACCGCCGGCCCGGTATGGTGTCGGCCCGTGGACGTGTTCGTCTTCGGGATCTGCGGCGGCTCAGGCGCGGGCAAGACAACCCTCACCAGGAGACTGGTTCCGCGCCTCGGCCCGGGTGAGGTGAGCATCCTCGCCTTCGATGCCTACTACCGCGACCTCAGCCATCTGTCCTTCGCCGAGCGCCGGGCCGGGAACTTCGACCACCCGGACTCCCTGGACGGCGAACTGTTCCTGCAGCACCTCGACGCCCTCAAGCAGGGCCTCGATGTGGACGTGCCCGTCTACGACTTCTCCACCCACACCATGACCGGACACTTCGAGCGGGTGGAAGCCGCTCCCCTGCTATTGGTGGAGGGCATCCTGCTGCTGGCCTTCGAGGACGTCGCAGAACGGCTCGATTACTCGATTTTCATGGACGTGCCCGAGGACGTGCGGCTGGATCGTCGAATCCATCGCGACGTGACCGAGCGTGGCCGCCCCGAAGACCATGTCCGACGGCAGTTCGCGGCCACCGTCGCACCCATGCACGACGCCTACGTGCAGCCCAGCGGCCACCGGGCCGATCGGGTCGTGACCGGTGACGCCTCCGACGAGTTCGTCGACGAGTTGATGGCCATGCTGGCACCCGGCATGGCCGCAGCGCCCGCGGGATAGCCGCCGCTAGAGGGCTACGCCCTCGTTGGCTAGCAGCTTGGCTTTCGTCTCGGGGCTGTTGCCGTAGTTGCCCACTCCCCCGCTGCTGGGCACCACCCGGTGGCACGGGACCAGCAGCGGCACCGGATTGCGGGCCATGGCCGTGCCCACGGCGCGGGCGGCCCTGGGCCGTCCCACGACGGCAGCCAGCTCGCCGTAGGTGCGGACCTCGCCTCGGGGGATGCGGGCGGTGGCCCGCAGGACCTCCTGCTGGAACGGCGAGCGCGACGACAGGTCGACGGGCACGTCGGTGCGACCGGTGGCCAGGGCCTCGCTCACCCTGGCCACAAGCTTCGGATCAGGATCGGGATCGGGCTCGACGTCTGTGCCCACCTCGTCGTGCATGTAGTCGACGAACCGTCCAGGGTCGGGCTCGCGACCGCCGGGGGTGATCTGGAGACCGGACACCCAGCCGTTCGAGTGGGCCACGAACACCGGCCCAGCGGGACTGTCGGCCATGAACCACAGGTGCGGCTGGCCTGCCTTCTCGGGTACTGACTCCGGCGCGTCCATGGTCGTACCGTAGTTGCCGGCTACGACAGCTCCGGGATCGCCCAGTCCACGGGTTCTCGCCCCGCCGCGACAAGGGCCTCGTTGGCCCGGCTGAAGGGACGGCTGCCGAAGAACCCGCCCGAGGCCGACAGGGGCGACGGATGGGTCGACTCGATCACCGTGTGCCGGCTGGCGTCCACCAGCGCCTTCTTGCGGCGGGCCGAGCCGCCCCACAGGATGAACACCACCCGCTCACCCTTGTCGTTGACGACTCGTATCACCTCGTCCGTGAAGGTCTCCCAGCCTCTGCGCTGGTGGCTGGCCGCCTGGTGGGCCCGGACGGTGAGGGTGGCGTTGAGCAGCAGCACCCCCTGGCGGGCCCAGTGCTCCAGCGAGCCGTGACTTGGGACGGCAGCGCCGATGTCGTCGTGCAACTCAGTGAGGATGTTCACCAGAGACGGCGGCTTGGTGACTCCGGGGCGCACCGAGAAGCAGAGCCCGTGGGCCTGCCGGGGTCCGTGGTAGGGATCCTGGCCCAGGATCAGCACCTTCACCGAAGCGTACGCGGTGAGGTGCAGGGCCGCGAAGACTTCGTCGTGGGGCGGGAACACCTGGTGCCGGTCCCGCTCGGACCGCACGAAGTCCTGCAGCTCGCGCCAGTAGGGCTTGTCGAACTCGCCCCGCAGCAGCGGGTTCCAGTCGGTCTTGGGCGCCATCGGCGCCACAGTAGATCAGCTCGAGCGGGCGGGGGTGCGTCCCTCAGGTCGGGCGGGTGCCTACGATGCTGGCCCGCTCCATGATCCGGACGTCGGGGTAGTAGTCGCTGGCCGCGTAGTGCTGCACGGAGCGGTTGTCCCAGAACACCACGGTGTCGGGCTCCCAGCGGACCCTGAACTGGTACTCGACCACCTTGGCCTGACCCGCCAGGTGCCTGATCAACTCGACGCCCTCGTCGATGTCCATCCCCTCGATGTGGGAGGTGAAGTAGCAGTTCACGAAGATCAACTTGCGGCCCGTCTCGGGATGGGTGCACACCACCGGATGGCGGGCCAGCGGGTACCGGGCCCGGAACTCGGCCTGCTTGCCCTCAGGAACCTGGTGCTTGAAGGCGAGCATGAAGTCGTGGATCGCGAACAGGCCGTCGATGCGCTCCTTGGTGTCGCTGTCCAGCCCGTCGTAGGCCGCGCCCATGTCGCAGAACAGCGTGTCGCCGCCGGTGGCCGGGACCTCGATGGCATGCAGGATCGCACCCATCGACGGAACCTCGCGCCAGGTGACGTCATGGTGCCAGCCGTTCTCGAAGCCGCCGGTGTCGACGCCCTTCTCGAAGCGGACCAGCTCGGGGTGCTCGGCGTGGCCGGTGATGAACGGGTGGATCTCGAGATCCCCGAACCGGCGGGCGAAGGCAACGTGCTGGGCCGGCGTGATGGGCTGGTCGCGGAACACCAGGACCTTGTAGTCGAGCAGCGCCCGGCGGACCTCGGCGATCACCTCGTCGGGCAGTTCGGCCCCCAGGTCGACCCCGCTGACCTCGGCGCCCAGCGTCGCGCCCCGGGGCGCGACAGCGATATGGGCGAACGACGGTCGGGCCAGCCGGGACCTCTCCTCGGCCAGGTGCAGCCACGGGCCGAGGTCGAGGCCGTACCGGTCTATGCGGACCCTCCCGGGCGCGATGCGGGACGCGGGGTCTGAGGTTCCGGCCTGCTCGGGGCCGCCATTGGAAGCAACTTCGCCGTCGCCTTCCACGGCGATCGAGGTAGTGGCGGATGGCACGGTGGGAATATACCTTTGGGGGCAGAGGCCAAGCGAACGGGAGAGGATCCGTGGGCGACGCCGCGACAGTCCGAGCGAGGCCCTGGGCCCGAGCGGCCCGTGAGCGAAGAGAACAAGAGCGGGAGACACGGCCCGAGCGGCCCGTCAGCGAAGCGAACAAGAGCGGGAGACACCGCGCCGCACCACGAGGCGCCCACCCCTGTCAGCGAGCCCGGTGATGGTCAGCGCCGTGGAGGTCACCGACCTGACCGTCAAGTTCGACGCGGTCACCGCGCTCGAAGGAGTGACTCATTCCTTCGAGCCGGGCACGGCCACCGCGGTCATGGGGGTCAACGGTTCGGGCAAGACCACCATGCTGGAGTGCATGGCCGGGCTGCAGAAGCCCACCTCGGGCACCGTCAGCGGCATGTCCGAGAGCCTCGCCTACGTCTGCCAGCACCTCCCGGCCTGCTGGATGCCCATAACCGCGGGCGAGGTGCTGGCCATGGGCCGCTACGGCAAGCGGGGCCTGCTCGGGCGGCTGCGGGGCGAGGATCGGTCCGCCATGCGCCGTGCCGGTGAGCAGCTCGACGTCAACCAGTTCACCGATCGAAGCTTCGGCGACCTCAGCGGGGGGCAGCAGCAGAGGGTGAGAATCGCCCAGGTGCTGGCGGGCGAGCCCGACGTCCTCATGCTGGACGAACCGGTGACCGGCCTCGACATCCCCAGCCAGGAGCGGATCCTCGAGGTGATCGAGGACTATTCGAGCCGGGGAGCCGTCGTGATCATCACCACCCACCACCTGGACGAGGCCCGGCACTGCGACTCGGTGATGCTCCTGGCCAACCGGCTGGTGGCCGCCGGCGCCCCCGATGAGATGCTCACCGAGGAACGGCTCCGGGAGGCCTTCGGGGACCGGCTGCTCGGGGACCATGCCGACCACGAGCACGATCAGGACTTCATCGTGCTCGACGATCACGGCCATGGGCACGACCACCACGGGACCGGCCACCATGGGCACGACCACCACGGGACCGGCCACAGTCACGGTCACAGTCACGACCACGACCACGGCCACCGGGACCACAACCACGACCACGGCCACCACGGCCACCAGGACCACGGACCCCACGCCCATTAGAGACAACGCGGCACGATGAGAGCGGTTCGGCGGGATGTGGCCGTCATCGGTGCCGGGCCGGCCGGGGCGGCGGCAGCCATCCGGGCCGCCCGGGGCGGTGCCCGGGTGACGGTGTTCGAGAAGGGGTCTCCCGGTCGGGACAAGGTGTGCGGCGACGGCCTCACTCCCAGGGCGGTGGCGGCTCTCGACGAGCTCGGCATCACCCTCGACGGCGCGCACCGCATCGACGGGCTGCGGATGATCGCGGGCAGCACCCGGCGTGAGCTGCTGTGGCCCGCGAACAACCGGTTCGGCCCCCACGGAGCTGTGTGGCCCCGCCGGGCGCTGGACAAGCACCTCGTCGAGGCGGCCGAGGAGGCCGGTGCCGAGATCGTGTGGAACACCGAGGTGATGCCCGCCCTGGCGGACGGCGGCACAGTCGTCGGCGTGGAGAGCGCCGGTGACGGAGGGCGCTGGCCGGCCGACCTGGTCGTGCTGGCTGCCGGCGCCCCCGGCGCAGCCGCCCGCGCCCTCGGCGCCGAACGGGTCGAGTCGGAGCCCTTCGGTCTTGCCATCCGCACCTACGCCCCCAGCCCTCGCCACGCCGACCGGCACCTCGAGGCCTGCCTCACCCTGCGGGGAGCCGAGGGCGGATGGGTTCCCGGCTACGGCTGGATGTTCCCGGCCGGCGACGGCACGGTGAACATCGGGGCGGGCTCCATGTCCACCATGAAGGGTTTCCGAAGTCTCAACCTCAACCGGCTGTTGAGCGATTACCGGGATCTGGTGGCCGAGGAGTGGGAGCTAGGCGACTTCCTGGAGCGGCCCCGAGCCTGGAGGCTGCCCATGAGCGTCGGCCGTCGCCACGGACCCGGATGGGCCGCAGTGGGCGACGCGGCCGGACTGATCAATCCGATGAACGGCGAAGGCATCGACTACGGGTTGGAGTCGGGGATGCTCCTGGCCGATCTGTTCCTGGCCGACCCTGCGGCTGCTCCCGACGCCTACGACCGCATCATCGGCGAGCGCTTCGACGGGTTCCTGCGCACCGGGCGGCGCTTCAGCTTCCTCATCGGCCACCCCTGGATCCTGCGCAACGGCCTGCGCTTGGCCGTCGGCACCCAGACGGTCGCCAACATCACCCTCCAGGTGATGGGCAACCTCGTCGACGGCGACACGCCGGGGCTTGCGCCGCGTGTCCTGGACGTAGTCGACCGGGGCCTGAGGCTCGCCGATCCGATCCTGCGCCGCACCCGCGCGGCCGCATAGAGGAGTTGGAAGGTGTCCGACGGGCCGCTCGGAGAGCTCGACTCCGCCCTGCGCGGCGACATCCGGCGTATCGGTGTCCAGCTTGGCGACACGCTGGTCCGCCAACACGGTCCCGGACTGCTCGAACGGGTGGAGCAGGTACGAGGCCTGCGCCGCAGCGATGAGGACAGCACGGCGCTGGCCGAACTGCTGGCCGATGTGGACGTGGCCGAGGCCGGCCTGCTGGCCAGGGCCTTCACCGTCTATTTCCACCTTGCCAACACCGCCGAGCAGGTGCATCGAATCGACGACCTCACCGAGAAGCGAGCGGCCGGCTCCAACCGCTTCGGCGAGATGGTCGGCCGGCTGCGAGAGATGGGCTACGCCGACGACGAGATAGTCGCCACGGTCAACTCGGCCGAGCTGCGACCGGTATTCACCGCCCATCCGACCGAGGCGTCGCGCCGGTCGATCCTCGACAAGCTGGCCGAGATCTCCAGCCTGATCGAGCAGCGGGCCCATGCCGGGGCCGACGACACGGCCCGCCGCCGCGTGGACCGCAGGGTGGACGAGTTGATCGACGCCATCTGGCAGACCGACGAGCTGCGCCGGCAGCGTCCCGACCCGGTGGACGAGGCCCGGTCGATCCTCTACTTCCTCACCGAGATCGCTGTTGAGGGTGTGCCCGAACTGCTCGACGACATCGACTCCGTGCTCGAGTCTGTGGGAGGGGAACTCGATCCCGACCGGTCGCCCATCCGCTTCGGTTCGTGGGTGGGCGGCGACCGGGACGGCAACCCCAACGTCACCCCGGCCACCACCGTGGAGGTGCTCGAATTCCAGCGTCACCGGGCTCTGCGCATCCTGGTGGAGGAGATCGAGGGGCTGTCGTCGGAGTTGAGCGTGGGCCTGGCGGTCCGCGGCGTCTCCGCGGAGCTGGCCGAGCAGCTCACGGCCGACCACGAGCAGTTTCCCGACGTCACGGCCCGGTTCGACACGCTCAGCGCGGGCGAGCCCTACCGCCAGAGGCTGGCAGTAGTGCACCGGCGCCTGACCGAGACGGACCAGCCGGTGCCGGGAGCCGGCGCCTACAGCTCGACCGACGAGCTGGCCCACGATCTGGGCGTGATCGCACGATCGCTGGAGGCCAACCACGGCCGGCTGCTGGCCCACGGTCGGTTGGCCCGCGTGCGGCGCATAGTGGCCATGATTGGATTCGACCTCGCCACACTGGACATCCGCGAGCATTCCGAGCGTCACCACCGGGCCCTGGCCCGCCTGTTCGCGCCGCTGGGAATCGACTACGGCGGGCTCTCGGGAGCCGAGCGAACCGAGCTGCTCGCCGGTGAGCTGGCCGGCCCCCGGCCGCTGGCGCCGCGCGGGCGGTCCTTGGGAGACGGCGTCGAGGACGTGCTGGAGCTGTTCCGGGTGCTGCGCCGTCAGATGGACCTGCGGGGCGACCAGATCGTGCGCAGCTACATCGTGTCCATGACCCGGGGCGTCGACGACGTACTGGCGCCGGCGGTCCTGGCCCGGGAGGCCGGGCTCGTCGACCTGACCGCGGGAGTAGCCCGGCTGGGGTTCGTGCCCCTGTTCGAGACCATCGACGACTTGAGGTCGGTCGGGCCGGTGCTGCGGGACCTGCTGGCACTGGAGCCCTACCGGCGCCTCGTCGAGTTGCGGGGCGGCGTCCAGGAAGTGATGGTCGGCTACTCCGACTCCAACAAGGACGGCGGGATCACGACGTCGCAGTGGGAGATCCACAAGGCGCTGAGGGCCATCGCGGAGGTCTCGGACGCCACCGGGGTTCAGATAACGGTGTTCCACGGCCGGGGAGGCACCGTCGGGCGGGGCGGAGGACCCACCCACGCCTCGATCCTGGGCCAGCCGCCCGGTGCGGTGCGCGGCTCGGTCAAGATCACCGAGCAGGGCGAGGTGATAGCCGACAAGTACGGGCTGCCCCGGCTGGCTCACCGCAACCTCGACCTGGCCTTCACGGCTGTGGTCGAGGCGTCGATGGCCCACCGGTCGCCCCGCCACGACCCCGGAGTGACCCGGCGGTGGGACCAGGTGATGGAGGTCGCCTCCGGCGCGGCCTACGACGCCTACCGGGCCTTCCTGCAGGCCCCCGGCCTGGTCGAGTACTTCCAATCGTCCACTCCGGTGGAGGAGTTGGCCGAGATGAACATCGGCTCCCGCCCGGCCCGGCGCAGCCGCGCCGACGAGGGGATCGACGGCCTGCGGGCCATCCCCTGGGTGTTCGGCTGGACCCAGTCCCGCCAGATCGTGCCCGGATGGTTCGGTGTCGGCGCAGGGTTGGCCGCGGCCCGCTCCGCCGGCATGGGGTCGGAGCTGGCCGACATGTACGAGTCCTGGCAGTTCTTCCGTACGTTCGTGTCCAACGTGGAGATGACCCTGTTCAAGACCGACCTGGCCGTCGCCCGCCACTACGTGGCCACACTCGTGGAACCGGCCCTGCACTGCCACTTCGACGCAGTTTGCGCCGAGTACGACCGGACGGTGGCCGAAGTCACCTCGCTCACCGGCCGGGGCCTGCTCGAGGACCTGCCCATCCTGCGCCGCACGCTGGCGGTGCGTGACGCCTATCTCGACCCGATCAACGTGTTGCAGGCCGATCTCCTGGCCCGGCATCGGGCCGGGCGGGCCGGAGGCTCAGCTGAGGACGAGCTGCTGCTTCGCACGCTGCTGCTCACCGTCAACGGAGTGGCCGCCGGCATGCGCAACACCGGCTAGATCACTGGCTACGGCCTAGCAATCAGAGGTTCAGCTTGCTGACGAGTCTCTCGATGCTGGCGCCGGTCCTTGAGCCCGCCAGCCCGGAGCGGATCTGTCTGCGGACTGTGTCGCAGGAAATGATCTGGTTTGCGGCAGCCGCTTGGGTGCGCAGCGCCGTCAGAGCGACAGCCGCCTCTGCTGCGGCTTGTGCGCCGCGGCCCGCCAGCAGCCGGTGGAGCCGCTCGGATGGGTCGTACTGGGGGACATTCAGCTTCCATAGGTGCTTGTGGAGGTCGCGGGCGCCGAATTGCCCCTTGGGCATGAGGGGCTCGACGGCGTCGCGCAGCGTGTCGCTGTTGATGATCGCCGCGAGGTAGTGGGCCTCGTCGGCGCTGACACACTCGATCCAGTAGAGCGTGTTGTCAATCAGTGCTCGGGATCCTTCGAGCACCGCGGCCGTAGGCCTTCAGGCGGCGGTGGTCGGCGGCGGCGATCCCCTCGATGTCGAGCCCGAACGACGCCTGAAGCGCCAGCGCCGTGGCCGCGGCGAGGTAGGTGTGGCGCACGAACAGCCCATCGGGATCGTCGGTCTGCGAGACGACCTCCCCCAGCGCAGAGCCGAGCAGGTCTTCCCACAGGCCGCGCTTGACGGCGACGGTCGGGTTGTCGGCGTTGGCGTCGTAGAGGCCCCGAAGCTCGGCGATCTCGTTGAGCGCGGCCTCGGTGGTGCCGAAAGACCGGCCCACGGCAGCCCGGCTCGGAGTCTCGGGGCTTGCGGAGTGAGCGCCGATGCGGTCGCGCATCCAGGTGAGCCAGTCGCCCGCGTCGTGCTCGGTTCGCAGGGTGAAGGTCCGCACCTGCGAGGCGTTGAACTCCCTGCCCGTCTCCGAACTGGGTCGAAGCGCCCAGTGCCTTCCGTCGGCGAGGATGCCGAGCCGTTCCGGACGGCCCGTCCGAGCCGCCTCGTCGAGGTAGCCGTCGAGCTGTTCGAGGTTCTCGGGGCTGGGTTCTGCGCCCACCAGGCCGATGCGCCTCTTGACCTCGAAGATCGCCTGCCCCGTGCGCAGGTCCGTGCGCTGCGACTCCAACTGGATGTCCTCGCGACGGGCCAGCCCCGACGCCAAGAGCAGATCGCGAATGCAGGAGCGGATGTCGGCCTCGCTGGCCTTGATGTCCGCATCGGTCACGACCGCCCGGTCGTGGCGGTCCAGCATCTCGCGGGCCGCTTTGGCCATGGCGGCTTCGTCGTGGCCGAGGGCGGCTGTCGGCTGGCCCGACAGCGCCAGACTCCTAGTCTTGGTGACCATCGTGAGGTCACCCGTCGACTTGGGCGCTGTCTTCTCGGAGGTCATCGGGCCGACTCCCGAGCGAGGGATCTTGCTCGCACAACAGCACACAATCTACTAGCGGCCCGCCGGCCGCTGGGCTCTTGTTCCAGCCGTCGGCCGGTGAGATGCCTCACGCCAAGCTGGCGCCTGCCTATGCGTGTGGCAGCGACGATGGTGCCACGCTCAGGCTCTCGGCTACAGCGCCGGCGTGGAGGCGGCGATCCCATACGGCCATGATCACATCGGCGGCACCTATCTCCAGGGCACTCGCAAGGTGGACCGCATCGACGCCGCGAAGTCTGTGGCGCTTAGCCAGCCGGCCCGCGGACCGCTCAACCGATGAGGTGAACTCCACAGGCCGTATCGCCGCCCACAGATCCTCCCAGTGCCGCTCGCACGACGTCAGGCTGTGTTCATCCAAGTCGTGGTTGCGGCCCGCCGCGGCCAGCGAAGCGCACACCTCCGGGTAGGCCAGGCGGCTCGAGACCGCGGCGTCGCAGCCGTCCCATAGCGCGGCGGCGGTGTCGCTGCCAGACTCTTCTACCAGCAGCTTCACCAGGGCGCTGGCATCGAAATAGACGATTGCCACCGATCAGCGCCGCTGCTCGCTCACCAATTCCGAGACCGGGCGGCGGGCCCGCGGCCGCTGCTGTCCAGCCGCGGCGGGCCGGTCACCGCGCGCAGGTCTGGCGATGACTCCCCGGGCGGTGAGGGACTCGATCGTCGAAGCGGTGTCGACTCCTAGGAGCCGGGCCACTGGCACGCCCCGCTCGGTGACGACTACTTCCCTGCCGTCTCCGACCTGTTCGAGCCAGTGACTCAGGTGGGCCCGCAACTCTGTGACTGCAACGTCCATTGCTCTAGTGTACAACTCAGTTCATCCAATCTGTACATGTCGGTGCGCATGGTGGGCCGAGCCGAGTTCATGGCCAGCACCTACCTCCGGCCCGAATCCGACGCCGTCCGGTGTCAGAAATATATCTGATTATCATGTCAATGATTGACAAATGTCATAGGCGTGTGCGACAATGGGTCCATGGCGATTGAACTGGTCGAGCGGCTTGATGAGGCGGCCTCGGAGTTGCTGGCGTACCTCAAGAAGGGCGAGATCTCCTCGGAGGAGGCGCTCGAGGTGCTGTCAGGGACCAGGTCGGTGCGCGGCAGGCTCGACACCGTGCAGGCTCTAGCCGCGGCGAGCGTGGCCGGCAGCCGCAACCACGGCGACGGCGGCGCTCATGTGCTCGCCGAGAGCACCGGGATGTCCAGGCACGAGGCCCGCAGCCAAGTGCGGACCGCCGAGGCGATCGGTTCTATGCCTGCGGTGCAGGATGCTGTCGAGGATGGTCGGGTTTGTCTCGCCAACGCCAAGCATCTCGCCGACGCTCTCGACAAGACCAGCGCCGCGGAGGTCGAGTCTGATGGCGAGCTGCTCGCCAAGGCGGAGTCGCTGCGGCCCGAGCAGTTCGCCAAGGAGGCCAAGCGGTGGACCGCAGAGCGTCAGGCCGACGATGGCGAGGCGGAGTACCGTCGCCTGCGGGCTCGGCGGGCAGTGCGGGTCTGGGACGGCGATGACGGCATGGTGCATCTGTACGGGCAGTTCGATCCGGTGACCGGGCGGCGCATCCGCAACCGGCTCAACCGCGACGCCCACCGGCTGCTCGACGCCGACAAGGCTCAACCCGCCGGCGGCGAGACGCGCTCGCTGAAGCAGTGCATGGCCGACGCGCTGGAGAACATGACCCGAAGCACCGCCGGTGGCGGCAAGCCGTATGCCGACATCGCCTTGGTGGCCCGGCTCGACCCCGACACCGAGAAGTTGATGGCCTCCACCGCTGACGGCGACCCGCTTCCCGCTTCGGTGATCGAGCGGCTCGCGGGCGAATCGTCATGGTTCGGGCTGGTGCTCAGCGCCAAGGGCGTGCCTATGTGGAAGGGCCGCAACATCAGACGGGCCACCGAGTCGCAGTTTCAGGCGCTGATGGCCCTCTATGGCGGCTGCGCCGGCTGCGGCGAGCCCGACGAGAACAAAGTGCACGCGCACCACATGAACCCCTTCGCCCGCGGCGGCGGCACCGACCTGGACAACCTGATTCCGCTGTGCTGGGGCTGTCACAACAAGATCCACGACCACGACTGGCAAGTCGTGGACGCTGGCGACGGCAAGCACACCATCAGACCCCCGAACCGCATCCACCACGGCTCGGCGCGCATACCCGACACCGTTGCCCTGTTCGGTCCGTCCGAGCAGACCGCCGACACCGCTGCCCTGTTCGGTCCGTCCGAGCAGACCGCCGACACCGTTGCCCTGTTCGGTCCGTCCGAGCAGACTGCCGACACCGCTCTCAGGCCCGCGGCCGGGTCCGGTGGCGGGGGCAGAGCCGGGCCTACCGGGCCGCAAGCCGCCCGGGCTGCGCTGCGCAGGGCCCGTGCGGCTCAGCGCGACTCACAGGCCGTCCGCACCTAACGGCCGGCACCGGGCGGCGTCCTCAACCGGGCGGCTACCGGCACTGAAGCGCCGCTATCGCCGGGTGAGCCGCACCGTTGGCGGTGACCGCGACGACGGCGCTATGCGGAGGCGCTCGTCCACGGCGCCGGTGCCGAGACGGCGGCCCCTACCGACACGCAGGTGCTGACGCTTTGTCATAGAAACTCGAAGTCTGCTGGGTTCGGGGCGCGGGTCTGGCGCCAGTAGTCGATCAGCGGTAGTGGCCAGTTCTGGGCGATCCGGCCACTGGGGCTCTTGTACCAGCTGTTGACCGGCGAGATGCCCCAAGCCATCTGCGAGTTGTGCTCGTCCATCCGAGCCGAGTACCGGTCGTAGGCGCCGGTGCGGCAGTCCATGGCTGCCGCGCCCTGGGAGGCCAGGAGGCGCAGGCACTCGACCACGTAGTGGGTCGCGCACTCGGCGAAGTAGATGATGCTGCCGTTGACGACGATGTTGGTGTTGGGACCGTAGATGCAGAACAGGTTGGGGAATCCGGGAATGCACACTCCGTTGTAGGCCCGGGCGTCGCCGGCCCAGGTCTCGTGCAGGTCGGCGCCGGCGCGCCCGGCCACCCGCATCGGCATCAGGAACTCCGAGGCCCGGAAGCCGGTGCCGAACACGATCACGTCGGCTCGGTGAAGGCGCCCGTCCGATCCACGCACACCGGCCGGCTCGATCCGCTCGATGCCGTCGCTGACCAGCTCCACGTTGGACCGCTTGAGGGTGCCGGCCCAGATGCCGTTGTCGAGCACCACCCGCTTGGCCCCCACCGGGTAGTCGGGCACGACCTTTGCAAGCAGGTCGGGCCGGTCGCCGAACTGCGACTCCAGGTACAGGGTCAGCAACCTTCGGGTCTCTTCGTTGCGGCGGCTCACAGCCTGATCGAGCGGTCCGTCCCAGGCCGGGTCGCGTCTCAGCGCACCGACGGTGCCCTCGTGGGTACACCAGAACAGCCGCAGCCGGAACCAGTGGGCGTAGCCGGGGATCAGCCGGAAGAGTTCCAGTAGGCCCTCGGCCAGCGGCTCGTGGTAGACGGGCCGCGGGATCAGCCACGGCGGCGTGCGCTGGAACACGGTGACGCAGGCGGCCTCTTCTGCCAGGTGCGGGATGAACTGCAGAGCGCTGGCCCCGGTGCCGATCACGGCCACCCGCAGGCCGTCCCAGTCGATGTCGTGGCGCCACGAGGAGCTGTGGAACTTCTCCCCCGCGAAACTGCCGATCCCTTCGATGTCTGGCATCAGCGGCCGGTTGAGCTGACCCACCGCCGACACGACCGCGCCGGCCGTGACAGCCTCCCCGCCGTCGAGCTGAAGGGTCCAGCGCCGTGCCCGCTCGTCCCAGGACATCGCGTCGACTCCGGTGCCGAAGCGAATGCGGTCGCGGATGCCCCAGCGGCGGGCGCAGTCCTGGAAGTAGTCGAGCAGGACCGGCTGGCTGGAGTGGTACCCGGGCCAGTCTGGGCGCTGCTCGCCGGCGTACGAGTACACGTGGTTGAACACGTCCACCCGGCAGCCGGGATAGGTGTTCTCCAGCCAGGTGCCGCCCACGTCGCGGTTCTTCTCGAGAACCGCGCAGCCCACCCCGGCCTGCTCGAGCCGGTGGGCGGCCAGGATGCCCGACATCCCCGCCCCGACCACGGCTACCGGGTAGTCGGCGTCGGCGGGCGGCCAGCCGTCCCCGCTGATCGGTTCGGGCACCCGCAGATCCCCGGTGACGGCCAACTCCTCGGCGAGCATCTGCCGGTAGCCGTCGTCGAGGTCGGCGCCGGTCAGCCAGTCGATGAGGGACGGCACCAGCGCGTCGCCGGCGCCTGCACCGGTGCCGGATGCTGGATCTCGCAATCTGGCCAGGCCCTTGCAGGCAAGGTCGCGCGCTCGCGCCAGTTGGTCCCCGTCCCAACCATCGTCGGGCTCCAGCGCTCGATCCGGGTCGAGCCACAGGTCGGCGGCCGCCAGACCGGGATCGCCGGCGGCGTGGGCCAGCGCGGCCAGCAGGCTGGGAAGGTCGGCGTCCGCGACCAGTCGCCGGATCTCCTCAGCGCCCATCACGGTTCTCCCGGCCAGCGACCAGATTCACGAGTCCGTCGGCGAAGCTCGCGGGGTGAACTCCTGTCAGGAACCCACCGCACAGGTGGGGAATCGACGGGGGTCCGCCGTCGGAGTGCGCCGAAGGGGTCCATGTCCATCCAACGAGCCGGCAACCGGGACACTACGACCGGTCGAAGGTGATCTCCTCGCCGCGGTTGATGCTCACCCAGTCGCGGGCCTCGATGTAGGGGCGGAACACCTCGGCGATGGCCTGCTCGTCGTCACGGGACTTGGGCCGCTGGATCTCATAGAGGTGGGGGAACTCCAGCCATGCCGTCACCGCGTCCCACAGGCGCAGGGCCTCGTCCCCGAACGGCGGGTCGATCAGCACCGGTCCGAACAGGGCCTGACCGCCGAAGAACAGCGTCGGCACTCCGAAGCCGCCGGCGGCCACCACCCGGTCGTGCTCGGCCTTCACCTCGTCGTGGGTGGAGGCGTCTTCCAGGGCGGCGTCGACGGTGGCCGGGTCGAGGCCGATCTCACCGAGCAGCGCCCGGGCCACGTCGGGATCATGCACCCGCAGCCCCTCCTCGTGAAGGGCCCGGCCCGAGCGCTCGTACCAGGCGTCGAGGTGGTCCATGCTCCGGCGGCGCAGCACCGCGCCGATGCGCATCAGCGACCAGCCGTAGGACCAGGGCCGTTCCCAGGGGTGCTTCTTGCCCTCGAAGAGGTTGATCTCCTCCAGGCTGAAGAAGCGCCAGTTGATCTCCAGCCCGTTCTGGCGGCGCACGTCCCGGATCCACCTGGACGTCTGGTAGGCCCACGGGCAGAGCACGTCGAAATGGAAGTCCACCACGCCGGTGTCGACAGTGCCGGTCACGGCTGTCTCGGTCTCACGGTTCGCCGAAGCGCGCCTGGTAGGCGTCGTGGATAGCGCTGACGAACTCCGGCCAGCGCAGACCGCTGCCCGCAGGGGGGAGACCAGGATCGAGGAGTCCAGTCTGCCGATCGAACACGACGACCGCGATTGCCTCTCGCACATACTGCGCAGAAGCCTGGCAGTAGTCCGTGATCGTGGGCGCGGCGAGCGCTGCCAACGCATCGACCCGCGCCAACCCTGTGCCTGCACGCTGTCCGGCCACGCTCAAGCCGTCAGGTCCAGCTCAGCCTGAAGCGACGAACTCATCATTCGCCTCGCTCGGCTGATGCACAGCTCGAAGTAGGCGGGGTCTACCTCCGAGCCGACGCTGTTGCGGCCCCAGGCCGCCGCCGCCGCCGCGGTCGTTCCGGTTCCCATGAACGGGTCGAGCACCGTGTCGCCCACGAAGGAGAACATGCGGACGAGCCGCTCGGCCAGGGCCAGCGGGAAGGGTGCCGGATGGTCCCGGGTCGAAGCGCCGCCCAGGCGCCAGACCTGCTGGAACCACTGCGCGTGGTCGTCGGCGGGAATGACCGACATGATGCGTGCTGCCAAGTCGGGCTTGCGATACCCGCCCGGCTTGCGCTGCAAGAGGATGTACTCGAGGTCGTTCTTTATGACGCCGTTGGGCTCGTATGGTTTGCCGTAGAAGCCGCCTGCGCCCATCTCGTAGCGAGCGTTGGCGATCTTGTGCCAAATGATCGGCGCGAGATTGTCGAATCCCATCATCCTGCACCGCTCTTGGATGCTCGCATGCAGCGGGAAGACCAGATGCCGGCCGAAGGACTTGCGGGCCACATTGACGTCCCCGACCACGACCACCATCCGTCCGCCGGGCACGAGCGCGCCGTGGACGCGGCGCCAGACCTCGTCCAACTCGTACAGGAACTCGTCGTAGTCCTCGATCCCTCCGAGTTGGCCGGTCTGCTCGTTGTACTGCTTGAGGTTCCAGTACGGCGGCGATGTGACCACGAGTTCGACGCTCTCTGGCTCGATCTCCAGATGACGGCTGTCGCCGAGATGGAATTCGTGGACGCTTGGTAGTCCCCGAACGGCCGAGGCGATCGACGCGCAGGTGTCCGGCTCCTTTGCGATGGCCGGGAATGCCCGCTGGGACTCGGTCGTGGCCCGCTCCAGCAGCCCCGCAGGCATCGCAGCCAATAGCGACGCCCTGTCGACGGGATCACCCAGCACAACAGTCCGGCGGCCCTCCAGCCCGGATCCTCGACGACTCCCGAGAACAGGATCGCTCATGACCAGCACCCGATCGTCCGCGCTCTGTGGCACATCCGCATGCGCCGACTGTACTCGGTTCCCTGAACCGCACCGTTGATCAAGCTTCGACGCATTTGATGTGAACAGAGCCTCATGGGAGCCCCACCACCGGCGCGTCATGTGCCTGTCTTCGCTCGATGGCGTCGTGGCCCGGCCCAGAGCCTCATGGGAGCCCCACCACCGGCGCGTCATGTGCCTGTCTTCGCTCGAT
>JAPPLH010000069.1:61089-61530 GCA_028819505.1 Acidimicrobiaceae bacterium
GTCGTGGCCCGGCCCAGAGCCTCATGGGAGCCCCACCACCGGCGCGTCATGTGCCGTCACGAGGCCGCGCCGATCCCGCACTCCTGCTGCGAGCCGCGGCCCGCGACCCCGACTGCCGCAGTGCATCGTGCTCGCTTTGCCGGTCCGCCTTCGTCCGGCGGCGCAGACACCGCCGCCGCGCTCCCCATCGCGCTCCCCGATGCCGCGCTCCCCACCGCCGCGCTCCCCATCGCGCTCCCCGCCGCCGCGCTCCCCGATGCCGCGCTCCCCACCGCCGCGCTCCCCATCGCGCTCCCCGGTGCCGCGCTCCCCGATGCCGCGCTCCCCACCGCGCTCCCCACCGCCGCGCTCCCCACCGCGCTCCCCGGTGCCGCGCTCCCCATCGCCCGCGCTCCCCGGTGCCCGCTGGGCGGTAGTTTGCTCTGCGGTGAAGATCGACGT
>JAPPLH010000069.1:61630-63450 GCA_028819505.1 Acidimicrobiaceae bacterium
CCGCGCTCCCCGGTGCCCGCTGGGCGGTAGTTTGCTCTGCGGTGAAGATCGACGTCGGCGGACCGGCCGGCCTGCCCCGTCTGCTGGCGCCCGCGCTGCCGACAGCGGTGAACGCGGGCAGCGAGGCGTTCCGCCGGAACCGCGACGACGTGCTGGAGCAGCTAGCCGAGATCGAGGGGCTGCTCGATGAGGCCGATGCGGGCGGCGGCCTGGCCTCGATGGAGCGGCTGCGGTCGCGGGGCAAGCTGCCCATCCGGGAGCGCATCGCCAACGTGATCGATCCCAACAGCCCGTTCCTGGAGATCAGCGCGCTGGCCGCCTACCACTCCGACTACGCCATGGGCGGCGGGATGGTGGTGGGCGTCGGCGTGATCGGCGGCACCGAGTGCGTGATCATGGGCAACGACCCCAGCGTGCTGGCCGGCGCCCTCACCCCGTACGCCGGCAAGAAGTGGATGCGGGCGCTGGAGATCGCCCGCGACAACCACATCCCGTATGTCAGCTTCGTCGAGTCGGCCGGCGCCGATCTGCGTCTGGGCGGCGGCGACGGCGGCGGATCCCAGTTCACCGGCGGCGGCCGCAACCGGGTCCAGACCACCCACTTCGCCGAGACGGGCCGGTTCTTCTACGAGATGATCGAGTTGTCCAAGATGCGCATACCGACGGTGTGCGTGGTGTTCGGGTCGTCGACGGCCGGCGGCGCCTACCAGCCGGGCCTGTCCGACTACAACATCGTGGTGGCCGACCAGTCCAAGATCTTCCTGGCGGGGCCGCCGCTGGTGAAGATGGCCACCGGCGAGGAGTCCGGCGACGAGACCCTGGGCGGCGCCCGCCTGCACGCCGAAGTGTCCGGGCTGGGCGACTACTTCGCCACCGACGAGATGGACGCCATCCGCATGTGCCGCGAGGTCGTCTCGCACCTCAACCGGCGCAAGCCCCATCCCGGCCCGACCATGGCCGCCGATCCGCCGGTCCATGATCCCGAGGAGCTGCTGGGGCTGGTGAGCCGGGACCTGCGCCAGCCTTTCGACATGCGCGAGGTGATCGCCCGGGTGGTGGACGGCTCCCGCTTCGAGGAGTACAAGGCCCGCTACGGAACCACGCTGGTGTGCGGCTGGGCGTCGATCTGCGGCTACCCGGTGGGGATCCTGGCCAACAACGGCGTGCTCTACCCCGACTCGGCCCAGAAGGCCGCCACCTTCATCCAGCTCTGCAACCAGATCGACGTGCCGCTGGTGTTCCTGCAGAACATCACCGGCTACATGGTGGGGCGGGACTACGAGGCCGACGGCATGGTGAAGAAGGGCTCGCAGATGATCAACGCGGTGACCAACTCCACGGTCCCGCACCTGACCGTGATCATCGGGTCTTCCTACGGGGCGGGAACGTACGGCATGTCGGGGCGGGCCTTCGGCAACCGCTTCACCTGGCTGTGGCCCACGGCCAGGATCGCGGTGATGGGCCCCAAGCAGATCGCCGGGGTGATGTCGCAGGTGCGCCGGGCCCGGGCCGCCCGCAGAGGCGAGCCCTTCGACGAGGAGGAGGACGCCCGGACCGTGGCCCAGGCCGAGGCCATCCAGGAGCGGGGCTCGCTGGCGCTGCGGGCCACCGGCGCCATCAGCGACGACGGGATCATCGACCCCCGAGACACCCGCAACGTGCTGGGCATGTGCCTGTCGGTGGTGGGCAACACGCCCATCGCCGGCGCCGAGGGCTACGGAGTGTTCCGGCTGTGAGCCCGTCGCCCACGATGCCTCGCCGCACCGAATTGGCAGCGTTATGCACGGGTGGCGTGCATCCTGCTGCCAATTCGGATTGGC
>JAPPLH010000115.1 GCA_028819505.1 Acidimicrobiaceae bacterium
CGGCGGGAGAGCACGCCCCGACCGGGCTGCAAGCAGAGATTGCCCAGATGAAGGCCGATATCGAAGCCGAACTGGGTAGAAGCCGGCGATTGCCCTGCCATTCATTGTTGTGTGTGGTCAGTCTGTTTCAATGAATGTAGGTTGTGGGCTGTCGAGGTGCGGGGTACCGTCGGGGCAGCGAGTCGGAGGTGCGCTGATGAGCTCGATAGTGGCTGGTCCTCCCGAGGTGGAAATCAACTACCCGGAGGGACCCCGAGTGCCGGAGGGAGACCTGCAGACGCGCCGCCGCATGGAGTTGGTGCTCGCGCTGCGAGACTGGTACGGCCGGCGCGGCGTCGAGGACGCCTGGGTGTGCTGCGACATCAACGTCTACTACCGCGAGGGCCATCCCAGAGTGGTCGTCGCGCCAGACATTGCCGTCGCGTTCGGGGTCGAAGTCGCCGCGGTGAAGGGCAAGTCCACCTACAAGGTGTGGGAGGCGGGCGCGGTGCCGTGCTTCGCGCTGGAGATCGCGTCGCCCAACACGAGGCGCACCGACCTTCACGTCAAGCCGTCCAAGTACGCCGAGCTCGGAGTGGACGAGTACTGGCGCCTCGACCCGACCGGCGGCGAACTGTTGGGCGCGCCGCTCGAGGGCGAGCGGCGCCGGTCGGGGCGCTGGGCGCCGATCGAGGTGGCACCCGACGGCGAAGGGCTGCGCGGCCGCAGCAGGGTGCTGGGCCTGGACCTTTGCTGGCGTCCGCCCAAACTGCAGCTGTGGGACATCGCCGCGGGCGCCTGGCTCCTCGACAACGACGACCAGATCGCACGAGCCGTCGCCGCCGAGGCCCGAGCTGCCGAGGAGGCCACACGAGCCGCCGAGCAGACCGCAAGAGCCGACGCCGAGGCCTCAGCCCGGCGGGCCGCGGAGGCCGAACTCGCCGCGCTCCGGGTCCGCCTGAGCGACTCGCCCTGACCGCCTCGGCGACCTTCCCGCAGGCCGACCCCGGCCCGGCCGTCGAGGGCCTGCTCACAGAGATCGAGGCGATGGCGGTCTTTCCCGACTAGCGGTGCCGACGGCACCAGCCATCCTCACGTCCCCGTGGCTCTCGGGGCGTATCGTCTTTGCTGCGATGAGGTCCTCGATGGTGCGCTATCTGGCGCTGGGCGTGCTGGCGGCCGGCCTGGCAGCCATCGTCTGGACGGCACTGCGCGGCGACGGCAGCGGCGATGACCCGGCAGCCAGTCCCCCGGCAGCCGACCACCGAGCGGCAGCCGCTGCCCCCACGGCTGCGCCCGCCGCGGAGACCGCGGTCGCGGCCGCTGGCGACGCCGAGGCTGCGGTTGCCGATGCCGCGGACTCCGTCGTCGGGGCTTCCGAGCCGGCAGACCCCGTCACGGAGGTTCCTCAGGCCTCTGTCCCCGAGGCCGCCACCGCGGCGGCCGCCGTTGCCGCCGCAACGGTGCCTGCCGAGCCCATCGAGGTGCTGGGCGTGGCTGACACCCTCACCGACCTCGACGGTTGGCTCAACACCGACGCCGGTTCGCTGGAGGAGATCCGAGCCGCCAACAAGCTCACCGTGGTGCAGTTCTGGACCTTCGGATGCCGCAACTGCAAGAACACCCTCGACGCTCTCGGTCAGATCTACACCGACTTCCGAGACCAGGGGGTGGAGATCGTGGGCGTGCACTCCCCGGAGTTCTCCTACGAGGCCGACGTGGACAACATCATCGAGGCCGCCGCCGACCTCGGCGTCGTCTGGCCCATCGCCCTCGACACCGACAAGCGCAACTTCCACCGCTGGCAGCCCGGCAACATCGGCTACTGGCCCCGGGTGTACGTGATCGACGGCGACAACCAGATCCGCTTCGACCGCACCGGCGACGGCCGGGCCACCTACGAGCAGCTCTACACGACGGTCGAGCGGCTTCTGGCCGATGCCTGAGCGCGCCGGTGACGACGGGCGGGGCGGCTGAGCCGTGGCGACCTTCCTCGAGGGCGTGGGCTCCGTCGGGGTCGCATGCACCCTGGCGGCGCTGGTGCCCGCGGTGGCGCTGGTGCTTGTGGCCCGCAAGGCCCGGCTCACGGTCGCTCTGTACTACCTGGTCGGCGTCACCCTGCTGACGTGGGCCCGGGCATCGGGCCACTGGGATGTCGAGTTGAGCGGCGCGGTGATGTCCCTGGCGCCGGCGGCGGCGGTGGCCGGCGTGTTCGTGCTGGCCTACTGGGCCAAGGCGCCGGCGTCGCTGGCAGCCATCGGGTCGGGACTGGTGGCCGGGGCTCTGGCCGGATGGCTGTGGCGCCCTTGCGTCGGCCCCAAGCTTGGGGAGATCCTCAACAGCACCGACACCGAGGCGGCCCGGACGCTGGGCTTGATGCTCGTGTACATGGCCGGGGCGCTGCTGCCGGCGGTGCTGCTGGCGGTGCTGCCCCACGCGCTGCCGGCCGTCAGGCGGTTCCTCGACTGCATGCCCGTGGTCGTCGTCGGTGGTGCAGTGGGCGTGGCCTACGCCGTCACTCTGGCCACCGGTCGCTACGACGATCTGGTCGGCGAGCTCTACCGGATGGCCGCCGACACCTGACCGTCGCCGCTCCGGCATCCCGAGGCGGTGCCTCTCCCTCGGCCCGCCTCAGGCACGGACAGGTGTAGCGTCGCCCCATGTTCACCAAGATGCGTGCCTCCAGAGTGGTTCTCCTAGCGGCGCTCCTAGCGGGGCTCCTGTCGTTGCTGGCCGGGTGCAGCGGCAGCGCCACCGACACGGACGCGGTGACGATCGCCACCGTCGGCTCATACCATCCCTTCGACTTCGTCAACGACGAGGGCGAGCTGGACGGCCTCGAGCCCGAACTGGGCGACGAGCTGTGCCGTCGGGCCGGCCTCGAGTGCGAGTGGGTCGTCAACGACTGGGTGGACATGATCCCCGACCTCGTGGCCGGCGAGTTCGACGCGATCTTCTCGGGCATGAGCATCACCGCCGAACGGGAGGAGTTGATCGACTTCACCGAGGCGTACTACCCGCCGACCCCCTCGGTGTACTTGGCCCGGGCCGGCGCAGGCGACCGGGCCGTCGAGGGCACGATCGGTGCGTCGACCAACACCATCTACTCCGACTACTTCACCGAACTGGGCCGCCCATTCGTGCCTTTGGAGGACGCCACCGACTTCACCGATGTCGTGGACGCGGTGCTGGACGGCACGGTGGACGCCATCCTCGTGGACCACGGCTACGCCGTCGAGAAGCTCTCCGAGCATGAGGGCGAACTGGAGATCGTAGGCCCGTCGGTGCTGCTGGACAGGGGCCTCGGCATCGGCGTCCGCAAGGGCAGCGAGCTGAAGCTCAAGCTCGACGAGGCCCTGGCGTCGATGAAGGCCGACGGCACCGTGAACGCCCTGATCCTCAAATGGATCGGCCCCGACGCATCAACGTTCGACCGCTGAGGCGCTGAGAATTCGAAGCTGCCTCGATGACTGTCACACCCGGTCCGTACCGTGGTGGGCGTGTGCCACCCGACCAGCCCGCCGGGTCTGGACAAGGACAGTGACCACGACAAGGATATGAAGAGCCGAACCCGACTGACCTCCCGCCCTCCCGAAGCGAGCACTATGTCCCTGACTGAAGAACCTGAGCCAGGCCCCGAGCCAGATACAGCCGAGGGGGAGACCCCGGAGGACCGCGCCCGCCGGTTGCGGAGCTATCGAGGACTCAAAGGCTACCGCTGGGCGATGGTTCTAGCGTTGCGCGAGTTGGGCGGCAAGGCCCACAGGAACGATCTCGCCGAGCGCGTGGCCGCCGTCTTGGACCTGCCGCCAGAGGAGCGCGCGCAGTCGCTTCCCAGCGGCGCGGACAACTACTTCGAGCACAATCTGAGTAGGACCGCCCAAGATCTGAAGGCCGAAGAAGTCATCCGATACCCGGGTCGGGACGGGTCCAATGACGACCTGGCTCGGGGCTACAGAGAGTTGACTCCTCTCGGACGGCGGATCACCGAGCAGGAACTGCAGCGCTTGTTCTCCGGCAACCTAGAAGGAGCCCCGGGCCAGCCGGCGGAGCAGCGGCCGCGGAGTTCGGGCCAGGCCGACCAACCGTGTGCGTGGATGATCCGAGCCGGAATCCTGCCCGAGAACCTCTGGATCATTGGCACTATGAACACTGCCGATCGTTCGATCGCCCTAGTCGACCTCGCGCTGAGGCGGCGGTTCCACTTTGTTGAGTTCCATCCTGACAAGGCGCCCATCAAGGGCCTGCTTCGAAGTTGGCTTGAGGAGAAGGCGAGTGGGATGGAATGGGTCGCTGACGTTGTCGTCCGCGCCAACGAGAAGTTGTCCGACCGCCACGCGGCAATCGGGCCGAGCTACTTCATGCGCGAGAAGGGCCTGGACACAGCAATGGTCAAGATCATCTGGGAGCACAACGTCCTGCCGTATGTCGAAGAGCAACTCTACGGTGAGCACGATCGACTTGACGACTTCCACCTCGATCGTCTGCGGCGAGAGATCGATGGCGGGACCGAGGTCGAGACGGCCACGGACGGCGAGTTCGATGCCGCCGTGGACAACGGTGATGCGTCAGATTGAGCTTCAGGAGTACCGCGAGAGTGAACCGGTACAGCTGACCGTCGACGAGCGCGACGCTCTCAAGGAGACGCTGCCTTCACTCACCATCCAGGCCGCCCCTGGCCGGAGCGACCTCTACCGCCTACGGCCCGAGGCCGTCATCGGCGCCTTCGATGTGGACGACCTATCGGTCGTGGTCCGCCCCAAGTTGGACATCTCCCGTGTCATCTACCTGGCTTCGTACGCGATGGGGGCCTACAAGCCCAGGGAAGAGCGATTCGACTTCACGTCGGAGCCCACGCTGGTAGAGGTGTTGGCCCTCGCGCTGACCGCGGCCGCTCGGCAAGCGTTTGCAAGCGGATTGCTGCACGGTTACCGGACCGAGCAGGACGCCCTGCGAACCGTCCGCGGGCGCATCGACATGGCAGAACAACTCCGCCGAAGGTTCGACGCGCTCGTGCCAGTGGAGGTCAGCTACGACGAGTTCACCGATGACATCTTGGCGAACCGCCTGGTAAAGGCCGCTGCTGACCTTCTCGGCCGGCAGCGTCTTGAGGACTCACGTTCGCGGAACGGTCTGCGGTGGATCAACGCGACACTCGCCAAATGTCACGCATGTTCGATTTTCTCCGCAGGAGGTGCCGGAAGTCACGTTCGACAGGCTCAACGAGCACTATCGAGAAGTGGTGTCGCTGTCACGGTTGGTCCTGCAGCATCAGGCACTGGAACTGGACCGCGGTGACACCCGAGCTTCAGGCTTCCTGATCGACATGAACAAGGTGTTCCAGGGGTTCGTCACGAGGGCGCTCCGGGAGTCTCTCGGCGTGTCGGAGCGCACTCTGTGTCCTGACAGTCGACTTCCCCGACGCATCTACCTTGACTGTGGGGAGAAGCTGCGCCTCAAGCCGGACCTCACTTGGTGGGACGGCCGGACCTGCGTGTTTGTCGGCGATGCCAAGTACAAGCGCATCGATGTGAAGAGCGTCCCGCATGCCGACATCTACCAGATTCTCGCCTATGCCACTGCGCTCGACCTGCCCGGCGGGCTGTTGGTCTACGCCAAGGGAGAGGCGCCAACTGAAGAGTATGTGGTTCGCCACGCGGACAAACGGCTTGAGGTCTTCGCTCTCGACCTTGCTGGCTCGATTGTGGATCTTCACGCGACCATCGGCCGCATGGCTGAGCGTGTTCGCTTGCTTCGCGCTGAGGCCCTCGGTACCACGCTCGCTGCCTGAACAGTCCCGATCGTCCTAACCGTCGCTAGGACGCTGATGTAATCGCCGTTTGTGCTGCCGTAGCAGGGAGCGGCAGTCAGGCGGCCTTCTAGCGCCAAATTGTATTGACATATCTTGAATAGGGCTTACGGATGTCACACCCCCCTGGCATGATATGTCCCATGGTATTGAACACGGCACGACGGGTGCGGGAGGGGTTGGCGGAGTTGATCCGGCTGGCCAATGATCCGGCTACTCCGACCTCGGATCTGCGGGTGCTGCTGGGGGAGTGCAAGACCTTCGGAGGGCAACTGACCGTGCTGCAGGCCGATACGGCTGCCGGCGTCGCAGGGCGGGAGCGGCACGGCGATTCGGGCGTGGGGGTGCTGGCGCAGGCGGTTGGGTTGTCGCGGCGCGACGCCGCTGGGCAGGTCAAAGTCGCGAAGAATCTGGAGTCGCTGCCCTCGGTGCGCGACGCGGTCGAGAGTGGCGACATCTCGATAGCGAACGCCAAGGTGCTTGCATGCACTTCGGAGAGGACCAGCGCCGAGCAGGTCGAGCAGGACTCGGAGTTGCTGAGAAAGGCTGCCGTGTTGTCGCCTGAGCAGATGGCGCGGGAGGCGGGTCGATGGGCGGCTCGGCGACGGCCCGACGACGCGGAGCACGTCTATCGGCGTCAGCGGGCTCGGCGGCGGTTGAGTTTCTGGGACGGCGACGACGGCATGGTGTGCCTGCGCGGCGAGCTGGACCCGGTGACCGGCGCCAAGGTGCGCAAGCGCTTCGTGCAGGAGGCCGAGCGGCTGCGCCGTCTGGACCTTCACAGTTCCGATGGCCAGAAGCGCAGCCTTGATCAGCGAATGGCCGACGCTTTCGACACCTTGACGTCACACGGCAGCATCTACGCCAAGATCGACGGCGCGACCAACGAAGCCGTCGGAGGCAAGAGCGAAGCCGGCAACGGCGTCGGAGGCAAGGATGAAGCCGGCAACGGCGTCGGAGGCAACGGCAAGGGTGCCGGCAAGCGCAAGGACGTCGGAAGCGGCGTTGGCAAGTGCGGATGTGGACGCCGGGCATCGGCGGACATCACCATCGTTCAGCACCTGGGCGCTGACGGCACTGACGCGTTCGCGGAGATCGCCGGGGGCGAGATCATCCCCCAAAGCGTGCTTGAGGAGCACTTCTGCGATGCCCGGATCAGAGGTGTGGTGTTCAGCGGAGAGGGTGTGCCGTTGTGGCACGGCCACGCCAAGCGGGTAGCCACCAAGGCCCAGATGAACGCGCTGCGGGCCCGCTACGGGGCCTGCGGCGGCTGTGGTGCCAACATGTGGATCTGCCAGGGCCATCACATCAGACCGGTGTCCCAGGGCGGGCCGACGAACATCGACAACATGATGTTGCTGTGCTGGGCCTGCCACCAGAAGGTCCACCACCACGGCTGGCGGGAGGTGCCCGACGGAAGGGGTCTCTACACCATCGCGGCGCCCGAGCGGATCCGCTACGGGCCCGCCCGCGCTCCCGACCCGCCATCCGCGTCCAGATCACTCCGGCCCGACCGGCTCTTCACCGCCCCGTAGCCGGCGGTCCCGGCTGTGGCTGGCGGTCAGAGACACCTTCGTGGGGGTTCGCGGTGTCTTGTCGTCTCGTAGCGGGCGGTCCGGGCTGTGGCTGGCGGTCAGA
>JAPPLH010000052.1:0-3426 GCA_028819505.1 Acidimicrobiaceae bacterium
GGCAGTCCCGCTACGTGACGACGTTGGGGCGGGGCAGGCCCTGGGCCTCGCACATGGCGTAGTAGACGGCCAGCACGCCCGGACCGTCGGTGATCGACTCCACGTTGCCGTCGGCGTTGAGGTTGAGGTTCACCCCGTGAATCTGGAACCACACGTCGGTCGGCTCGGTGTTGTCGTCCGGGGTGGCGAGGGTATGGACGCTGCCGGCCGGCTCGAACAGGAAGGACCCGGCCCGGTTGACCTCCGGGTACTCGAGGTACTTCCAGGCGCCGCTGAGGGTGTGGGCGTACACCGGTCCGGTATGGCGATGGGTCTGGATCACCACGCCGGGGGCGAACCGGTTGCGCACGATCCACAGGCCCTCGTCGTCGCGCACCATCAGCACCTTGAGCTCGATGCCGCCCCCGGCGTCCGCCCACGGCATCTCCTCCTCGCCCCGATGGATGGTGGTGGGCGCCTCGACCGCGGTGACGGGCATGTCGTTGCCTTCTGGCTCTGTCAACCGGAATTGTCCTGCTGGCGCAGGAAGCGCTCGAACTCTGCGCCGAGATCGTCGGGACTGGGGACGCTGCGCTTGGCCCGGGCGTCGGCTCGGGCCTCGAGGCGCTTGACGTAGGCCACCACGTCGTCGTCGGAGTCCATGGCGTCGTTGACCCGCTGCTCCCACTCCGCGGCGGCCTCGTCGAGCTCGGACCAGCCGGTGGGCAGCCCGGTCACCCGCTCGAAGCGCTCCAGCAGGGCGCGGGCCCCCTTGGGGTTCGGCGCGCCCGACACGTAGTGCGGCACCGCCACCCGCAGCGACACGGCCGGGACCCCGAGCCTCTCGAAACGATCGTGGAGCACGCCCACGATCCCGGTCGGGCCCTCGTAGGAGGGCCGGTCGAGCCCCCAGGCCTTGGCCAGGCCCGGGTCGGTGGTGGAGCCGGTCACCCCGAAGGGGCGGGTGTGGGGTATGTCGGCGATGTGCGCGCCCACCGTCACCAGCGCGGCGGCCCCGCTTCGCTTCGCCAGCTCGACGACCACCTCGGCGTAGGAACGCCACCTCAGCTGCGGCTCCGCTCCCACCACCAGCACCAGGTCGTGGCGGGCGTCCGGCGGGCGCAGCACGTGCACGTCGTTGGAGGGCCACACGATGTCCCGCCGCTCGTCGCGCAGGCGGACGATGGGCCTCTGCTCGGCGAAGTTGAAGAACTCCTCGGGGTCGATGTGCGCCACCCTGATCGAGTCGCTGCGCTCGCTCAGCCACTCGAGCGCGCCGGTCGCCGCGCCGCCAACGTCGAACCAGCCCTGGTAGGCCGTCACCAGGATCGGCGACCGGAGCTCGGGCAGCGTCGCATCCCAGACCAGATAGCTCACTCCCCAAGCATGGCGCGGATTGCACCCGGAACGCACGCCCAGGATCGGGATGCCCGTCGTGGCCGACGCCGGCGTGTTGGACGCGAGCGCCGAGGGGGCTATGTTTGATGACCGTGACCACCTTCGCCGACCTCCTGCTTCTCGTGTAGGCGAGCGCCACATATCGGTGCTCGCCGATCCCCTCGTGCCTCTGGCCGGGGGGATTTGTGCTTGTTGGGACCCGAACCCGAACACCCCCACCAAAGGACAAGACGATGCCCGCGCCAAAGACGATGCTCACGCCAAAGACAATGCCGTTCACCAAGTACCGGCCCTACCCGGGAGTCGAGCTGGCCGACCGCACCTGGCCGGACCGGCGGATCGCCAAGGCGCCGCTGTGGTGCTCGGTCGACCTGCGGGACGGCAACCAGGCCCTGGTCGACCCCATGGACATCGGTCGCAAGCAGCGCATGTACGACCATCTCGTCGACATGGGCTTCCCCGAGATCGAGGTGGGCTTCCCGGCCGCCTCCCAGCCCGACTTCGACTTCTGCCGCAAGCTCATCGAAGAGGACCTGATCCCCGACGGGGTCACTATCCAGGTGCTCACCCAGGCTCGCGACGAGCTCATCGAGCGCACCTTCGACGCCGTGGCCGGGGCGCCCCGGGCCATCGTGCACCTCTACAACTCCACGTCGGTGACCCAGCGGCGGGTGGTGTTCCGCACCGACCGGGCCGGCATCGTGGAGATCGCGGTGAACGGCGCCGAGCAGTGCATGCGCGGCCTCGACCGGGCCCGGAAGGCCGGCGACGCCGACGGCATCCGCTTCGAGTACTCGCCGGAGAGCTACACCGGCACCGAGCCCGACTTCACGGTGGAGGTGTGCGAGGCGGTGATGGACGTGATCGGCCCCACCCCCGACTGGCCCCTGATCCTCAACCTGCCGGCCACCGTGGAGATGTCGTCGGCCAACATCTACGGCGACATGATCGAGCGCTTCCACCGCGACATCCGCGACCGGGACTCGATCGTGCTGTCGCTGCACCCCCACAACGACCGGGGCACCGCGGTGGCCGCGGCCGAGTTCGGCATCATGGCCGGCGCCGACCGGGTGGAGGGCACCCTGTTCGGCAACGGCGAGCGCACCGGCAACGTCGATGTGGTCACCATCGCGCTGAACCTGTTCACCCAAGGGGTCGACCCCGAGCTCGACATCAGCGACATCGAGGAGGCCCGCCGGGTGTTCGAGTACGCCAACCGGATGACCGTGCCCGAGCGGCACCCGTACGTGGGCGATCTCGTGTACACGGCCTTCTCGGGAAGCCATCAGGACGCCATCAAGAAGGGCATGGCCGCCATCTACGACGTGGCGCCGGGCGAGCCGCTGACCGGCGACTACGACGTGTGGGACGTCCCCTACCTGCCGGTCGACCCCCGCCACCTCGGCCGAAGTTACGAGGCGGTGGTGCGGGTCAACAGCCAGTCGGGCAAGGGCGGCGTGGCCTACGTGCTGCTGCACGAGTACGGCCTGGACCTTCCCCGCGGCCTGCAGGTGGACTTCTCCAAGCAGATCCAGACCGTCACCGAGGACACCGGCACCGAGATCACCTCCTACGAGATACACCGCCGGTTCATGGCCTCCTATGTGGAGCCGGAGCGGCCCTGGGTCGAGCTGATCGGCCATCGGGCCACCACCGACACCATCGGCGCATCACGCACCGATCTCGAGGCCCGGCTGCGAGTCGATGGCGCCGAGCGCACGATCCGCGGCTCGGGCAACGGCCCCATCGACGCTTTCGTGTCGGCCATGCAGGCCGGCGGCCTGTTCGCGGGCAAGGTCGTCGACTACTACGAGCACGCCATCGGCGCCGGCAGCGACGCCACCGCGGCCGCTTACGTCGAGGTCGACACCGGCGACCGCTACACCACCTGGGGGGTGGGCCTGCACGAGTCGATCGTGTCGGCCTCGCTGAGGGCGGTGGTGAGCACCGTCAACCGCATGCACGCCACCGGGGTGCTCTAGATGAGCGCTCCGGCGCAGGATCTCGGGTTGGTTTTGGGCGTATGGCACCCGTTTTGCCCCCGAGATT
>JAPPLH010000052.1:3526-5427 GCA_028819505.1 Acidimicrobiaceae bacterium
GCGCAGGATCTCGGGTTGGTTTTGGGCGTATGGCACCCGTTTTGCCCCCGAGATTGGCTGGGGGCGGCTGGCGCAGGATCTCGGGTTGGTTTTGGGCGTATGGCACCCGTTTTGCCCCCGAGATTCGTCGGGCTGGCGCGGCGGGGCGGTGAGGCGGGCAGACTGGGCCGTGGCCTTCTCGCTGATCCGCTTCAACTTCATGTCGCCCGACCCCACCGACGGGCAGGCGATGAGCGACCGGTACCGGGCCGGGCTGGAGATCGCCCGCTACGCCGACAGCCACGGCTTCAACGCGGTGTCACTCGAGGAGCACCACAGCACGCCCATGGCCTGGTGCCCGACGCCGCTGCTCAACGCGGCCATGATCCTGTCGAGCACCGATAGCCTCATGGTCACCATCTCGGCTCTGCTGCTGCCGCTGCACGACCCGGTCCGGGCCGCCGAGGACATCGCGGTCATCGACCTGGTCAGCCCGGGCCGGCTCGTGATCGTCACCGGCCTCGGCTACCGGCCGGTGGAGTACGCCGCCATGGGCAAGGAATGGGAGCGCCGCGGCAGGATCCTCGACGATGCGCTGGAGGTGATGCTCACCGCCTGGAAGGGCGAGCCCTTCACCCACAACGGCGAGACCGTGCAGGTGCTGCCCATGCCCCGCACCCGGCCCCATCCCATGGTGCTGGTGGGCGGATCGTCGCCCGCGGCCGCCCGGCGGGCCGCCCGGCTGGGACTGCCGATGCAGCTACCGGGCCAGTTCCCCGATATCGAGGCCCTCTACTACGCCGAGTGCGAGCGCCACGGCACTCAAGGCTTCTGCATCGCCCCCGACAACGTCGTGATGCTCAACGTGGCCACCGACCCCGACCGGGTTTGGGCCGAGCACGGCGAGTGCTTCATGCTCGAAGCCATGACCTACAAGGGCTGGCAGCCGCCGGGGCAGACCTCGGCGGTGTGCTCGTCGGCCACCACCGTCGAGGAGTTGCGAGCCGAGGGCATCTACCGGGTGCTCACACCGGCCGAGGCGGTGGACCTGGCCCGCAGCACCGGGACGCTGGCCCTGCACCCGCTGGTGGGCGGCATGCCCATCGACGAGGCCTGGTCGAGCGTCCATCTGACGGCCGAACAAGTGCTGCCCGCTCTGGCAGAATCCTGAGACAGGAGGCGTCCATGGACCATCAGAACCTGCTGTACAAGCGTGACGACCGCTACGTGACGATCACGCTCGACCGGCCCGAGCGGCGCAACTGCCTGTCGTCGGAGATGCTCGCCGAGCTCGACGCAGCTCTGAGGGCCACCGGCGCCGAAGGCGATGTGGCCGGGGTGGTGCTGGCCGCCAACGGGCCGGTGTTCTCCTCGGGCCACGACCTGGCCGAGATGGCCGAGATGTCCGAAGCCGGCCTGCGGGAGCTGTTCGCGCTGTGCACCTCGGCCATGACCGCCATGGCCGAGATCCCGCAGGTGGTGGTGGCCAAGGTTCACGCCCTGGCCACCGCGGCCGGCGCCCAGCTGGCGGCCAGCGCCGACCTGATCGTGGCCAGCACCGAGGCCGCCTTCGCCACCCCCGGCGGCAAGGGAGGGCTGTTCTGCCACACCCCGATGGTGGCGGTGGCCCGGCCGCTGGGCCGCAAGCGGGCCGTGGAGATGGCCCTCACCGGCGACACCATCGACGCGGCCACCGCGCTGGAGTGGGGACTCGTCAACCGGGTGGTGCCTCCGGCGGACCTCGACGAGGCCACCATCGACCTGCTGGGCCGGGCCACCCGCGGAAGCCGCTACGCCAAGGGCATCGGCAAGCAGACCCTCTACGCCCAGATGGACATGGCCGTCGGCGACGCCTACGAACTGGCCATGGACGTGATGGCCGCCAACGCGGCCCGCGGCGACGGCGCCGAGTGGCCCAGGGC
>JAPPLH010000052.1:5527-7146 GCA_028819505.1 Acidimicrobiaceae bacterium
GGACGCTCAGCGGCCGTCCACCGACCAGTGCCAGGGCTCGCTGGGGAGGTTCTTGAGACCGAACCGGGGGGCGAGGCGCTGCAGCGCCCGGAACACGGCGCTGTTGCGGCTGGTGATGAGACGGCCGTTGTTCGTCAGGTCGATGGCCAGGCCCCGCTCGTGGTTGCTCCGGCCCGGCCGGGCGGTGGGCGGCCGGCAAGCGCTGGAAGGCTTGCTCCAGATCTCCCATTCCGAGGTGCCGCAGTGGGACCGGCGCAGGTTGATCTGCTCCTGGGCGGTCCGGTATCCCCAGCCGCCCAGGTTGAAGCCCTCCGCCTCCATGGCTGCGACCAGGCCGTCGACCGCCTCCGCGATCTGTTCGTGCACCTCGAAGCCGCGCACCCAGACGAGCGGCAGGTCCGTGTCGGACGGGTCCACCGACTCGGCCAGCACCCGTCCCTCGGACGCCTCCTGCTCGGCTCTGAGACGGGCCTCCTCGGCTCTGCGCCGCGCCTCCTCCGCCCGGAGGCGGGCCTCCTCCTCTGCCCGCTGGCGGGCCAGGGCGTCGGCGATCCGGCGCTCGGCCGCCTCGATCTCGGCGGCCAGACCCGCGTCCAGCAGCTTGATCGTCTGGACCTCGTACAAACGCGTCTCAACCCGCTCCTCGGCCGCCGCCGACAATGCTGCCTCGCGGTCGACTGCCGTTCGCAGTCCGGCGAGGATGAGGGCCGCCGCCCGGCGGTGGTCCTCGGCGGCGTCGGCCGCCTCGACGGCCTGGCGGCGCCAGCGGTCCAGTTCCTCGCCTATCCGGCGCAACTCGTCGATGTCGTCGATCCGGCTGCCTGTGGCGAACCCGGCCAGCGCTTCCTCGCGGGCGTTCTGCCACGGGTCGGCCCCGAGGGCGCTGAACGTTCCGGTCGGTGCCTGGAACGAGACGTACGACTCGATCACCGCCTCCCGCAGACCCTCCTGGGTGGCGAGCAACTCGTCCTCCAGCGCCGAGATCCTGGATACGGCCTCATTCACGATGGCCTCGGCGTCAATCACGGCCCGCTCGGCCTCGTCGAGGGCCGCCTGCTGGGCGTCGACCGACGCCTGAGCCTTGTTCAGGGCGTCGATCAGGTCCTCGGCCTCGGCGGTGGCCGCGTCGAGGCTCCCGGCCGCGGCCTCCGCCGCCCTTTCCAGCTCCTCGCGCTGGGCCTTGGTGTCCCTGACGGCCTGCCGGCCCTGCCGGATGACCTCCTCGTCGCTCTGGGCGGCGGCGGACCCCGCCGCGGCCGCGACCGTCAGCAGGAGCGCGAGCACGGCCAGCCCGCGGCGCCTGCGGGCCGGACGGAACGAACGGCAGGGGGATCTCACGGTCATGGTGCCTTCACCGCCCGCCAACAACCGCAGCCCAAGCTACCAGGACCGGCGCCCCGACAGCGGGCGTGCCCGAAGAGCTCGCCGATGAGTTCTCCCTGGTCGGCCCGGTCGGGCGCAGCCGGGAGCGGCCGCAGGCCCCGGAGGAGTCGCCGGCCAGGACGCTGAACGGGGCCGCCCGATTCGAGCAGGAGTGCCGGCAGGCGGTGGAGTTCGTCAAGGGCGGAGGCCATCGAGGACGCCCAGTTCGCCGGCAGCGTGGTCGTGCCGGCAGGCGG
>JAPPLH010000036.1 GCA_028819505.1 Acidimicrobiaceae bacterium
GTGACCGATGTGGAGGTGGGTTTGGTGGTGTCTGAGTCGGGGGTGTTCGCGGCGGCGGGCGGTTTGGGGCGGCGGTCGGTGGTGGTGGCTGCGGGTGACACGTCGGCGAGGCTGGTGGTGGGCACTGTCGATGATGCGGTCGATGAGGCTGACGGCGAGGTGTCGGTGGCTGTGTTGGCGGGTTCGGGATACAGGGTGGGTTCGCCTGGGTCGGTTTCGGTGTCGGTGCGCGACGACGAGGTGCCGGAGGTGACGGTCACCGCGGGCAGCAAGATGGTGTCGGAGGGCGCGGCGGCGGTGTTCGTGTTCGCGGTGTCGATGCCTCCGGCGGGGGATCTGGTGGTGACGCCCGCGGTGACGTGGGCGGGGGACTTCGCCGACGGCGACGACTTGCCGGGGTCGGTGTTGACGTTCGGTGCCGGCGGCCCGGCGGCGGTGTCTTATTCGGTGGCGACCGTCGACGACGCGGTGGTTGAGCGCGACGGGTCGGTGACGGTGTCGGTGACGGACTCGGCGGTGGTCTACGCCGACGCGGGTTTCGGCGGCGCGGCGGTTGCGGGGGATCCGAGCCTGGCGACGGTGGCGGTGACAGACGACGACAACGTCGCGGTGACCGTCACCGCGGGCGCGGCGGTCAGCGAAGGCGCCGACGCGGTGTTCGCGGTGGCCGCGGACCAGCCGGTGCCGGAGGACCTGTCGGTGCGTGTGGGGGTGGCTGAGACCGGCGGCGGGGACTTCGTGGCGGCCGCGGACGAGGGCCCGGCCAGCGTTGTGATCCCCGAAGGCGCCGCCACTGTGGAGTACCGGGTGCGCACCGTCGACGACAGAGTCGACGAGGCCCACACCGGCGCGGTCGCCGTGACCGTGCGGAGCGACCCGCGCACCGACCCGCAGTACAGCGTCGGCTCGCCCGCGTCGGCGGAGGTCGCTGTGCGCGACGACGACGCCTCCGCGGTGACCGTCACCGCGGGCGCCGACGTGGTCGAGGGCGCCGACGCCGTCTTCACCGTCACCGCCGCCACCGCGCCCGCAGCCAGACTGACCGTCACCGTCGACGTCTCCCAGACCGGCGGCGTGGCCGCCCCCGGCAGCCTCGGCGCCAAGACCGTGGAGATCCCCGCAGGCCGAACCAGCGTTCCCTACCGCGTCGCTACCGTGTCCAACGCCAGCACCGACAACACCGGCGCCGCGGTGACGGTCACCTTGAACTCCGTCGCCGGCGACGACACCGGCGGCGGCTACGCCGTGGCCGACCCCAAAACGGCCACCGTCGCCGTCGCCGACAACGGCCTCGCCGTCACCGTCGCCGCCGACACCAAAGAAGTCGCCGAGGGCCAGCCCGCGCCCTTCACCATCACCGCCACAGGCCCCGTCGCCGCAGACCTCGCAGTCACCGTCGCAGTCACCGCCACCGGCGGCGTCGTCGCCGCCGGCGACCTCGGCGCCCGCACCGTCACCATCGCCGAGAACGCCGCCAGCGCCGCCCTCGCCGTGCCCACCCTCACCCTGCCCGCCGCAGGCACCAAAGGCACCGTCACCGCCACCATCACCGCCGTCGCAGGCCCCATCCACGCCGTCGGCCACCCCAAAACCGCCACCGTGGACGTCGGCGAGATGAAAGTCACCATCACCGCCCCCAACCCCAGCATCCAACGACGCTACGACGCCGTGTTCACCCTCACCGCCACCAACCCCGCCCCCAAAGGCGGCCTCAAAGTCACCGTCGACCGCCAAGCGAACCAACTGCAGGTCCACGAGCAAGGCATCGGCGTCTACACCATCCCCGAAGGCCAGATGACCACCGACATCAAACTCGACACATACTACTTCTACAGCCGCCGCACGATCCGGGTCACCGTCAAAGACGGCAGCGGCTACCAGGTCGGAACACCCAACAGCGCCACCGTCACCGCAGGCGGCATCGTCAACTCACAACACGGGACACTGACTTGTCAGCGGAACTTTGGCCATCCAGAAAATGTATTCTACGGTATTGAAGGAACCACCATTGTATGTATATACGTTAATCGAACCGACGAGAAGGGGTCGCGGTGGACGATGGAACTGATACCCGACGTGCCGGGAGGGCGGACCGGGGCGAAGGCCACCCCCGGCGGGTCCTGCGCCACGCCCGGAGTCGACTACGCCTTCAACGCCCGCGACCGCTCACCCGGAGGAACCATCGGCCATGAACTCTTGGTGACGGACGATCTTGCGAATGCTGATATTGACCTGTGTAGCGACAAAGTCGCCGAGGGCGCAGAGATCGTGTCGGTGCAGATCAACGTGTGGGTCGGCGCCACCAAGCGGACCCGGGACGCGCAATTCCTCATGCTCGACAACTGACCGGCGTCGAGCCCGCGCCCCGTAGTAGGCTCCCCGGCCGCAGTGACCGCCATCCATGAACCGGACTGCGCCCTGAAGACCACGCGGCGATCGGGGCGGTAGGGGGCTCGTGGCCAGATTCGTGCTGCGCCGGGTGGCCCTGCTGGCAGCGGTGCTGTTCGCGGTGACGTTCCTGGGGTTCTCCGCCATGAACCTGCTGGGAGACCCGCTCGTGAACGTGGTCGGCGTGCTGGCCGAGCTCGACTGCGAGGGCATCGAGGCCGGCCTCGTCGAGGACACCACGGTCGACGCTGCCAGCCGGGACTGCGACACCGTGGCCGCGGCCAAGGCCCAGTACCACCTGGATCAGCCCGTTCCCTTGCGCTACGTGCTGTGGGTGGGCGACCTGGCCACCGGGGACTTCGGCACGTCGTTCCAGAACGACCAGCCGGTGAGCCAGGTGGTCCGCGAGAAACTGCCCGAGACGCTGATCCTGCTGGTGATGGCCCAGATCGTCTCGCTCGGGGTGGCCGTCCCCTGGGGCGTGATCGCCGCCTACCGGGCGAACCGGGCCTTCGACCGGGGCTCCACCGTCGCGTCGTTCGGCCTGCTGTCGGTGCCCAACTTCGCGCTGGGCGTCGTGCTGCTGTACCTGCTCGCCCTGCGATGGCAGGTCTTCCCCTCGGCCTACGAGAGCGACAACCTCGGCGGGCTGGTGTACTCCATGGTCCTTCCCGCCCTCACGCTCGGACTGCCCCTGGCGGCCAGCTACCAGCGGCTGCTGCGCACCGACCTGATCACCACCCTCCAGGAGGACTTCGTCCACATGGCCCGAGCCAAGGGCCTCCCGCCGCTGCGGATCATGTTCCGCCACGCCCTGCGGCCGTCGATGTTCTCGGTCGTGACCGTCTTCGGCGTGAGCACCGGGGCCCTGATCGGGGGGTCGCTGGTGGTGGAGCAGATCTTCGGCATTCCCGGCATCGGCCGTGAGATCGTGACCGCCGTGATCCGCGACGACTTCCCGGTGGTGCTGGCGATCGTGATGCTGGTGGCATGCACCTTCGTGGTGCTCAACTTCCTGGTGGACCTGTTCTACGGCTGGCTCGACCCGAGGGTGAGGGCCCGGTGAACGGCGAGGACCGGACGACCCCCAGGCCGGGAGCGTCCCGCGACCGGAGAGCCTCCCGGCAGCGGCTGCTCTGGCGCTTCCGGGTCCTCCGGCTCGTCCGGCCCACCGAAGTGCCCGACGACGGCCCCGCCGGAGACGAAGCCGCCGTGCGCCGCCGTCTGGGCCCCGCCTTCTGGGTGGCGGTGGCCTGGCTGCTGACGATGGCGTTCGTGGCCGTGTTCGCGCCTATGCTCCCGCTCGCGGATCCCACCGAGGTCGCCTACTCCGGTCCCCGCGAATCTCCCTCGTTCGACGCCTGGTTCGGCACCGACGCCCTGGGGCGCGACGTGTTCTCCCGCACCGTGCACGGCGCCCGCATCAGCCTGGCCGTGGGCGGGTTCGCCATCGTGTTCGGCATGGCTGTCGGGGGTGCTCTGGGGATCGTGGCCGGCTACTTCCGGGGCCGTCTCGACCAGGCGGTGGGGTTCCTGTTCTTCGTGCAGCTGTCGTTCCCGGCCCTGGTGCTGGCCATCCTCATCACCGCCACCCTCGAGCGCAGCCTGCTGGTGGTGAGCCTCACCATCGGGATCCTGGCAGTGGCGCCTGTGGGGCTGCTGGCACGGGCCTCCACCCTGGTGTACGCCGAACGCGAGTTCGTGGCCGCGGCCCGGGTGATCGGCGCCCGCCACGGCCGGATCATCGTGCGGGAACTGCTGCCCAATGTGGTGATCCCGATGGGGGCGCTGACCCTGCTCGGGATGGCCATCGCCGTGGTGGCAGAGGGCTCGCTCGCCTTCCTGGGCCTGTCGGTGGCCGGCGACGACGCCATCTCGTGGGGCAAGATGATCGTCGACGGCGCCGGCCTGCGCGACCTGCAGAACGCCACCCACGTGGCGATGTTCCCCGTGGCGGTGATGTTCTTGACCGTGCTGTCGTTGAACTTCGCGGGCGACCGCATACGCCAGTACTTCGATGTGAAGGAGCTGGCCTTCTGATGGCGGACCAGGCCGCTTCCGCCGGTGCCCCGCTGCTGTCGGTGCGGGACCTCCACGTCCGGTTCCCCACCGAGCGGGGCACCGTCAACGCGGTCAACGGTGTGAGCTTCGACCTCTACGAGGGCAAGACCCTGGCCATCGTGGGCGAGTCGGGCTCGGGCAAGTCGGTCACCGCCAAGACCCTGATGAACCTCCTGCCCCGGACCGCCCGGGTGAGCGGGGAGGTGACCTACGACGGCAAGGACGTGCGGGCCCTGGCCGCAGGGAAGGTCAAGCACTTCTTCGGGGTGCAGATGACGATGGTGTTCCAAGACCCGATGACGTCGCTCAATCCGGTCAAGAAGGTGGGCGAGCAGATCGCCGAGACCCTCCGCTACCACCTCGGCCGCTCCCGGGGCGAGGCCCTGGCCGAGGCCCGGGAACTGCTGAACGTGGTGGGCATTCCCGAGCCGGCGCGGCGAGTGTCGCAGTACCCCCACGAGCTGTCGGGCGGGCTGCGCCAGCGGGTGGTCATCGCCATGGCCCTGGCCTGCCAGCCCCGTCTGCTGATCGCCGACGAGCCCACCACTGCGGTGGACGTGACCGTGCAGAAGCATCTCCTGGACCTGCTCGACGGGCTGCGCCGCGATCGGGGGATGTCGATGATCCTCATCACCCACGACCTGGGAGTGGCCCACGGCCGGGCCGACGACGTGGCCGTGATGTACGCGGGCCGGGTCGTGGAGACTGCCGACGCCCGCAGCCTCTTCTTCGACATGCGCCACCCCTACACCGAGGCGCTGCTGCGCTCGATCCCCCGCATCGACGACCCGGTCCACCACCGGCTCGACCCGATCCCGGGACGGCCGCCCGAATTGATCGACCCGCCCGACGAGTGTGCCTTCGCGCCCCGCTGCGTCTACGCCCAGGCCGACTGCCTCGGCGGTGTTCCCACCTTGAGCGGGCTGGTGGGGCTGCACCGGTTCGCGTGCCTGCACCCGACCGGCACCGAGCGGGGCATGGCCGCCATGGCCGCCAACCGGGCCGCGGGCACCACCGCGGCCGGGCTGGCCGTGACCGACCGCGGCGGAGGGGGCGGCTGATGGCCGGGACGGGCCACGCCCAACTGCGCGACCGCGACGGAGGGAGCGGCTGATGGCGGGGACGGGCCGCGGCAGCGACCTTGGCGGAGGGGGCGGCTGATGGCCGGGACGGGCCACGCCCAACTGCGCGACCGCGACGACGTGCTGCTGCGGGTCGAGGATCTCGTGGTGCATTTCCCCGCGGGCCGCAGGAGCGTCGTGCATGCCGTGTCGGAGGTGAGCTTCGACGTCGCCGAGGGCGAGACACTCGGCATCGTGGGCGAGTCCGGCTGCGGCAAGTCGACGGTCGCCCGAGCCATCATCCGCCTGGTCGACATCACCGCCGGCGAGGTGCTCTACGCCGGCCAGGATCTCGCCGGCCTCGAGGGCGAGGACCTTCGCGGGGTCCGGCCGCAGGTGCAGATGATCTTCCAGGACCCGATCTCCTCGCTCAACCCCCGCCGCCGGGTCCGCGACGTGATAGCCGAGGGCCTTGCCGTGTGGGGTGACGACATCGGGTCGTGGAGCCGTGACCGCATCGACGAGTTGATGGACGCGGTCGGCGTGGAGGCGAAGTACGGGGCCCGGCGCCCGCACGAGTTCTCGGGCGGCCAATGCCAGCGCATCGGCATCGCCAGGGCGTTGGCGCTCGACCCCAAGGTGCTGATCTGCGACGAGCCGGTGTCGGCGCTCGACGTCTCCATCCAGGCCCAGATCCTGAACCTGCTGCAGGACATGAAGCGTCGCTACGGCCTGACCGTGCTGTTCATCTCCCACGACCTGTCGGTGGTGAAGAACGTCAGCGACCGGATCGTGGTCATGTACCTGGGCAAGGTGTGCGAGATCGGCGACACCGCCGAGATCTACTCCCATCCCGCCCATCCCTACACGCGGGCGCTGCTGGCCTCCATTCCCGAGCCTGCTCCGACCGTGGACGTGAGCGAGGGCGACATCGGCGACGAGCTGCCGTCAGCGACCGATCCCCCGGGCGGTTGCCGGTTCCACACTCGGTGCCCGCGGGCGACCGGCATCTGCGGCGAGGTCGAGCCGGTCAGCGAGCAGGTCGGCGACGCGGACCACTACGTCGCCTGCCACCACCCCGTCGCGGTGCAGGTCACCGCCCGCTGACGACTCCCATTGTGCCTGAAGACAAGGACAAGACCGCTGCCGCCGAAGGTCACACCAGGAATGCACTGGGGCAGATACTGCACGTAGCAAGGAACCCCATTCGCGCATAGATCGAATTGACAGGCTTCAGTGTATGCATAGCCGGTGGCTGCGTTCTTTATCGTGACCTGGGCGGGGAGACCTGCCTCAACCCTGACTCCGGTGCTTAGGAGACTGTTGAGCAATGCTGATCTCGGGCTGCCCGCAAGCCTCCCGCTCGCGTGACCAGGTGCAAGCATTGAGCGTCGCCGTGCGAATTGCGGCACTCATGGACGTCTCAAGACTCAAGCCCGAG
>JAPPLH010000090.1:0-2538 GCA_028819505.1 Acidimicrobiaceae bacterium
CCCGCAGCAGCGCATCCACCCCACACAGAAGCCGCTCCCGCTCATAGCGGAGTTTGTGGCCCTTCCATGATCCGTATGGCGTATGCAGGACGGTCATGTGGCCGAGAGTTTAGGGTAAGGGGGAGATCCCGTCGGTGTTCGACAATGTTCGTAAGCGCTCTCCTATTGACTGCCTTTGGCATGACAGCTGCCGCCATCAGTACGCCTCGCTCATTCGTGAGTGCTTCCACGGATAGCGGGGTGTCTGCCGACCGTTCCGTAGGTGCTACATCAGCGGGCGAGCCTCTGATAGGTGTTGCACCGTCGTTCCCCTTTTCTGGGATCATCAATTACTATTATGATGGATTTCTGATAGGTGGGAGTACTAAATTGGCAGTACAAGACCCATACCCACTGAAGGGGAATACGCTTCAGTTCTGGGACTCGCGGAATGGGACGCTGAGATATCTGTCTCTAGGAGACGATTTGGTGATTTGTGGACCTGGATTTATGGTCGCGACCACAGCAGGAATCGAAATCCATTACTTGGACTACGGACATAGGGATTTCGGGCCCATCGGTTCGGCTAGTTTGCATGTTCCTTGGGGAGGAGATGGCGCGTATCCGAGGTTTGTGTATCCCGGCCGTCTCTGGAACTCATCGGATCCAACCGAAATGCATATCTCAAACGGTATGCGCATTGCACAACCTAAGGTCGATATAGGCATTTTTGAGATTTCGACAGCTGCTGACAGTCGCTTCTACGAGTTCGATGGGTCGCGCGGACTTCTGGATCTGGGCTCCAACTATTCTGTTGATGATATACCTGAACGTCCGCCAGACTGGGAGATCTCGTATTATGGTGAAATGGTGGGAACTGACGGTCGCAACTATGCTGTTCGCTCGGTCTTTTATGAACCGGCCTGCGGCTACCAGATCACACATGTGGTCTCTGCTGAGACTGGACGACGATTGCTCTGCGGCTGGAGCTATCTCGGCCCGATACTCGTGGATTTCGATGAGACTCTTGAAACTGTGTCTGATCCGGCCTTCCCTGTGCCTCCTCCGCTTGGCGAGCGATCTTCCTGTGATCATCCTGCTGACTTGCGCGAGTTGGCAGTCGTGTCAGAGGGGATGCAATAGATGATCGACGGATGCAGCCCCACTGCTCCCCGACTCTCGGCGAACGTCGATGCTGGACCTGCAGTCTCGCATGCGACGGCGACGGCACGCGGCAGCGAGATTCAGTGATGCGGAGACCTCCGACTCTGCCGGTTCTGTGTACCGTGTGGCTGCTGCTTGCCGGCTGTGCGTCCGATGAAGCCACGCGCGTGGACCGCTCCGATTCGAGCAGTCTGTCGACGCCGCAGCTTGCAGACGACGTGTCTACCGCGGATACGGCGGCTTCTGCCGGTTCATCCGAGCCGGCGGACTCGTCTGCCACGATCGAGCCGGCGGACTCGTCTGCCACGATCGAGCCGGACGCCGGAATGCTTGATCCTCAGGAGGAGCCACCGGCATCGGCTGCGCCCGCGGCTTCACCGGTGCCGCCCGCGGCAGCCACCGCCAGCACGACGACGACGCACACGGATTCCGCGATTCGCGACGCCCCGGCGGAGAAGCCGCCGGAGGAAGGAGAGAAGCTGGCCCCCACGACAGAGCCGGCCCCCACCACGGAACCGGCCCCCACCACGACCGCATCGATCGAATCGTCGCCCCCCGGTTGGCCGGTGCGCAGCGATTTCGTTGAGGGTGCGGCGCCGGAGTGGCCTTTCCGGGGGCTGGTGCAACTATGGCCCACGGAGTATGCGCCGACCATCGACGGCGAGTTCATCATGGGGTGGTCGCTGCGCTACTGGGTGTGGGAGCCCGGCACCGTCGAATCCAGGCAGGTGCAGCTGCCCGGTCTGCGTGTCGACTGTCTGGGCCAGGTGGCGCTGGTGCTCCACGGCGAGGCCGGCGTCGAGGTCGGCGGTCCCCGCGACGCTGTCAACTGGGCGTTCTGGGTTCCGTGGGGCGGGCATGCGGGCGTCTTGGAGCCCTCGGACGCGCTGCTGGAGTCGGTGGCGTCGCGCCCGTCCAACGTGGCCGTGGACACCGAGGGGGACCTGGTGCGCGTGGGCACGGGCCCGCAAGCCCAGTCGTACGCGATGCGCGACCCGCTTCGCCCCGACGGCGCCCGCTGGAACGTCCAGGCCCGCCACGACGGCGAAGTGTTCATGCTGACCGTGCATCCGGCGCACCTGCCGTGCTTTTCGGGGGTCACCTGGGTGAGCCTCGCCGACACCGGCGAGCTGATCGCCTGCGGCGCAAACAGCGCAGCCACCGCCTTCGTCGCCCCAGAACCGCCGACGGGCGAACCAGTGCTGCCCGAGCCCGAACACGTCGGCACCTACCTCTCGTGCCCCGCACCCCTCACCCCCTACTGACACACGCCCCGCACCCCTCACCCCCTACTGACACGCGCCGACACGACTCGCCCCCTACTGACACGCGCCGGCACCACTCGCCCCCTACTGACACGCGCCGGCACCACTCGCCCCCTACTGACACGCGCCG
>JAPPLH010000090.1:2638-6941 GCA_028819505.1 Acidimicrobiaceae bacterium
GCACCACTCGCCCCCTACTGATCCACGCGGGTCCGAATTCATGGACGCGACGGTCCCGGACCCGTGGTTCGGCCGCGGCCTCACGGAGAAATGGCCGGGCCACGGCGCCGGTAGCGTGCCGGCCATGAACCCCTATCGGTCGGTCTCGGCCTGGGACGACTTCCCGGTGCACCAGAGCGCCGAGTACGTGCGCCACCCGGCCACCTCTGACCGCAACTTCTACGACCGCTACTATTTCAACCTGCACCCCTCGGGCGGCGAGTACTTCGCCGTCTTCGGGCTGGGCCAGTACCCCAACCTGGGCACCACCGACGCCTACCTGGCGGTCACACGGGGCGACGACCACCTCGTGGTCCGAGCCAGCAAGCCGCTGACCGACCGCTCCGACATCGCGGTCGGGCCGATCCGCATAGAGGTGATCGAGCCGCTGCGCAAGCTGGGGGTGATGGTGGAGCCGGGCCGGCCCGCCGACTCGCGGCTGGCCATGGACGTGACCTGGACCTCGCCCGTCGACCCCTTCGAGGAGCCCCGCCAGTACCTGCGGGCCCGGGGCACGGTCATGTTCGACACGCAGCGGTTCGCCCAGCTCGGCCGCTGGGAGGGAACCCTCGCCGTGGACGGGACCGACATCGCGGTCGCCCCCGACGTCTGCGGCGGGGCCCGCGACCGGTCCTGGGGGGTGCGTCCCGTGGGCGAGAAGCAGCCCGACGGCATCCGCCAGACCATCTCGACGCTGGCCGGCATGTGGAACTACATGCCCGCCGACTACGGCGACCACTGGATCATCTACCTGTGCCACGAGGAGCCCGACGGGAACCGGACCATGCAGACCGGCATGCGGGTGTGGACCGACCCCGACCGGCCCCGCGACCGCCTCGGGCGGCCCGAGTGGGTCCACGACACCATCAGCGGCACCCGCCTGCTGTCCGGGTCGCGCATCACGTTCCCGGAGGCGCCCGGCGGACCCATCACCATCGACGTCGAGCCGCTGGCCACCAACTTCATCTCCATCGGCGCGGGCTACGGCATCGAGCCCGACTGGCGCCACGGCATGTGGCAGGGCGAGGAACTGGTCGAGCAGGCCCGGGCCTACAAGGTGAGCGAGATCCGGGGCCTGGGCCAGTACGGGGTGGTCGACTCGGTGGCCCGCTTCACCTACGACGACGCCGACCGGGGCCCCCAGCAGGGGTACGGCCTCTACGAGCACGGCTTCTTCGGCCCGTTCGGAAAGCTCGGCCTGACCGACCACGCCGACCTCTTCGGATAGCCGCTCGGATAGGGCAGGCCGAGCCTTCCGGGTAGATTCGCACGACGATGACAGACAACAGACGTGCCAGGCCCCGGTTCGACGATCTCCGCGACCGGCGGGCCTTCCACAGCCGCCACATAGGTCCGACCCCCCAGGACGTCGCGGAGATGCTTGCGACGGTCGGCGTCGCCGACCTCGACGAGCTGATCGACCGCACCGTCCCCCACGACGTCCGCCAGCGCGAGCCGATGGAGCTGCCCACCCTCGGGCCCCGCCTCACCGACTACGACGAGCTGCTCGAGATGGCCCGCTCCAACCGCCTGATGGTCTCGATGATCGGCATGGGCTACCACCAGACCATCACGCCGGCGGTCATCCGCCGCAACGTGTTCGAGAATCCGGGCTGGTACACGGCCTACACCCCTTACCAGCCGGAGATCTCCCAGGGCCGCCTGGAGGCCCTGCTCAACTACCAGACCATGGTCAGCGAGCTGACGGCCATGGACCTGGCCAACGCCTCGCTGCTGGACGAGGCCACCGCCGCGGCCGAGGCCATGACCCTGCTGCACCGGGTCGGCCGGGGCCGCGGGGGCGACCGGTTCGCGGTGGACGAGGCCTGCCATCCGCAGACCATCGCGGTGGTCGAGGCCCGGGCCGAGCCCATCGGGCTGGAGGTCGTGGTGTGCGACCCGGCCGCCGCCGACCTCGACGGCGTGTTCGGCCTGCTGGTGCAGTACCCGGGCACGACCGGGGCCGTCCCCGACCTGCGGTCCGTCATCGAGCGGGCCCACGGCGCCGGCACGCTCGTGGCGGTGGCCGCCGACCCGCTGGCCCTGTGCGTGCTGACCCCGCCGGGCGAGATGGGCGCCGACGTCGTCGTCGGCTCCACCCAGCGCTTCGGCGTCCCGATGAGCTTCGGCGGGCCCCACGCCGCCTACATCGCCGTGCGCGAGGAGTACCAGCGGGCGCTGCCCGGCCGCCTGGTCGGGGTGTCCAAGGACGGCGCGGGCCGCCCGGCGCTGCGGCTGGCCCTGCAGACCCGCGAGCAGCACATCCGCCGAGAGAAGGCCACCTCCAACATCTGCACCTCGCAGGTGCTGCTGGCGGTGATGGCGTCGATGTACGCCATCCATCACGGGCCTGAGGGGCTGTCCAAGATCGCGGGGCGGGTCAACCGGGTGGCCGCCATCCTGGCCCACGGGCTGCGCGAGAACGGCGTCGAGATCGTCCACGACCAGTTCTTCGACACGGTGTGCATCCGGGTGCCCGGCCGGGCCGACAAGGTGATCGCGGTGGCCCTGGCCGGCGGCGTGAACCTGCGCCGGGTGGACGCCGACACCGTCTCGGCCACCGTCGACGAGAGGACCACGCCCGCCGACCTGGAGGCGGTGTGGAAGGCGTTCGGCTACCGGGCCGACTTCCGCATCCTGGACCGCATAGTCGACGACCCCCGGCCCCCCGAGTACCGGCGCACCACTCCGGTGCTGTCGCACCCGATCTTCTCGGCCTTCCGCAGCGAGACCGAGCTGGTGCGCTACATGCGCCGCCTGGTCAACCGCGACATCGCCCTCGACCGGTCGATGATCCCGCTCGGCTCATGCACGATGAAGCTCAACGCGGCCACCGAGATGGAGCCGGTGAGCTGGCCCGAGCTGGCCAACATGCACCCCTTCGCCCCGCTGGACCAGACCGTCGGCTACCAGCGCCTGATCGACCAGTTGGAGCACTGGCTGGCCGAGATCACCGGCTTCGCGGCGGTGTCGCTGCAGCCCAACAGCGGCGCCCAGGGCGAGCTGGCCGGCCTGCTGGCCATCCGGTCCTACCACCACAGCCGGGGCGACACCGGCCGCGACGTGTGCCTGATCCCGTCGTCGGCCCACGGCACCAACGCGGCCAGCGCGGTGATGGCCGGGATGCGGGTGGTGGTGGTGGACTGCGACGACATGGGCAACGTCGACGTGGACGACCTCAAACGCAAGGCCGTCGACCACAGCGACACCCTGGCCGCCCTCATGATCACCTACCCGTCGACTCACGGCGTGTTCGAGACGGCGGTGCGCCACATCTGCGACGTCGTCCACGAGCACGGCGGGCAGGTCTACCTCGACGGGGCCAACCTCAACGCCATGGTGGGCCTGGCCCGGCCGGGCCGGTTCGGCGCCGACGTCAGCCACATCAACCTGCACAAGACGTTCTGCATCCCCCACGGCGGAGGAGGCCCCGGCGTCGGGCCCATCGGAGTGGCCGAGCACCTGATCCCGTTCATGCCCAACCACCCGCTCGCGCCGGTGGCGGGACCGCCCACCGGGCCGGGACCGGTCGCGGCCGCGCCGTGGGGATCGGCCGGCATCCTGGCCATCCCGTGGATGTACATCCACATGATGGGGGCCGAGGGCCTGCGGCGGGCCACCGAGGTCGCCATCCTCAACGCCAACTACGTGGCCGCCCGGCTCAGCGAGGCCTACCCGATCCTGTACACCGGGTCGGAGGGGTTCGTGGCCCACGAGTGCATCATCGACACCCGGGTGCTGCGCGACACCTGCGGCATCAGCGTCGACGACATCGCGAAGCGGCTGATCGACTACGGCTTCCACGCCCCCACCATGAGCTTCCCGGTGGCGGGGACGCTGATGATCGAGCCCACCGAGTCGGAGGGCAAGGCCGAGCTGGACCGGTTCTGCGACGCCATGCTGGCCATCGCCTCCGAGGCCCGGCGGGTGGGCCGGGGCGAGTGGCCCGCCGACGACAACCCGCTGGTGAACGCCCCCCACACCTGCGAGGACGTGACCGCCGACGAGTGGACCCACCCCTACACTCGCAGCGAGGCCGCCTACCCGGAGGCGCACCAGCGGGCCAACAAGTACTGGTCGCCGGTGGGCCGCATCGACGGGGCCTACGGCGACCGCAACATCATGTGCTCGTGCCCGCCGGTCGGGGACCTCGCCGAGGTGTACGAAGGCTGAGCCGACCGGTCTCCGGCCCACGCCACTGCCGATAGGGGGAGCCGACCATGCCCGACGCCCTAGTCCAACACGACCCGACGGGCCATCCGCT
>JAPPLH010000125.1:0-4000 GCA_028819505.1 Acidimicrobiaceae bacterium
CCACCGCGGGGCGGACCTGCTCGGCCAGCAGGCGTATGCCGGCGTCGCGGTCGGGTCCGAAGGTGTACCAGGCCAGCGGCAGGTCGAGGCCGGCCTCCTCGAAGGCTCCGAGCCCCTCGATCACGTCGTCTGGGGTGCCGGCCACCCCGAACACGTCCACCAGGCTGTCGCTGAGGACCGCCGCCCCGGCCTGCTCGCCGCCCTCGGCCACCGCGGCCCGGACCGCGGCCACCGCCTCGGGGTCGGCGCCGGCCTCGTCGACCACCACGCCCTCCACCCGTGCCAGGTAGTAGGCCAGCACCTCCTTGACCGCGTCGCGGGCCGCGCGCCGGTCCGGGCCGACGCTGGTGAGCACGTTGGCGCTCAGCAGCAGGTCGTCGACGTCGCGACCGGCCCGCGCCGCGCCGGCGGCGAGCCGCTCACGGGCCCAGCGGGTGTAGCCCACGCTGGTGATGGCGCCGAGCTGCACGCCGTCGGCGAACTCGCCCGAGACCTCCATCATCCGCCGGCTGACCGCGCCCACGTCCACCGGCACCGGCACCGGCGGCGGCCGGTCCAGGCGCAGCCCCGGCGCCGCCGAGAACGTCGTCGGCACGAAGTCGAGCTCCTCGCCGGCGGTGAGGCATCGCACCGCCCGCACCGCCTCGACGGTGTTGGTGAGGGGGCGCCAGCCGGGCGGGTCCATGCCGAATCGCCTCACCGTCCACTCGGCGGCGCCCAGCCCGTAGCGCAGCCGGCCCGGCCCGATGTCGGCCAGGGTGGCCGCCTCGAGGGCCAGCAGCACGGGGCTGCGAAACACCGGGTTGGCGACCCCGATGCGCACGGTGACTCGCCGGGTGGAGTGCAGCGCCGCGGCCGCCACCGCCGTCACCGAGTTGAACAGCCGGCTCTCGGGCAGCGACACCTCCTCGAAGCCGAGGCGGTCCGCCGCGGCCACCACGGCTAGCGTGTCGGCGACGGGATCCTCGTTGGACAGCGAAAGGCCCAGGCCTCGGAAACCGTTCATCTTCCTCACGATCGTCACGGCGACAGGAGCGGCGAATGTGGATCTCCACGATTCCATACGACGAGGCTTCCGGCGAGTTGAGGGCCCACTACGACCGTCAGGCCCGAGCGCTCGGCGAGCCCACCGAGATGACCATGGCCGGGTCGCTGCACCCTGCGCTGGTGGCGGCCCGCCTGGACCTGTACGCCGCCACCGAGAAGTGCCCGTCGCGGCTGACGCCCCGTCAGCGCAACCTGATCAGCTTCGTGACCTCGGCCATCAACGGCACGGTCCACTGCATGAGCCAGGTGACGATCAAGCTGCGCCAGACCGGGCTCGACGACGAGGCCATCGCCAGGCTGGCCGCCGACCCCGGCTGCTGCGAGTCGCTTCCGCTGGCGCCGGCCGATGCGGCGGTGGTGCGCTACGCGGCGAAGCTCACCCGCTCGCCCGCCTCGGTGACCGAGGCCGACGTGGAGGAGCTGCGGGCCGCCGGGTTCGACGACCTCGACATCATCGACGCCAACGCCCAGTGCGCCCACCTCAACTATGTGAACCGGGTGGCGATGGGCTTGGGGATCCACTCCGTCGTGGACCCGGACTTCCCCGCCTACTCGGCCATCCCCCAGTCCTAGCCACCGCCCCCTCCCCCCACGGGATCTCGGGTTGGTTTTGGGCGCTGGACACCCACAAACGCACCCGAGAAACCGCCGGGAGAAATCTCGGGTTGGTTTTGGGCGCTGGACACCCACAAACGCACCCGAGAAACCGCCGGGAGCGGGAGCCGGACCGGACCGGACCGGACCGGGGGCGGCGGGGTCTAGGCGGCGTCGAAGATCTCTGCGCTCTGGCGGATGTGGTCGGCTGAGGTGGCTTCGTCGTTCATGGGGAGCATGAAGATGTCGAAGCAGCCGCGCAGCCCGCCGATCCGGGCTGCGACCTCGGCCGGGGTTCCGGACACGCCGTAGCGGTCGACCAGGGCGTCGGGCAGCAGTAGCGCGGCCTCGTCCATGCGTCCGGCCAGCATCAGGCGGCGGACCTCGGCGGTTGTGGCGTCGTCGAGGCCGTCGGCCTCCCTCACCTCGGCGGGCGCGTCCACCGCCATGTAGGAGAAGTGGGGCAGCACCCGGCGGCGCTCGGTGTCGCTGTAGGCCAGATAGGCCGACCAGGCGATCCGGGCGGAACCCGCCGAGCGGATCCGCTCGGCGAACACGGGCAGGTCGGCCGGCGGCGCAGCCGACAGGATCACGCAGTCGGAGCGCTCGGCAGCGAGACGCTGCACCCTGGGTCCGCGCCCGGCCACCGCGATCGGCAGGGGCTGCTCGGGGCGGAACCAGGGCAGCGACGCCTCCCCCACCGTCTCGCCGGCCAGCAGGCGCCGGTTCAGCTCAAACGTCTCCCGCAGCGCGGTGAAGGGGCGCTCGGGGTCGATCCCCAGCGGCTGGAGCACCCGGCTGCCGCCCACGCCGAGGCCGTGCATCACCCGGCCGGGCGCCAGTTCGGCCAGGGTAGCGATGGCCGCCGCGGTGGCCGCCGGATGGCGGCTGAACGGGTTGGTGATGGCCGGCGCCACGGTGAGCCCGGTGCCTTCGACGATGGCGGTGAGGGCCACGTACACGTCGCGCTCGGTGCCTTCGTCGGCCACGAAGCAGGCCTCGGCCCCGAGCGACTCGCCCAGGCGGGCCAGCTCCACCAGCCGCCGGACCGGCTGGGTCGGCTCGAACCAGACGCCCCACCGCACGCTCATGACGCCCGCTCCACCGTCCGGGCGCTCTCCGCTCCGCTCATCGCGCTCGCACCCGCCCGGCCCGGCAGGCGGGCGGGCTCGAACCGCACGCTCATGACGCCCCCTCCACCGTCCGGGCGCTCTCCGCTCCGCTCATCGCGCTCGCACCCGCCCGGCCCGGCAGGCGGGCGGGCTCGGCTCGGCTGCGGGTCATGGTCGGTCGGAGTGTGCTCACGGCGTGCCCTCCCGTTCGGCCCGTCCCTGGCGCAGCGACTGGCGGCCCAGCGGTATGTACTGGATTGCGGACAGGTAGCTGTACGCCAGCGAGGGAACCGCGCACGCCCAGCCCGCGATCCGCAAGCCGTCGGCGACGCCCAGATCGGAGGCGCCGGCCAGCAGCAGCGGGAAGCAGAAGTACAGGCCGAAGGTGGCGCATTTGCCCCACCAGGTCACGTCGATCGGCTTTGCGCCCAGCGACAGCAGCACCAGCCCGACGACGGCGACGATCCCCTCCCGGGCCAGGGTGAGGATCACCAGCCACCAGGGCGCCGAGCCGTCGATGCCGACGGCGAGCACCCCGACGAGCAGCACGGCCCGGTCGGTGACGGGGTCGAGCATCTTGCCGACCTTGCTGACGGAGTTGAAGCGGCGGGCCCACCAGCCGTCCACCCAGTCGGTGGCGCCGAGCGCTCCCCACAGCAGTGCCGCCCCCCAGCGGTCCCCGGCGCTGAACAGCAGCCACAGGAACCAGGGGATGCAGGCCAGCCGGGCCGCCGAGATCAGGTTGGGGACGGTGAGGATCCGGTCCCCGCCGGTGCTCGGGTCGGCCATGGGCCTCTCAGCCTACGATCAGGGGATGCCGACAGTCTTCACCCGGATCATCGACGGAGAGATACCCGGCCGGTTCGTCTGGCGAGACGACGCCTGCGTCGCGTTCTTGGACGTGCGGCCCCTCAACCGGGGCCACGTGCTGGTGGTGCCCCGGGCGGAGGTCGACCACTGGGTGGACCTCGACGCCGGCACGGTGGCCCGTCTGATGGCGGTGGCCCACCGGGTGGCCGAGGCCCAGCAGGCCGCCGGGCTCGCCCCGGACCGGGTGGGCCTGGTGATCGCCGGTTTCGAGGTGCCCCACGTGCACGTCCACGTCGTGCCCATCTCGACGATGGCCCATCTCGACTTCTCGAACGCCGACACCAGCCCCGACCCCGACGACCTCGACACGGTCGCCGCCCTGCTGCTGGAGCGCCTCAGCGAAGGCGGTTAGCCCGGACGTTGGCCCCCGGTTGGCC
>JAPPLH010000125.1:4100-6915 GCA_028819505.1 Acidimicrobiaceae bacterium
AGCCCGGACGTTGGCCCCCGGTTGGCCCGGACGTTGGCCGCGGTCAGCCCGGACGTTGGCCCCCGGTTGGCCGCGGTCAGCCCGGACGTTGGCCCCCCGACGATTTCTGAGCTTGGCGTCCTGCTCTTCACGGTGGTCTGCTAAAGATAGTAAACTGCTGCAGTAGGCGCGCAGAATGCTAGAGTGTCGCTCATGGACCATCCGTTCACGCCGGGGTTCGGGAAGCGCCCGCCGGCGCTGGTCGGACGCGAGGAGCTGCTGGCCTCTGCCGCGGCGGCGCTCGCGGCGGGCCCGGGCCACGACTCGTTCTTGAGACTGATGACGGGGTCCCGCGGGGTGGGCAAGACCACGCTGGTGAACGAGATCGAGCTCGAGGCACAGGCGGCCGGCTGGCGGGTCATCAGCGTGGACGCCAATGTGCGCCCGCGCCCCGAGGACAGCGTGCTGGCGATGATCGAGGAGGAGTGCCTCCACCATCTCGGGGACGTGTCCCCCGAGGCCCGCCGCCGCATCACCGGGTTCAACCTCGGGCAGATCCTCGGGGTGAGCTGGGAGAACTCGGACGAGCGCAAGCGCTCCCTGCGACGGATGCTGGAGGCGTTGGTGGACGCCTCCGACGCCGAGGGCGGCGCCGGGGTGCTCGTCACCGTCGACGAGTTCCACAACCTGACCGACGAGCAGGCCAGCAGCCTGTCGTCGTCGCTGCAGCGCATCACCGAGCGCCGCCAGAAGCGGCTGGCCTTCATCGGGACGGGCCTCGCGCAGATGAAGCACGGGCTGCTGAACCGCCCCGGGTTCACGTTCTTCCGGCGCTGCGACCACTGCGACGTCGCCCACTTGGGGCTCGACGACGCCATGGCGGCCATCGCCGGGCCCCTCGAGGGCGCCGGTGTGGAGATCGGGCCGCCGGAGCTGTGCCGCGCTGCCGCGGCCACGCGGGGCCTGCCGTACGCGGTCCAGTCGGTCGGAGCGCATCTGTGGCGAGCAGCCGGCGGACCGCCCGGGCCCGTGGCGAGCGATCACGTGGCGGCGGCCGTCGAGCTGATGGAGGCGGACGTGGCCGAGAAGGTCGTTACCCCGATATGGGCGCGGCTGTCGGCGGCGGACAAGCGGTTCCTGTTCGCGATGCTGCCCGACACAGACGGGTCGTCGCTGGTGTCGATAGCCCAGCGGCTAGACAGGCCTGCAGCGCACGTGCATACCTACAAGGGCCGGCTGCTCGACGAGGGCGTGGTGACAGAGACCCCGCTGGGCGACCTGGCGTTCACGAGCGTGGCGGTGCGCTACCGCGCCGACCAGGAGCTCGCCCTCGAGGCCATGTCGGTGCAAGAGTCGCAGCGACTGAGCCGGCGGGTGCCCCCGCCCGACGAAGCGGGCCGGCTGCAGCAGGCTCTGCGAGCAGCGCCCGCTGTTTGCGGGGCGGCCATGCCGCGAGCGAGGGCGGCCTGCGTCCTGGCGGCGGGCCACAAGGGCCCCCACCGCTCGAAGCGCTCCCGCCGCGGAAGCATGACCCCGACGCCGGCGCCGGCGGACTGAGGCGGCGCAGATGTAGGCACACATGCCGGCATGGATCCCGGCTAGCCGCCACCCTCATCGGAAGCCCCATTGCGCTGGCCGGTCTCCTCCTTGCAACCGCTCGAACGCATCTATGGCGTGAGTCTGTTCGTTCCCAGCGCTTGGTGGTTCCCGTACGGCAACATGAAGGCATGGGCTCCCAGCCGGCGCATCACGCTGTTCGCGGGCGCCGCATCAGGCGTCCTGACCAGTTCAGGCATTGACACTCTTGTCGAGCACGCGCTGCCGCCTACACTTGATCCGTGGCCCGGACGGCAGCAACTTGGCGCTACGCCGATGCCCTCACGGTTTCTGCGCTGGCCGCGGAGATGCTCGATCCGTCCTGGCGGCACGCTGACAGGCCCTTGGTGCAGTTCGTCATGGACTGGCGCCGTTTCCCCGACCAGCGCCGCCGTGTCCTCGCCGAGGAGCCGCCCGCTGGCACCGACCATGTCGTCGCCGCCAAGATGGCGACGGTCCTGCACGCTCTTTGCGAGCGCGACGGGCTCACAGTGCCCGGATGGGTCCGCCGGCACCGCCTCGATCCCGGCATCGGGCTGTTCGGCGTTCCGTTGGACTCCCCTTTCGGCGCCACGATCCGCCGGCGTGCGCCGCGGGTCTGTGCCGAGCACGGCGTCTGGTTCGGTGCCGACATGCTCGACGCCTAGGCCATTGTTCCCGGAGCGCGTAGACGAAGCTGTGGCAGCGCATGAGCCTTGGGTTCGGCCCGCGGGTCGAGCGCCCCGCCGGAGGCTACGGCACCAGCCCGGCGTTCGACATCGACACGCCCGCGGGGATGACGCTCGCGAAGGCGTATCGGTCCGGCGTCGAGAGTCTGGTCTGCGGATCGGCTCCGCTTTTCGAGGATGGGGCGGACTGCCTCGTGGTGGAGCGATTCTCGCACCGCCGCGGCCCTCTGCGCGTCCTGGCTGTTGTGGAGGGAGCGGATGCGGTATACTGGGGTTGGGCAGTCAGTTGGAGGCACGCTACCTGGGGAGGTTCGTCATGCTAGCCAACACCAATCCGTCGGCGGGATTCGGGTTCGGGTTCGCGAGGCGTGCGGGGGCGGCGCTCGCCGCGCTGGCGCTGGGGGCGGCGCTCGCCGTCCTGTGGGTCGCGCTGACCGCCGATCGGGCCGGCGCGCAGCAGGCGACGACCTTGGTGAGCAACTCCGGGCAGGCGAACGGCGGCACCGGCAATTTTGTGCAGCACGACCACGCCCAGGCGTTCACGACGGGCGCCAACGCCGGCGGGTACACCC
>JAPPLH010000088.1 GCA_028819505.1 Acidimicrobiaceae bacterium
GGCCCGAGCGGCCCGTGAGCGCAGCGAACACGAGCGGGAGCCCAGGGCCCGAGCGCATCCCCCGGTAGGGTCGCCCGGTCCCCGTCGAGCCAGAACACCCACACGAGGAGACCATCGTGGCTGCCACACCCTGCCCCGCCGCGGACGGATCGAGTCCGGTCCGCCGCAAGTTCAGCCGGCCGCCGCCGATGTGCATCGACGTCTCCAAGCGCTACACGGCGACGATGGACACCTCCCTGGGGTCGATCACCATCGCCCTCGACCCGGTCGCGGCGCCGGTGACGGTCAACAACTTCGTGGTGCTGGCCCGGTACCACTACTACGACGGCGTGACCTTCCATCGCATCATCGGCGGCTTCGTCTGCCAGGGCGGCGATCCCGAAGGCACCGGCCGGGGCGGTCCCGGCTACCGCTTCGCCGACGAACTGCCCAAGCCGGGACGCTACGAGATCGGGTCGCTGGCCATGGCCAACGCCGGGCCGAACACCAACGGCAGCCAGTTCTTCATCATCAGCGGCCCCCAGGGCACCAGGCTCCCGCCCCAGTACTCCCTGTTCGGCAAGGTGGTTCGGGGCCTGGAGGTGGTGGAAGCCATGCAGCAGGCGGAGACCGACCGCAACGACCGCCCCCGGGTCGACGTGACCATCGACTCGGTGACGATCACCGAGTCGGACTGAGTCTCAGCCGCCCCGACGGGTGGGTCGCTTCGCGGTCCAGCGCGGCGCGTCCCGCTCTTGTTCCCTGCGGCCTGTGGGCCGCTCGGGCCACGGCCTCGCTGAGTCCCCGCCAGAATCCTCACCGTTCGCGACCCGTCCGCTCGGCCTCGGCTAGCGTCGAAGCCTCCGTGGACCGCGAGGGTCCGCGCGCCATAGACGAACACTAGGAGCATCCAGATGGAGATCGGCACAGTCGGGGTGATCGGCGTGGGAACGATGGGCAGCGGGATCGTCGAGGTCGCGGCCCGCAACGGCCTGAAGGTGGTGGCCCGTGAGGCGACGCCGGAGCTGGTGGAGGCGGGGCGGGCCCGCGTCGAGGCGTCGATGGACCGGGGCGTCGCCCGGGGCAAGCTCGACGAGCCCGCGAGGGAGGCCGCGGCCTCGGCCGTTGCCTGGACCACCGACCTGGACGACCTGGCCGGCTGCGAACTGGTGCTGGAGGCCGTGCCCGAGAGACTGCCGCTGAAGCTGGAGATCTTCGGGGTGCTCGACCGGGTGCTGGACCCGTCGGCGATCATGGCCACCAACACGTCGTCGATCCCGGTCATCGACGTGGCCATGGGCACGTCCCGTCCCCAGCAGGTGCTGGGCATGCACTTCTTCAACCCGGCCACGGTGATGAGACTCGTCGAGGTGATCAGCACCCAGCTCACCGACCCGGCCGTGACCAGGGCGGCTGCCGCGTTCGCCGCCGGCACGCTCGGCAAGCGGGTGGTGCAGGCGCCGGACCGGGCCGGCTTCGTGGTCAACAAGCTGCTGGTGCCCTACATCTGCCAGGCCGTCGAGATGTACGAGTCGGGGCATGCCTCCGCCGCCGACATCGACGACGCCATGAAGCTGGGCGCGGGCCATCCGATGGGCCCGCTGACGCTGGCCGATCTGATCGGGCTGGATGTGTGCCTGTTCACAGCCGAGTCGCTGCACGCCGAGTACGCCGAGCGCTTCTATGCGCCGCCGCCGCTGCTTCGCCGCATGGTGGCCGCGGGCCGGCTGGGCCGCAAGACCGGCCGCGGCTTCTACGAGTACTGAGTCAGCCGGGCAGCGAAGCGAACTTCAATGGGTTGACCACCTCTGTGGTGGCTAACTCATTGAAGTTCTCTACAACCCCCGGGATTCGCGCGCCAGTGCTCGGCCGCAGCCCGAGCCTCGGCCTCGAAGGAGATCGCCAGATAGGCCTGCCGGTGGCTGCGCAGGCGCCACAGGTTGACGAGGTGCTCCCGCAGGTAGCGTCGCAGGAACCTCACCGTGCCCAACTGGGCGTACTGCTCCACATGCACCAGCTCGTGAGCGAGCAACATTCGCTGCCCGGACCGGTCGTCGTCGCGGAGCACCAGGATGAGCCGGCCGACGGTCATGCCGCGGGCGCCCGGCGCGAGGAACGGCACCCTCTGCACTCGGGCCCGGCGGGCGATCTCGGGCGGCACTAGGTCGTAGCGGGCGATCTCCCGGGCGGTGAGCCGTCTCACGCGGGGTGCGCCCCGTAGCGTCCGCCGATCCCCGCCGGGCCGGCCATGCCGGGGGCGAGCCCGCCGTCGCCGTCCCAACCCCGCAACAGCTGCGGGAGATCCCGCAGGGCTTCCAGGGTGGGCACTTCGACGTGGTGGCCGTCGTGGTCGTCCTCGTGGCGCCAGGTCACGTGGTAGGGGATATGGACCGCGGTCGCGCCCAGCTCCAGCACCGGCAGCACGTCGGAGCGCAGCGAGTTGCCGACCATCACGAACCGGGCGGGGTCGATCCCGTGGCGCTCGAGCAGGTCGCCGTAGACGGCCGCGTCCTTGTCGGCCACCACCTCCACCCGCCAGAAGCGCTCGGCCAGGCCGCTGGCGGCCACCTTGGCCAGCTGGTCGTGGACGTCGCCCTTGGTGATGACCATCAGCCGGTGGTGGCCGAGGGCGTCGAGCACCTCCTCCACGCCGTCGATCAGCTCGATGGGCCGGTCCAGCAGGCGCTTGCCGTAGCCGATGACGGCGGTGATGCGGTCGGCGTCGATCTCGCCTCCGGTGATGCGGACCGCGGCCTCGATCATCGACAGGGTGAACGACTTGACGCCGTAGCCGAACCGGGGCAGGTTCGCCATCTGGACCTCGTGCAGGCGGTCGCCCACGACGCCGGCGTCGGCCCAGGGCGACAGCAGCTCCTCGTACTCCCGCTGCACGTCCTGGAAGAGGTCCTCGTTGTGCCACAGCGTGTCGTCGGCGTCGAAGGCGACGGTCAGAGGATGCTCGTCCGCGGTCACGGCGCCGATCCTACGACCGCGGCATGACCGCGGAAAGGTAGTGATCGGTGCTGGGATCGGCATGCTGTAGCCATGCGGGAGCGGTCGAGGACGGTGCTTCTGGTGGCGCTGCCGTTGGCGACCCTCGCACTGGCGGCGGTGATCGTGGTGCGGTGGACGTCCGAGGCGAACCGGGTCGAGCCCGACGACGCCGACCCCGCGGCCGGCGCCACGCCGACCACGACCGCGTCGACGACCACCACGACCACGACAACCACGACTGCAACGACCACCACGACCACCACGACCACGACAACCACGACGATCCCGCCCTTCGAAGGCTGGGTGGATCCGGGGACTTCGGGCCGGCCTTGGGGCGACACCGTGGAGGGCCTGCTCACGTTCCGGGGCAACCCGACCCGCACCTACTACGGCAGGGGTCCTGTGCCGCGGGCGCCGGAGGTGGCTTGGCGGTTCCCCGAGGGGGATCCCATGTGCTCGCTGTCGTCGATCGGCGGCGAGCCCCGCCAGTGGTGCGGCACCGGATGGACGGGCCAGCCCGCCGTCTTCGAGCGGGACGGCCGCACCTGGGTGGTGGTGGGGGCGTTCAGCCGCAGCGTACACTTCCTCGACGCCGGCACCGGAGAGCGTCTGCTGCCGGACTTCCCGACCGGCGACATCATCAAGGGGTCGGTGACGATCGACCCCGACGGCTACCCGCTGGTGTACGTGGGCAGCCGCGACAACCGCTACCGGGTGGTGGCCTTCGACGCGGGGGCGCCCCGGGAGCTGTGGTCGCTGGGCGCCTACGACCTGGGTCCGATCATGTGGAACGACGACTGGGACAGCTCGGGCATGGTGATCGACGACCACCTGTTCATCGGCGGCGAGAACTCACGGTTCCACATCGTGAAGCTGAACCGGGGCTACGACGCCGACGGGCTGGTCACCGCCGACCCGCAGGTGGTGTTCCATGCGCCCGGTTGGGACGACGAGCTGCTGGCCGCGGTGGACCGGGAGCTGTCGATCGAGAACTCGGTGGCCGTCAGCGGCGACACCGTGTACTTCGCCAACTCGGGCGGGCTGGTCCAGGGCTGGGACATCGGCGGGCTGCGGGACGACCCGGCCGCCGTGCCCGAGCGGGTGTTCCGCTTCTGGACGGGCGACGACACCGACGCCACCCTGGTGATCGACGCCGAGGGGATGATCTACGCCGGGGTCGAGTACCAGCGGGGCACGGACCGGTCCCACGAGGTGGGCCAGATCATCAAGCTCGACCCGGGCCGGCCCGACGATCCGCTGGTGTGGAGCGTGCACGTGCGGGGCGCGCTGAACGCCTCGGGGGTGTGGGCCACGCCGGGGCTGCACCGCGACCTGCTGATCGTGCCCACCCACACCGGCCACGTGTACGGCGTGGACACCGCCACCGGGGAGGTGCGCTGGACCAAGAAGCTGCCCGGCCCGACCTGGCCCAGCCCCGCCATCGTGGACGACGTGTGGATCCAGGGCGACTGCGGCGGCGGGCTCTACGCCTTCGACGTGAGCGACACGACGGTGGAGCCGCCCGAGCTGTGGAGCATCTCGCTGGGCGCCTGCATCGAGTCCACCCCGGCGGTGTGGGACGGCCTGATCGTGGTCGGCACCAAGGGCGGCTACATCTACGGCATCCGCTAGCCGAGGCGCTCCCCTGCTGTGCCAATATCTAACAGACGTAACGGCATCTAACAACCCAAACAGACTATAACAACTCAAACAGAATATAACGGCCATAACAGGACTAGAATAGGTGGCGTTGGCCCTGCCGCAGCTACGACGAACGGTTACGAGATCTGATGCAACCTACGAATCCCTTCGCCCCGACATTCGGAACCGCTCCGCCACTGTTGGCGGGCCGGGACGACATCCTGACGGGCATCGCCGACGCGTGGGCTACGGGACCGACCCATCCCGCATACACGGCTCTGCTTCTCGGTCGGCGGGGGTCAGGAAAGACAGTCGTCCTCGAGGCCTTGAGAGAACTTGGGCATGGTCATGGTTGGCTGTCGATCTCAGAGGCAGCGGCAACCACCGGACTGCTCGACCGGCTGGCCCACAAGGCAGCGGAGCATCTGAACCGGTGCGCCGGGGACTTGCATGCGGACATCGACAAGGACCTCGCCGCGGCGGGCATCGCCTTGGGACCCGGCTACGACCCCGACGCCGATCTGTCCCGCCGGCTCCCCAACGTGCTGAGAGCCCTCACTGTCCATCTCCAGTCCGGTGGGACCGGCCTCGTGATCACGATTGACGAACTGCACGCCGGCGACACCGACGAGCTCAGGATGCTCGGCATCGTGGTTCAGGACGTCACTCGCATCGCCCGGCTCCCGATGGCCTTCGTCGGCGCGGGTCTTCCGATACTGGAGGACACGCTCCTGGCAGACACGAGTGTCACCTTCCTCCAGAGATGCGCCCGCTACGAGGTCGGATCCCTCGATCTTCCCGCAGCCTGGACTGCCCTGGCCGAACCAGTACGGCAGCGCGGCGGGCAGATGGCGCCGGAGGCGGTCGAGCACGCCGTGGCTGCGTCGCAGGGATACCCGTTCATGATCCAGCTTGTCGGCTTTCACGCCTGGCAGGCGGCCTCGGATCCCACAGCTGCGGTGACTCTGCGAGATGTGGAGGTCGGAGCTGAGACGGCCCGTCACCAGTTGGGGCAGCTCGTGATCGCGCCGATGTGGAGGGACCTCTCAGACGGCTCGCGGCGGTTCCTGGCCGCGATGGCACTCGATGACGGGGAGTCACGCACAGCGGACATAGCCGCCCGCCTAGGGGTCAGCAGAGAGCACGTGGGCGTCTACCGCCATCGGCTGATGAAGTCAGGCATGGTTGCTCCCGCCGGCCGTGGACGGCTCGACTTCGCGCTCGACGCTGCCCGACCGTGGATCAGAGGCTTGGACGAGTATCCGCTCCTCTGCAAGTCATTGAAGCTCACCGACCGACCACCGGTCGGATTCGTCAAGCCCGCGTCCGATAGCGGTGAGACTGCCGAGAGCTAGCCAACCCGCTGGAGGCGCTCGGCCTCCAGCAGCGCCGCTCCGATCTCGCAATCACCGGACATCGTGATCTCCAAGGTGTCCATGGCTCGGGTCATGGCCGCATAGAGCTGGCTCTTGGCGGCGCTGAACTGGTCTCCCTCATCGACATCGCGGACCTTGATGTGGTTGACGCCGCCGATGATCACGCGGCTGAACTCGAGCCCCTTGATGCCGGTCAACGTCGATACCCGTACCTCGTCGCGGACGTGGACGGCCTCGTCTCGATGGTCCCGTCGACTTTCGCGATCCCACCGTTGTTGGATGTGGAAGTACGGCAGTTGCAGTCGTGTGAATGCGTGCCGGAGCATCTTCTCCAGCTTCGGGGCGCCGTAGAGCACCGCTATGTCGTGCTCGGCTGCGCCGGCGGCGAGCATTGCCCCCACCCGCGAGGCGATGGCCTCGGCCTCCTCCCTCAGGTCACGGTGCGTGGTGAGGCGCGGGCTCGTCCCGGATCGCTTGGCCGACTCCGGGGGGATGAGGGCGGCCGGGTCGTCCAGATCTACCGGGGCGGAGCCCCAGTCGGGCGAGCCCGCCAGGAAGTTCATGGAGAATTCGAGGATCTCCCTGGTGTTGCGGTAGTTCATGCGGAACACCGAACTGCGGCCCCGTGCCGTTCTGGGCCGCCCCTGTGCGTCCACCCCGGGCGGGTTCCATCTGGCGCCGCCCCGGCGGTAGACGTTCTGCGCGATGTCGTAGGCCATCACGAAGTGGTCTCGGTCGGGCCGAGCCGGGTCCGGCTTCAAGCGATCCGACTTCAACATCGAGTACGCCAGGTTCAGTCGGGGATGGTCGAAGTCCTGGGCCTCGTCCAC
>JAPPLH010000068.1 GCA_028819505.1 Acidimicrobiaceae bacterium
CTTCCGCCATGAAAGCTACCGACATACACTGAACATCTCTATGCCTGCGACGCCCGGGAATACCGACCGTGCCGCGCGGCGAGGGCCGTCCTGTTCCAGTGCAGTTCCGGTCGGCGCATGAGTGCAGCGACACGAAGACGAAGAGCCGCGAAAAGACGAAGACACGCGAAAAGACGAAGAGATACGAAAAGGTTGCCGGTAGCATGGCATCGTGGCTGAGCGCTCCCCTACTAACCCGTTCTCGCCTTCGTTCGGGACCACTCCTCCGCTGCTCGCCGGTCGCGACGAGGTGATGGCCCGGTTCGCCGAAGCCATCGAGGCCGGTCCGACCCATCCCGACTACACGCTGCTCGTGACGGGCGACCGCGGCACGGGCAAGACGGCGCTCCTGAATGCACTGGAGGCAACGGTCGCGGAGCGGGGATGGCTGACCGTCACGGCTGCCGCATCGTCGGAGCCGCTGTCTGAGCGCATCGCAGCCGAGGCGGTGCGCTGCCTCGAACAACTGCCGGGCGGAGGGCGCCGGGTCAGGCTCGGTTCGCTCAGGGTGCTCGGGATCGGTCTTGAACTTGACCATGGCGACGCAGTCCCCGCCAGGGCGGCGAGCCTCACCAGTGTGCTCGAGCAACTGGGCGAGGCGCTGACAGATGAGCGGACCGGACTGCTGCTCACTGTCGACGAACTGCACGACGTTCCACGCGACGATGTCCGCAACGTCGCATCCGCGGTGCAGATCGTCACTCGGCGCCGCCAGAGGCCGATCGCCTTCGCGGCGGCCGCTCTGCCGCTCATCGAGCACAGCCACCTCGCGGACCCCCACATGACGTTCCTGCAGCGCTGCGCGAGGGCGCCGCTGGGACCGCTGACACCCGACGAGACGCGGCGCGCCCTACGCGAGCCGATCGTCAGCCGCGGCAGCGCCATCGACGACGACGCCCTCGCCGAGGCCGTGGACTCGACCCTCGGCTACCCGTACATGATCCAGCTCGTCGGATTCCATGCCTGGCGGGCGGGCGCGACGACAGACGAGCCCATCAGCGTCGTCGACATCCGGGCGGCGATCGTGGAAGCCGAACAGGCGATGGTGGAGCAGGTAGCGGGTCCTGTCTGGAACCGGCTCTCGCCCATGGATAGGCGCTTCCTGGTGGCGATGCTCCAAGACGAGTCCGACTCATCGTTGGCTGACATCGCCGCCAGAATGGACCGATCCCTCCAGTACGCCCGGACCTACAGGCGCCGCCTGCTCACCGCCGGCGCGCTGAGTCCTACCTCCGCGGGTCGAGTCCGCTACCGCCACCACGCCCTCAGAAGACGCGCCCAGGACGCCGCCCGAGACAACCCCGACCTCTCCTGAGATCCTGGCGACGGTAGCGCTTCACTCCAGACCCTGAATCTCCGACAGGAACCGCGGCGCGTTCACGATCCTCGCACCGTGGTGCTCGCCGAGGGGCAGAAGATGTCGCCGGTCGCCGGTGACCAGGTAGTCCGCAGAGGCATCAGCCGCGCAGTCCAGAATGCGATTGTCAGCATGGTCGCCCTCGATCGTGGCGGCGTGCCTGACGGGCTCGATGACGGTGGCGGCGTCCCCCAGCAGCCCGAGAGCCTGTGAGGTCCGTTCTACGGACCAGCCGAACTTGCGCGGGAGCACCCCGCCCACCTCGGCCAGGATCAGCGGCGACAGCCACAACTCGAAGCGTCCCCTCAGGGCAAGCTCCAGCACGCTCCGCTCGTTTCCGGGAAAGCTCAGACCCGAGACGATGACATTCGTGTCGAGGACGACCCTCATGTGCGGGGCGAGTCGAACTCGGCCCGATACTCCTCGACGAGATCAGCCACGTCCTCAGGGCCGATCCCCTGCTGCCTGGCCGTCTGCTCCCCGTACTCGAGCAGCCCTCTCCACTCACACTCCTCGATGTAGCGGAGCACCGCCTCCCGCAGGAACTCGCTCCTAGAGCGTCCCTGCTGCGTCATCATCTCGTCCACCCGGTCAGCCATTTCAGGCGGCAGCGAGAAGGTGACGGTCCTAGTGGTTCGTGGCATCGTGGAACCCCCTGTCCGGCACTTGTTGTTACTGAGTCTTACTCAGCGTACCACGCCGGTTCCGGCACCCGCTCACATACGGGCTACGAACAAGAACGCAAAGACGAAGAGATACGAAGAAACGAACAAGAACGAAAAGCCTGCGTGAACCGCCTTGGCTTTCCCGGAGATTCTTGTTCCGGTATCGGGTCGCCGTTGCGCGAAGCATGACTCGCCTATGCCCGCGGCTCCGATGCGGTGCGGCCGCGATGACCCGACTGTTGCGGGGGCCACTTCACTCCAGGTGCGGGAAGAGGCCTGCCCTGCGCCCGCAAGTGCTCGACCGTCTCGGCGACCACGGCCCGGACCCCCGCCTCGGCCGCCTCCCGATCCGGCTCAAGCCAGCTGACCAGGGGAAACCCGTCGCAGAGGCCGACCCACTCGCCGTCCTCTGCCGACCACTCGGTCCAGTAGCGGTACTCGTGCTCAACCATCAACTTCCTCCATCAGATCGATGGCCCTCAACACCTGACGCACCTGATAGGGCTTGGCCTTGCCCCTGCGAGATTGCAGGACCAGCACCGGGTGATCCATCCACGGCGTGTCGTAGATCAGATGGCTTCCTCCGCCTCGTCGCGGCCTGCCGAAGCATACGTCGCAGACGCTGACAAGATCAGCCCACGCCACATCGCTCGGATTGTTCCTGATTCTTGCCAATCGCTTCTCATATCGAACCATCCAGCCCCTTCCCAGATCCACTAGTAGCAATTTCCATATTTTACAGTTTATGATAGAGCTTTCGACATGACGCAAGGGTGAGCCGCTGAAGGCAGCATGAGACAAGGAAACCGACCTCAACTGCCAGCGGATGAGGCCTCACCGCTGAGGTGCCTCCTGGCGCGTGGCGGGACAACTCATCGCAACGTTCCCCGACGCCGAGCCCATCCAACTCCTCGTCGGCTCCGAGTGGTGGTGGTGGCGAACGCTAAGGAATAGTCCACGTCCCCTCGGCTGCTCGTCGCATAGCTTGCGATGGTATGACTCAAGAGCCGGCGGATTCCCCCACCACGACATCCACGGGGGTCTCGGACGACACCTCGAGGTTGGGGGGCGGTGTCTGGGCCAGGATCCGGCCCACGTCCGACGATCCCGGCTCGACCGGCTCGAACGTCACGATGCCGATGACGAGCCCGTCCCGTTCAATGGCCAGCTTCCCGGTGTCGAACAGCAGGCCCTGGACGTCGGGGATGGCCACCAGCGGAGGACCGTCCGAGACGATGATGTAGATCTCCAGGCCGACAGCCACCGGGAACCCGTGGAGCGGATCGGTCTCGATGATCTCACCCTCCGGGACCGTCGCCGAAGGCTCGCGCCGCTCAGCCACGCGGAACCCCTGGTCGGCCAGGGTCTGGATGGCCTGGATCAGTGTCTGGCCCCGCACGTCGGGAACGAAGATCTGCCCCGGCCCCGTCGACACGGTGATGGTCACCGCCTCGCCCAACGCGAGCTCTGTGTTCGAGGAGGGCTCCTGCCCCACCACGATACCCGCCTCCGCCTGGCTGGTGCCCTCGATCACGATGACCTCATAGCCCGCGCCCCGAAGGATCTCAGTGGCATCGACACGGTTGCGGCCCCGCACCGGAGGGACCCTCGGGATCTCGCCCTGGCTGACCGTGAGCGCCACCGTGGCGCCCTCCTCAATCCGCTGGCCCGCGAGCGGGCTCTGGGCGAAGACCGTGTTCTCGGGCACGCTCGTGTTGACCTGGTAGCTGGGCTCCGGCTCCAGACCGGCCGACCTCAACAGAGCGTCCGCCTCCCCGTAGCTCAGTCCCAGCACGTCGGGCACGTCGATCAGAGCGGCACTGTCGGAAGTGGTCGGCGCGGCGGTCGTGGTCGTGGGCGCGGCTCGTTGTGTGGTCGGAGCGGTTGGATTGTCGGTGGTGGTGCCACCGAGTTGGGCGACGCGTCTCCTGAGGGTGGGCTCGGCTATCGCATAGTTGAGTCCCACTGCGTCGTCTTCTGTGAGCCGCGAGACGTTCATGCCGATCACCTGACCGCACTCATTGAGCAGAGGCCCGCCACTGTTGCCCGGGTTGACCGCGGCATCGGTGAGGATCACGTCCTCTAGCCCAGCATGCCATTCGATGCGGGACACGATGCCTCGTGAAATGGACGCTTGGGGGGCGTCGTAAAGCGGGAACCCAACCGCGTAGGCCTGATGACCCGGACCGATGTCCGCGAGACTGCCGAACTCCAGCCGGTTGGGACCCGACGATGTGAGTAGCAGGGCCGTGTCGCCCGTCCTGTTGACGGCCACGACTGTGGCCCTGATCGAAGCCCCGCCGTTGTGAAGGGTGGCGGCGCTGTTTCCGGACACGACGTGCTCGGCGGTGAGCCACTGCCCATCGCCGATGTGGAACGCTGTGCCGCTGCTGGAGCCTGCCTTCACCTGCCACACGGCATCCAGAGCGTTCTCGGCATGATCGGAGAAGTCGCAGTCCAGATAGGCGACAGGCTCCATCGCCAGATCGTCGGGTGCGGTCAGCGTGGGGGCGGCGATATCTGACTCCGCATTCTCCACTTCGTCGGCATCCGCCGCGTTGCGGTGGACGGTCAGCGTGGGTGCCTCGGTGGATGTCTCCGTAGCCGGGGACTCGACGACCGTGCAGCCCATCAGCAGAGCAGCAGCGAGAACGGCCGGCAGAACAACCCAACCGCAATAGACGCTGCGCTCAATACGTCCGAACACACCGCAACCATAGCGCTGCGCCCATCCGGCGCTTCTAGGGTTTGATCGCTATGAGATCTGCTTGCGACTTCTGGCCGTACGGCCAAGAAACACCAACATGTGGGCGTGGGTTCAGCCGCTGGCTGAATATCCGGCCTCCCGGCCGCAGTTCAAGATGGAGAAGACCCTCGACGGCCAGGCCCAGGTTTCGGCGCCGAATGTTCGCACCGCTCCGCCGCAGGGTGGCGTACGAGGCGCATCAGAGACCAGGCTCCGACGACGGGGTCAGGCCTCGTCAGAGCTCTGCGAGGCCTGACGCCGTCTCAGCGCGACCGCGCCCGCGACCGCAGCAGCGGCTGCGGCGACCCCGACGCCGACGCCGATAGCCGCGGTTGAGCCCTTGCCGTCTCCGCCGCGTTCGGGGGAAGCAGCCGCCAGCGTCTCCACGGGCGATGGGGTCGGAGCCTGGGGCTCAGTCGAGTCCAGTGCCGGCGCGGGCTCGGGCTCGGCTACCGGCTCGGGCTCGGGCTCGGCTACCGGCTCGGGCTCGGACTCAACCTCGGGCTCGGCCGCGGCATCGGACTCAACCTCGGGCTCGGCTACCGGCTCGGGCTCAACCTCGGGCTCGGCCGCGGCATCGGAGTCGACCTCGGGCTCGGGCTCGGCTACCGGCTCGGGCTCAACCTCGGGCTCGGCCGCGGTATCGGACTCCTCAATGGCGATGCCGCGGAAGGGGCCGGTGATCTCATAGGTGATGCCGCCGATGTAGTCCGTTGTAGACAAGCCGTCGATGATCTCGCCGACCGCGCTGGGAGTCGGCCCTCGCTGGCTCGAGAAGTACAACCGGTCGCGGGCCGGGCTGAACACAGGTCCGGTGATCTCGGAGTGGTCCTGGCCGACCACGCGCGCGAACGGCGCCACCTGGCCGTCGGGCGTGATGATCACGATCTCCATGTTGCCGCCGTCCTCGGCCACGAACAGGTCTCCGGAGCCGGCATCGACGGTGATGTTGTCGACTCCGGTCAGCACGGCGGTGCCGTCCTCCACCGCCTGGGGGTCGGGCGACCAGATCAGCACATACCGCTGCGACCGCACGTTGATGGCGTGGACCCGGTGGTCGAACTTGGTGGTGAAGTAGATCCAGTCATCGTGGTACCAGATCCCCTCTGCGCCCGGGAAGATCGTGGCCTCCTCCACCTGCTCCCGGGTCGGGAGATCCTGTGCGGACGGGTCGGGCACCGGCGTCCACGACACCGCGCCGTCGCCCGCCAGGGTCGCCGCCTCCAGGAGGCCCTCGGACAGGTCCGGGTAGGCGACGGGGGTGTACCGGTACAGCACGCCCGCGGCCTGGTCCTCGGTGAGATAGAGCGACTGGCCGATCGGATCCACGGCCACCGCCTCGTGAGTGAAGTTTCCCATCGCCGGATGCGCGACGGCAGGGGTGGCGCCGGTCGGATCACACTCCCAGACCAGCCCATCGCTGACGTAGGCCTCCTCACACGACAGCCAGGTCCCCCACGGGGTCGGGCCGCCGGCGCAATTCGAGTGGCTGCCCTCAAGGATCGGGTACGCGTCGAGCACCTCGCCCTGCGGAGAGAAGTGAATGGCGCTGGCGTCACCGCTGGCGGGCACCATGAAGTTGAAGACCTCGCTGTTGCAGACGTAGTACCAGCCGCCGTTGCCGTCATCGAAGGTGGCGGCCCCGTCGGGGAACAGGTGCCAGTGGTGCTCCGTGCCGGCCACCGGCTCCCCGGCCACCGCGACGACGCGCGCCGTGAACCCGTCGGGACGACGACGCCGTCCGCATTGGGCGCGAGCCCGTCGATCGAGCCGTAGGGAGACTCACCCGCCGACGCGGTCTGGGCCGCGGCGACTCTCGCCGACGGAAGCAGGGCGGCGCCGGTGGCGCCTGCCACTCCTAGACGCAGGAACCTCCGTCTGTCCACGGCTCTAGCGCCTCCTGTCGAGCGTAAGGATGCGAATCAACCGCTGGCTGAGTCGATGGCCTCCCATACCCGGTCGGGCAGGACCGGCATGTCGATGTT
>JAPPLH010000161.1:0-3428 GCA_028819505.1 Acidimicrobiaceae bacterium
ACGAGATCTCGTGCGTGTTCGATGTGGACGCGCACCCGCATGTGCAACAGGCGATCGCGGAAGCGCGGCAGAGCGGCATCAACCTGGCAGTGTCGAATCCGTGCTTCGAATTGTGGTTGGTGCTGCATTGCCAAGATCAAGCGGCGAGCATTCACCGCAGCGAGATCCAGCGGGATGCGAAGAAGTTGAACCTAATCCACGGCAAGAGCATCCCGGCGAGCGCGTGGAAGACGCTCAGAGACAACTATGAGGATGCTAGGCGGCGAGCTCGGGAACTGGACAGCATGCATGAGGGCAACGATTCGCCGCCACGGTCCAATCCGAGTTCCGATGTCTGGCGTCTCGTGGACCGGCTGCGGTCGTAGGGTTCAGCCGCTGTGATGGCGGCGGAGAATTGGTGATGGCTATGGGGGAGCGGCCGGTGGTGTACATGGTGTGCACCGGAAACGCGGCCAGATCGCCCATGGCTGCGGCCATGCTTCGGGACCTCGACATCGATGACCGGATCGACGTGCGCAGCGCGGGCATCCTCACGCTGGAGGGTCATCCCATCGGTACCCGTACCCGGTCGGCGCTGGCCCGCCACGGGCTGGTCGACCATGCCCACCGGTCGCGGCAGTTCCGCAGCTCCGACGCGGCCGACGCCGACCTGGTGGTGGTGATGGAGCCGCTGCACCTTCGCTGGATCCGCCGCAACCTGCCCGAGGCAGCCCCGATCACCGGATCGCTGCGCCGGCTGGCCCGCGACCTGGCGCCGGCGGAGAGCAAGAAGGACGGCGAGGACCTAAGCCGGAGGGTGAGGGCTCTCGAGCTGGACGCGCTGGATCCGGCGCCGTGGGAGGAGATCGTCGACCCCGGCGCGGGCGAGCAGGACGACTTCGACCGCTGCTCCGACGAGCTGCGCCTGCTGGTGGCCGAGTTGCACCACCGCTTGGTGTGACCCGCTGCCGCCGGTCACACGGTGAAGGAGCGGGGCCAGTCGTCGGCGCGGATGAGGGCGTCGGTGCCGCCGTCTACGTAGAACACGGATCCGCAGGCGAACCTCGCCGCCGGTGACAGCAGGAACTCCACCCACTGAGCCAGGGCGCCGGCGTCGGGCGTCTCGGTGACCGGCACCGGGAACGCCTCCATGAGCGGGCCGTACACCTCGTCGGCCCGGCCCCGGCGCAGCAGTGGCGTGTCGACGGGCCCCGGCGCGATCACATTCAGCCGGATGCCCTCAGCCACCCATGGCTCGGTGACCGCGGCCCGGCGGCACCAGCGGGTGACGGCCAGTTTGGCGCCCGCGTAGGCCACGGCCGGGGCGAACACCGGATCGGCTTCGCTCACGACGGCCACCGCGTCCTCCTCACGGCCCTCCAGGCAGGCGGCCAACAACTCGTCGGGCAGGTTCGGCGTCGTGGTCGACGAGTTGGACCCGAACTGCACAACCTGGGCCGAGCCCGAGGCGGCCAGCGCGGGCCGCAGCCCCTCCAGCAGCGCCACCGAACCGAAGTAGTTGACCCGGGCAATGATCTCTCCCGCCGTCGGCGGGCCGAGGCCCGCGGCCGAGACCGCGCCGTCGAGGACTCCACCGGCCGCGTCGACGACGGCGCCGACCGCTTCGGCCCGGCCTTCGGCCGTTCCCAGGTCGGCGCACACCTCTGCGTCGCGCAGGTCGATGCCGATCACCCGGTGTCCCGCGGCCTCGATCCGGGACCGGGCGGCGGCCCCCATTCCCGACGCGGCGCCACTGATCGCGTAGATGCCCATCCGCTCATCCTGCCCCAGCAGGCCGCGGGTGTCGCGACTGGCCGATCGGAGGGCCAGACTGTGGCCATGGACAAAGACGCGATCGTCAGCCAGGTCGAGACCGACGGGCGGCGCCTGATCGAGGTGGCCCGATCCGACATGGGAGCGGCCGTGCCCACCTGCGGCGACTGGACGCTGCGCGACCTGGCCGGCCACATGGGATGGGTGCACGGGCTGGTGGGGAGCTACGTGGCGGCCCGGGCAACCGAGCCCCTGTCCAGGGAGCAGATGCCCCAGGTGCCCGACGACGACTCGGCGGTCGACTTCGCGTCCGGCGCGCTCGACCGGCTGATCGACGCCCTGGCCGGCATCGAGCCCGACACGCCGGTGTGGAACTGGTCGCCCCGACCCGACGCCGGCTTCTACTTCCGCCGGATGCTGCACGAGACCAGCGTCCATCGCTGGGACGCCGAGAATGCGGTGGGGGACACGGGACCGGTCGACGGGGACCACGGCCGCGACGGGGTCGACGAGTTCTTCGAGTTCGTGCTGCCCAACGCCCAGCAGCGCAAGCGCCGGGACCTCCCGGCGGGCAGCCTGCACGTACACCGCACCGACGGCGAGGGCGAGTGGATCGTGCACGCCGACGGCGACGAAGTCGTCATGGAGCGCGCCCACGTCAAGGGCGACGCCGCCATGCGCGGGCCGGGAGGGGCGTTGTTCCTGGCCATGTGGAACCGGCTGCCGCTCGACGACCCCTCGCTGTCAGTGGTGGGCGACGAGCAGGTCGCCCGAGCCTGGGCAGCCCTCGCTCCGTGAACCAGAACCCCGAACCCGCCCCGGCCGAGTCCGGCTCGCCCGGCGCTGTGCCCGAAGCGGCCAGCGCGCTGACCGACTCGCCCGGACCGGCCGGCAGCGACGGACCGACCGCCGGCGACGGCGTGCCCCGCAGCGATGGATCGACCGCCGATCACCGGGACCTGGCCAGGACCTCCCGGCAGGCGGTGTGGGGCTGGCGCAGCAACGTCGACCAGATCATGCCGGTGGTGCTGTTCCTGGTTTTCTTCAACCTCGAGGCGGCGCGGCTCGGCGGGCTGAACAACATCGAGATCGCCGTCATCGCGGCCACGGCATGGTCTGTGAAGGCGGCCTTCAGCCGGCGCCGCCGCGGTCTGCCGATCGGCGCCTGGCTGCCCGTCATCACCGGCTACCTGCTGGTCCGTGCCGCCGTCGCCGTCTCCGTGGAGCGCGACCTGGTCGACTTCGGGGTGAGCACCGAGGCGGTGTACTTCGGCATCGGGATCGGCACCAAGATGCTGGTCGGAGTGGCTGCCGCAGCCACGATCCTCGCCGGCAGGCCCTTCATGCTGTGGGCGGCCCGCCGATTCGTGCCCCTGCCCGAGGCGGTGCTCCGCGACCCCCGCTTCGTTTCCGCCATGCGCAACGTCACCTGGGTGGTCACCTTCTACGAGGTCGGCTCGGCCGTCTGGGACATCTGGCTCTACAACAACGCCGGGGTCAACCTGTTCCTGGTCACCCGCCAGTTCGTGAACTTCTTCGCAGCCTTCCTGTTGATCTTCGCCACGCTCGTGTACGTGGACCGCCGGTTCTCCAGGATCGAGGGATGCCCGAGCTTGGTCGACCTGGTCGGTGGGGCCACCCGCCGCGCTCCGGCGCCCGAGTCGTGACCCGGCGGC
>JAPPLH010000161.1:3528-59295 GCA_028819505.1 Acidimicrobiaceae bacterium
CCTGGTCGGTGGGGCCACCCGCCGCGCTCCGGCGCCCGAGTCGTGACCCGGCGGCACGCCGGCGTCAGAACGACCGGCGGGGGAGTCGGCGCCGGGTCGGCGGGCGGGGGCGCCGGTACGGCGAGGAGGTGAGGGCGAGGCCGGGGCCCGAGCGGCCCGTGAGCGAAGCGAACAAGAGCGGGCATCACGCGGCCCGCAGGCGCTCCCATTCGTCCAGCAGGCTGCTGTCGACCTCGCGCACCAGCTTGCCCAGCCACTCGATCACCTCGGCCAGCCGGTCGTCGACCGCGGCCGCCGGCACGGTCTGCACCAGCGCCTTGTAGCAGTCCGTCAGGTAGCGCAGCACCAGTCCCTCGGAGCGCTTGAGCCCGTAACGGCTCACATACTGGTTGAAGGTGTCGGCGTGCTCGACCATGTCGCGCACCACCGACTTGGGGCTGGGCCGCAGATGCCCGACCCACGGGTGATGGCGGGCGAAGGTGTCGAAGGCGGGCTCGATGAACTCGGCCTCGGGCTTGGGCCAGGTCACCTCGGCCAGCCGGGCCATCCGCTCCTCGTACTCCACGCCCTCCTCCTTCATGCGGGTCATCAGCTCGTCGCGGGCCGCATCCCGCTGGGCCAGCAGCACCGCCAGCGGATCCTCCAGCACCGACTCGGCCACGCTCAGCGCCTGCAGGTGGTAGTCGGGAGCCTCCGGGTCGAGGACCGAGACGGCCTCCACCGCGAACAGCCCCAGCGGCTGGTTGAGCCGGAACTCGTCCTGAAGGTCGATGTTGACCCGCACGGGACGGCCCGACCCGTCGGGCTCGGGCAGAACCTCCACGATCTCGGCGTCGATCAGCGAGCGGAACACCCCGACCGCCTTGCGGATGTGCCGTCGCTGGCGGGGGCGGGGCTCGTGGTTGTCGACCAGCAGGCGCTTCATGGCCGCGCAGCCGTCGCCGGGCCGGTCCAGGACGTTGAGCATCATGGCGTGGGTGACGTCGAAGCTGGATTCCAGCGTCTCGGGAGTGCCCTCCCACAGACGGGTCAGGGTCTTGTCGTCGTAGTGGGCGTAGCCCCGGTCCGGAGGCTTCTTGCGGACCAGCTTGCGGAGCCTCCTGGGGTCGCCCGCGGCCCGCATCTCGGCCCGCTTGTTCTCCACCGCGTGCTCGGGGGCCTGCACCCACACGCTGCCGACGGTGTCGAATCCCCGCCGCCCGGCCCGGCCGGCGATCTGCTGGAAGTCCCGCACCGACAGCACCCGGGTCCGTCGGCCGTCGTACTTGTAGAGCTGGGTGAACAGCACCGTGCGGATGGGGACGTTGACGCCCACCCCGAGCGTGTCGGTGCCGCAGATCAGCTTGAGGTGGCCCTGCTGGGCCAGCTTCTCCACCAGCAGCCGGTACTTGGGCAGCATCCCGGCGTGGTGAACGCCGATGCCGGCCAGCAGGAAGCGGCGCATGTCCTTGCCGATGGGCGTGTCGAAGCGGAACCCGCCCACCGCCTCCTTGACGGCCGCCTTCTCGTCGGCGCTGAGCACCTTGAGGCTGGTGAGGCTCTGGGCCCGGGCCGTGGCCTCCCGCTGGGTGAAGTGAACGATGTACACCGGGGCCTGGCCCGCGGAGAGCAACTGCTCGATGGAGACGTGCAGAGGGGTCTCGCGGTACTCGACGTCGAGGGGGACCGGGCGCTCGGCCGAGGCCACCAGGGCGGTGTCGCGCCCGGTGCGGGCGGTGAGATCGCGGCGCAGCCCGGTCGTGTCGCCGAGAGTGGCCGACATGAGCAGGAACCGGGACCCCGGCAACTCCAGCAGGGGAACCTGCCAGGCCCAGCCCCGATCGCGGTCGCCGTAGTAGTGGAACTCGTCCATCACCACGAGGTCGGCCGCGGCGTCGGCGCCTGCCCGCAGGGCCCGCTGAGCCAGGATCTCCGCCGTGCAGGCGATGACGGGGGCGTCGGCGTTGACCGAGGCGTCGCCGGTGACCATCCCGACCTCCGACGGTCCGAAAGCCGCCGTCAGCTCGAAGAACTTCTCGCTCACCAGGGCCTTGACCGGGGCGGTGTAGACGGCGCGGCGGCCCTGGGCCAGCGTGGCGAACGCCCCGGCCAGGGCCACCAGCGACTTGCCCGAGCCGGTGGGCGTGGACAGCACCACGTTCTCGCCGGCCAGCAGCCGCAGTACCGCCTCCTCCTGGTGGGGGTAGAGCTCCAGCCCCGACTGCGCCGACCACTCGATGAGGGCGTCGAGCAGCTCGTCGGCGCCGGGCGTGTCCGGCAGGAAGTCGCCGAGTGCGGGCAGGGCCATGCGGACCAGAGGCTAGGTGGGCGTTAGCGTTCCGCGGATGCCAAGCCAGGCGCCGAGCGGACGGAGCAGCCCTCAGGAGCGGACCGGCCCGCCGGGGCGGATCGAGCCGCGGCTCTGGGCGCTCTTCGGAGCGACCTTCTGCTCGATGGCGTTGACCATGGGCCAGATCACGTTCCTGGGCAAGCAGGTCTTCGACATGACCGGCAAGCCGATCTTCCTGGGACTGCTGGGGTTGGCCGAATTCGTGCCCGCCTTCCTGCTCGCCCCGATCAGCGGCATGGTCGCCGACCGCTTCGAGCGCCGGCTGGTGTTCGCCTGGGGCCTCAGCGGCGAGGCCGTCGCCTCGCTCGGCCTGTTCTTCTATGTGGCGTCGGATCCCGCGTCGGTGCTCCCAATCTACGGCCTGGTCGTCACGTTCGGCGCCGCCCGGGCCTTCCTCATGGCGGTGGGCCGGGCCATGCCGGTGGACCTGGCGCCGGAAGGGGCCCGCGAGCGGATGGTGGCGTTGAACGTCGCCGGCTGGCAGGGGGGCTTCATCGTCGGCCCGGTGGTGTTCGGACTCGCCTTCGACGTCGATCCGGCCCTTCCGTACCTGCTCGCCGCCGGGTGCGCGGCGGCCGGGATCGGCCTGCTCATGATCGTGCCGCCGAGCGACGTGCGACGGGCTGCGCTCGCGTCCGGCGGCGACGCCCGGGCCGTGACCTCGCAGGCCCTCGAGGGTCTGCGGTACGTCCGGCGCAACCGGGTGTTGCTCGGGGCGATCTCCCTCGACCTGTTCGCGGTGTTCCTCGGCGGCGTGCATCTGCTGCTGCCCGCCATCGCCGCCGAGCGCCTCGGCGTGGGCGCGGTTCGCCTCGGCTGGCTGACGTCCGCGGTCGGCATCGGGGCCGCGGCAGTGATGCTGGCCTTGTCGGTGCGGCCGTTCCAGCGGCGAGTGGGCCCGTCGTTGCTGGGCTCGGTCGCCCTGTTCGGCGCGGGGACGATCGTTCTCGGGCTGACCCGCTCCTACTTCGTGGCCTTCGCGGCGATGCTGGTGCTGGGCGGGGCGGACGCCGTGAGCATCTTCGTGCGCGGCACACTCGTCCCGTTGGCCACGCCGGAGGAGATGCGGGGACGGGTCCTTGCGGTGGAGTACGTCTTCATCGGCGGCTCGAACGAGCTGGGCGGGTTCAGATCGGGCGTGACCGCGGCGCTGCTCGGTGTGGCCGGCGCGGTGGTGTTCGGCGGGGCGGGCACCCTCGCGGTGGTCGCCGTCTGGTGGCTGGTGTTCCCGGAACTGCGACGGATCGACCGCTTCTCCGAAGCAAGCCCCGACACGTAGCCGCGGTACCCGGCGCGTCCGTGCGTTGTCAGTATGAGTGCGAGTCATTCAGCCGGTCCCGGCACTCATGGCGCCAGTAGCCGTCATGGATCGACTCGCACAGGCCGGCGCGCTGCGACGGGTCGCTCAGCACGCTGCGGGCTCTATCCAGCAGCACCTCGTAGCACCGTTCGGCCTCCGCCGACCCCGGTGCGAGCAGCCGGCAGAACTCGGCTGCTGTCGGCGCTCCCTCGGCCGACCAGAACGCGTCCTGCATGGCGCCCTGCAGGCACTCCACTCGGGGAGGGCCGTCGGGGGCGTGGCCGCACTGGGCGATCCCTGCGGCTGGATCCTTGCCCACCCAGACTGAGACGTCTCTGCCCATCGAGGCGTAGCAGGCGAGCTGCGCCGTCTCGGGCGCCTCGGCGCAGAGCTCGGACACTGCGGCGAAGTCGCCGCCGAGAATCCCGGCCATGTGGGAGGTCTGGTAGAAGTAGCAGTCGTCCACCCACTGCTCGGCCACCGCATCGCACGGAAAGACCGGATCGTCGGGGCGCAGATACTCGGTCTCGTGCCCCATCAGGCCCGACAGCCCGCCGACCACATTCTCCATGAACACCCCGGAGGCACAGGATGCGGCGGCCCAGTCGGACGGCGCCCGCCCGCACAGACCGAGCGCCTCGTGCAGTTCATAGGACGTCCACGCCATCAGCCCATGCCCGATGCCGTGAAGACAGTTGTGTCGTGCGAAGTCGTCGGCGAACGCCGAGCACAGCGCCAAGAAGTCGGAGTCGAGGCGCCCGGTGCCGCGGTCGGCGAACAGCGCCTCCAGCGCGCCGTGCATCGCTCCGGCCTGGCATTCGTGCGGCGACGACACGATGGAGGCCGGGCCGTGGATCTCGTAGGAGAGGCGTCCGACCTCGTGGGCGCGGTCGTGGCAACTCCACCCGGTGGCGATCCCCCTGTCCGACAGCAGCAGCGTCGCCTGTGTCGGGCCGTACGTCTCCACGAACGCTGCGAGGGCCGCATCGTCGTCGACCAGATCGTGATCGTCGGCTGTGCCTGGCGGCGCCGCCGGGAATCTGAGCGGTTCCAGCACAGCCGGCAGCGGCTCGACGTCCTCGGGCGCCCCGAGCGCGACGATCATCCCGACCTCGGAGGGCTCAATGTGGTTGTGGTACCGCCAGTAGCCGCTCTTGGTGAAGGTGTGCTGCCATGCCTCGCCGGGGCGGATCACGCCCAGCGGGTCGAACTCGGGCAGGATCGCGTGGGTGGGATGGATGTTGGACGCAGGCCACACAGGCTGCTCGCTGTCGTTGAGGAACACCACCGTGTCGCCGGTGACGACGTCGAGCCGCTCGGGCCAGAAGTGCCCGTCCCGATAGACGACAGTGTGCTCGTCCGTCGGAGGCATCGCTTCGGGCGCTTCCGGCGGCGCGAGAACCGCGTGCTCGTCCGCCGGAGGCATCGCTTCGGGCGCTTCCGGCGGCGCGAGAACCGCGTGCTCGTCCGCCGGAGGCATCGCTTCGGGCGCTTCCGGCGGCGCGAGGCCTGCCTCCGTGCTTGCCGGCTGCGGTTCCGGGGGATGCGACGACACGCTGCCGGAGAGCGGCGGGGGAGGGCGCAGCGTGATCGGCTGCTCCCCGCCGGGGGCTGCCGCAAAGCCGATCACGGCGCCGACGATCAGACAGGCAAGCCCGACTGTCGCCAGCCGCCAGACCTCCGCCGACCGAGTTGGATGCCGCGTGTCGGGCTCGGGCGCCGGCCGAGCCTCGGCATTCTCGGGGTCGGCGGTCATGTCGGGCGACTGGCGGGCGGCATCGTCTTCTGTGAGTCGCTCAACGCGGCGTTCACCAGGTCGTTGACCCGCCCTCAGCCTACCTGTCCGACCCTGGGTGCGGCAGCGTGAGCCAGGCCGTCGAGGTCACGGCGGCCAGCGCCGGCACGGCAACGGCAGGCCCGCGAAAGCGATCGGGCCGGGGATGGCGATACCACGGCTCTGCCTCCACGGTGCCGCTTCCGGCGAGCCTGTAGAGGCCCCGCGGGCAGGCGAGCGAACCCCGCGACCAGAACCGGGGCGGGAGCCCGCATGTAGAGGCCCCGCGGGCAGGCGAGCGAATCCCGTCCATTCGGGCGGGACCGCGCCGAACGTGTCGACCTGCCGGCGGGCGTCTGAGCGAACCCGTCCATACGGGCGGGGCCGTGGCCCGAGCGGCCCGTGAGCGCAGCGAACAAGAGCGGGAAACACCCCGTCGCGATTCGACGGGGGCTGCGCCTACCCGCGCACTTTCTGTAGTGTGTCGGCATGGAGCGGTGGCATGCGGTGCCGCATGCCGCAGCCATCACGGTGGCGGCGGTCTGGGCTCTGTGGCAGCGGGCGCAGAGATGGCCGGCGGTGCTGCGCGGTGCCGTCGTCGCGGTAGCCGGCGGCGCCGCCTTCGTCGCGGGCGGCGCCGCATGGAGCGCCCCGCAAGCGGCCGCTCTGCAGCGCCCCGACTGCTCGAGTCCCTCGGCCGACTTCGCGGTGATGTGCGGTACTTTCAGCCTGATCAGGGACGGATTCGCCGACACGGTGGCCGTCCAGGACCTCGCCGATGCCGCGGCCGACGGCGTCCGCAACGCCTCTCTGACGGCTCGAGGAACCGACCCCGTGCCGCCGTGCGCCCTTCCGGCCCCGGAGTTCGCCACGACGTGCGATCTGATCGACGCACTGCAGGAGACCGCTGACGCCGCATGGGCGGCCGCCGACGCGATGGTCGAATCGCTCGGCGATTCCTTCTCTGAACTGAGGACTGTAGCCGAGCAGCAAGCCTTCGACCGGGCGCCGGTAGTCCGTGGAATGGGGATCCAGATAGGGCTCCTCGACGGCGACTCGGTGTGCCTCGCCTTGTCGGACACGTGCAGGCCGGCGATAGTTCAGGTGTTTCCCAACTCGCCGGCCGCGTCGGCCGGACTCCTGGCCGGCGACGTGATCACTCATTGGGGCATCGACGCCGTGCCAACGACGGGAACGGGCTGCGGAGTTCCCGGCCTGCCGGGGATCAACAACTTCGGCAACCACCACGGCAAGGTCCTTCGAGCCGGCCGGGAAGTCGGGTTCGAGTTCTCCGGGCCGGGGGTCCTCGTTCTGCCGTTCACCTTCGGACGGGTGGTCGCGGGCGACATCGGATACCTGAGCCTCGAGGACTTCGACGACGGTTCGGCCGGATTCTTCAGGAGTGCCTTGAACAGCCTCATCTCGAATGGCGTCACCTCGCTGGTCATCGACCTGCTGGACAATCCCGGCGGCCTTCTCGGCGAGACCGTCAAGATAGGGTCCCTGTTCCTCGCCACCGGCGAGACGGTGGTCAAGACGACCCAGCAGGGCGTGACCACCGAGCATGTCGCCCGCGCCGACACGGTCGACGGGTCCGGCTTGACCCTCTACGTGGTGATGAACGGGCGGTCGGCGTCAGCCTCAGAGGTGCTGGCGCTAGCCCTGCAGGACAACGGCGCCCAGATCGTCGGGTCCCGGAGCTACGGAAAGACGACCGGGCAGGGACTCTTCGAGATCACGGCAGGCGGCACGACGCTCGCATATGTCCGCCTCACGACAGCCCGGTGGACAAGCCCCGACGGCAACAGCGCAGCCGGCGGAATCAGCCCCGACCGGGCCCTGACCTTCGGCGAGTGCCCGCATCCGGTGACGATCGCCCTGCTGGCCGATCCGCCGCCGGAAGTCACCGTGAGCGCCGGCTCGACGGTCGTCGAGGGCCAGCCGGCGGTGTTCACCGTCGAGATCGCGTCGGCGCAGGCCGACGCGATCGCCGTCCAGGTCGAAATCGCCGATCCCGGCAGCTACGTGGACGGAAGCCTCACCAGGACGGTCACCATCCCCGCCGGGGACACCACGGCCGACGTCAGCGTCGGCACTCTGGGCGACGACGTAGACGAGCCCGACGCCGACGTCACGGCCACCGTCCGTCCCGGTCGCGGGTACGTCGTCGGTACCCCGGACAGCGCCACGGTCACGGTGAGCGACGACGATTCGTCTTCGCCTCCTCCGCCGCCGCCGCCGCCGCCTCCTCCTCCTCCGCCTCCGCCGCCTCCGCCTCCGCCGCCGCCGCCTCCTCCGCCGCCTCCGCCTCCGCCGCCGCCGCCTCCTCCGCCGCCTCCTCCTCCTCCTCCGCCTCCTCCGCCTCCTCCTCCTCCGCCTCCTCCTCCGCCTCCTCCTCCGCCTCCTCCTCCTGATGTGACGCCACCGGAGGAGGTGGTCGAGGCTGCGGAGTTCGCGGACATTGCGGAGGCGCCGGCGGTGCACCAGCCGGCGCTGCGCTCGCTGGTGTCACAGGCGGTGTTCAACGGCACGGGCTGCGGTGACGGACGGCTCTGCCCCAACGATGGAATCCAGAGATGGGAGATAGCCGTCCTGATCGTGCGGATCGTCGACGCCGCCGACCCTGCACCGGTGTCGCGCTCGCGCTTCAGCGACATGGACGCCTCGCTGTGGTGGGCGGCCCATGTCGAGCGCCTGGCCGACCTCGGCGTCACCCGGGGCTGCGTCTCGGATCCGCCCAGCTACTGTCCCGACCAGACCGTGAAGAGGAGCGAGATGGCCAGCTTCCTAGTGAGGGCGTTCGATCTCCCGGGAGCGGCAGAGGCCGGGTTCGCCGACACCGGCGGCAGCGTCCATGCGGTCGACATCCACGCGCTGTATGCCTCCGGCGTCACCCAGGGATGCAGCCGCGACCCGCTGAGGTTCTGCCCGGGCGACGCCGCCAGCCGGGCAGAGATGGCCAGTCTCCTGCACCGCGCCCTCAACCTCGGCACGGCGAGCGAGGGGCTGTCTCAGTGAGGCGTCGGGAACGGTTCCGTCGCCGGACGTTCCTTCATCGCCTGCTGCCTCGTGCCGGCCAGGCCTAGCGAGGCGGCCGGACGGGCTCTGTCGCCGGCGGGAGCAGGAATCGTCGGCGTAGAAGTCTCCGTCGGGGAAGTCCGGCGGACGGGCCTCGACGTCGAGGAATCCGTGCTTGAGGAGCCTGTGCTCGGGGAAGCCCAACGGCCGGGGGCTCGACGGGTGCGACGGTCATGGCGCCCGTCATCCTGCCTGGGAGTGGTCTCATGGGAAGATGCTGCGCAGGGCGGTCCACAGCAGGATCAGGCCCGAGACGGCGATCGGCACGGGGACGGCCAGGACCAGCGTCCAGGTCAGATACCGGACCCATGCGGGCCGGTCGGAGAAGCGTCGCTGGTGGAATGCGGCGTCCAGGTTCTCGGCCTCGACGTCTGGCCGCTCCAGTCCGAGCACCTCAGCAGCAAGGTCGGCGACCTCGGCCCGGACCACCAGCGTGGCGAGGCGGTAGGTGATGTGGTGCGGGGCGACCTCGGATGCCGGGTCCACCAGCACGGTGGCCTCGTAGCCCGCCTCGCGCAGCCGGGCTGCAGCCACCTCGGCCTCCCAGCGGCTGGAGTACTCGGCGATGGGCACCATGCCCGGCAGCGGCCTCACCCCCTTATCGTGCCCGCTCCAGCCTCGGATAGCGTGCCGCGCATGGGTCCGGCCGCAACCGTCAGCGAACTCGTCAAGGACTACGGCGCGGTTCGGGCCGTCGACGGCGTGTCGTTCGAGGTCGAGCGGGGCGAGGTGTTCGCGCTGCTCGGGCCCAACGGCGCGGGCAAGTCCACCATCGTGGAGATCCTGGAGGGGCATCGCACCCGCACGGCGGGAACCGTGCGAGTGCTCGACACCGACCCGTCGTCGGCCGGCGCCTCCTTCCGCGACCGGATCGGCATCGTGCTGCAGTCCTCGGGCATCGACCCCGAGCTGACGGCCCGCGAGGCGATCGACTACTACGGCGCCGCCTACTCGCGTCGCGTGCCGACGGACGAGCTGATCGAGTTGGTGGAACTGGACGAGAAGGCCGACGCCCGCATCTCCACCCTGTCGGGAGGCCAGCAGCGGCGCATCGACATGGCGCTCGGGCTGGTAGGCGACCCCGACATGGTGTTCCTGGACGAGCCGACCACCGGTTTCGACCCCGCCGCCCGGCGGAGGGGCTGGGAACTGGTCGAGCGGCTCGCCTCGCAGCAGCGGGCCGTGCTGCTCACCACTCACTACCTCGACGAGGCCGAGCATCTGGCCGACCGGGTGGCGGTGATGTCCCAGGGCCGGATCGTGGCCGAGGGCACGCCCGCGGAGCTGAGGGCCAGGGCAGGGTCGGCGCTGATCCGCTTCGTGGTGCCCGACCGTGCCGAGCCGGTGTCGGATCTGCTCGCACCCGTCTCGGGCGACATCGTCGGCCGGGGCCGCCATGTGGAGATCACCACCGACACGCCCACAGCCGACCTGGCCCAGGTGACCGGATGGGCGGCCGAGCGGGGCTTCGAGCTCGAAGGGCTGACCGTCGCCACTCCGAGCCTCGAAGACGTCTACTTGAGCCTCGTCGCTGACGACGGCGGCGATACAGCGACGGGTGAAGGGGACGGCCAGCCTTGAGAGCCATGAGGCTGCTCTGGCGCCGCACGCGCATCCAGAACCGGATCTTCTGGCGGACACCGGTCGCGGCCTTCTTCACGCTGGTGTTCCCGATCCTGATGATGGTGCTGTTCACCGCCATCTTCGGCAACGACCCCTTCGACACCGTCTACGGCCGGGTCAGCAGCAGCCAGTTCTACACGCCCGGCCTGGCCGTGTTCGCGGCAGCGTCGTCCACCTACACCAATATCGGCATCAACCTGGCCAGCCGGCGCGAGCTCGGCATCCTCAAGCGGGTGCGGGGCACGCCCCTGCCGCCCTGGATCTATCTCGGCGGGGTGGTGCTGTCGGCGGTGTGGATCGCGGCGCTGGGAGTGGCCGCCATGGTCGTTCTGGGGGTCGCGGCCTACGGGGTGAACGTCGAGGCGGCCAAAGTCCCGGCCATGGTCGTCACGTTCGTGGTCGGCTCCGCGTCGTTCGCCGCGCTCGGCCTGGCGCTCTCCTCGGTGGCCCGGTCGGTGAACATGGCGGTGCCCATCGCCAACGCCACCCTGTTGCCGCTGGCCTTCATCTCCAACATCTTCGTCCCCTTCGGCACCGACACTCCCGCCTGGCTGGACCTGCTCGGGAACATCTTCCCCCTCAAACACTTCGGGCTGGCCTTCGGCGAGGCCATGAACCCGTTCTCGGATGCCCCCGCCTTCGAGTGGCACCGGCTCGGTGTTCTGCTGATCTGGCTGGCGGCCGGCGCCGCGGTGGCCGCGTGGAAGTTCAGCTGGGCGCCGCCCGTGATTGCCGGCCGGTCGTCCCGTCGCCGCCGCCGCACCCAGCCTGCGCCTGCGTAGCATCGCCGGATGGTCGGCTACGACGAATTCGGGCTGTTCGGTGAGAACGCCGCCGAGCACGGCTTGGAGTGGTCCGGCCCTCCCGCGGTGCGCCGGGAAGCGGTGGCGCTGACGTCGGGGCTGCGATTGTCGGCACTCGTGTGGGGCACCGCCGAGCCCGAACTGGTGCTGATCCACGGCGGCGCCCAGAACGCCCACACCTGGGACACGGTGGCGCTGGCTCTCGGACGGCCGCTGGTGGCGGTGGACCTGCCAGGCCACGGGCACTCCGACCACCGGCCGGCCCACGACTACTGGCCCGCCTCGATGGCTGAGGACGTGGCCGTGGCTGTGGAGACCCTGGCACCGCGGGCAGAGGCGGTGGTGGGCATGTCGCTGGGCGGGCTCACCGCCATCTGCCTGGCCGCCGACCACCCCGGTCTGGTGCGGCGGCTGGGGATCGTGGACGTCACTCCGGGCACCGACCACAAGAAGGCAGAGCCCATCATCGCGTTCATCGACGGGCCGGAGCACTTCGACAGCTTCGAGGCCATCCTGGGACGCACCATCGAGCACAACCCCACCCGCAGCGAGCAGTCGCTGCGCCGGGGCGTGCTGCACAACGCCCACGAGATGGACGACGGCCGCTGGACCTGGAACTACGACCCGATGCGGGACTGGAAGGCCGGCGGCGGCGCCGAGGTCGCCTTCGACGGTCTTTGGCAGAGGGTGTCGGCCATCGCGGCGCCCACGGCGCTGTGGCAGGGCGGCGCCTGGAGCGTGGTCGACGACGCCGACGTGGCCGAGTGGATGCGGCGGCTGCCCGGCACGGTCCACGAGGTGGTCGACGGCGCCGGCCATTCGATCCAGGGCGATCGGCCCCTGGAGCTGGTCGCGCTCATCGAGGACCTGCTGGCCCGGCCCGGCGTCGCCGTCTGACCCCGCTCGGATCATTCTTGATGTAGTTGACCTCACCGGATCGGCACAACTACATCAAGAATGGGTCGCTAGTCGGGGTCCGTGTAGCCGGACTCGTCGAAGAGGTAGCCGCCGGCGGTCATCTCCAGCCGGTGGCGGGGCCCGGGCACGGAGGCGTCGCCGGTCGCGTAGCCGGCGTCGCCGTGCCACATCGACACCGGTCCGTGCTCCCCGGTGCCGAGCCGAGGCTCGTAGTGGCGGGGGCGGCGACGGCTCAGGCCGTCGAGCGCGCCGGCCACCGTGGGATAGCCGCTGAGGGTGTGCAGCGTCACCCACGTCGGTGCGATCAGCTCGATCTCGCCGGCGTCGCGGCGTCGGATGGCCCCGGCCGGGGTCATCCACTCGTGGTGGGTTATCTCGCCGTCGTCGACGGCCACCTCGGCCGCCGGGGCCCGGACCGCGAAGAACCAGGTGGCGAAGCGCTTGGGGGCGATCGGCGGCGGGATCCAGTACGAGAAGTGCACCAGGCTGGCCGCGTCGAGCGAGATGGCAGCCTCCTCCCGGGCCTCCCGGGCCGCGGCATTGCGAGCGGCCGTGACCAGGTCGCCGGAGCTGTCGTAGTCGCCGTCGTCGATCCGGCCCCCGGGGAACACCCACATCCCGCCGAAGGCGATGCGGGAGTTCTTGCGCAGCATCAGCGACTCCATGCCCTCGGGGCCGTCCCGCAGCACGACCACCGTGGCCGCCGGGATGGCGGGCGACTCGCCGTCCCGCTCGAACTGCTCGCGCCACTCCTCGAAGAGCAGCATCTCGCGATCGAATGCCGTCCGGGTCCCGGCGCCGCCGTCGTGTGCGGGGGTCTGCGTCACTTGATCACGCCGCCGGCTCTCAGTTCGTCGATCCGGTGGCCCCATCCCAGCTCTGCGAGCACTTCGTCGGTGTGCTGGCCGTGGGCGGGCGAGGACGGCTCACGCACCTCGGCCGGGGTGGCCGAGAACCGGGGGGCGGGCCGGGGCTGGCGGATCCGGCCCATGTGAGGATGGTCGTGCTCGGTGAAGATCTCGTTGTGGACGGCCTGGGCGTCGGTGGCGATGTCCTCCACGCCGAGCACCACCCCGAACGGGACCTGGTGACGGTCGAGTGCCTCCACCGCCTCGGCCAGGGGCATGGTGGCCGCGGCCGCATGGACGGCCCGGAACACGTCGCTGGTCTGGGCACGGTTCTTCTGGCGGTCGGTCATGGTGGCCACCCGCGGGTCCGACGAGTCCACGCCGACGGCCCGGGCCATGCCGTGGAACTCGGAGTCGGTCACGGCCGCCACCACCGCGTGGCCGTCGGCGAAGGCGATGGCCCGCTGGTGAGCCGAGAACGACTGGGCGAGATGGGGCTGGTCGTTGTCCAGCGCGACCTCATGGGCTGCCGAGTCGGCGAACAGGAACCCCACCGCGGCGTCCAGCATCGCCAGCCGCACGTGCTGGCCGCCGGCGCCCCGCTCCCGGGCGAACAGGGCCGAGGTGACGGCGTGGGCGGCGGTGTAGGCGGTGATCTTGTCGGCCGCGGCCTGGCGCAGGAAGCGGGGGGACTCGTCGTTGATGCCGGTCTGGTTGCCGACCAGCCCGGACTGGGCCTGGATGACCGAGTCGTACACCCGGCGGTGCGAGTAGGGGCCGTCGGGGCCGAACCCCGACAGCGACAGGTAGACGATGCCGGGGTTGCGGGCCGAGACCGTGTCGTAGCCGAGACCGAGGCGCTCGATCACGCCCGGCCGCATGTTCTGGACGAACACGTCGGCTCCGGCGCACAGTTCGAGGACGATGTCGCGGCCCCGAGGGTCGGTGCAGTTCACTGCGATCGAGCGCTTGCCCCGGTTGCACATCTGGAACATGGCCGATATCCCGCCGGAGGCAACCCCCACATAGCGGCCCTGGTCGCCGTAGCCGGGCTCTTCTACCTTGACGACGTCCGCGCCCTGGTCGACCAGCAGGGCCACTGCCAAAGGACCCGTCACGGCCACCGACATCTCGACGATGCGCACTCCGTGCAGCGGGCCGGGCATGACTTGTCTCGATCCTGGCGGGTCCGGAGGCCGGCGTGTGCTGGCCCTAGGCGGCCGGGTCGCCGCCGGTAGGCCGGGCGGGTTCGGGGACGCCGTGGAACCAGCCGGCCTCCTCAACCAGCGAGCGGCTCCGCCAGCCGTCGGGAGTGCGAACCAGCTTGTGGTGGTACCAGCCGCCGGTGGCCCACACCGGGGTGTCGGGCAGCTTCAGCGGGTTGTAGACCATGGCGGTCACCTTGGCCTCGTCGCCGTCGATGGTGATGTCGATGTTGGAGACCAGGTGCTGCACGGCCTCGAACGTGGCCATGACTTCTGCGAGGAAGCCGACGACGGTGTCGAGGTCGCCGGCCATGCCTCCGACCTGGGTGTAGTCGATGCGGGCGTCGGGGGTGAAGACGGTGCGGAACAGGTCCCAGTCCTGGCGGTCGACGGCCCGGGCGTAGCGGGTCAGCAGGTCGGTGATCTCGGCCCGGTCGATCAGGCTCTGCAGGTCCACCGCCCCACGATAGGGCTGCCAGCCGCCATTAGGGTGGGCGCATGGCGGCCTCCGAAGCGCAGCCGGCGGGGTGTCCCCTCGATCACGGAGCGCAGCGATGCCCCGCCGCCGGTGTCGACCTGTGGGACCTCGGCCTGTTCCAGCGCCAGGAGTACCACGAGGTCATGGAGCGGCTGCGGGAGGCCGATCCCGGCATTCACTGGGTGGACGAGGGTGACAGGGGTTCCGGCTACTGGGCCGTCACCCGCCACGCCCACGTCAAGGAGGTCAACCGGCGGGCCGACGTGTTCTCGTCCGGCCACAGCGGAGCGCAGATGCGCGATCTCGACCCGAACCGCACCGTGTCGGGCTCGGCGCGCCATCCGACGCTGGTCGACATGGACCCGCCCCGCCACACCCGCTACCGCAGGCTGGTCAACCGGGGCTTCACCCCCCGCATGATCGGTCTGCTCGAGGACTACCTCCAGAACCGCACCGACATCATCCTGGACAATGTCGTGGAGCGGGGCCGCTGCGACTTCGTGCGCGACATCTCGGCGGAACTGCCCCTTCAGGCCGTCGCCGACGTGATGGGCATCCCCGTTGAGGACCGGGCCAAGGTCTGCGACTGGAGCAACGCCCTGATCGGCCGCGCCGATCCCGAGTTCATCAAGACCCGCGAGGACATCCTGAGGGCCGCGGCCGAGCTGTTCGGCTACTCCCACGAACTCCAGACGGAGCGCCGCGGCACGCCCGCCGACGACATCATCACCACGCTGCTGGCCGCCGACGTCGACGGCGAGGCCCTGACCGAGGCCGAGTTCGACATGCTCTTCCTGCTGTTGTGCGTGGCCGGCATCGAGACCACTCGCAACGCGATCACATGGGGGATGATGGCCTTCTTCGACTTCGATGACCAGTGGGAGAAGTTCGTGTCCGACCCCGACCGCCACATGGACACTGCGGTGGAGGAGATCGTGCGTTGGGCCACCCCGGTGCTGCACTTCCGCCGCCAGGCGCTGGCCGACTACGAGCTGGGCGGGGTGAGGATCGCCGCGGGCGACAAGGTGGTCTTCTGGCACGCGGCCGCCAACCGCGACCCGCGGGCCTTCGAGGACCCGTGGCGCTTCGACATCGAGCGCACGCCCAACGACCATGTCGGTTTCGGCGGGGGCGGACCGCACTACTGCCTGGGCGCCAGCCTGGCCCGCATGGAGATCCGCCTGATGTTCCGCGAGATCGCCCGGCGCATGCCCGACATCCGCCCGGACGGCGAGCCCGACTACCTGCGCTCCAACTTCATCGCCGGCGTCAAGCACCTGCCGGTGGCCTACTCGCCGTCGCCGCCCTACCGCGCCGTGCCGCTGCCGCGCCTCGGTTCGGCGGCCGGCGTCTCGGGCACGGTCGGATACGGCGGCCACGTGGAGCGCGGCGCCTCCTGACGCCGGGCGCCGGGGCTTGACAGGGCCGTGCGGACTTGACAGGGCCACATGGGATAGTAGAACTTCCCGGAAGTAGGACGGGCCGCGGAAGGAGAGCATTGTGGCCGTGTACTTCGTGATTGTGGACTCCGAGATCAGCGACCCCGAGGGGCTCGAGAGCGTCTCGGACTCGCTCGCCGAGATGGTCAGATCTCACGGGGGGAGGTACCTGATTCGAGGCGGGCCGATCGAGCCGAAGGGCGGAGATCTGGCGCTGAACCGCATGGCGGTGGTCGAGTTCGAGAGCATGGACCAAGTGACAGCCCTGTTCGAAGTGGACGCGTTCGTCGAGTTGCGCGAGCAGCGCAGCCGGCTTGCAGACACCAGCGCGTTCGTCGTCGAGGGCGTGTGACGGGCGAAAGGCTCGCATCCGCCTGATCTCCCCGGGTTGGGGGCCGTGGGTCTAGTCGAGGGCATCACCCACGAGCCCGACGACAAGTGCCCCCTCGCCGTGTCGGTCAGCGTGGGGCTGCAGGGGGTCCTGCTGGCCATCGCACCGACGGTGCTGACCATGTCGCTGTTCGCTCGGGCCTCGGGCCTCGGCGAGCGCTACCTGGCCTGGTCCGTCCTCGCGGCAATCATGATCGGCGGCATCGCGACCGCCCTCCAGGCGGCCCGTCTGGGGCGGCTCGGGGGCGGCCACAACCTGGTCAGCGGCACTGCCTCCGGCTTCGTGGCCGTCGGGCTCGTCGCGGTGAACGAGGCCGGGCTGGAGACGCTGACCACCCTGGTCGTCGTGTCCTCGGTCCTCCAACTGGCCCTCGGGGGGTGTCTCAGGCGTCTGCGCCGGATCATCACGCCGGTCGTCTCCGGTGTGGTGCTCATGCTGATCTCGGTCGGCATCATGCAGGTCGTAGTGGCGAGACTGGGGGCCTCTGAGGGCGCTCCCGCCCTGGCCGAGCCGGCCGTCGCCGCGGTGACGGTGGCCGGTGCCGCACTCCTGGGGCTGCGGGCCAAGGGCGCTCTCCGGCTGTGGTCGCCCATGGTCGGAGTTCTCGCCGGGTGTGCCGCCGCCGCGGTGTTCGGGCTCTACAGCGCTCAGCGCGTGATGGACGCGCCGTGGATCGGTGTGCCCGAGCCCTGGTTTCCGGGATTCGACTTGACGCCGGGCCGCCAGTTCTGGGCGCTCCTGCCGATGTTCCTGATCGTGTCGACCGCGACCGCGATCAAGTCGGTCGGCGGCAGCGTGGCCGTGCAGCGGGTCTCCTGGCGCGAGCCGAGGGTCACCGACTACCGGCTCGTGCAGGGCGCCGTCAGCGCCAACGGGGTGTGCGGGGTGCTGTCGGGCATCGCGGGGACGCTGCCCACCTGGGGCTTCGAGGCGTCGAGCGTCTCACTCGCCAACTTCACCGGCGTCGCGGCGCGCCGGGTCGGGTACGCCATCGGCGTCATGCTTGTGGCCTTGACGTTCCTGCCGAAGGTCGCGGCGCTGTTGCTGACGATTCCCGACCCCGTCATCGGCGCCTACCTGCTGGTGATCATGGGGATGCTCTTCGTTGAGGGTTTCCGCACGGTCCTCCAAGACGGCCTCGAGCCTCGCAAGGCCCTGATCGTCGGCGTCTCGCTCGCGGTCGGGATCGGGCTGCAGGGCGAGAACGCGGTCGCTGATCTCGTCGGCGGCGCCTGGGGGACGCTGCTCGGCGACGGCCTGACAATGGGCACGGCCACGGCGGTCCTCCTGACGGCGTTCATCGAGGTCAGCGGCGCCCGGCGCAGACGGCTCGAACTCGAGCTGCACATGAATGCGCTGCCCGAGATCGACGAGTTCCTCGAGACGCTCGCGACGAGCATCGGTTGGGACGAGGCCTCGACGGGCCGTCTGCGCTTCGTCGGCGAGGAGGCGCTGTCGAGCCTGCTGGAGATGAACACCGATGAGGCGCCGCGCCGCCTCGTGGTGGTGGCGCGACCAGGAGCCGGCCTCGTCGAACTGGAGTTCCTCGCCGGGCTGGCGGACGAGAACATCCAGGACCAACTCGCCTATCTGAGCAACCAGACCGACGCGACGGAGCAGCGAGAGGTCTCTCTCCGCCTGCTGAGACATTTCGCGTCGGCGGTACGTCACCGCAAGTACAGCGGCATCGACATAGTCACCGTGGAGGTCGAGGGCTCCCGCTAGCGCCCCGCGCCGGAACGCGATCATCTCTCGGCGCGAGCTGCGTTGATGCAGGCTGGCGCACCGAGTTGACCGCCGGGATCGCCGCCTCTCGGCGCGAACTCCGTTGATGCAGGCTGGCGCAGCTGAGGTGGATGCCGGGATCGCCTCAATGAGAATGCTGAGGAGTTCTAAGTATTTCTGTGATTTGTCAGGTTGGATTGTCACAGGGGGTGGGTAGAGTGGCAGCCATGGAACGAACGGGTGTTCTGAATGGCAGCGGCGAGTCCGGCCGCGGGCTGGCAGCGGCGGAGATCGGCTCCTCGAACGGCAGCGAAGCGGATCGCGGGTCCTCGGTGCTGAGGCTGCTGGAGGCGACTTGCGAGGCCTTGCGGTCGATCTCTTTGGAGGGGTTGGACGAAGACGAGTTGTGCCGGGTGGCGGCCGGGGTCGGCCGGGTGACGGCTCTGGCCGATGCTCTGACGCTGCGGGTTGCGGGCGGGTTGGAATCGCTGCGGGCAGGCTCTGCACGGGAGGCGCTCGTGGCTGGGGCGAAGCTGTCGGGCCGGTCGGCCAAGCGAGTGACTGATGCGGCTAGGACGGTCGAGGCGATGCCCAACGTCGGCCGGCTGTTGGACGCGGGGGAGTTGACGCTCGAGAGCGTGTTCGCCCTGGATTCTGCGGCCAAGCAGTGCGGCGCGGCGGTGGTGGACGGCTCCGACGAGTTGCTCTACCAGGCGGCCACCCGGGACGCCGGGTCGTTCAGCCGGGTGGCCCGGAGGTTCGCCCAGCGTCACGACCCGTCGGCTGGGGGCGACCTGCTCAAGGGGCAGCGCAACAGCCGGAAGGCGGACCTGTTCGTCGGCGGCGACGGCATGGGCGTGATGAAGGGCGAAATGGATCCGGTCAGCTTCGGTGTGCTGGAGCAGGCGGTGGACGAGCGCAAGGACTATCTGTGGCGCAAGGACGGGGGTCGAGACGGCACGCCCGATGCGGTGCGGAACAACGGCCAGCGCACCATGGACGCCATCTTCGAGTTGTGTACCGGGCTGGATGCTCTGACCCACGAGCCCCTCCCGGCTGACGACGGGCCGCGGGGCTGGCGGCGCCTGCCGCCCGGACGGATCATCGCGGTGACCGCGGGCGTGGTGGACGGCACCGACCCGGACGGATCCTGTGAGATCATCGGGGTCGGTCCGGTTCCCCCGACCGTGCTCGACAGCATCTCGCCCGATGACCGGCTGGTCGGCGCCGTCTTCGGCGGGAACGGCCAACCCTTGTGGCTGGGCCGAATGGAGCGCTTGGCCAGCATCGACCAGTACCTGGCGGTCGCTCTGCGGGATCGTGGCTGCGTGCTGTGCCGGGCACCGATGCATCGCTGCCGGCTCCATCACGCCGATGAGTGGGACGAAGATCGGGGACCGACCGACGTCGAGAACCTGGTCGCTCTGTGCGGAGGCTGCCACCTGTGGCTGCACCGGAACAGGCGGCGTGTCGTGCGCAAGGTCGACGAACTGGGAGTCGTCGCCTGGTCCACGGCCCCCCGCGGAGGGAACCGGAAGGACGCAGATGCCGCAGACGGATTCGGCGTCCGGGGAGACAGCCCGGTCGACGTGGTGGGGTCCGACGAGGCCGGAACCGGTGGCAGAACTGCGGTACGCGGCCCGCCGGTCGCCGGGTGATGGGGGTGACGGTCGGTGCGGAGGCCCTTCAGTCGGTGCCCGGCCGGATCCTCCGTCGCGGCGTGCCGGCGACGGGGGTTACGGTGGGCGCTGTCGAGAAAGGGGCGCCGGTCGGCTGTGGGGACCCGGTCCGCCATGTCCGTTCCAACCGGTTGCGCCGCTCTGCCTCGGAGTCCATGACCGGCGGGGTCACCGAACCTCCGAGCGCCAGCCGCTACCTTCGGCCCCGTCGGTGAGCCGCGCCGGAATCCCCGCCCGGGCCAGGCCCACGGGGGCACGCGGAGCACGAGAAGCCTCGAGAAGGACAAGAGCCCGGAGACGACTGTGGCACCACCACAACAGCAACTGACCACCGCGATCCTCGATCCAGTCCCGGCCCGCCAGGTGGACGACGTGCCGGTGGCCGAGGAGATGAGCGACTCGTTCCTCGCCTACGCCCTGTCGGTCATCACCTCCCGTGCCATCCCAGACGTGCGGGACGGTCTCAAGCCGGTGCAGCGCCGTGTGCTCTACTCGATGCTGCAGATGGGCCTGCGCTCGGGCACCCCGTACCGCAAGTCGGCGCGCGTGGTGGGCGACACGATGGGCCGCTACCACCCTCACGGCGACGCCGCCATCTACGACACCCTCGTCCGCATGGGCCAGGACTTCAGCCGCATGGTCGCCCTGGTGGACCCGCAGGGCAACTTCGGCAGCCTCGACGACCCGCCGGCCGCCTCCCGCTACACGGAGTGCCGCCTCAGCGAAGCGGCCATGGACATGGTGGGGGAACTCGACGAGGACACCGTCGACTTCCGTCCCACCTACGACGGTGAGGACACCGAACCGGTCGTCCTGCCCGCGGCGCTGCCCAACCTGCTCGTGAACGGCACCGCCGGAATCGCCGTGGGCATGGCCACGAACATGCTGCCCCACAATCTGGCCGAGGTCGTTGAGGCCATCGAGCTGGTCATGAGCAAGCAGCCGGGCGGAGCCGCGACAGAGTCCGAGCCGGCAGGGGCAGGCGGCGCACGGGGCCGCCAGCGCAGGCCGCGGCCGACGACCGACGAGCTCATGGGCGCGGTTCCCGGGCCCGACTTCCCCGGCGGCGGGATCGTGGTGGCCGACGACGGCCTTCGAGCCGCCTACGACTGTGGACGAGGATCGGTGAGGGTGCGGGCACGGGCCAGCATCGAGTCCGTCACCCGCCGCCGCCAGGCAGTCATCGTCACCGAACTGCCCCACCTCGTGGGACCGGAGCGGGTGGTGTCGCGCATCACCGAGTTGGTGGGAGCTGGACGGCTCGCCGGGGTCTCCGGCATCGCCGACTTGAGCGACATGGACGGACTGCGGCTGCAGATCGACCTGAAGCCGGGTTCGGACCCTTCCGCCGTCCTAGGCGAGCTGTACCGGCACACTCCCCTGGAGGAGAGTCTGAGCGTCAACAACGTGGTGCTGGTCGACGGTGTCCCCACCACCGTCGGGCTGAGGGAGCTCTGCGAGCACCATGTGGCGCACCGTCTCCAAGTCGTCGTGCGCCGTACCCGCCACCGGCAGCGGCGGGCCGACGAGCGTCTGCACATCGTGGAGGGCCTGGTCGTCGCTCTCGACAATATCGACGACGTAGTGGGCCTGATCCGCGGCGCCCGGGACGCGACGGAGGCAAGGGCGGGGCTCATGGCCCGGTTCGGCCTGACCGAAGTACAGGCAACCCACATACTCGACATGGCGCTCCGGCGGCTCACAGCCCTGGAGCGCGAGAGACTCGATGCGGAGGCCGAGAGCCTGCGGGCGGACATCACTGACTTCAGGGAGATACTCGCCAGCAGCCGCAGGCAACGGGCCATCGTGCGCAAGGAGTTGCGGCGGATCGTCGGCGACCACGGCCGGCCGCGGCGCAGCCGGATAGTCACAACCGAGGTCGCTGAACGCGAGCTGGCCGAACACTCGGGCGGCGGAACTGCCTCGGCGGCTGCGCCAGACCCGGCCGATCCCGGGCCTGATCTGCCGTGCGTGGTGACAGTGTCGACCAGCGGCCATATCGGGCGGGCGTCGCTGAAGGGAGACCGGCGGGCATCACCCGGACGCCACGACCTGATCGCGGCCAGGGTCGTGGCCTCGACCGGCACTCCCGTGGTCGCGGTGACCAGTGCGGGGCGAGCGCTCAGCGCGCGCGGCGCGGACATCCCCGAGGCGAACAACCGCGTCCGCGGCGCGGCCGTCGCGTCCGTCCTCGATCTGGACGCCGGCGAGCAAGTCCTGGCGCTCGTGGCGGCAGGCAGCGACCGGCTTGTCATGGTGACGGCAGGGGGCGGCATCAAGCGGATCGAGGCGGACGAGGTGCTCAGCGCGGCTCCGGGGGCGTCGCTGGTGTCGTTGGGCGCCGGAGACAGGCTGGCCTGCGCCTTCACCGCCCCCGACGACGCGGACCTCGTGCTGGCGGCCGATGACGGGAGAGCGCTGCGCATGGCAGCCTCGTCGGTCCGGGTGCAGCGTCGCGGCGCGGCGGGCATGGCCGGCATCAAGCTGCGCGTCGGCTCGGCGCCGGTGGGCGCGGGCGCCGTGATCGGCGACGCCGTGCTGACGGTCGCGACGAGCACGACGGGCGCCGGGAGCGGTGTCAAGGCCACGCACTGCTCGGAGCTGCCGACGCAGGGCAGGGGAGGCCGGGGCGTGCTCGTTGTGAAGCTCCAGCCCGGGGAGTCCGTCGTTGCCGCGGCGGTGGGTGCTGCCGACGGCATGCTGGCCTTGATGGGTCAGGACGGCAATCCCCGCAGGATCGACCCCCACCCGGTGCCGCTAAGGATCGAGCCCACGGCGCGCTACCGCTCACCCCAGCGCCTCGAGCGCCGCATCCATGCGCTGGCGCCGGGAAGGTGGTGAATCCGGTGGCGTCAACCCCGTCGACGAGGAGGTCGGAGGCGGTCGAGGTACCGCTGTTGCCGGGAATCGAGATGGAGTCCGCGGCCGGGCGGGAAGCTGACGGCCGTGCCGGCAGCGGCTCCAACGGGGCGTCGGCCCGCTCCACGGACACGTACGACGCCGACTCCATAGAGACGCTCGAGGGTCTGGAGGCTGTTCGCAAGCGCCCGGCCATGTACATCGGCGGCAACGGGTCCGAGGGCCTCATGCATCTCGTCTGGGAGATCGTCGACAACGCTGTCGACGAGGCCGCTGCGGGTTTCGGCAGAAAAGTGGATGTCACGCTGCGCCGCGACGGGTCGATCGAGGTGTCGGACAATGGTCGGGGCATTCCCGTCGGCAAGCACCCCGACCGCGACGTGTCGGCCCTGGAAGTGGTGTTCACCGAGCTTCACGCGGGCGGCAAGTTCGGCGAGGGCGCCTACAAGGCCTCCGGCGGACTGCACGGCGTGGGTGCGTCGGTCGTGAACGCCCTGTCCACCCGGCTCGACGTCGAAGTGCGCCGTGACGGGTTCGTCCACGAGTTGAGCTTCAAGGATCAGGCGCCGGGCCATTTCGCCGGAGGCGGGGGGGACGGGTTCGTGCCCGGCAGCGACGTCCGTCCTTCCACTCGGCGGACCAAGACAACCGGCACGAAGGTGAGGTTCTGGCCGGATATGGCCCTCTTCCATCCCGACGCCAGCATCGACGCCGACGAGGTGCGCGGCCGGGTCAAGCAGATGTGCTATCTGGTGCCGGGCTTGAAGATGACGGTCGCCGACCACCGGCCCGGCGAGAGCGCCGAGTCCCTCGAATTCGTGAGCAGGGGCGGCCTCGCCGACCTGGTCAAGGAGCGTTCGGAACGATCTGGCGGGGACGCCGTCAGCGGCGTCGTCACGATCAACGGCATCGAGCGCTTCACGGAGAAGGTGCCCGTCGACGGCAAGATCACCGAGGTCGAGCGAGAGTGCACCGTCGACGTCGCGCTCCGCTGGATGGCGGGATACGACAGCGACGTGGAGTCATTCGTGAACACGATCCCCACCAGTTCCGGCGGCACGCACCTCGCCGGGTTCGACAAGGCGTTGACACGGGTGGTCAACGGCGTGCTGCTCAAGGACAATCGCAAGCTGGCCCGGCTGGCCCGTGACAGCAGTGGGGCCGGCGCCAAGAACGCCAGGAGCAGCGCGGCCAAGACCAATGCCACCAAGGACGACGTGCGCGAGGGGCTCGTCGCGGCGGTCAAGGTGCAGTTCTCCGAACCGCAGTTCCGGGGCCAGACCAAGCAGGAACTGGGCACTCCCGCGGTCGAGGGCATCGTGGCCCGGATCACCTACGAGCAGCTCAAGGAGTGGTTCGAGCCGGGTGGCGGTCCCCGCTCGCAGGTGAAGGCCATCGGCGACAAGGTGGCTGCCGCGGTGGTGAACCGCGTCGCCTCCAAGCAGATGCTCGACACCAAGCGCAAGGCGGCCAGTCTCGGCTCGACCGGCATGCCGGACAAGCTGGCCGACTGCCGTGTCCGCGGGGACAGGGCCGAACTGATCCTGGTGGAGGGCGACTCGGCGGCGGGCCCGGCCAAGCGGGGCCGCGATTCGGAGTTCATGGCCATCCTCCCGCTGAGGGGCAAGATCGTGAACGCCTCCAAGGCAAGCCCCAAGCAGGTGCTCGACAATGCCGAGGCACAGGCGATCTTCACCGCCATGGGCGCAGGCGCGGGCGACGCCTTCGACATCGAGGCCGCCCGCTACGGCCGGATCGTCATCCTGTGCGACGCCGACGTCGACGGCAGCCATATCCGCTGCCTGCTGTTGACCCTCATCCACGGGTACATGCGGGAGATGCTCGTCCAGGGCCGTGTCTTCTCGGCCCAGCCGCCGCTGTACACCGCAAGGGTCGGGGACCGGACCTACCGGGCCTATTCGGACGAGGAGCGCGACCGGATCACGGGCGAGCTCTGCCGGGGCAGCCGCAGGCCTGAGAACGTGAAATGGCAGCGCTTCAAGGGGCTGGGGGAGATGAACACCGACGAACTCCGGCACTGCGCGCTCGATCCCGACACCCGCACGCTGCGCCGTCTCACGATGTCCGACGCCCAGCAGGCCGACGCCGCGGCGGAGATGTTCGACGTCCTGATGGGCAGCGACGTGGCGGTGCGGCGCGACTATCTGGTCGAGAACTCCTCTCTGGTGGACGAGGCGACCCTCGACATATAGGAGCGGCCCGCCCGCTCCGGTCCGGCGCTTGTCCATCCCTGCCGCTGTCTCACCCATGGACTAGAACGGCGGCATGCAGCTCGAGTTCGATCCGGCCGACATGCTCGACCCGGCAGGCGTCGGGGCGGTCGGCGCGCACGGTCGCCCGAGCCGGCCAGCGAGGCTCTCACCGTCGGGGGCGGCCACGTTCGAGCAGTGCCCCCGCCGCTGGCGATTCCGCTATGTGGACCGCCTGCCCGACCCCCCGGGTGAGGACGCCCTCGTCGGCACGTTCGCCCATCGAGTGCTCGAGCTCTTGATGATGCGGGCACCGGCTCGGCGGAGCAAGGAGGATGCCAAGCGGATCGCTCGGGCGGTGTGGCCCGAGGTGGCCGAGGACGACGACTACAGGGAGCTCGAATTGAGCGATGACGAGGCTCGGGCGTTCCGTTGGCGCGCCTGGCAAGCGATCGAGGGCCTGTGGCGCCTGGAGGACCCGGCCCAGGTCGAAGTCGAGGCCACTGAGGAGCAGGTGTCGGTTGTGCTGGGCGACGTGCCCTTCCGGGGAGTCGTGGACCGCCTCGAGAGGGAGGCCGACGGCCTCGTGGTAAGCGACTACAAGTCCGGGCGGGCACCCACGGCCCGCTACGCGCCTGCACGCTTGCGGCAGGTGCTGCTCTACGCGGCCGCAATAGCCGAGGAGACGGGCGAGCAGCCGGTCAGGGCGCAGCTGCTCTACCTCGGCCAGAAGACCGTGGCGACCGCCTCGACCCCCGACGAGACCGGCGGCGTTGTGGAGCAGCTGAAGTCCACATGGGACGCCATCGCAGATGCCTGCGAGGTCGATGACTTCGCGGCCCGGCCCGGTCCGCTCTGCGGCTACTGCTCCTACGCCGAGCATTGCCCGGAGGGCCGGGCCGAGAATCTCCGGCGAGAGGAGTCCCGGGCCGCCGAGGACGAGTACCTGATGAGGTTGGCCGGCTAACTGCGCCGACCGGGAGCGTCCGCCCGACGCTGCGGGGACCTGCTCCGCTCCGCTGCGCCGGTCACCGCGCGCGGCGCCTCCGGGCCTTCCAGAGCAGCCCGAGGACCACTAGGCCTACCGCTGTGCCCAGCACCGCCGAGATCCCCGCAGAGCACAGCAGCCTCTCGCTCCAGGCGTCAGGTGTTTCGGAGGCGATTCCTGGACCCGGCGTCGGAGGGGGCTCGCCCTGGCTGGGTCGCGGCGGGGCGGGCGCAGGGTCGAGGAGGCTGTCGACTACCGAGGATCCGTTCCCGCTGGGCCGGTAGCGGGGCTGGTCGCGCTGGGGGTCATAGGCCATTGCGATCCTCCGGTGCCGGTGTGCCGACCACTAGATCGTAGAGGAGGTCGAACTCGGCGCACGCCTCGGCTGCGCCTCGACGGGGTGGCAGGGCGTGAATGGGACGTGAGCGAGCGGCGGCCTCCGCCACGGCAGCCCGCAAGCGGACCGGAGGCAGCACCTGCTGCCCGTGGTCGGCGATGAGCTGCTCGTTCCAGTAGCGGGAATCCCGGGTGCGCGCGAGGCGGTTGACGGCCACTCCGGCAGTCCGGAGGCCGGACGGCTTCCTCGCAGCGACGCGTTCGATGGTCCGCATGATCTCGCTGACCCCGTCGGAGGCCCACGCGCTCGGCTCGGTGACGACCAGGGCCTCGTCTGCGGCGAACAGGGCGTTGATGGTCAGGAGTCCCAGCGACGGGGGACAGTCGATCAGCACGAGGCTCTGGTTGCCCGACAGCGCCACCCGGAGGCGGTCCTGAGCGCCGACAGGGTCGGAGAGCAGTTGCCGCTCCCGGCCCGCCAGTGCCGGAGTGGACGCCACGGCCTTCGGAGGCAGGCCCTTGTCGTCGGGCCATCCCGACGGGACGGCCAGGCTCGCCACCGCTCCCGGCCGGTCGGACGCCAGGGCTTCGTCCACAGTGGTGTCCGGCGCCCACAGCCCGAGTCCGGTGGTCGCGTTGCCCTGAGGATCGAGGTCGATCACAAGGCATGGAATCCGTCGTGCCCAGGCAGCCGACGCCAGTCCGAGCGCCGTGGTCGTCTTGCCGACTCCGCCCTTCTGGTTCACCAGAGCGATCACTGTCACGCCTTCACGGTAGCCAGGCGAGACGATGCCACGCGCAAGATCGCGCCGAAGCTCCGCTGGATGGAGCACACTTGCCGCATGGCTGCACGCGGTCGTGTTCCTCAGGCGCTGACGCGGGCGGCCGCGCGCTGGGTGCGCGACCTGCTGGCGGTGCGCAGTGCCTTCGCCGCGCTGGTGATGGCCGCCCTCGCCAGCCTCGTAGCCGGCCTGATCCTCGCCTCCATCACCGACACCCTCGAGGAATTGCCCGGCCTGCTGCTGCTGGTGCCGGCGGCCGTCGCGGTGAAGGGCAACATCTTCGGGGCTCTGGGCAGCCGGCTCGGCACCGCCATCCACGCGGGCACCTTCCGGCTGTCGAGCCGGCGGGACTCGGTGATGGCGCAGAACGCGGCGGCATCGGTGGCGTTGAGTCTCGCGCTGGGTGTGGTGCTGGCCATCATGGCGAAGGTCGTCGCGCTGGTCTTCGACGTCTCGCCGACGATGAGCCTCGCGGACTTCGTGGTGATCTCGGCGCTGGGGTGTCTGATGGCGGCCTTCGTCGTGCTGGCGATCACGCTGGCGACCACGGCCGGCGCCGTGCGGTTCGGCTGGGACCTCGACAACGTGGTCGCGCCGATGGTGACGGTCGCAGGCGATGTGGTCACCCTGCCCTCGCTGGTGGTGGCGGCCGAACTCGCAGGGTTCGACATACTCACGCCGTCGACGGCGTGGACGCTGGGAGTCCTGGCCGCGTTGTCGGTGGCGTGGGGGCTGCGGAGCAGGCTGCTGGAGTTGCGCACGATCATGCGCGAGTCGATGCCGGTGCTGATCGCGGCGGGAATGCTCGACCTGGTGGCCGGGATCACGGTCGAGAAGCGCATCGACGACTTCGTCGCCTTCCCGGCGCTGCTCGTTCTGCTGCCGGGCTACCTGGCCACGGCCGGGGCGCTCGGGGGGGTGCTGTCGAGCCGTCTGTCCACCAAGCTGCACCTTGGCCTGGCCCGGCCCTCCGTAGTGCCCTCGGGGGAGGCGCGAGGCGATCTTGCCACCGCTTTCGCGCTGTCGCTCCCGGTGTTCGCGCTGCTCGGCCTGGTGTCGTCGATGGCGGCGGGCCTGGCGGGCCATGCCGGCCCCCCGCTGGCCGACCTGGCAGCGGTTGCTGTGCTCGGCGGACTGCTGGCCACGGTGCTGATCGTGGTGGTCGCCTACTACGGGACGCTCGCGGCCGTGCGGTTCGGAGTCGATCCCGACACCTACGGCATTCCCATGGTCACCTCCTCGCTGGACTTGGCCGGGGCGTTCACCCTGATCGTCTCGGTGGTGCTGGTGGGGGTTGCATAGAGGCCGAGCGGGAGGGAGCGCTTCAGGAGTGTCCTCGCGCCGGTCCGAGCGAGGCCGTGGCCCGAGCGGCCGGTGAGCGGAGCGAAAACGAGAGGGTGCCGATGGGCACGGCGCCGCCCTTGAGACCTACGATGATTCCGGGAGGGAGTTGATGGAAGACGGACCCCGCAATCTGCGGGAGATGCTGGCCGAGGCCAAGGACACCTCCGAGTTGATGGTGGACTTGGCCTACGCCGCGCTCTATTTCGGCGATCCCGGCATGGCCGACGAGGTGGGCGCGCTCGAGGAGCGGATGAGCCATCTGGTCCAGGACATGAGGGCGGTGTGCATTCTGGCCGTGCGCCACCCCCGCGACGCCGACGGCATGTCGTCGGTGCTGCAGGTGGTCTCCGCCATCGAGCGCATCGCCAACGACGCGGTCGACATTGCCCGCATCGTCACCCACCGGGTCGGCATACCGGCGGAGCTCGTGGCCGACCTGAGTGCGGCCGAGGAGGTGTCGTACCGGGTGCTGGTCTCGGACGGCTCGCTTCTGGCCCACCGCCGCCTGGCCGACCACGAGATGCCGGCAAAGATGGGTATGCGGGTGATGGCGGTGCGCCGGGAGCGAGAATGGATCACCGATGTGGGAGGCGACACGGTCCTCGTCCCCGATGACGTGCTGTTCCTGCGGGGCTCGCCCGACGGCATCGACGAGTTGCGCAGCCTGGCCGGGTCTCCGGTCCGGATGCCGCCGGAGGCGCCCGACGGTCCGGTCGTCACAGACCTCGACCGGGCGGTGGACGTGCTGGTGGAGATGAAGGACCTCTCGGAGGTGGCCGTCGGCCTCGCCTACTCGTCGCTGGTGCTTCGGGACGAGAGCCTGGCCGCTGAGGTGCGCCACCTCGAGGATCGCCTCGACGAGATGAAGGACCGCCTGGAGGAGTGGGTGCTGAGCGCGGCCAGGCAACACGTCGACCACTCGGGCCTGAGGGGGCTGCTGCACCTGTCGCAGGCGGCGGAGGATCTGGGCGACCAGGCCCAGCAGATGGTGTGGATCATCGAGCGCCAGGAAGACATCCATCCGATATTGGCGGTCGCGCTCGGCGACAGCGACGAAGTGGTGGTGCACATACCGGTGGCGGAGGGGTGCGTGGTCGACGGCAGGACGCTGGCCGACCTGAGGCTGAACATCGAGCCCGGCTTCACCGTGCTGGCAATCCGCCGCGGGGGCCAGTACCGCTACCGGCCGCGCGGCGAGGAGCGGCTCGCGCCCGGCGATGCTCTCATCGCCAGCGGACCGGACGAGGGGCGAGATCGCCTGGCCGAGATGTGCGGCTGGCGGCTCGTCAACAGAGACGACGACACGGAGATGGTCTTCGAGCCGTTGGAGCCAGGCCCGCCGACTGGCTGACGGCCCGGCGCGGTGCGCTGCGGTGCGTTGCGGCGCTAGCTTCACCGGCCATGGCGACTCCAGCCGGCCGGCTCTGCCTGCTCACCGTTCACGCCCATCCCGACGACGAGGCGTCCAAGGGCGCGCCCACGGTGGCCCGCTACCATGCCGAGGGGGTGCGCACCGTGCTGGTGTGCTGCACCGGGGGGGAGGAGGGCGAGATCCTCAACCCGGCTCTGGACAAGCCCTCGATGGCCGGGAAACTGGCCGAGATACGCTCCGAGGAACTGGCCCGGGCCGCGGCCGTGATCGGCTACGACGAAGTGGTGATGCTCGGATACCGCGACTCCGGAATGGAAGGGTCTGAGGCAAACGCCCACCCCGACTGCTTCGCCAACGCCGACTTGGACGAGGCGGTGAGCCGGCTCGTGTCGGTGATACGCCAGCACCGGCCCCAGGTGATCGTGACCTATCCCGAGGATCAGGGCGGCTACATGCACCCGGACCATGTGCGGGTCCACGACGTCTCGATCCCTGCCTTCGAGCGCGCCGGCGACGCCCGCTACCGCCCCGACCTGGGCGAGCCCTGGTCGCCGGCCAAGCTCTATTTCACGCTCTGGTCCCGCAAGCGCATCGAGGGTCGGCACCAGGCGTTCCAGGACCTCGGCTTGGAGTCCCCCTACAGCGACTGGTGGTTCGAGCGCCCTTCCACCGACGACCAGATCACGACCCAGATTCCCGTGGACGGGTTCATCGACGCACGCATCGAGGGACTGCTGGCCCATGCCACCCAGATCGATCCCGAGTCGACCTTCTGGTTCGGGCTGCCCCCGGAGGTCGAGCGGTCCATCCACCCCTACGACGACTATGTGCTGGCCCGCGGCCCCCGTCCCGCAGAGTTGCCCGAGCGCGACCTGTTCGCGGGCTTGCGGGCGGGGGCGGCCGGCGAGTCCGGTTGACATGGCGCTCGAGCCTCTCGGCGGGGGGTGGTTGGAGGCTGTGGCGGCCGAGTTGGAGGCGGTCGACGAACCCGGCTCAGCCGACGGCGTGGCTCAGGTCGTCGTGAGCGGCTCGCCGGCCGGCGCAGCTCGCTTTCATGTGGTGGTGGCGGATGGCCGCGTGGGAGTGGTGGCCGGGCGCCACCCGGAGCCCGACATGGTGCTGTCCGGGTCGTATCCTGATTTCGTGCGGGCCTGGGAGGGCGGCCTGTCCGTGGAGGCGGCCTACATGTCGGGCCGGATGAAGCTCGAAGGGGACCAGGTCCTGCTGTTCGACGGCTGGCGCCCACTTCTGCGGTCGTCCCAGCTCCGGGCAGCCCTCGCCGCGCTGCGCTGAAGCCCGCGGATTCAGATGCGGTGCCTGGCCCTCCTCTGGGCGCTGCGCAGGGCGCGGTAGCCGACCTGCACGGCTCCGGATCGTTGGAGCATCTCGGTCACTTCGGCAGACAGGGCCAGGGCGAGGTCGTCCACCCGTCCGGCCGCCGCGGGATCGATGGCGTGAATCTCGGGCTCGTCCAGGGCCGGGTGCAGCGACAACTCCGTGACCCCCGGACCCAGATCGCTCAGCCGCTCGGCCACATGACGGCGAGCGTCGCCCCGGACGAGCCGGAAGTGGTCCGGGAAGACGATGCCCTCGTCCGTCGCCAGCGACCGGAACGGGAATCCGGCCTTGGCTTCGGCGTCACCACCCTCGAGCCGGACGGGCAGGTCGAACGAGACCGCCAGATCCAGCAGCACGTCGAAGAACTCCGGACGCTGCTGGAGGGCAGACAGGTGGGTGGTGAGGTGGGTCACGTCGAATCCCCACAGCACGGCTCGCTCGACCTGGGCCCGGCACTCGCGGCGGACCTCGTCGAGGTCGGCGTGGTCCCACAAGTCGTGCACCGTGCGCGGGAAGCCGCCGTCGCCGTCGAGCAGGCTCGGAGCGTTGGTGATCGGACCCCATCGGAAGCAGTCGAGTTCGGAATTGAGCGTGAGGTGAACGCCCAAGTCCTCGCCCCGGTACAGCTCCGCGGCATGGCGGGCCCACGCGCCGGGCATCGCGATCGTTCCGGTGGTGGCCGCGCCGTCGCGCAGTGCCCGGTAGCCGCCGGCAGTGGAGGAGTGGGTGGTGCCGATCCGGTCCGCGCTGACGATCACGAGCCTCGCGTCGGCTGGGTGCCCGAGCCGCTCAACCAGCGATTCCACAGCCCTGACGGTACCTCACGCAGACGCCGTGCCGGTCAGGCGCCTGCGTGGGCTGGCAGCGTCCGGGTCAGTCCAATGGCACGTCGGGACCTCCACATGCGCTCCAGAGCCCTCGGCCCGAGGCGACGGCCTCCGTCTGCGCCCGGTCCATCACGCCGGCGTAGTGGTCGTTGGGCGGAAAGCTCAACACCGCGGCGTAGCCGGCCGCGACCAGCTCCAGGTTGACGAAGAGGCCGTCGCTGGATCGCACGACGTAGCCCAGCAGCCGGTCGTACACGTCGCGGGCCTCGACATCCCGCACCAGCGAGATATCGGTTCCCACCGGCAGCATGGCCGCGAGGAAGAGCGAGGCCTCCTTGCCGTAGCATTGCACCGGCCGGGTGGGGGCCACCGACTCGGGAGCGTCGACACCGATGAGGCGGACCGTCTCGGAACGGTCCCCGATCCTCGCGACGATCGTGTCCCCGTCGACGACGCGCTCCACGACCGCGTTGGGAACCCATCCATCCTCGCCGCCGGAGGAGTCCACGACAGCGCCGGGAGTCCGGATGGCGGGAGGGTCTCGCCCGCCCACTCCACCGGGGACGGCAGTGCCACCGTCCGAGCCGGCCGACCGGGCCGTCCGGGAGTCCGGCGCGCTAGCCGAGGGGTCAGCGGGGCCTCCGTCGTCGGTTCCGCAGCCGACCGCGGGCACCTGCAGTGCGACGGCTGCCAGCACCCTGAGTGTTCGACGCAGCATAGCGTGGGCCTCCCTTCACGGGAAAGATCCGCGAGATGGACAGGACTGCCATCAGGGGCCCCGAAGCCGGCGGGAGACCAGGGGCGATAGGGCGGCCGCCTCGGTGATCAGGCAGCGGCGGGCAGGTTGGGACTGGGGACGGTAGCGGTCTCGGCGTGGGAGCGTGCTTCCCGCAGCGCCCGGCGGGCCCGGGCGACGCCGCGCCGGCCGATGGCGCATGTGGCGGGGTCGAGCTGCCAGGTGCTTGGTGAGTCGGCCTTCTCGGCGGGAACGATGTCGATTAGAACCAGTTGATCGGTCATGTGGACATCTTGGCGAGGGGGTGTGACATCCTGTCGGTGTGACTCAGACTTCCGCCCGAAGACGCGGCATCAGCGTGCCCTTCGCCGGCCCCTTGCACACGCAGCGGGAACGCTTCGAGGAACTGGTCGACCTCGGCTACACCGATGTCTGGTCAGCGGAGGCCGACGGCTTCGACGGCCTCACCATCCTCGCCCTCGCGTCGGTGTGGGCGCCCTCCCTGCGGCTGGGTTCCGCCATCCTGCCCGTCTACACACGCGGCCCCGCATTGCTCGCTCAGTCGGCGGCGTCGCTGGCCTCGGCCGCGCCGGGCCGTTTCGTGCTCGGTATCGGCTCGTCGTCGGACGTGATCGTCGGCCGATGGAACGCAGTGGCCTTCGACCGCCCCTATCAGCGTGTGCGCGACACCATCCGCTTCCTGAGAGCGGCGATGAGCGGCGAGAAGGTCACCGAGGACTACGACACCTTCTCAGTGCGCGGCTTCCGGCTCGGCGTGACGGTCGACGAGCCCGTCCCCATCTTCGTGGCCGCCCTGCGAGAGCGCATGCTGCGGCTGGCGGCACGCGAGGGCGACGGGGCCATCATCAACTGGCTGTCGGCTCAGGACGCGGCCCGGGTATGCGGCATCGTGCGGGACGAGAACCCGGCGGCCGAGACAGTGGCCCGCATCTTCGTGCTGCCCACTCCTGATCGTGATGCGGCTGTGGCCGCCGGACGGTTCATCCTGGCCGCGTACCTCAACGTCCCGGTGTACCGGGCGTTCCACACCTGGCTCGGCCGAACCGACGCGCTCGGCGAGCATTGGGCCCAGTGGGAGTCGGGCGACCGTCGAGGCTCCCTGGAGAAGATCCCCGAGCGGGTGGTCGATGAACTGCTGGTGCACGGCACGCCCGAGGAGTGCCGCCGTCACATCCAGCGCTTCGTCGACAACGGCGTGACCTGCCCCGCGCCCATGGTGCTGCCGGTCGAGGGTGTCGACGCTTTCGACGTGGTCAGAGCGCTGGCGCCCACCGCGGGTTAGGAGCCCGAAGCCCCCAGCAGACCCTGCTGCATGCGCCGCATGCCGCGCAGCCAACGCTCCCGGTCACCGGCCCGGCGCTGCTCATAGGTCTCCACTTCGGGGTGGGGCAGTATCAGGAAGCGGTCCTGTCGCAGAGCCTCAAGGGTTGCGGCCGCCACCTCCTCGGGCTCCATCATGCCCAGGGCCTCCACCTGGGCGACTCCGAGCATCCAGTCCGATTCCGTCATCGGGGTGCGAACCCCCTGGGGGCACAGGCACGACACCCTCACGCCGTCGTGGCCGTGGGTGATGGCTATCCACTCGGCCAGCGCCACCGCCGCGTGCTTGGTGACCGCGTACGACGCCGTCCCCAGTCCGGTCAGCAGTCCTGCGGCCGAGGCGGTCACCAGCAGATGGCCCGAGCCTCGCTCCACCCATCTCGGCACGAGATGGCGGCAGGCGATCACATGGGCCATCAGGTTCACGTCCCACACGAGGTTCCACTCGTCGTTGGGACGCTCCACCCCGCCCATGCGGGAGACGCCGGCGTTGCCGCACCACAGCTCGACGGGGCCCAAGCTCTCCTCGACGCCATCGATCAGCGCGACCACCGCAGCTTCGTCGGTCACGTCGGCCTCGGCGGCGAAGCCGACCCGGCGCCCGGAAGCAGCCTCGGCGGCGATCCCGGCGGCCACAGTCTCGGCGCCGGTGCCGTCGATGTCCGCGGCCACAACCACAGATCCCGCGTCGAGCGCCAAGGCCCGGGCCAGCGAGCGTCCAATGCCGCTGGCGGCGCCCGTCACCACCGCGACAGCCCCTTCGAGTTCCATGTCTCGATCCTAGTGATGGCCCGGCGCCGCAGAGGCCGAGCGGGTCGGCGAGCGAGTCCGGTCCATACGGGCGAGGCCGTGGCCCGAGCGGCCCGTGAGCGCAGCGAACAAGAGCGGGGAGCACTTCGCCTCGACGCGACGGGTTGCGCCCACGCAGAGCTGGTTCTCAGGCCTCGGCGCCGCAGGCGGCGGGCGACCGCCCACGGCCGCGCCGTCCTCACGGCCGCATGCACTCAGCGCCACAGGCGGCGGGCGACCGCACCGAGCACCGCGCCGGTCCCGATCCCCGCAGCCACGTCGCTGGCGTGGTGGAGCCCGACGTGTATGCGGCTCAGGGCCACTGCCAACCCCAGCGCGTAGTACGCGGACGCCCAGGGGCTGCGACGCGACAGCAGCGACGCCGCGACCATGGCCGCACTGGCGTGACCGCTGGGGAAGCTGCTGGTGAGGGGCTGGCGCAGGGCATGGGGCCGGTTCCCCGCGAAGACCGGACGCCGCCGCCCGAAGGCCGTCTTGACGACGCCGTTGACGAGCGCCGCCTCCGCGAGGAGGGAGATGCTGAGTTCGGCGGCCGGGCGATGGCTTCGCCGCGCCACGGCCTGAGCGGCCCCGAGAGCGTGCCACAGCCGCGAGTGGTTGGCGGCCTCCGATGCCGAGTACATGATCCGGTCCAGGACGGGCCTGCCCCGCAGGGCGCGCTCCCACCAGGCGTCGACCGCGGCGTCGATGCCCTCGACGGGCTTGCGGGCATCGCTCATTGAGACTCGCCCGGGATGGTCGTGGAAGGCGTGGCACCACTCCCCGGCCGGCCCGATTCCCCGTCCTGCCGGCCGTTGTTCTGGCCCGACTCCCCGCCCGGGCGGCCGGGATCCTCGCTGCCGAGGTCTGTTCCGGTCTCGCCCTGCTCCCAACCGGCGTCCTCGCCCGACTGCTCACCCTCCCCGCCCTGCTGCTCGCTCCCCTCCGGCGGCACGACCGTGGTGGATGTCGTCGTCGTGACTGAGGGAGACCCGTCGCACTTGAGGCCCTCGGGACGGTACTGGGCCCACACCGTGTCGGTCTCGGTGCGGCCGTCGTCCAGGTACGTGCGCGTCCGCTCTGTGGTCACCCGGGTGCAGGACGTTCCGACGGTCCGGCTCCACTGGCCGGTCTGCTCGGCCAGCACCCACGGCGTGGAGTAGAGCCTCACCGTGATCGAGTCGTCGTCGGTGGTGGGCCACAGCATCACGCCGTAGGGGGTGTTGTTCTCCAGCACCAGATCGGGCGCCGGATACGACACCGTGGCCTCGCGCCCGTAGGGGTAGCGGCTCAAGTAGATCGTGTGGCTCTGGTATCCGATGAAGTCGAGCCCGGCGAAGAAGGCCGCGTTGAACAGCGTGGTTGCGTATTGCGAGATGCCTCCCCCCACCGAGTCCACGAACACTCCGTCTAGGATCATCTTGGCTGGGACGAACCCCTTGCCGGTAGTACGAGGCCCGACGTGGCCGTTGACCGAGAACCGCTGGCCGGGCTCGATGACCACGCCGCGGGTCAGCTCCGAGATGCGGGCGATGTTGATGATCCGGTCCTGGGCCGGAGTGAAGCGCGTTGTGAACTCGCCGACCACCTGGAGGATCCCGAGCGACTCGGCCCACTCCCGTCCCCGGGGGTGGGGGTCGGGCGCGGCCGGCAGCGCTATCACCGGCTGGCCGTCGATCATCCCCTGCAGCAGCGCGTCGGCCACTGTCTCGTGGCAGCACTTGAATCCGGCCTGGCCCTCGGAGATGGTCACGGCGCCGTCCTGGTCCAGGCCGACGGTGGCGGGGGTCCCCTCGCTGCCGATCCCCACGAAGAGGCTGGAGAGGGTGGCCCCGATCCGCGGGTTGAGGCCGAGGCGCGTGTCGTGCTGCTCCCCCTCGAGGACGATGAACTGCCGGAGCGCCTGCTGGCTGATGGCGAAGGTCTCGGTGGTGCCCTCGAGTTGGAGCTGTATCCCTCCCTCGGTGATCTCGTTGGCCTTGGTGGCGAGGGCGGCTGCCAGCGCCACCGCGATCGGGTCGGCCGGCTCCATGCCGCGTACCGGAACTTCGACGGCGATCCGGCCGCCCATGTTGTCGAGCACGGCGTCCTCGAGCCGGAGGGCCAGCAACTCCATGTCGGGGACGGGCACATCGATGTGGAGGACCGGCTCGAAGGCGCCGTCGACGAACTGGATACGGGGCGTCTCGGGGTCGGTGTAGGGGTCGACCGTGTCGGCCAGGGTTCCCAGGTCGGTGGTCACCGACGGGCTCACGTCGCGGCTGGCGAACAGATCGAACAGCCATGCCGCCGGCCGGACCGCCCGCGGGGGCGGAATGTCGGCCTCGGCGAGGATCCGTTCGGAATCCAGCGAGATTCCGAGCTCCTCGGCGGTGACCGTGATCGTGTGGCCCAGGAACTCCAGGTCGATGTCGGGGAGGCCGACGTCCGGGAAGTCGACGTCCGGGAAGTCGATGTCCGGGAACTGGAGGTCGATGGTGGTCTCGGCCACGTCCTGGACGACGGGTTCGAGCGCGATGACCGCCTCTTCGGGCTCCAGTCCGCCGATCTTGACGCCCGACACCGTCGCTCCCTCACGGATGCGGGTCCCCTCGCGCGCCTCGTAGACCTGCCAGCCGGTGATCAGCGCACCGATCACCACTGCTGTCCCGACGAGGTACGGCCATAGTCGCATGTGCCGAACCTGCCGTCCTAGCAGCCGCCTGAGCACGGTCTCAGGGTATCCGCGGCGAGCGACCGCGACGGGTCAACCGTCCCGCCGAGCGTCTCAGAACAGCCGGAGCTCCGGCGACTCGATGCCCCGCAGCTCGTCGTAGTCCACCTCCACGCAGTCGATGGAGCGGTCGGACGCGAGCACCTTGGCCTGCGGCTTGATGGTCCGGGCCACGAACACCCCCCGCACCGGCGCCAGGCTCGGATCGGAGTTCAAGTAGTGCAGGTACCGCGTGAGCTGCTCGACGCCGTCGATCTCGCCGTTGCGCTTCACCTCCACCGCCACCGCGTGGCCGGAGGAGTCGCGGCACAGCAGGTCCACGGGTCCGATGGAGGTCGGGAACTCGCGGCGCACCAGAGTGAAGCCGTCCTCGATGGTGTCCGGGTTCTCCGCGAGGAGCGCTTGCATCTGCGCCTCGACACCGTCCTTCTGCAGTCCGGGGTCGGTGCCCATCTCGTGGGTGCTGTCGTGGAGGATCTCCTCGATCCGGATGACCAGAGAGTCGCTGCGGCCGGGCGCGGTGACCCTCCAGACCCCGGCGTCGGTGTCGATCACCAGCCGGTTGGGAGCATTCATCCAGTTGAGCGGCTTGTATGCGCCCCCGTCGGCGTGGACGGCCACGCAGCCGTCGGCCTTGACCATGATGAGGCGGACGGCCGAGGGCAGGTGGGCCTGCAGGCGGCCGTCGTAGTCGACGGCGCAGCGGGCGATCACGAGCCGCACCGCGGCCAAGCTAGCCTGCTGGCTCCGCTGACCTGCGGCGCCGGCCCGGGTGGCATACTCACCCGATGGATCTTGCCGGCCGGACGGCCCTGGTGACCGGGGGCGCCAAGCGGGTCGGCCGGGGCATCACCCTGACCCTGGCCCGGGCCGGCGCCGACGTCGTGATCAACTACAACACCTCCGACGACGAGGCTCGCCGCACCGCGGCCGACGCCGAGGCACTGGGCGTGCAGGCCCTGCCGGTGGCGGCCGATGTCACCGACGACGGCCAGGTCCAGGCCATGGTCGAGGCGGCGACGGAGCGTTTCGGCACCATCGACGTGCTGGTCAACAACGCTTCCACCTTCGCCTTCGGAGAGTTCCCGACCGACGACCTGACCGTGTGGCACCGGTCGATAGACACGCTCGTCCACGGCCCGTTCTACTGCGCCAACCGGGTGGCTCCGGTCATGCTGGCCAACGGCGCCGGCGCGATCGTCAGCATCGGCGATCTGAGCGCGTTCGAGCCTTGGCCGGGATTCGCCGGCCACTCGGTGGGAAAGGGGGCGATCATCTCCCTGACCCGCCAGCTGGCGCTGGAGCTGGCCCCCACCGTCAGGGTCAACGCGGTTGTCCCGGGCCCGGCTCTGCGCCCCGCCGACTACGACGAAGCCACCTACCAGCGGGTGGCCGACGAGACTCTCGTGGGGCGGTGGGGCACCCCCGCCGAGATGGGCCAGGCGGTCCGGTTCCTGATCGAGGCCGACTACATAACGGGCGAGGTCCTCACCGTGGACGGCGGCCAGCGCTACGGGCACCGCAAGCACGTCCACGGCTGACCGCGGTCGTGGGCGCGTGAGCCCGTAGCATCTGCTCCTATGGGTTCCCGAGACCTCAGCCGCATCTTCGGCCCCGACGGGCGAACCGTGATCATCGCGCTGGACCACGGACTGATCGACGGCCCCTGCCCGGGCTTCGAACGGCCGGCCGAGACCATCTCGGCGGTGGTGGCCGGCGGGCCCGACGCGGTGCTGACCTCCTACGGCGTCGCCCGGAGCTTCGCGGCCGAGCTGGATCCGGTCGGGCTCATCCTGCGCAGCGACGGCGCGGCGAGCAACCTCGGATCGCCCAGCACCGGTTCCGCCGGGCGTTTCTTCGGGGTCGAGGACGCGCTCCGGGCAGGGGCCGACGCCCTGGCCGTGACCGCCCTGCCCGGCTCGGCTTCGGAGGCGGACACGCTGCGCAATCTGGCCCGCACCATCGGCGAGGCTCACGGCTCGGACATGCCGGTCATGGCCGAGATGGTGCCCGGCGGGTTCGACGCGCCGCCGGAGCTGCGACGTCCCGATGCGGTGGCCTTCGCGGCCCGCCTCGGAGCCGAGTTGGGCGCCGACTTCATCAAGGCGCCCTACTGCGAGGACTACGCCCGGGTCGCCTCATCGACGTTCGTGCCGGTTGTGATCCTGGGCGGGTCCAAGGGCTCCGAGGCCGCCACCCTGGCCAACATCCGGGCCGCGGTCGACGCGGGTGCCGCCGGGGTGGCCATGGGCCGCAACGTCTTCCAGAGCGACAACCCCACGGCCATGACCCGGGCCGTCGTCGCGGTAGTGCATGCCGGCGCCGGCGTCGAGGAAGCCCTATCCATCCTGGAGGGATGACCGGGCCGTCCCCATCATCGGGTTGTCACATCCCCGGGGTTGCTCTCACCCCGTGCAGCAATCCTCCGGGGCTTCAGGAGGTTCAATGACTATTGCGGCAGAACCCATCGAGTCGGGCAGCTTCTCTGCCGGCCTTGCCTGAGAGCGTCCATTGCGCTCATTCGAAGCTGTCCTGGGGCTGGATGCGGGGACCACGTCGGCCAAGGCGGTCGTTGTCGACCGGGCGGGTGAGATCCTGGCGACCGGCGGGTCGGATCCGATCGCCGTTCGCTCGACCTCCGGCGGCCGTCGCGAGCAGGATCCGGCCGTGATCTGGCAGGCCGTCACAGGTGCCGGCCGGCGGGCCGTCGAAGGGCTCGGATCGGGTGTCGGTGTGGCCGCATTGGCGGTGGCCGCTCAGAGCGGTTCGGTGATTCCGGTGACGGTCGGGGGGAGCGCCGAGCGGGCCATCACCTGGATGGACACCCGATTCCGGTTCGTGCCGGAGAACTGGTCCGACGGCGTGGCGGCGAGGATCCGCGCCGTCAGCGGCTGGACGCCCGCCTCCGGAGTCGGACTGTCCACCATCGTCGGTCTGCTGGCTCCAGGCGCTCGCGAGGCCGGAGCCGACCCGGCACCCGTGTCCCGATGGGCCTCGGTCGACGACTATCTCGTGTTCCGGTTTACCGGGCAATGGGCCACCAACCCGTCCAACGCGGCGGGCATGCAGTTGATGGATGTCACCACCCGGACATGGAGCGACGAGTTGTGCAGCCTGGCCGGCATCGATGGTGGCCAGCTGTCGCCGATCCGGGAGTCGGGCAGCACCGCAGGCGAACTGGCAGGCGAGGCCGCAGGCGCGCTGGGGTTGGATGCGGGTACGCCGGTGGTGATCGGCGGCCATGACCAGGCCTGCGCCGCGCTGGGTCTGGGCGTCGCGGATCCCGGTGACCTGTTCCTGTCGGCCGGCACAGCATGGGTGCTGACCGCGGTCACCGACCGGGCCGATGTCGCTGCTCTCCCACCCTCGCTGAACCTCAGTCCTCACGTGCTGGGTGGCGTGTGGACCGCCTCCGAGAACCTGGGCGGGCTTGGGGCGATGCTGGCCGAGACTCCGCCGGCCAGGATCCAGGATGCCTTCGTGACTTGCGGAGAGAGGGTGCGTCGCGCTCTCGAGGGGGCCGGCGAGTTCGCCGCCGGTGGCGACGGGTTGACCATGGTGGGGGGCGGGACCCGCTTCGGGGAGCTGGTGGAGGTGATGGTCGACATCATTGATCGGCCCGTGGTGACGCGACCTGAAGCCGCCTGGCCGGCTCTGGGTGCGGCCCGGTTGGCCGCGGCAGCCCTAGGGTGGATGCCTCACGAGGGAGCGCCGTGACCGGGCCAGTCGTTGCCATCACCATCGGACGATCCAGCTACCGGCGGATGTTCAGCGATGCCGCCCTGGCCCGTCTGGCTGATGCGGCAGAGGTCGTGCACCACCCCGGCGACGAACCGGCCGGCAAACGGGACCTGCTCGCCGTTCTGGGCGAGGTCGATGCCTGCATAACCAGTTGGGGCGTGGCCCCGCTGGACGCCGATGTCGTGGCGGCCGCGCCCCGCCTGCGGCACCTGGCCCACATGGGCGGCAGCGTGAAGCGCTTCGTGTCCGCCGCCGTGTGGGATCGCGGCATGAGGGTCACCAGCGCCTCGGTGGCCCTGGCCCGGGACGTGGCCGAGACAACTCTGGGCCTGATGATCGTGGGCCGCAAGCGGATCTGGCCCCTGGGAAGCCATGTGCGCGACGGCGGCTGGCGCGACGGTCCCGTCTGGGACCGCTGGGATGCCCGGGAGCTGAGCCGCTCGACGGTGGGCCTGATCGGTGTCGGCAACGTCGGCCGCCACGTGATCGAGCTGCTGGCCGGGTTCGAGACGACCATCCTGGTGGCCGACCCGTACCTCGGCGACGATGACGCCCGGCGGCTCGGGGTCGAGAGGGTCGATCTGGCGGATCTGATGGCTCGCTGCGACGTGGTGTCGATCCACGCCCCGGCCACCGATGCGACCAGGCACATGATCGATGGCGAGCTTCTGGGCCGTCTCAGCGACGGCGCCGTGCTGATCAACACCGCCCGAGGCGCCATCATCGACGAGGGCGCCCTGGTCGACGAGTTGGCCACAGGCAGGATCTTCGCCTTCCTCGACGTGACCGATCCGGAGCCCCCGGCGCCCGGCAGCCCGCTCCGGCAACTGGAGAACGCGGTGGTCACCCCTCACATCGCGGGCTGCATCGACAACTGCCACCGCATGGGCGAGTTGGCCGTCGAGGAGGTCCGCCGCTGCCTCGCGGGCGAGCCGGCCATCAACGAGGTCCGGCCCGACATGCTCGACCGGCTCGCCTGACCGTCAGCTGAGGACTAGGCCGCCGTCCACTTCGATTGCCTGTCCGGTCAGGTAGCGGGCGTCTTCGCTGGCCAGGAAGGCGACGACCCCGGCGATCTCCTCCGGGCGGGCGAGCCGCTTGAGAGCGGTGTCGTCGGCCCGCATGCCCAGCCACTCCTCGGCGGTCATCCCGACGGTCGGCCCGATCTCTCCGGCCACCTTGCGCACCATGTCGGTGAGGGTGTTGCCCGCGCACACCGCGTTGACGGTGACGCCGTGGGGGCCGAGCTCCATGGCGGCCGAGCGGGTTATGCCCACCACGCCGCTCTTGGTGCCGGAGTACTCGGCCGAGAAGGGCCAGCTCGTCTTGGCGGCCATGGAAGCGATGTTGATGATGGAGCCCCGCCCCTGGGCGGTCATGACCGGCGCGGCCAGGCTGTTCGAGACCAGGACGCCGGTCAGGTTGACGGCCACGACGTCCTCCCAGCGGTCGAGGGGGATCTCCGGCAGCGGCCCTCCCACATAGACCCCCGCGCAGGCCACCAGCACGTCGATGCGCCCCCAGGCCGCCTTGACGATCTCGAATGCGCCGTCCTGGTCGGCATGCGAGCGGACGTCGCAGGGCAGCGCCAGCGCCTCGACCCCAGCGGCCCGGGCCGCTGCCGCGGTGGCCCTGTTGCCGGCGTCGTTGATGTCGAGGCAGGCCACCCAGGCCCCTTCGGCGGCGAACCGCCGCGCCGTGGCCGCTCCGATCCCGGTGGCCGAGCCGGTGATGACCACAACCTGGTTCTCGAATCGCCGCACCGGCAGACCCTACCAGTGTGGTGGGGCCGCGCTAGCCTGCCGAGCCTTGTCCACAGCGCCATCGACGGCGCCCGACCACGAGAGTTCGCAGCCCAACGCGACTTGTTCGCCATCGTGCCATCGCCTTCAGGGACTCGGCGTGGCTTCTGGCGTTCATCTTTGAGACCGAGGCGGCCGTCGCCCTCCTTGGAGAGGGCATCGGCCATATCGCTTCATGGGAGGGGGGAGACGACCGGCGCATCGTTGCGTTGCACTTGCTGGCGCAGGGATACGAACAGCTCTTGAAGGTGACCCACGCTGTGAACCGGTTGATCACCGAGGGGACTTTCCCGACATCGCACCAGCTCCGAAGGGAGTTCGGCCATGTCCTCACGAGGCTGCTCGACGAGATAGTGGCGGCGTGCCGCGATGACAGCGCCTTCATGTCTCGGCCTGCGATCCAGCACGATATGGACTTCTTGTCTGCCGATGGCCACTGGCGCGAGATCTTGGACATCTTGAGCGACCTGGGCTCCGGTGGCCGCTACCACGACTTAGACACCATGTTGGATGGCAAGTCGGCGTGGGACAGTCCTCTGGACCGCTGGAAGTCTCTCGAAATGGCGTACTGGCACGACTCCCACGAGTGGCAAGCACTGCTGAAGTCCGACCAGGCCGGGTTCTCTCGCCAGTGGTACCCGGCGCTGGTCGCGAAGCAGACCGAGACCCTCCAGCGAGCAGCGCGAGCCATCGCGCGGATGTGGACCCTCGGCCCGGCTCAGCAGCACACACAGAGGCTCACCGGGATCATCGGCAGGTTCTTGTTCATCTTGGACGACGACCTCAGCACACCTGCGCCCTGACCCGGTTGCGCCATTGCCCGGACGTATATTTCACACACCCCACGATGCAACAGCAGGGATGGGTGGCCGCTTCGAGGTGACCGCCGTATTCGACGACGAGCGCATCCCCCTGACCGCCCACACTCGCACGACTTCCGAGGACCCGCCTGGGCCCCGGGCCCGTGCTCGCGCGGCCGCCGGTCAGGGTCCGAGCGCGACAATGGGGCCACCGCCACGGGTGAGCACGACCAGCCTCGGCGGCCGGCCCTTGGGCATCTTGTTGCCGATGCTCTTGAGCTTGCGGGCCGCGTCCTCGACGGCACCGCCGCCGCGCTTGACCTTCGCGAGCAGCATCCGACATTCGGTGCCGTCCAATCAGAGAATGGCCGCTTCGAGTTCGGCATCAGACACCTTGACATCCTCGTAGAGCATCGCCGCGTCCTTGCCGTGGTTCTGCGCTACACGCTTGAACAGCTCCCACGGGTCTTGAGGCTTCGGAGTTCGAGGGCGCAGCCAGAACACGCCAGACCTGCCCGACCTGATGGCGCTGATGGCGGGCTGGAGATCAAGAAGCAGAGCTCCAGTCGCACGGATCGGATCGTCGCCCACGCCCTCCACCGCAAAGATGGCGAGTTTCGTCTTGAGAACAGCCGCCAACTCCTTGGGATTGCGCAGCATCCTGTAGTTCAACGTCACCAGACCATCGTATCCGAGTTGTTTCAGCGCGATCAACAGCCCCCGATCATCTAGCGTCGTCAGCCTGTGGTCGATCGTGCGCAGCGGCACGAGTTGCACCTCCCCCATCCACGACTCGAGCCCCTTGAGGATCGGCTCGGGGAAATTCTGGTCCAACGGCAGGCGCATCAGGCCGCGAGCGAGCGCTCGAACTCGATTGCCTCCTCGAAGAGGCTGGCACCGAAGCCGGGGTAGAGGGTTGCGATCTTCTCAACATCCGCAATCTTGCGGTGCAGAGCTGCGGCAACCTGCGTCGTGATGCGGGAGCCGACGAGGTGGGCCTCGCCCGACACCCTCCCCGGGATAATGCGCAGGTTGGGTCGCGGACGAAGGAGGTCAGGTCCGCTCTGACCGTCGCATTCGAAGGGTCCCAGCAGATCCAACATGCCATCCAGGGGTCGTTGCCCGTCAACGCGGGATGTGTCGTCGTCGATCAGAAAGATGGTCGCCGACGAATCGACCCGCAACGGCGAGTCGGGCCGCTCCCCGCTGTCGTCCCAGATGTCCAGCCCTCGCCGCTCCAACTCAGCGAGCGCCTCGCGCACGCGCGACATGGGGCTGGCCGCAATCTCTCTGCCTCGTCCCTTCTTGGGGTGGCGGAGCCAGTAGACGATGCGCAGCGCCATGAGATCGGCGTAGGACCACAGCTTGATCCTCCTAGGCGACACCGAGGGCTCAACGATCCCGGACCGCGCCCACTGGTACACCGTCGACACTGGAACACCTGCGAAGGCAGCGGCCCTCCGCCCCTCGTAGCATCCTTCGAACGCAGCCTCGACGCGAGCCGAGAGCGCATACTTGTCTTCCATGAGCACCGTACCTCGACGAGTTGGCAACGGACTATACGCGATCTGGCCCCGACTGTGGGCCAGCGAGGCCGCCCGAGCCGATGTTCCGGGACGCTACGGTGCTCGCAGCGGGGGGCGCGGAACCCACCGTCTGCGCCAGGCAACTGGAGCGCTCGATCCCCACAGGGGATGTGGTCTAGGCGGTCCGGCCCTTTGCCCATGTCTGCGGGCGTCCAGGCAGCCTGGGCGGCATGGACGCTCGGAGTTCGCTCCACAGAACGGACGGCTACTGGCAGCCGTAGCCATACCGTTCTCTTCTGCGAGACCTGCTGCGAGGGGGTGGGCTCGATGGTGACGCGGCCGCCCTCTTGGACATCCATGCAGGGCGTGAACCCGTCACTGCTAGTGGTCTGTCGCGGGTTTGGTTGCGTGGTGTAGGGCGGTTCGGGCTCGTTTGACTTTGTCGATGACGGGTTGGGCTTGTTTGGTCCATTTGAGGGGCTGGGGGTCGTGGTTCCAGTGCTGGGCCCATGTGTCGATGGCATCTTGGAGTTCGGCGACGGAGCTGAACGCTCGGTTCTTGAGGGCTTTGCGGGTCAGGACCGAGAACCAGCACTCGACGAGGTTGGCCCAGCTGGAGCTGGTGGGGGTGAAGTGCAGGTGCCAGCGCTGGCGGCGGGGGTTCGACAGCCATTTGCGCACCGGTTCGGACTTGTGGGCGGAGACGTTGTCCAAGATGACGTGGACGTCGAGGCCGGCGGGGGTGCGGGAGTCGATGTGCTTGAAGAACGCCAGCACGTCGGCTCCGGTGTGGCGGCGGCGCGTCTGGTGCAGCACCTCCCCGGTGGCGACGTTGAGCGCGGCGAACAGGTCGGTGGTGCCGTTGCGGCGGTGGTCGCGGGTCACGGTGCGGTTGCGGCCCGGCACCATGGGAAGCGACCGCTGGGTGCGGTCGATGGCCTGGACCTGGGTCTTCTCGTCGAAGCTGAACACCACTGCGCGCTCGGGAGGGTCCACATACAGCCCGACGGCGTCTTTGGGCTCGGCCTCGAAGTCGGGGTCGGCCGACAGCTTGAACACGTCCGCGAGCCACGGGCGCAGCCCCCGCTCGCGCCAGACCTGCGCGACGTAGTCCTTGCTGACCCCGTGGCGGGCCGCCATCTCACGCGTCGACCAGCACACCGCCCCGCCGGGCGGCTCGGCGTGCAGCGTGTCCGACACGACCCCCGCCTCCGCGGCCGCGCCCAGCGCGGTCCGCTCGAAGGCTCGCAGGTCCCGCTGAGCGGGACTTCCTCCGCCGAGCCGACCGCAGCGTCTCACCAGCCGTCGACCGACTGCTGACGCGTCAGCGAGCCGGGACCAACTCGAAGGAGATCACCTCGACGGTCCGGTGCGCTTCGTCGATGTGATAGCCAGCCGCCAGATCACGGCTTGGATCCGTCGCAGACCTCCCGATTCGGCAGTAGAACTCGCCCGTCTTGTCCCTGTCGGCCTTCACGTCCCAGGGATCGATCTCCACGCGGCGGGCGAATTGGAGAAGCTCCTCGATGTCGGCCTCGGCCAGATCCCTTTGCCGAGCGAAGGCCGCAATGCGAGCATGCGCGTTCGTGCGCCATGGGTGGGAAACCAACGCTGCTACTTCGACAGCAGTTCAGCTCTGAGCGCCTCGCGCAGACCGGGAGGATCGGGCTCGAAGGGCTCGTCGGAGCCATTGGCTCTAACCGCCTCGCGGACGAGCTTCAAGTCCGGGCTCTCGATACTGAAGAACTCAGACAGGGACTCGTGAGAGATCACCTGGTTAGCGATCAGCTGCCCGCCGTTGGTGGCGTCGCGCCAGGGCGCCTCGGCGTGGGTGGCGCTGATCAGCTGGGGACCGGTCCGGTCCCCGACCCGGCGCAGCACGTACGTGATCACGTTGCGCACCGCCTCCGGCGGCTCCTCGGAGTCCGACAACACCCGGCCGCGCTTCTCGGCGTGCCAGAGGGCCGGGACGACCGGACCCATCTCCCACGCCTCGATCCGATCGCCGAAGGCCGGACGGCCGTTCCACGCCAGGTGATAGCCCTGCACGTAGTAGAGCAGCTTGTGCAGCCGCGCCTTGCCGATGCGGGGGCGCCGACGGCGGATCTCTGTCGCCGTTCGCCTGGTCGACGCCGTAGGCGTTCCAGCCATACGCCATTCCCCTTCCATTCTACGGAGCACCGTACCTTCTACGCTACGTGAACAGTAGGACATCTCGTCGGCAGCCGCCTCAACGACCGAGCTGCGGTCGCGCCCTGCGCTCGGTCCGATGTCTACGCCCACCGGTGGGAGAATGCGAACACGGGGAAGTCCGGTTGGTCGCCCGCGGTCCGTGGCGGCAGGTCCTTCGGCTTCGCTAGAATCTCGCACTCCGATCCCAATACTCAGATTTCCCGATGATGCCTCTTGCAGCTAACCACGAGAGCGTCGAGCAGGAAGCTGCGCACGAGGCAGCGTTGCTACGTCATCCTGAACTCGTGGAGCAGATCGAAGCCGACCGCGCCGACCAGACCCAGGCTGTTCGCTCGAAGGCCCGCCGACTCCGTTGAGACTGCGGGTGGAGCGACCAGGCAACTGGCGCGACACCATCCGGTTCGAGCAAGCCATGGATGGCTCCGAACCTTCAGCAGGCTCTACGATGGGCCGATCGGAGCCGCCTGTCGAGAAGTGCATGTGTTGCCGCCCGATCGATCGGGGGAGGCGCAGTGACCGGGCTGAATGAGGCAGAGGTTGAGGCGGCCGCCCTCGGCTGGCTGGCTCAGCTGGGGTGGAGCGTCGTCCACGGGTCGGAGGTCAACCCGGAGTCGGCGCCGTCGGAGCGGGCCGACTACGGCGCGGTGGTGCTGGCCGCGACGTTGCGGGAGGCGCTGGCGCGGCTCAACCCGGAATTGCCGCCCGAGGCGCTCAACGATGCGGCGCGGCGGCTGAACCGGCCGGAGGGGGCGACCGTGGAAGCCCGCAACCGGGCGTTCCACCGCATGGCCGTCGACGGCGTGACCGTCGAGTACCGAGACGGCGGGCGGGTACGGGGCGCGCAGGCTCGGGTGGTCGACTTCGACGACGCCTCCAGCAACGACTGGCTGGCCGTCAATCAACTCACTGCGAGCGGCAGCACTCCAGCACGCCGCCGGCCGAGAACCGGGGCGCAGGCCGGGCGGCGAGCCCGGCGATCGGCGCATCGGGGTGGTCTGGCACACCCAAGGGTCGGGCAAGAGCCTGACCATGGCCTTCTACACGGGGCGGATCGTCCGCGAGCCGGCCATGTCCAACCCCACCGTCGTCGTGCTGACCGACCGCAACGACGTCGACGACCAGCTGTTCGCCACCTTCGCCAACTGCGCCGACCTGCTGCGCCAGCCGCCGGCGCAGGCCGACACCCGAGTCCGCCTGCGGCAGCTTCTGAGCACCGCATCGGGGGGCGTGGTGTTCACCACCATCCAGAAGTTCCTCCCAGACGAGAAGGGCGACCGGCACCAGTTGCTGTCGGAGCGGCGCAACATCGTCGTCATAGCCGACGAGGCCCACCGCAGCCAGTACGACTTCATCGACGGCTTCGCGGCCCACATGCGCGACGCGCTGCCCAACGCCTCCTTCATCGGCTTCACCGGCACACCCGTCGAGAATGCCGACGCCAGCACCCGGGCGGTGTTCGGCGACCACATCAGCGTCTACGACATCCAGCGCTCCGTGCACGACGAGGCGACGGTGCCGATCTACTACGAGAGCCGTCTCGCCCGACTCGCCCTCGACGACCGCCAGAAGCCCCGCATCGACCCCGACTTCGAGGAGGCCACCGAAGGCGAGGAGGTCGAGCGCAAGGAGAGGCTCAAGACCAGGTGGGCCCAGCTCGAGGCTGTCGTCGGCGCCAACAGGCGCATATCGCAGGTGGCGGCGGACATCGTCGACCACTACGAGGCCCGCCTCGACGCGATGGACGGCAAGGCAATGGTGGTCTGCATGAGCCGTCGCATCTGCGTCGACCTCCACGACGAGCTGCTGCGGCTGCGTCCCGACTGGCACCACCCCGACGACGACGAGGGCGCCGTCAAGGTCGTGATGACCGGCTCTGCGTCGGACGGGCCCGAATGGCAGCCCCACATCCGCAACAAAGCCCGCCGCGAGGCGATCGGCAAGCGGTTCCGCGATCCCGACGACCCGCTGAGGATCGTCCTCGTGGAGACGAACGCCAGCGCCGTCGAGGTGCTCGGCGACGAGACCCTGCGGGCCATCGCCTGCGAGCTGGTGGAGACGGTCCGCGGCAACGTCACCATCGACTGGACCATGCGCGAGAACGTCCGGGCCAGGCTTCGCACTCTGGTCCGTCGAACCCTGCGCCGGCACGGCTACCCGCCCGACAAGCAGGAGAAGGCCACGCAGACCGTCTTGGAGCAGGCCGAAGCCTTGTCAGCGGTCTGGGCCCAAGCTGCCTGACACTCCGCGGCCAACAGCGCCGCTCATGCGGTCCTCAGGGCGGCGAGTACCGGACCGGCCAGTTCGGGGCGGCAGACCACCAGGTCGGGCAGGTATACGTCGGGCTGGTTGTAGCGAAGTCGGGAACCGTCGAGCCGGCTGACGAAGCAGCCTGCGGCCTTCGCCACGGCCGCAGGCGCGCACGAGTCCCATTCGTACTGGCCGCCGGCGTGGACGTAGACGTCGGCTTCGCCCCGGACCACGGCCATCGCCTTGGCGCCGGCCGACCCCAGAGCCGCCACCTCCGCGCCGAGCGCGGCGGCCACAACTTCGGCCTGTCTCGGCGGGCGGGAACGCGAGACGACCAGCCGGGGCGGCCCGAGCCGCGCCTCCGGAAGCCGGGGAGGGTCAGCCGTCGAGAGGGTGAGCCCCAGCGCGGGCAGGGCCACCGCCCCCGCCATCGGACGCTCGTCGATGACCAGCGCCACATGCACGGCCCAGTCGGTGCGGCCCGGCTCGGAGTACGCCCGTGTGCCGTCGAGCGGGTCGACGATCCACACCCGCTCCGCGCCGAGCCGGGAGGAGTGGTCGTCGCCCTCCTCGGACAGCACGGCGTCGGCCGGCCGGGCTGCGGCCAGCTCGCCTGCCAGCAGTTCATGGGCCTGGCGGTCGCCCTCGGCCCGCACGAGCGACGCAGGAGCGCCTGCCGTGGTCAGCCGGGCCCGGAGCTCGACGAGCAGCTCTCCGGCGCGGCGGGCCAGGTCAGCCGCCAAGTGATGATCGTCAGCGCGTTGCCGTGCAGTGCTCACGGACCTGCGCCTTCTCGATGCAGTTGACCTCTTCTCGATGCAGTTGACCTGCTCTGGGCGGAACAACTACATCGAGAATCGTCGAGCGGCGGGCGGCAGCCGCCGAACGCAACGTTGCGGTCACCGGCTGTCAAGCCAGCACGGCCGCGTCGAGCAGGTCCTGCTGTTCCTGGCCGTGCACGGTGGGGCTGCCGCCGGCGGGGCTGCCCGACTCGGGCCGGCTGACCCTGCGGATCTCGTAGCCGTCGCCGTGGGCCTCGTAGAGGCGCCCCTTGATCCCGTTCCAGGCGCCCATGTTCTCGGGCTCCTCCTGCAGCCAGACGATCTCGGTCGCGTTCGGGTACCGGCGCAGTTCGTAGTCGACCGCCCCGTACGGCCAGGGGAAGAGCTGCTCGACCCGGCACACGGCCAGCGGGGCCTGATGCTCGTCGCGCAGTTCCATCGCGGCGTAGGCCACCTTGCCGCTGCAGAAGACCACTCTCGCAACGGCCTCCGCGTCCAAGGTCCCAGCCTCGGCCCCGGGGTCGCCGAGCACCTCCTCGAACGTGCCCGACGACAGGTCGGCCACCTTCGAGCGGGCGGCCTTGGCCCGCAACAGGGACTTCGGTGTGAACAGGATCATGGGCTTGCGGGCGCGGTGGATCATCTGGCGGCGCAGCAGATGGAAGTACTGCCCCGCGGTGGTGGGCTGGCACACGTGCATGTTGTCCTCCGCGGCCAGCGTCAGGAACCTCTCGATGCGGGCCGACGAGTGCTCCGGGCCCTGGCCCTCCATGCCGTGGGGGAGCAGCAGCACGATGCCGCAGTGCTGGTCCCACTTGTCCTCGGCGGCCACGATGAATTGGTCGATGACGATCTGGGCGCCGTTGGCGAAGTCGCCGAACTGGGCCTCCCACATGACCAGCGCCTCCGGTTTGGCCACCGCGTAGCCGTACTCGAAGCCCAGAGCGGCGTACTCCGACAGCAGGGAGTCGTAGACCCACAGTTCGGCCTCGCGCGCGCACAGGGCCGCCAGCGGCACGTACTCCTGGCTGGTCACGTAGTCCACCAGGGTGGAGTGCCGGTGCGAGAAGGTCCCCCGGCGGCTGTCCTGGCCGCTGAGCCGCACGGGAGTGCCCTCCATGAGCAGCGATCCGAACGCCATCGCCTCGCCTGTGCCCCAGTCGAACTCGCCGCTGCGGAACACCTTGTTGCGCTGCTCGAACTGCCGGGCCAGCTTCGGGTGAACGGTGAACCCGTCGGGCACGGTGTTCAGCGCCTGGTAGACGCGCTCCACGGTCACCGAGTCGATGGCGGTGCGCACGTGGGGCATCACCCCCATCGGCTCGGGCGGGCGCCGGGCGCGGATGTTGTGGCCACCAGCGGCGTCGCGGGTCTCGTCCAGGGCGGCCTGGAGCTGGTCGCGGAACTCGGCCAGGGAGGCGTCGGCGTCCTCGGCGCTTATGTCGCCCCGCTTCAGCAGCGACTCCCGGTACTGGGTGCGCACCGTCGGCTTGGCATCGATGCGGCGGTACATCTCCGGCAGCGTGTAGCTGGGGTCGTCGCCCTCGTTGTGCCCGTGGCGCCGGTAGCAGATCATGTCGATGACGGCGTCCTTGTTGAACCGTTGGCGGTAGGCGAAGGCCAGGCGGGCTGCTCGCACGCAGGCCTCGGGGTCGTCGCCGTTGACATGGAAGATCGGCGCGCCGACCATCTTGGCCACGTCGGTGGAGTACTGGGTGGAGCGGGCCGCGTCGGGCGTGGTGGTGAACCCGAGCTGGTTGTTGATCACCAGGTGGATGGTCCCGCCGACGCGGTATCCCCTGATGAGGCTCAGGTTGAAGGTCTCGGCCACCACGCCCTGGCCCGCGAAGGCGGCGTCGCCGTGGATCAGCAGCGGCATCACCGGGTAGGGGCCGTAGCTGCTGTCGGGCGGGATGTTGTCCATGCGGGCCCGGGCCATGCCCACCACCACCGGGTCGACGGCCTCGAGGTGGGAGGGGTTGGCGGCCAGCTCGACCAGCAGGTGCTTGCCCGACGGACTGGTGTAGGCGCCGATCTGGCCGAGGTGGTACTTCACGTCGCCGCTGCCCTGGATCTGGTCCTCGGTGATTGCCCCCTCGAACTCCTTGAACAGTTCGTGGTAGGTCTTGCCCACCAGGTTGACGAGCACGTTCAGCCGCCCCCGGTGGGCCATGCCCATCACCACCTCCGCCAGCGGCGTGTCCGCCGCGCACGTCAGCAGGGCGTCCAGCAGCGGGATGGCCGACTCGGCGCCCTCCAGGCCGAAGCGCTTCTGGCCGACGTACTTGGCGCCCAGGAAGTTGCTGAGGGCCTCAGCCGCGTTGAGCTGGCTGAGGATGCGGTGCTGGTCCTCGGACTTGAGCGCGGTGTCGGCGCCCTCGATCTGCTCCTGGATCCACCGCTTCTCGTCGGGCTCCTGGATGTGCATGTACTCCACGCCGACGGTGCGGCAGTAGGCGTCGCGCAGCACGCCCAGCAGGTCGCCGAGCTTCATCCGGCGGTCCGGGCCGACGGTGGCGTAGATGCCTGTCTCGCTGCCGGTCAGGAACTCGCGGTCCAGGTCCCAGATGGTGAGCCCGTAGGTGGCCGGATCGAGCTCGGAGTGCATCACGGGCGCCTCGTCGCGCAGCGGGTTGAGGTCGGCGATCAGATGACCCCGCACCCTGTACTGGTTGATGAGCTGGTTGACCTTGGCCTGCTTCTCGAGCATGGCCGCCTCGCGGTCCACGGGGTTGAAGTCGCGCCGCCACTTCACCGCCTCGTACGGGATGTGCAGCGACCGGAAGGCCTGGCCGTAGAAGTCGTCGGCGCCCAGCAGCAGGTCGTGTACCCGCTGCAGGAACAGCCCCGACTCGGCGCCCTGGATGACCCGGTGGTCGTAGGTGCTGCTGATCGTCACCAGCTTGCTCACCCCCAGGTCCGCCAGCAACGACGGGTCGGCGGCCTCGTACTCGGTGGGGAACGCCAGCGCCCCGACGCCCACGATCGTTCCCTGTCCGGTCATCAGCCTGGGCACCGACTGCTGGGTGCCGATCGTGCCGGGGTTGGTGACGGTGACGGTCACGCCCCGCATGTCGTCGGCACTGAGCCTGCTCTCGCGGATCTTGGCGATCTGCTCGTCGTACCGCTCCACGAAGGTGGCGAAGTCGAGGGTGTCGGCGTCGCGGATGCACGGCACCATCAGCGACCGCGTGCCGTCGTCGCGGGCGACGTCGACCGCGATCCCGAGACCGATGTGCTCGGGCCGCACCATCCTCGGCTTGCCCGCCGCGTCGGTGGCGTAGATGTTGTTCATGGCCGGGACCGTGTCGGTGATGGCCCGCACAACCGCGTAGCCGATCAGGTGGGTGAACGAGACCTTCCGGACCATCTTGCGGCTGAGGTGGCCGTTGATGATCTTGCGGTTGACCTCCAGGAGCTTGGCGGGGACGTCCCGGAAGCTCGTGGCGGTGGGCACGGCCAGGCTGGCCTCCATGTTGGAGACGATGCGGGCGCCGACGCCCCTGATCGGCTCGCCGATGGGCGTGTCCGCTGCCGGTTCCTTCCGCGCCTCCCTCGGTGCGGGCGACGGGGGCGGCCTGCCGGCGAGCGGCGTGGTCATGTCGGTGGAGCCCGCTGACGGCGTGGTCATGTCGGTGGAGCCCGCTGACGGCGCGGTCACGTCGGCGGAGCCCGCTGACGGCGCGGTCACGTCGGTGGCGACCGTGTCGATGGTGGTCCGGGTCGCGGCCGAGGCCTGCGGAGGGGCCGAGGTCATCGGCGAATCCGGCGTCTCGCCCTCGAACAGGGCCCGCCAGGCTTCGTCCACCGAGGCCGGGTCGGCAGCCCACAGGTCGCGCATCTCGTCGATGACCCAGGCGTTGGCGCCGAGAGAGTCGCTGGGCTCGGAGCGAGTCCGGTCGTTCATGCCGCGATCCTACTTCCCGGCCGGGATGCCGGTATAGGGTCGCACCGTGCGGGTCGTCACCTGGAACGTCAACTCGTTGAAGGCGCGCCTCGGCCGGGTGCAGCGCTGGATCGAGGCCTTCTCCCCCGATGTGGTGTGCCTGCAGGAGACCAAGCTCGCCGACGACGCCTTCCCCGCGCTGGCCTTCCAATCGCTCGGCTACGACTGCTTCCACAACGGAGAGGGCCGCTGGAACGGCGTGGCCGTGTTGAGCCGGGTGGGACTTACCGATCCGGTGGCCGGGTTCGGGGACGGCATCGACCCGGACCCCGACGCCCGGCTGGCATGGGCCACCTGCGGGGGCGTGCGGGTGGCGTCGTGCTACGTGCCCAACGGCCGGGCCTTGGACCACGACCACTACCACTACAAACTCGACTGGCTCCAGCGGCTGAGGGCCTCGCTGGATGTCCAGGCCGATCCCGCCGCCCCCGCGCTGGTGTGCGGCGACTTCAACATCGCCCCCGACGATCGGGACGTGTACGACCCGGCCGCCTTCACCGGCAGCACTCACACCAGCGCGGCCGAGAGGGAGCGCCTCGCCGGCCTGCTCGAGTGGGGACTGGTCGACCTGTTCCGCGAGCATTACCCCGATGAGGGTCTGTTCACGTGGTGGGACTACCGGGGTGGCGACTTCCACAAGCGCAAGGGCATGCGCATCGATCTAGCGCTCGGGACCCGTGCCGTGGCCGGAGCGGCCCGCTTCGCGCTGATCGACCGCAACGAGCGCAAAGGCCCCAAGGACGACCCGCCTAGCGACCACGCGCCCCTGTTCGTCGATCTCGATCTCGATATCGGGGGCTCTCGAAGGTGAGCGCACGGCTGGTATCTGATGAGATACCATGTCGAACGTGGATGCGGCGGCAATCGTACGGGAGGCACGGCTGCGGGCCGGAATGTCGCTGCGCGACCTGGCTCGCAGGGCGGGTACCTCGCACTCGGCCGTCGCGGCCTACGAGGCTGGTCGGCGCTCGCCCACAACCGCCACGCTCGATCGGATCCTGCGGGCCGCCGGCTTTGCGCTCGACGTCACCTTGAGCCGGCGCGTCTTCGGCGACAAGGTCGACCGCGGCGTCGAACTGGAGGAAGTGCTGGGGGCGGCCGAGGAGTTCCCGGCCCGACACTCCGGCGATCCTCGCAAGCCAGTCTTCGGCCGCAATACCGATGGCTCTGGTCGATGACCGACGGAAATGACCAGCGCCGTCCCATGTTGACGTTCACCCAGCGGATCATCGTGCTCCACGAAGCACTCAAGGCCGCCGGAGTGCCCCATGCGTTCGGCGGCGCGCTGGCGCTTGCTTGGTGCACAGGGCGTCCTCGCGCCACAATCGACATCGACATCAACATCTTCGTCGGACTCCATGATGCAGACGAGGCGCTAGACGGGCTGCCCGAAGGCATCGAGGTCGGAGACACGGCTCGCCGGGCGCTCGCCGATGACGGCCAGACCCGCCTCTGGTGGGACCATGTTCCCGTCGATCTCTTCTTCAATACCACGCCTTTCCACG
>JAPPLH010000065.1:0-33381 GCA_028819505.1 Acidimicrobiaceae bacterium
TCGTCGTAGTTGTCGTAGTTGGAACGCCGCAGGGCCCGTCCAGTGACCTGCTCGCACAGAAGCTGCGTGGAGAAGGCCCGGTAGCCGAGGACGTGAGTGACGGTGCGGGTGTCCCAGCCCTCGGTGAGCATCTGCACCGACACCACGCAGCGGATGTGCTCGCCGAGGCCCCCGGCCTTGCCGACGGAGTTCAGCGCGCCGCGCACAATGTCGCGGGCGTCTCGGTCGTCGCCGGGGAGCCTCAGCCGGCCGGCCTGGGCCTTGACCGGTGCGCTGAGGTTGGCGTCGCCTTCCAGCTGGGAATGCACCAGCAGCGTGTGGACGCGCTCGGTCGGGCCGTCACCCCGGTAGTTGGCGAACAGCGGGCAGGACCCCTCGTGGTGAACGGTGGAGCCGTCGGAGCGCTTCTCGGCCCATCCCGCGATGTGGTCAGCGAGGGCGGCCGCGTTGGCGATGTTGTTGGCGACCACGATGAACACCGGAGGCGTCGGCATGGCCTTGGCCGGGTCGTCGGGGTTCATCCACTGGTTGAACTTCTGCTCGTAGCTGCGGTACAGCGCGGCCAGCGCCTGGTTCATCTCCGTGGGCACCGCGTCGCGTTTGACCTTCTTGGGGGTGGTGTTGGCGTACAGGTTGCGCCACTGGACCCGCTCGCCGACAGAGTCGTCCTCCACCGGCACCTGCGGGACCTTGACCAGCCCGGACTCGATGCTGTCCATCAGCGGGAAGTCCGAGACCACCCAGGGGAACATGCGCTCTCGGCGGTCGGTCCCCTCGATGAAGATCGGTGTCGCTGAGAAGTCGTAGACCGGACCGAGCCGGCCGGTGTCGCGCAGCCCCTCCAGCGCACCGAACCAGATGGCGGCGGCCTTGGTGTCGTCGTCCTCGGAGGTGCGCCGGCCGGCCTCGGGCAGGTAGCAGTGGTGGGCCTCGTCGTTCAGCACGCACACCTTGGGCGCGCCCTTGCCGGTGGGGAACCCTCTCAACGCCCGGTCGAGCACCGCCGAGATTGACTCGAGCTCCTGGGTCCTGCGCCCGGCTCGCAGCAGCTTCTTGGCGTCGCTGGACGCCGCCTGCAGCCGGTCCCGCCGCTGGAACGCCTGAAAGTTCAGTACCTGCACCTTCACCGCGCCCAGAGCGCTGCGCTTCCCCTCGGGCAGCAGGCGCATCTCGTTGTAGACGTTCTCGGGATGCGCCGGATGCAGCACGGCCAGGCGCTCGCGCACGGTGTGGCCCGGTGTGATCGCCAAGAAGCAGGTCGTGTAGCGACCGTCCCGGCGCTGCGACGCGGCCGCATTGACGGCATGCCAGGCGATGACCATGCCCATCACCGCGGTCTTGCCCGAGCCGGTGGCCATCCTCACCGCGAGACGGCCGATGTCGTCGTTGTAGTCGCGGTTGGCCTCAGCCAGCTCACGGCGAACCTTGGCGAGCTCCGGATGCCGGCTGGCGTTGGCCTCCGTGAGCCAGATGAGCGTCTCGGCCGCCTCCACTTGGGCGAAGAACAGCCGAGGGTCGTTGGCCTCGCTGCGCCAATGCTGCAACAACTGCCTTGTCGCGGCGGTCGCTCCGGGGTAGTTGGCGCTTCTCCATCCCGCCACGGCGTCGCGGATGCGGTTCACCAGCTCGTTCTGCTCCGCGGCGGTTACCTGCATCCGCAACTGCGCGCCCCGCTCCTTCGGGACTATGACGAGTGCCTGGCTGAGCCGCCTCCCCTCAATGATCTCGCCAGTGGAGGTGTTGTCCTCCGCGAGCTGCCAGTGCCGTGAAGGCTCCTCATGGGGCCGGTTCAGCACCGGCTGGCTGATGTGGTCCAGAGGACGCCCGGGCAGCGCCAGACTTCTGCTCTTGGTGACCAGCGTGAGGTCGCCGGCCGACTCGCGTGTTGTCGCCTCCGAGGTCATCGGGCAGCCCGGCGAGCCCGACATCGCCAGGAGTACCGGTCAGCGGAGTGCCACGCTGTGCCGCCGGCCGTTCCGGGCATGGGTGGCTCCCTCCGGGTGGTCAGTGATGTCGTATGCCGTACAACACCCGATTCCGGCCCGAAGGGAGCCATGCGACGTCGCTGACCATTTCGTGGCCAGAATCGGTGATGGGATTTCGGCTGAATCCCGTGTTGTACGGCGAGCGGCAAGGTAGCGGCACCCGTCAGAAGGTTCAAGCCGCTCGCCCAGCCAGCCGCGCGCTGTCGATGGTCCCGACCGCTTGCTGGGCAGGCGATGCCGAGGTCGATTTGGCAACAATAATAGTTGAAATACATGAAAAGAGTTGTAAATGCTTGCCAATTGTCACACCCCTATGGGATGATGTCTGCATGTTGATCGAAGCTGCTCAACGGATCGAGGCCAACGCCAAAGAGGTGCTGGCGCTTGTCAATGCCGGTGACGCCTCGTGCGAGGAGATGCGGCAGATGCTGGAGGTGTTCAAGGCCGCTTTCGCGATCATGACGGTCGCCCAGACCGCGGCCGCGGCGAGCATCGCCGGGCGCGAGCGTCACGGCGACGGCGGTGCCGAGGTGCTGGCCTCAGGCGCGGGGCTGTCGCGGCAGGAGGCCCGCAGCCAGGTCAAGACAGCGGAGGCGCTGCAGGCCACGCCGAACGTGCGAGACGCGGTCGAGTCGGGGCGGGTGTCGGTGGTGAACGCCAAGCGGCTTACGGAGGCTGCTGCGAAGACCAGCGCGGCCGATGTCGACGCGGACAGGAATCTATTGGCCAAGGCCGAGTCGATGCGTCCGGAGCAGTTCACCAAGGAGGCTCGCCGCTGGACGGTGGAGCGCCAGGGCGACGGCGGTGAGAGCGAGCATGCCCGCCAGCGGGCCCGGCGCTGCGTGCGTATGTGGGACGGCGACGACGGGGTGGTTCATCTCCGCGGCGAGTTCGACGCGGTGACCGGGCGTCGCATCGAGAACCGGCTGCGGGCCGTCGCCGGCAGTTTCCACGATGCGGACAAGCAGGCCTGTAATGGCACGGCCGATTCGGGATCCCGGCGCAGCTTCGACCAGTGCATGGCCGACGCTCTGGAGCACTTCACCTCCAGCAGCGACGGCGGCGAGGTGACCAAGCCCTTCGCCGACATCTGCGTGGTCGCGCACGTCGATGAGGCCACCGGCAAGCTCGTCGCGGAACTGCCCGACGATGTGAGGCTGCCCCAGTCGGTGCTCGAGGAACTGGCCTGCAACGCCAGATTCACTGGCGTGATCTATGACCGCAGGGGACGGGCGATATGGCGGGCACACTCTGTGCGCCGCGCCACAGAGGCCCAACGCCAGCTGCTGATCGCCCGCGACGGCGGCTGCTTCGCTTGCGGCGCCCACCCCGACATCTGCGACGCCCACCACGTCAGACCAGTGTCACAGGGCGGGGCCACCAGCTTGGACAACATGGTGCTGGCCTGCTGGCGCTGCCACAACAAGATCCACCACTTCGGCTGGCAAATCCACGGCCCGCTCGGCAACCGCACATTGCATCCGCCCGACACAGTTCACTACGGACCCGCCCACGCCCCCGAAGGGCCCAGATTGTTCCGCCCAGGAACACCGGCCGCACCCGCCCAGCCCCAGATGCTTGAGACCGCTGCGGCCCACTCTCCGAACAGCCTTGCACGGAGCATGCCGGCGGCAGCCCGCGCCCCCGCTCACCAGCAAGTGAACGGGTCCCGACGGGGCGGAGCGCGGCAGGCCCAGCCCGGCGATCCACCGACGAGGCCTGGCCCGGCTGCCGCCCGGGCGGCGCTGGCGAGATCCCGGGCTCGGCGGGCTGGCGCACCGGCCACAGCCCGCAGCCCCAACGGCCAACTGACTCTGTAGAGGGTGTAACAGCAACTATGTATGATGCGTTCGTGAAGGCGGTGACCATCACCATGCCGGAGGAACTCGACGCCCAGGCGGCTGCGGAAGCGCGGCGGCTCGGAATATCCAAGTCCGAGATGATCCGTCGCGGGCTCGCCGCGGTGCTGCCCGGCGAGAGTTCCGGCGAGGTTGATGACCCCTGGACGCTCATGACAGGTTTCGGTCCTGCCGACGTGAGCGTCGCGCCCGGTCAGATCGACGACATCGTCTACGGATCGTGAAGTTCGCCGACACGAGTTGGTGGGCGGCCCTGGTCCTACCCTCCGACGGCCGCCACCGCGATGCCACGGAGATGCGCAAGCTCATCCGCGGTGGTGAGCGCGTGCTCACGACCAACCTCGTTGTGGGCGAGACGTGGACGCTTCTTCGGCGTCGGGCCAACCACATTGCTGCGCTTGGCTTCCTCGACCGCGTCGATGTCCTGGTGTCTGCGGGCAAGCTCTCGGTGCATGCTGTCACCGGTGACGAGGAGTCGAGGGCGTGGCGATGGCTGCGCCGCCACGACGAGCGGCCCTATTCCTTCGTGGACGCCACCAGCTTCGAGGTGATGCGGGCCCGCCGGCTACGCGAGGCCCTGGCGTTCGACGACGACTTCGCCGCCGCTGGATTCATCGAAGTGCGGCCCTGAATTTGCTGAGCGTGCACGTGGTTGGCTAGCGGAAGAGGTCGTCGGCGGGAGAGCGGACTATCTCGTCGACCACTGAGCCGGAGCGGAACCAGGACTCCTCCAGGCCGCGTACCACCGCAACGGGCACGCCCTTGGCCTTGCCCATGACCAGGTCGGCGGCGGCTGCGATCTCGTCGACCAGTGCCACTTCGGTCACCTTGAGTTCCCGGCCTAGCGCGTCGGTGCTGCCCCTCAGGTCCACCACCGCGGCTATGCCGGCGCAGCCGATGGCGGTGTCGGTCACGCCCCGGCGCCACGGGCGGCCGAACGTGTCGGAGATCACCACCGCCACCTCGACGCCGGCAAGGGCCCGGATCCGGTCGCGGATCCGGCGGGCCGAGCGGTCGGAATCGACCGGCAGCAGAGCCGCATACCCCTCTTCGACATTGCTGAGGTCGACCCCGGCGTTGGCGCACACGAAGCCCTGAGCGGTCTCCGAGATCACGAGGTCACCGCGGCGCCGCAGCACCCGCACCGACTCCGCCTCCACCAGCGGCTTGTGGCTGAGTGGGTCGTCGGGATCGACGGCAGCAAGCCGACCCTCGGCCTTGGACACCACCTTCTGGGTGACGACCACGCAGTCGCGGTCGCGCAGGCTGTCAGGCCCGGCCGCGGCGACGATGAGCGCGGCCAGATCGTCCCCGGGCTTCACCTCTCCGATGCCCTCGACAGGGAGAATCTCCAGGCTCACGACCGCACCGCGGCCACCACACGGCGGGCCAGTTCGGCCGCGACCTCGGGCGAGGACATGATCGTCGGGGCGACCACGGCCCGGACCCCGACATCGGCCACCGCTCCGGCCAGCGCGGCGTCGGCCTCGTCGATCACCAGGGTGCCGACCACATCCCGGTAGCGCCGGGCCACGCCCACCACGCTCGACTCCTCGCCCAGCTCGCGGAGCATCCGATCGGCCGGTCCCTTGCGGGCCGCTCCGGCCACAATGGGCGACACGGCCACGTTGCGTTCCCGGCGGGCGGCAAGAGCCTCGGCCACGCCCCGCACGGCCAGCACCGGGCCGATCGACACCACCGGGTTGGACGGCGCGATAACCACCACGTCAGCGGCCGCGATCGCGTCCAGCACCCCGGGAGCGGGCCGGGCGTCGTCCACGCCCGCGAACCGCACCCCGGAAATGGGCACGTCGTGGGCGAGGCGCACGAAGTAGTCCTGGAAGCCGATCTCACATCCGGACGCCAGCGTCACCCGGGTCTCGATCCGCTGGTCGCTCACCGGCAGCACGCGGCAGCCCAGGCCGCGGGCCGAGGCCAGACGGGCAGTCACCTCGCTGAAGCTCAGCCCCTCGCGCAGCAGCGTGGTGCGGAACAGATGGTTGCCGATGTCGCGGTCTCCGAGGTTGAACCAGGCGTCCAGTCCCAGCGCCCTCAACTCGCCCAGAGCATTCCACGTCTCGTCGGCCAGGCCCCAGCCCCGGTCGCGGTCGATGACCCCCGACAGGGTGTAGATGACGGTGTCGATGTCGGGACTGACGTGCAGCCCGTGCAGTTCGACATCGTCGGCGACGTTCACGACTGCCGTCACCTCGCTGGCCGGCGTCACCAGCAGTTGGCCGGTCAGGTAGCGGGCCGCGCCCACCCCGCCGGCGAGGACCGTTATCACCGGCCCGCGCCTATCACTGGGCCCCGCCGCTGGTGCCGGGACGGCTCCGGAGCAGCGCCAGGTCCCCGTCGACCATCAGCCTGACCAGCTCGGCGAACGACGTATTCGGGCGCCACCCGAATGCGGCCGACGCCTTGGACGAGTCGCCCACCAGCAGGTCGACCTCCGCCGGGCGCATGAACCGCTCGTCGGTGACGACGTGGTCGCGATAGTCGAGGCCCACGTATTCGAAGGCGAGCTCGCACAGCGTTCTCACCGAATGGGTCTTGCCCGTGCAGATCACGTAGTCGTCGGGCTCGTCCTGCTGAAGCATCTGCCACATCGCCTCGACGTAGTCCGCGGCGTAGCCCCAGTCCCGCTGCGAGGCGAGGTTGCCGAGGCGCAGCTCGCCGGCGAAGCCGAGCTTGATCCGGGCGGCGGCGTGGGTGATCTTGCGGGTCACGAACTCCATGCCGCGGCGTGGGCTCTCATGGTTGAAGAGGATCCCGGAGGTCGCGTGCAGCCCGTAGGACTCCCGGTAGTTCACCGTGAGCCAGTGACCGTAGACCTTGGCCACGCCGTAGGGGCTGCGGGGATGGAAGGGCGTCTTCTCGTTCTGGGGAACCTCCCGCACCTTCCCGAACATCTCCGATGAGCTGGCCTGGTAGAAGCGGATGTCGCCGTCCACGAGCCGGATCGCGTCGAGGATCCGGGTGACTCCCAGCGCCGTTGTCTCGCCGGTCAGCACCGGCTGGCTGAAGGAGGTCTGCACGAAGGACTGGGCGGCGAGGTTGTACACCTCGTCGGGCCGGTAGGTCCGCAGGATCTCGATCATGGAGACCTGGTCGAGCAGGTCGCCGGTCACGATGCGGATCCGGTCCTGGATGTGGGCGATGCGCTCGTAGTTGACGATGCTGGACCGGCGCACCATGCCGATCACCTCGTAGCCCTTGCCGAGCAGCAGCTCGGCGAGGTACGAGCCGTCCTGGCCGGTGATGCCGGTGATCAGGGCGCGTCTGGCCATGGCGCTACTGGCTATCGCCCCGACTCGGCAGTTCCGACCCCTGCAGCCTCGGCAGCAGCAGCACCGCCGCCGAGCGAGCGCGACGGCTCCGCCAGCCGGCACCGCCAGTCGTCGAGGAGGTCGTCGAGCGTCTGCTCCAGCGGAACCTCCGGCCGCCATCCGGCGGCATCATGAAGCTTGGAAGGATCGCCACGGACCTCGGCCACGTCCACGGGACGCAGCAGTTCACCGTCCGCCTCGAGGCGCATGGGGTGCCGGGCCCTGGCGATCAACGCCTCCGCCAACTCGGAGACGGCGCGGGCCGCGCCTCTGCACACGTTGTAGGCCTCGCCCGCCTCGCCGTCGGTGGCCAGCAGCCGGTAGGCCCGGACCACGTCACGCACGTCGGTGAAGTCCCGCCTGGCCTGCAGGTTCCCGACCCGCACCACCTCCGAGCCGTTGCGCTCGTTGGCCGCGATCCGCGACGCCAGCGCGGCGGCCACGAACCGGTCGCTCTGGCCGGGACCGAGATGGTTGAAGGCCCTGGCCCGGATCACGTCGAGCCCGCGGCCGAGGCCCGCCTGAAGGCACACCATCTCGGCCGCGGCCTTGCTGGCGCCGTAGGGGGTCACCGGCAGCATGGGGCAGGACTCATCGACGGGAAGGCTCTCCGGCTCGACCCTCCCGTAGACGTCGGCGCTGCTGACGACCACCACCCGGCCCGCACCGGCCCGCCGGGCTGCGGCGAGGACGTTGAACGTGCCCTCCACGTTGACCCGGAGGGTCGCGGCCGGATCGGCGAAGCTCGCCCGCACGTCGGCCTGGGCGGCCAGATGGTAGACCGCGTCGGGCCGGCTGCCCTCGAAGCTGCCCTGGAAATCGGCCTCCAGCGCGCCGGGCTCGGTGATCTCGGCTTCGCTTACGGCCACCTCGTCGCCGGCCGCGGCCAGATGGGCCACCAGGTGGCGACCCACGAAGCCCGTCGCGCCGGTGACGAGGGCCCGCACCGGCGCCTACCGGACCCTGCCCGGACAGCGCATGACAGCGCACACTACGTGATGCTCGCTCGCCCGTGCTGCGCCCGCGGGCCGCTAGTGCGGGGGCCGCTCGGGCTGTGGCTGCGCTCGCGGGCCGTTCGGGCTGTGGCTCCGCTCGCCCCGTGCTGCGCTCGCGGGCCGCCAGTGCGGGGGCCGCTCGGCGCGCCGGACTTCGCTACCAGGTGCGTGGGGCCTGACGCCTCATGCCACACTGGGATCCATGGTGACGGCATCCGACTGGCAGCGGGAGGCGTTGGCCGCGCTGGTCGATCCGGCCTCGACGGCGGTGCTGACCATGGAGCTGCAGAGGGGCGTCGTGGGTCCGGGCGCCATGATGAAGGCCCTCGTCGAGCGGGTGTCGGCCGCCGGGACGGTGCGCGCCGCGGCTGCGGTGTGCGACGCGGCCAGGGGTGTGGGGGCGCGCGTCGTCCACTGCGTCGTACACACCCGTGAGGACGGGGCGGGCGCCGCGGTCAACTGCCGGATCCTGGGCCTGGCCGACAAGCTGCGCCGGGAGCAGGGGATCGCTCCGACCCTCGCCGGAAGCGACGGGGCGCGACTCGTGCCCGAGCTCGGGGACGACCACCGGGACCTGATCGCGGCGCGCGCCCACGGCCTGACGCCCTTCACGGCCACCTCCCTCGATCAGACCCTGCGCAACCTGGGCGTGACCACGGTGGTGGCCACCGGCGTATCGGTGAACGTGGGCATCACGGGCCTGTGCCTCAGCGCCGTCGATCTCGGCTACCAGGTGGTGCTGGTGCGCGACGCCGTGGCCGGCGTCCCCGCGGCATACGAGGAAGCCGTGATCGAGCACAGCCTGGCGATGGTCGCCACGGTGGTCACGTCCGCGGAACTGCTGGAGGCCTGGGAGACAGCGACCCCTTGAGGGTGGCACCCGCGTCGAAGGGGCGGCCGTCCCAGCCCGCCGCCAGGAAGCACAACCCCGGGGTGGCACCCCCGTAGAAGGGGCGGCCGTTAGCCTCCGTTGATCGCATCTCCCGTCGACAGCGCGGCGCCCGCGGCGGGCGCGAACGGCATCGCCCAGCAGCAGCCGTCGGTGCTGGCCGTCGTGGTCGCCCACGAGCCCGGCGACTGGTTCGTCGAGACACTCGAATCGCTGTCCCTGCAGGACTACGAGGCCTTGGGCACGGTCGTCGTCGACGCGGCCTCCTCGGGGATCGGCGCCCGGGTCTCGGAGGCAATGCCCGATGCCGCCGTCGTCGACGGCGCCGGGGCCACCGGGTTCTCCCAGGCGGCCAACGCCGTGCTCGATGCCGGGATCGAGGCCGACTTCCTGCTGGTGTGCCACGACGACGTGGCCTTGGCGCCCGACGCGGTCTCGGTGCTGGTGGCCGAGGCGCTGAGGAGCAACGCGGGGATCGTCGGTCCCAAGGTCGTCGAATGGGACCGGCCCGAGATCATCCAGCACGCCGGCTACGACGTCGACCGCTTCGGTGTGCCCGCCGAGCGGGTCGGCGCGGACGAGCTCGACCAGGAGCAGCAGGACGGCGTGAGCGACGTGTTCGCCCTTCCCTCGGCGGTGCTGCTGATCCGCCGCGAGCTGTTCGTGCGCCTGGGCGGGTTCGACGGGGGCATGACCTTCCGGGGCGAGGACGTGGATCTGTGCTGGCGGGCCCAGATGGCCGGGGCGCGGGTGATGTTCGTCGGAGGCGCGGTGGCCCGGCACCGGGAGGGACTCGTGTCCCGCACGGGCGTCGACGACACGAGGCTCACCGAGTCCCGCCACGCGCTGCGGGCGATGCTGGTCAACCACGGCCGCATCTCGCTCACCGTGTTCCTGCCGGTCGCGCTGCTGATGGCTGTCTTCGAGGTCCTGCTGGCCGTCTTCACCGCCCGGCCCGGCCGGGTGCGCGACCTGGTCTCGGCCTGGGCCTGGAACATCTCCCGGCTCGACGTGGTGTCGCAGCGCCGCAAGGCCAACGCCCAGGTTCGCCGGGTGCGCCAGGCCGACGTGACCGCGCTCCAGTACTTGGGCAGCGTCCGCCTGCTGTCGTTCCTGAGAAGACAGTCCGGCGCGGAGCGGACCGGGCTGCTCAGCACCGCCGGCAGGGGAGTCTTCGGCGGGCTGCGCACCGGCACCAACCGGCTGGCGTGGATCGCGTGGATCGTGGCGCTGGCGTTCGTGCTGTTCGGATCGCGCCGGCTCCTGTCCTCGGGCGTCCCCGCGGTCGGGGACTTCGCCGCCCTGCCCGCCGACGCCTCCGGCCTGCTCGATGCGTGGTGGGGCGGGTGGAGCGAACGCAACGCCGGGGCGCCGTCCTCGAACCTGGGGATTCTCGTGTACCTCGGCGTGCTCGGCTGGGTCTTCGGCAGCATGGCCCTGGTCCGCACCCTGGGGATTGTCGCGCTGATCGTCGTCGGCTTGGCCGGGTCCTACCGCCTGCTGTCCGCAACCGGCTCCCGCCGGGCGCAGGCGAGCACCCTGTTCGCCTACCTGCTGGTTCCCCTCGCGCCGGCGTCGGTGGCGAGCGGGTCGTTGGCCGGCCTCGTCGGCTACGCGGCCGCTCCCTGGATGCTGCGGGAGTTGCTGCGAGCCTCGCGGGCTGCGCCGTTCCGCCAGGGGCCGCAGGGACTGGGGAGCCGTGCCGCGGTGTACGTGTCGCTCGGAGCGGCTGCAGGCGCCGCGGCGCTGGTCGTCCCCGCCGCCGCCGGTCTCGTGGTGGTGCTGGCGGCCGGCCTGGTGGCTGGCAGCCTTCTCGCGGGCCGGCCCGAAGATGTTCCCCGCCTGCTGGTCGCCACCGTGCTGGCCGTGCCGACGGCCGCCTTCCTGGCCTTCCCGACCGTGGTGGACCTGCTGGCGTCGGGCCCGGGCTGGCGATTCCTGGCCGATGGGCGCGACGGGTCCGCCGGCGGGGTCGCATTCGGCGAGATCCTGCGCTTCGCGGTCGGGGCGAGCGATCCCGGATGGCTCGTCTGGCTGTTCGCGCTTCCGATGGCGGTGCCGCTGCTGCTCGGGAGGGGATGGCGCCTGGAGCAGGCAGTGCGCCTCTGGATGGTGGCCATCGGCGCCTGGGCCGTCGCCCTGGCTGCCCAGCGGGGCGTGCTGCCGTTCGGGCTTCCCGACATGCATCTGCTGCTGGCCCCGGCAGCGGTGGCGGCAGCCGGGCTGTGCGGCCTGGCCGTGCTGTCCGTCGAGCACGACCTGCGTTTCAGCCACTTCGGCTGGCGGCAGGCGCTCGTGCCGGTGACGGCGGCCGCGTCGCTGCTGCTGGCGGTGGGCAGCATCGGCTCGCTGGAGGACGGGCGATGGCGCCTGGTGGACAGCGACCACCATTCGGCCCTGCGCTTCGAGCCCCCGGTCCTTGAGGGCGCCTACCGCGTGCTGTGGATCGGCGCTCCCGAGTTCCTGGCCGGCGAAGGGCACAGCCTGGCCCCGGGCGTGGCCTGGGCGACCACCGCCGGCGACTCTGTGACGCTGCTGGATCGCGCCGTCCCGCTCGATCGTGGTCGGGCCGATCTCTTCTCCACGGTGATCGAAGAGATCGAACAGGGCCGCACGGCTCGGGGCGGGCGACTCCTGGCCGGTCTGGGCGTTCGCTACGTGGTGCTGCTGCACCGGCTCGCGCCGGCGCCGTTCGTCTCCGGGGAGGACGCCCGGCCGGTGCCGCCGAACCTGACGGCGGCGATGCGCGGTCAACTCGACCTCGAGCTGGTGGAGGGCACCAACAGCGCGGTCGACATGTTCGTGAACACGGCGTGGGTGCCGATGCGGGCCCTCTACCCTCCCGGGTTCGACGAGGGCGTCGAGGACCTCACGGACCTCGAGGTCCGCCCTTTGACTCCCGGCTCGCCGATGTTCTCCGGCGACGGCCCGCCCTGGTCGGCGAGGATTCCCGGCAACGTCGAGATCCTCGTCAGCCACACCCCGCGGCCGGGCTGGGAGCTGACCGTGGACGGCGAGCCTGCGCCCAGGCGGGAGGCGCTGTCGTGGGCGAGGGCCTACCAGCCGCCGGAGGCGGGGGAGGTCCAGCTCTCCTATTCGGCGCCGTGGTGGCGCCGCGGTGGTCAGCTGGTCGGCGCGGCTGCGCCCGTCGTGCTGGTGCTGGCATGGCTGCGCCGGCGGATGGACCGGCCCTGATGCGGTCGACGCGGATGCTGGCAGTCGTCGCGATCGGCGGCCTGCTGCTGGCCGGCGTGCTGGTCGACATCGGTGACCGCGCCGTGCCGGAGGTGGCCGACCGGCACGAAACGGCCCTCGCGGCGCCGTCGGGCGTCGTCAACACCTGGTTCTGTCCGGGCGGCAGCCGTGCCGGGGGCATGGCGGAGTTGACGGTCCGGATGGTGAACAGGTCCGACGAGCCGCGAGCCGTCACCGTGTCCGTGCTGCCGGGCGGGTCCGCGCCGCAGGACCCGTCGACCCTCGAGATGAGCATCGAGCCCCGCGGCCGGGTCCTCCTCCCTCCGTCCGACGAAGTGCCCGACGCCGAGTGGGTGGGAGTGATGGTCGAGACGACAGGCGCCGATGTGGTCGTGGAACAGATACTCACGGCCGCCGAGGGAGTGGGCCGCTCCCCCTGCCTCACCCGGACGGCCGACAGCTGGATCGTCTCCAACGGCGCGACCCGCTCGGCGGTGGAGAGGGAGCGCTTCGTGGTGATGCTGCTCAACCCGTTCCCGGACGTCGCGGTGGTCGACGTCGAGCTGGTGGCCGACGTGGGCCGCGACTCGATCGACGGACTCGTCGTGCCCGCCCGGCGGGTGGCGGCGGTGGACATCACATCCGAAGTGACGGTGGCGTCCACCGTCGCAGCCTTCATCGACGTCGTGTCCGGCCGGGTGGCGGCGTCGTGGGTGCAGGTGGCCGACGGCCCCATCGCCGGCCGCGGCGTCAGGACCGCTCCGGCGGTTCCCGGCGCCGCCGTTCTCTGGCACCTCCCGGTCGCCGCGGTCGGCGCCGGCCGCACCGATGTCGTCGCCGTGTCCAACCCGTCGGCCACCGAGACCGCCGAGGTCGACGTGGAGATCATTCCCGAGGATCCGCAATTCGAGGCCGGCCCCATCGAGATCACGGTCCGGCCGGGCCGGACCGCTCTCATCGACCTGTCGCGGCAGGCGCGGCTGGACGGCATCGGCCACTTCAGCCTGGCCGTCCGCTCCCTGACGCCGGTGCCGGTGGCGGCTTCGATCACCAGCGTCACGGCTGCCTTTGCTGATTCCGGCGGTCCCGCTGATTCCGGCAGTCCGTCCGGCACCGGCCCCGCAGGCATCGCCGCTGTGGCCGGGTCGACGGCGACGATCGGCGCCGACGGGGCCGCCCGCCGCTGGCTGGTGCCCGCGGAGGGACGCGACCAGGACGGGGCCACCGAACCGGGCGCCGACACGGGGGCGCTGGTCATCGTCAACCCCTCGGCTGCGGGCATCGCTCAGGCCGACGTCAGCGTCGGCGGCAGTCTGGTCCGCTCCGTCGAGATCGGGCCCCTCCGGAGCCGGAGACTGCCCCTGTCGGGGCTGGGTTCGGGCCACTTCCTCGTGGAGGTCGACTCGTCGGCGCCGGTGGTCGTCGGCCGCGAGGTCGTCGGGCTCACCTCCCGGTCGGCATCGCTGGGAGTGGCCGCCGACCCGCCGGTGCCGATCGCCGGGCTTCGCTGACTCCTCCGAGTCCCGGTGCTTCCGGCACCTGTCCGTCGCGCTCACGGGCCGCTCGGGCCTGCTTCCCGCTCTTGTTCGCTGCGCTCACGGGCCGCTCAGGCCTGCTTCCCGCTCTTGTTCGCTGCGCTCACGGGCCGCTCGGGCCCAGGGGTCGCGCCCGAATGAGCCGGACTCGCTCGCCTGCCCGCTCGGCCTCCGGCTCAGGCTGCGGGTGCGGGTGCGGGCATGTCGGCCTGAGCGTCCGAGCCGTTGCCGGCCGCCGGCGGGGTGTCGGCGTCGGGCCCCGCCGCGGTGCCGGGGGCGCCCCCGGCGGCGGCGCCCGACGGTGAGCCGCCGCCGGACACAGCGATGAGGCGCTCGACTTCATCTCCGCCTATGGTCTCATGCTCGAGCAGTGCCCTGGCCACCAGGTCGAGCCCGTGGCGGTACTCGGTGAGGGTCTGGCGGCACCGGTCCTGCTGCTCCCGCAGGATGCGCTCGGTCTCCTCGTCGATCACCCGGGCCGTCTCGTCGCTGTAGTCGCGGGTCTGCACGAGATCCTCGCCCAGGAACACCTGGTTCTGCGATCCCCAGGCCATGGGGCCGATCTCTCTGGACATGCCCCATTCCCGGACCATGGACCGGGCCAGCGCAGTGGCCCGCATCAGGTCGTCGGCCGCGCCGGTGCTGCTGATGCCGAAGACGAGCTCCTCAGCGATGCGGCCGCCGAACATCACCACGAGACGGTCCAGGATGTAGTCGGCCCGGTAGATGTGGCGATCCTCCTCGGGCAGCTGCATGGTGACTCCCAGCGCCATCCCGCTGGGGATGATCGTCACCTTGTGGAGCGGGTCGGCCGTCGGGAGCACGGCCGCGCACACGGCGTGGCCCGCCTCGTGGTAGGCGATGGCTTCCTTCTCGTCGTCGGTGAGGGCCAGCGACTCGCGCCTCTGGCCCATGATCACCCGGTCGCGGGCCAGTTCCACATGCCGGGCCGCGATCTCCTCGTCGCCCTCGCGCACTGCGTACAGGGCGGCCTCGTTGATGAGGTTGGCCAGATCGGCGCCGCTCATGCCCGGTGTTCCACGGGCCACGACGTTCAGGTCGAGGTCGTCCGCGGTGCGCTTGCCCTTGATGTGGACTTCGAGGATCGCGGACCGGTCCGACAGCTCCGGCAGCGGCACGACGACCTGGCGGTCGAATCGTCCGGGACGCAGCAGCGCGGGGTCGAGGATGTCCGGCCGGTTGGTGGCGGCCATCATCACGATGCCCTCGGAGCCCTCGAAGCCGTCCATCTCCGAGAGCATCTGGTTGAGGGTCTGCTCGCGCTCGTCGTGGCCCCCGCCGAGGCCCGCGCCGCGCTTGCGGCCGATCGAGTCGACCTCGTCGATGAAGATGATCGCCTTGCCCATCTTGCGGGCCGACTGGAACAGGTCGCGGACCCGGCTGGCGCCCACCCCCACGAACATCTCCATGAAGTCCGATCCCGTCACCGACAGGAACGGAACGCCGGCCTCGCCCGCCACTGCCTTGGCGATCAGGGTCTTCCCCGTGCCCGGCGGGCCCACCAGCAGCACGCCCTTGGGCACCCGGGCGCCTATCTCAGCGAAGCGCTCCGGCGTCTTGAGGAAGTCGACGATCTCGGTGATCTCCTGCTTGACGCCCCCATAGCCGGCCACGTCGTCGAAGGTCGTGCCGGGCCGCTCGGTGGTGTAGGTCTTGGCCCGGCTCCGCCCTATCGACATGATGCTGCCCATCTGTCCCTGGGCCCGGCGCTGCATCCACCAGAAGAACAGGATCAGCAGGCCGATGGGCAGCAGCAGCGGGATTATCGACAGGAAGAAGTTGGTCTGGGGAGTCTCGTAGCGGAACTCCGGGACATGCTCGTTGATCAGCGCAGTGTCGGCATCGGGCAGCGGCAGCGGTCCGTTGGACGAGTACTCGGTGCCGTCGACGGCCGTCGCCTCGATGCCCCCGTCGTTGTTGTCGTAGGTGCCCTGGACGATGCTGCCCTGCGCGACCCGGTCCAGGAAGTCCGGATAGGAGATCCCGTTCCCGGAGTCGTCGGGGAGCATGGTGGTGACCATGAAGACCGCGACGACGGCGGCGATCATCAGCCAAACCAACAGGCGTGAGCGACGCTGCGTCTCCGGGGGTTGCCGCGACGGCTGCCGGGGCGGCTTGCCCTCCAGCGGGGGCGGCGGGGGCGGCGGGGTGCTGTCGGCCACGGATTCAGGCTAGTCGCCCGCGGCCCGGATGTAGCCTCGACGACGATGCGACTGCGGCGGAGCATTCTGGACAAGCCCATCCTGCATGCCGCCGGGCCGTCGGCGGTGACCATGGCCCCGTTGCTGGGGCTGACGTTCCACAGCGACCAGCGAATCATGATGTACTGGCTGACCGGTGCGTTCGGAGCGGATCCGTTCGCGATCGCGAATCAGAACCTCGCTGAGATGGACGAATTTCTCAGCAAGGGGAACTTCCGTCCCCTGGGCCGGTTCGTGATCTACATGGAGCAGGCGTCCATCTTCGAGGTAGCGGATGGAACGGGAGTGGCGCCTCACGTGATTCAGGGAGTCGTCCGCCTCGTCATGGTGTCGGCTCTGGCGGCGGCGGCGATGTGTCTCGTCGTTGCGCTGTACGACTCGGCGAGATCGGCGTCCGTGCCGGGCGCGGCGGCGGTGAGACGCCGACTGCTCGACCCGTCCGCACCGCTGCCCGGGGTGCTGGCCGCCTTTCCGTCGGTGGTGGCGTCGACGCTCGTCGTCTCCGGTGCGCTGCACCCGGTGTCGTTCTTCCCGTTCTTCTTCGTGTCGGTTGCGATCTGTCTGTTGCTGGTCCCGCTCTATGTCTGTTCGGGCGCCGCCATGACCCGGCGGGGCATCGGGATCCGATCCGCCGCCTTGTGCGCGGTGCTGGGAATGGCCAGTGCCATGGCTTCGGAGCTTCTCTACCTCGTGCCCTTCGTGTGCCTGCTCACCATCGCGGCCCGAGGGTGGCTGTCGCGCCTGCCGGGACGGGAACTGGTCCGGAGCTCGGCCTTCTCCCGTTTCGCAGCGTTGTCGGCCGGGTTCCTGGCGGTGTTCGTGCCCAGCCGGCTGGCGATCGCCGCGCAGTGCTCCGGGGGCGGGTGCTACGAGGGCTCCTCTGCGGTCCTGTCGACTCTGGCGGTGGAGCAGTGGCTCGGCCGGGCGGCGGCCGGGCGGCAGTTCGAGACGCTGTCGTCGACGCTGGCCGGCGACTACGACAATCTGTCGGCGGCTCGCGACCCGATCGACTTCGCGACCAATGTGTGGCTGATCCTCGTCGTCGTGTCGCTGGCGTGCTTCGCCGCGACGGCTGCGATCCGGGTGTCGCGGGCGTCCGGGTCCGCTGATCGCCTCGCTGCGGGGGACCTGCGCAGGCTCGGTGCGGCGCTGTGTGGATTCGGGGGCCTCCTGGCTCTGGCGACGACTCTGATGGTCAGCCTCTCGGAGGGCCTGCAGGGATGGCACGACCGCGGCTTCGGGCTGGACCAGTGGCGCGATTCGCTGCTGGTCCAGATTGCTTGGGCACTGATCCTGTACGGCCTCGCCGTCGTAGCGCTCTCGTACATCGGTCGGGGGAACGAGGGCCGGCGGGCCCGAAGGCAGTGGCTGGCCGCCGGGGTGGCAGCATTGTTGTTCGTCATGTCGATGAACGCCTTCATGGCCAACGACAAGTTCGCGATCTGGCGACGGACGGGGTCCGACGGCAGTGTCGTCAACCTCATCGCCACGGCCAGCGTCGACTTCGACCGGTCGGAGCGGGGCCAGACCATACGGTGCGAACTCATGGCGGCGTACAACGAACGGAACGACTGCACCGGCTGCTGGCACTCGGGCGCCCGGGTTCTCGAGGAACTGAACAGCCTGTCGAGGTCCAGGCACGGCGCGGACTTCTGTCCCGTCGACGACTGACGACCGATGCCGGAGGTGCCCGTGCCGACGATGATGCCGGCCACGACGCGGCTGAAGTGGGCGGTGGTCGGATGGACGTCGGGGTTCTTGGGGAGCCTGGCCGGCGTGGTCGTGGTTGTGGCCCTGTTCGGGTTGGACCTCGGCGGCGAGGACTCGTCCTCGGAGTTGACGCTGGGCCCGCTGCTGTTGCTGCAGGTTCCGCTGTGGATCGGTCTGCTGGGCACGCCGCTGCTGGCCCGGACGCGCGGTCTGCGCTGGCGCGAGCAGATGGGGTGGCGAATGCGGCCCGCCGATGCGCCGTTGGGCATCGCCGTCGCCCTGCTGATGCAGTTCGTGCTGCTGCCGCTGCTCTATCTCCCGATCCTCGAAGTGTTCGAGGACCTCGACGTGGAGGGCCCGGCCCGGGAGCTGACCGGGATGGCCGAGGCGCCGCCGGAGGTCGCGGTGCTGGTGTTCATGACCGTGATCGCGGCACCCCTGACGGAGGAGGTCTTCTTCCGGGGCCTGCTGCAGGGAGCGCTGCGCGACCGGCTCGGCCCGGCCCGTGCGGTGGCCGTCTCCTCGCTGGCGTTCGCTGTGGTGCATTTCCAGGTGGTGCAGTTCCCGGCGCTGCTCGTGATCGGGGTGATGCACGCCCTGCTGGTGCTGGCCACCGGGCGCCTGGGTCCCGCCCTGTGGTCGCACGTCGCCTTCAACGCTGCCACCGTGGTGGTTCTGCTGTCGTGAGGCGTCGGGACGGCTGGTCGGAACCCGGCAGGCGGACCACCTCGGTGCCCGCGTCGGTCCTCGTCGGCGCGGTGGTGGCGCTGGTGACAGCGTTCCTGGTGGCCAACCTGAGGCCGTGGCTCTGGTTCACGGACACCACACCCACCGGGGGCGATCTCGGCGCCCACGTCTGGGCGCCGGCCTATCTGAGGGACGTCCTCATCGGCGAGCTGAGGCTGACCGGGTGGACCCATGACTGGTACGCCGGTTTCCCCGCCTTCACGTTCTACATGGTGGTCCCGTCGCTGCTCGTCGTGATGATCGACGTGGGTCTCAGGCTTCACGAGGCGGTGCTCGCCCACTTCGCGGTGGCCCTCGCGGCCGGTTCGGCCGCGCTGGTGGCGGTCCGCCGGACGGGACGGTCCGCCTTCCGGTGCTGGGCGGTCACGTTGGCCGTCGCCGGGGCGGCCGGTCTGGCCAAGCTGTTCGTCGTCGCCCCGGCGGCCAACCGCGCCCTGGCCGCTCTGCTGCTGCCGGCCCTCGCGGCCTGGTACGCCTGGTACCGCTTGCGCCGCAGGCCCCGCTGGCGGGCGGGAGCGTCGGTGGCGGCGGCCACCCTGACGCTCGTCGTGGTCCCCATGCCCTACGGCGTCGCCCTGAAGCTGGTGACGATCGCGGGGGTGGTGGCGCTGCCGGCGGCGGTGTGGGCGATGGCCCGCCTGGGCGGGATCGGCGCCGAGGGTCAGGCGCTGGCCGCGGCGGCCACCCTGCTGTTCCTCTTCGACCGCTCGTTCAACATCTACGGCGGGAACCTGATGTCCACCATGGCGGGCGAGTTCGCCTACTCGCTGGGCCTGGCCGCTGCGCTCGGATACATCGGGGTCGCCGTCCGCGGCATGCAGACCGGCCGGCACCGGGTCCTGGCCGGCGCCCTGTTGGCGCTGACGGGGCTGATGCACCTGTTCTCTGCGTTCTTCGCGCTGGCCGCGGTCGCCGCCTTGCTGCTGGTCCTGCCGTGGCGGGCCGCCGAATGGCGACGCCGGCTGGTGTGGACCGTCTCCAGCGGGGCGCTGGCGGCGGCGCTCAGCGCGTGGTGGGTGCTGCCGTTCTGGTGGAACCGGGGCCTGCTGAACGACATGGGTTGGGGCAAGGAGCGCCGCTACCTGTCCTCGCTCTGGTCACGCAGCTCCTTCGACTACGACTTCCTAGCGAACGATCCGCCGCTGCAGCTGTTCGTGGTGCTGGCGGCGGCGGGCGCGGTGCTGCTGTTCTTCCGGCGGGAACGGCTCGGCATGGCCCTGGCGCTGACCGGGGCGGTCGTGGCCGCCGGCTTCCTGTTACTGCCCGAGGGGCGCCTGTGGAACGTCCGGATCCTGCCGTTCTACTACCTCACCGTCTACCTGACGGCGGCTCTCGGCATCGGCGAGACGGTCCGGCTGGCGCGCTCGGCCATCGACCGCCGTCTGACGGCCCGTGCCGCCCGGGCCGCGGCGGACGAGGCCGGGGAGGCGGCCGGAGCTGCGGCGGCCGGCGAGGCCGGGGAGGCGGCCGGGGCCGGGGAGGCGGCCGGAGCTGCGGCGGCCGGCGAGGCCGGGGAGGCGGCCGGAGCTGCGGCGGCCGGGGCCGGGGAGGCGGCCGGGGCCGGCCGGTTCCGGGCGTCGGCGGGAGGGATCGTGGCCGGCGGCTCGGTCGTGGTGCTGACGGCCGCGGTGTTGGTGATGGTGGGACTGCCGCTGCGGTCCCTGCCCTTCGGGAACCTCGGAGACGACGGCGTCTACCGTTGGGGACCGTTCAGCTCCAGCGAATCCAACCTCGGGCCGTACTGGGTCGAGTACAACTTCGAGGGCTACGAGGGCAGGGGACCGACGGCCGCCGGCGGGGGCAGCTCGGAGTATTGGGACCTCGTCGCGACTATGGACCGGATCGGCGGGAGCCACGGCTGCGGCCCCGCCCTCTGGGAGTACGAGGCCGGCCGGCTCGGCTCCTACGGCACCCCGATGGCGCCAATGCTGCTGCCGTACTGGACCGACCGGTGCATCGCCTCGATGGAGGGCCTCTACTTCGAGGCTTCGGCCACCGTCCCGTACCATTTCCTGATGCAGTCGGAACTGTCGACCGCCCCGTCGAGGGCCCAGCGGGACCTGCCCTACTCGGGACTCGACGTGGCCGCGGGCGTCGAGCACATGCGGCTCATGGGGGTCCGCTACTACATGGCGTTCTCCGACGACGCGGTGAGCCAGGCCCGGGCCGCGGCGGACCTCACCGAGGTCGGGGCGACGCCGCTGGGCCCGTGGGTCGTGTTCGAGGTGTCCGGCCACGCGCCGGCGGTCGGGCTGTCGCGACTGCCGGTGGTGGTCGACGGCCTCGACGACTCGAGCGACGGGTGGCTCGAGGCGTCGGTGGGGGCGTTCCTGGCCGCCGGCCGGGACGGGCCCGTGCTCGCGGCCGGCGGTCCCGACGCCTGGCCCCGGATGACTCTGCCCGACATCCGGGGCGAGCGCCGCGAAGACCTGTCCGGCGCCGATCTGGGCCGCGAGCAGGTGATGCGGCGGCTGTCGGACGTCCTCGGAGATGTCGCGCCGGTCGAGAGGATCGAGCCGGCGGAGGTCAGCGGCCTCGTCCGCGGCGACCATTCGATCTCATTCTCTGTGGATCGGGTGGGATCTCCCGTTCTGGTGCGAACCTCGTACTTCCCGAACTGGTCGGTGTCGGGCGCGCAGGGGCCCTACCGCGTCACGCCCAACTTCATGGTGGTGGTGCCGACCGGCACCGAGGTCCGCCTGACCTACGGCCGCAGCCCGGTGGAGTGGTTCTCGACGGCCGTCACCCTGGTGGGACTGGCGGCGGTCGTGTGGTGCCTGATGCGTTCGAGGGGGGCGCCGAGGGCCGGAACCGGCGCGACGGAGGCGCCGGGAGAGCCCGAGGCGTCGGGAGAGCCCGAGGCGCCGGGCGACTCGGCCCGGCCGCGAGGTTTTCGGTGATCGTCCCGGCCTGCCGCGAGGCCCGCTGCGGCCGCGAGCTGTGCAGCCGCCCAGCCGAATGAGGTTCTCGGTGATCGTCCCGGCCTACCGCGAGGCCGGCCGCATCGGCGGCACGGTCGCCGCTCTGCGGGCCGCCCTGGCCGGCGTGGAGGCCGACGGCGGCGCGGAGATCGTGGTGGTCGACGACGGCTCCGACGACGGAACCGCCGACGCCGCTCGGGTCGCCGATGCCGACGTGGTGGTCGAGCTAGGAGTGAACCGGGGCAAGGGCGAGGCGGTGAGGGCCGGGATGCGGGCCGCTGCGGGACAGGTCGTGGCCTTCACCGACGCCGACCTCGCCTACGCGCCGAACCAGTTGGTGGCACTGCTGGAGGAGGTGGAGCGGGGCGCCGATGTGGTTGTCGGCGACCGTCGCCACCCGCACTCGGTGGCCGTCACCGACCCGTCTCGGCTGCGCGGCGCCGGTAGCCGGACCGTGGCCGTGGTCCGGTGGCTGCTGAGGCTGAGTCCCGGCCGCGACACGCAGTGCGGACTCAAGGCCTTCTCCCGGGACGCCGCGCTGTCGCTGGCCGGGGCCTCGGTGATGGACCGGTTCTCGATGGACGTCGAGATCCTCTGGCTCTCCGACCGTCTGGGCCTGGATGTGCGGGAGCTGCCGGTCGAGGTCGTCAACCGGCAGTCGTCCTCGGTCCGGGTCGTCAGCGACGGCTGGGCGCTGGTGCTCGACATGTTCCGCATCCGGACTCGGGCCCTGCTGGGCCGTTACCCGCGGAGGCCGAGCCCGCGAGGCCGCGGCCGGGGCGACCCGTGAGCGCAGCGGTCCCGAGCGGGAGACGCAACGCCGCATCGCGACCCGGCATCGTGCCGGCGCGCTCGCGCAAGCACCCCGGCGGGTAGACGGCGGTGGCCGATCTCGACGCCATCTTCAAGGCCTACGACATCCGCGGGATCGTGGGATCCGAGATCGACGCCGAAGCGTGCTTCGCCATCGGGGCGGCCTTCGGAGGCCACGGGCGCGACCGGGGCTCGGCCCGTGCGGTGGTCGGCCGCGACATGCGCCCCGACGGCGCCGAGCTGTCCGCTGCCTTCTGCCGGGGCGCGGCCGCGGCCGGGATCGACGTGATGGACATCGGCCTCTGCGCCACGGAGATGGTGTACTTCGCGTCCGGGCTCTTCGACGTGCCCGGCGCGATGTTCACGGCCTCGCACAACCCGGTCGGCTACAACGGCATCAAGCTCTGCGGCCCGGGCGCGACCCCCGTCGGGACCGGCACGGGACTGGAGGCGATCAAGGCCCGCGCCTCCTCCGGGCCGCCGCGGTCGGCCACCGCTGGAGCGATCACCCGGCACGACATCCTGGCCCGGTACGTCGAACATGTGCTGTCCTTCGTGGATGCCGGCGGGCTGCAGCCGCTGCGACTGGCGGTCGACACCGCCAACGGCATGGGCGGCCTGGTGGCGCCGGCGGTCTTCGATCCACTGCCCTTCGAGGTCGACTACCTCCATCCCGAGCTCGACGGCACGTTCCCCAACCACCCGGCCGACCCGCTCCGGCCCGAGAACCTGCAGGACGTCCAGCACAGGGTGAGAGCCGTCTCCGCCGATGCCGGGCTGGCGTTCGACGGCGACGCCGACCGGGTGTTCGCGGTCGACGAGCTGTCCCGGCCGCTCTCGGGCTCCTTGAGCGCCTCGCTCATCGCTGCCGCGATGCTCGAGCGCGAGCCCGGCGCGACGATAGTGCACAACGTGATCTGCTCCAGAGCCCTGCCGGAGGTCGTCGAGGAGCGGGGCGGCCGGACCGTGCGGGCGCGGGTGGGGCACTCCTTCATGAAGCAGGCCATGGCCTCCAGCGGCGCGCTGTTCGGAGGCGAGCATTCCGGCCACTACTACTTCCGGGGCAACTACGGCGCCGACAGCGCCATGATCGCGGTGCTGGTCCTGCTGGAGGCGCTCGGCCGCCACGACGGCAACCTCAGCGACCTGGCCGCACCGCTGGAGCGCTACGCCGCGTCGGGCGAGATCAACGCCGAGGCGCCCGGCCAGGATGCGATGATCGAGCGGGTGGCGGCCGCGTTCGCCGGCTGCGAGCAGGACCGCCTCGACGGGCTGACCGTCGATTGCGGCCGCTGGTGGTTCAACCTGAGGCCGTCGAACACGGAGCCCCTCCTGCGGCTGAACGTCGAGTCCAGCGACCCGTCCGACATCCCGGCCCGAGTCGCCGAGGTTCTCGCCCTGATCACCCGCACTGGCTCGTAGCATCTGGTTACCGCCCGCCGTCGGAGGAGATGGCCCTGCCGTGACACTCGACGCCCGCCTGCTGGAGATTCTCGCCTGCCCCAGCGACAAGGGACCGCTGCTGTACTTCTCCGGCGAAGCGAGCCTGTACAACCCCCGGCTGCGCCTCCGCTACAGGGTGGAGGACGGGATTCCCGTGATGCTGCTGGACGAGGCCGATCCGGTGGACGACACCGAGCACGGGCGCCTGCTGGCCAAGGCGGAGGCCGACGGAGTCGGTCCCACGTTTCTCGAGGCCGGCCGCGGCGGCGACGGCGCAGGCTGAGCAGGACGCCGCACCATGGCCACCGAAGACCTGTTCGAGGCGCTCCGGCACCTTCCCGACCAGGTTCGCGACGCCGCGGTGGCCGCCGCCGACGTGAAAGGCCTCCCCGCGCCCGGCGAGGTCTCCGAAGTGGTGATAATCGGCGCGGGCGGGGGAGGGGTGGCCGGCGACGTGGTGGAGTCGGTGGCGCACCTCCAGGGCTCGGCGCCGGTCCTCGCCACCGGCGGTCTCAGCCCCGCCTGGCTCTCGGAGACCTCGCTGGTGGTGGCCGTTTCGCAGTCGGGCGACGACCGGCCGACGGTGGCCGCGGCCCGGGCCGCCCGCGCCAGCGGCGCGCACATGGTGGCGGTCACCTCCGGGGGCGAGTTGATGGCGCTGTGCACCGGCTGGGGTGTTCCGATGGCTCGGGTGGACCCGAAGGTCGGACCGGAGGCCGGACTCGGTGTGGTGATCGTCCCGGTGCTGGTGCTGCTCGAGCGCGTCGGCGTGCTGGAGGGCATGAACAGGCTGATCTCCGACAGCGCGGAGCAGATCGAGGCCCGTAGCAGGCTCATGGACGCCGACCACGCGCCGGTGGAGGCCCTCGCCGCGGGCGTGCAGGACCGCATGACGGTGGTCTGCGGCGCCGGGGGCGTCGGCAAGCACGCTGCCCGCCGCTGGGTCAACCGCCTCAACCGGGTCGGCGACGTGGCGTCGATGCGCCGCAACCTCCCGGCCGACGAGGCCGAGGCCGCGACTTGGGCCACGCTTGCCCGTGGCGTCCCGGCCGGGGTGGCCGCGGTGGTGCTGCGCCACGACTTCGAGCCCCCGGGACTGGCCGACCGCGTCGACCTGCTCGGCTCGGCCGTGACCGCCCTGCACGAAGTGCGCGCTGAGGGCGAGGGCGCCCTGGCCCAGTTGCTGGACCTGGTGCTCGTCGGCGACGCGGTCGCCGCGCTGGCAGCCCAGCGTGGTACGGCGACCTCACCTGACTCGTCCTGACTGGGACGGGCTCGCATGAGAACGCGCGTAAATAGGTGACAGCGCCTCGCGCCGCGGGGTGGCCATTCCCGCTCTTGTTCGCTTGCGCTCACGGGCCGCTCGGGCCACGGCCGCGCCCCGTATGGGCCGGATTCGTCCGCCTATTTGCGCGGCCTCAAAGGGTGGTCGCGCCGTGGAGCTGATCGAAGGCGTTGTCCGCAACTACGACTGGGGATCGCCCACCGCCATTCCGGAGTTGCTCGGCCGCCCCGAGGACGGCGAGCCCTGGGCCGAGCTGTGGCTGGGCGCCCACCCGACTGCGCCGGCCAAGGTCGGGGTCCGAGCCGAGCCTCTCGACCGGCTGATCGCCGCCGACCCGGTGGCGGTAACGGCACGCTCGAAGGATGCGACGGCAGCACGGCTGCGCCAATGGGCGGCCGCGGCTGTCCGGCATGCGAACGTAGCCGAGGCGGAGGACACCGAGTACCTCGTCGCGACCGTCGAGGGCTGCCCCGGCGCGTGGGCGTACGGAGCTACTGCCGCGGACGCGGTCGCCTACTTGGAGTCGGTACTTTTCGGATGGGCTGATGTCAAGCTGGCCGATGGCGACACCGACATCCCGGAGATGGGAGGCATCAATCTCGTCCGTGGTCCATGAACCGCCGGTTGGGGCCGGTCAAGCGGTGAGACCTCATAGCCAGGCTGAAGAAGCTCGGCTGGCGTGGCCCGATCCCGAGCCGGCATGACTACATGGCGCTCGGGCCCCGCAAGGTGTACATTCCGAATGACAAGGAGATCGACGCCGGTCTGTTGCGCGTCATCCTCAACGAGGCTGGGATCAGCCGCGAAGAGTGGTTCAACACTGACTAGCCGCCGGTCTCGCTCGTACTTGAGGCGGGGATAGCTTCTGGCTTCTATGGACATGCGAGTCGCTGACCTGTCGCTGGCGCCGCTCGGGCGGGCCGAGATCCGCCTGGCCGAGCACGAGATGCCCGGACTGATGGCGCTGCGGGGCCGCTACCTGGACGACCAGCCCCTGGCCGGCGCCCGCATCGCCGGGTCGCTGCACATGACCGTCCAGACCGCGGTGCTGATCGAGACGCTGGTCGCGCTGGGCGCCCGGGTCCGGTGGGCGAGCTGCAACATCTTCTCCACCCAGGACCACGCGGCCGCGGCGGTCGCCGTAGGTCCCGGCGGCACCGTCGACGAGCCCAGGGGGGTGCCGGTGTTCGCCTGGAAGGGCGAGACGCTGGAGGAGTACTGGTGGGCGACCGAGCAGATCTTCCGCTGGCCCGACGGCGCCGGTCCCAGCCTCATCCTCGACGACGGCGGCGACGCCACCCTGCTGGTCCACAAGGGGCTGGAGTTCGAGCGGGCCGGCGAGGTGCCCGAGGCCGCCGAGGACGACGGTGAGGAGTGGTCGGTCATCCTGGACCGGCTCCGCACCATCGCCGGCGACGATCCCGGTTTCTTCTCCCGGATCGTGCCGTCCATCGCCGGCGTGTCCGAGGAGACCACCACCGGCGTGATGCGGCTCCAGCAGATGCTGGAGCGGGGCGAGCTGCTGTTCCCGGCCATCAACGTGAACGACTCGGTCACCAAGTCCAAGTTCGACAACCACTACGGCTGCCGCCACTCGCTGCTCGACGGCATCAACCGGGCCACCGACGTGATGATCGGCGGCAAGGTGGCCGTGGTGTGCGGCTTCGGCGACGTGGGCAAGGGATGCGCGGCGGCCCTGCGGGGCCAGGGGGCCCGGGTGATCATCGCCGAGATCGACCCGATCTGCGCCCTCCAGGCGGCCATGGAGGGCTACGAGGTCAACACCCTGGAGGCGGTGGTGTGCAGCGCCGACATCTTCGTCACCGCCACCGGCAACGCGGGCGTCATCAGCGCCGGTCACATGGCCCGCATGAAGCACCAGGCCGTCGTGGGCAACATCGGCCACTTCGACAACGAGGTGGACGTCGCCGGGCTGAACCGGATGTCGGACGTCCGGAGGGTCAACATCAAGCCCCAGGTGGACGAGTACGTCTTCGGCGACGGCCACTCGGTGATCCTGCTCTCGGAGGGTCGGCTGCTGAATCTGGGCAACGCCACCGGGCACCCCAGCTTCGTGATGTCGTGCAGCTTCACCAACCAGGTGCTGGCCCAGATGGAGCTGCACGCCAACGCCGGGTCGATGCCGGTCGGCGTGACCACCCTGCCCCGGAGGCTGGACGAGGAGGTGGCCCGGCTGCACCTCGACGCCCTCGGCGTCCGCCTGACCAGGCTCACCCCAGATCAGGCCGACTACATCGGCGTGGACGTCGACGGCCCCTACAAGCCCGACCACTACCGCTACTGACCGGCACGGGGAGGGGCACCGTCGAACCCGGTGCACGGGCCCCGGGGCCTGGGCCGGCCTGGTTGCGCCGACGTATGGCCCGCCCGGCGGCGAAGCCAAACTGTAAGTCTGTAACGCGCCAAATTATATCTCTATATTGCGCCAAATTGTAAGGTCAATCTCGGCCAGAATGTCATTCAAACTGTTCTTGTGTAGGCTCTGGGCATGGGCTTGCCCGATTCCTACATGCCTCGCGTGGTCGATGCACTGATCTCGGACAAGCTGCGCGCCGTGCCCGTGCTGCTGGTGGAGGGCGCGCGGGGCTGCGGAAAGACCACCACCGCAAGGCAGGTCGCGGCCAGCGAGGTGCTGTTCGACGAGGACGAATCGGCGAGGGGCCACGCCGCACAGGGGACGCTGCCGCTTCTCGAGGGTCCACACCCCATGCTGCTGGACGAGTGGCCGCTCGTGGCGGGCCTGTGGGACCGCGTGAGGCGCGCCAGCGATCGGCTGAGCAGGCCGGGCCAGTTCATTCTGTCGGCGTCCGCCCAGCCGACCGACTACATCATCACCCATTCCGGCGCCGGACGGATGGGTCGCATCACGATGCGCCCGATGTCGCTGTGGGAGAGTGGCGCCTCGGCGGGGACGGTGAGCCTCGGGCGGCTCTTCGATGCGGGATTCGAGGCGCCGAGACGGCCGCGCTCGTTGGGCGGCCCCGCCGCGGTCGAGGAGTTGCGCACCGTCATCGACTGGATGCTGCGGGGCGGATGGCCGCTGACACAGCCGATGGCCGTCCGCGATGCCCAGTCCTTCGCCCGCGACTATCTCGACGAGGTGTGCCGGGTGGATGTGGCCAAGGCGGGCGGCACGAGGCACGACCCGCGAGGCGTGCGACGCCTGCTCGCGTCGCTGGCGCGCAACAGCGCATCGGAGGCCAGCGCGCGGACCCTGCAAGCCGACATGGGGGCGGGCGGAGAGGCCGCCCGTCAGACGGTGAGTGCCTACGTCGGCGCATTGGAGAGCATCTTCGTCTATGAGCGGCAGCCCGCTTGGAGCGCCCGGCTGCTGTCACGCACTCCGCTCCGTTGCGCTCCCAAGCACCATCTGGTCGACCCTTCTTTGGCGGCGGCTGCTGTGGGCGCGGGGCGGGAGTCGCTCTTCAAGGACCGCGCCGCGTTGGGCCTTCTGTTCGAGTCGCTGGTCGTGCGAGACCTGAGGGTCTACGCCCAAGCGAACCGGGCCGACGTCTACCACTACCGCGACAAGTCGAAGCTGGAGGTCGACGCCGTAGTGGAACGCGACGACGGCAGCTGGATCGCGGTCGAGGCGAAGCTCGGATCGCCCGGCCCGGTCGAAGCGGCAGCCGAGTCGCTGCTGGCGCTGCGGGCCAAGGTGGACACGGCCGTCTGCGGCCCGCCTAGGGCGCTGGTCGTGGTTACTTCGACCGGCCGCCCCTACCAGCGCGACGACGGCGTGGGCGTGGTCCCCATAACGGCCCTGAGGCCGTAGGCGCCGGAGCCCATGGCGGCCTCGGACGCTTCCGAGCAAGGCACATGAGATACGGCACCACGATGCGTCGGGCCATCGCGGCTGCGGTCCATCAGGCCTTGGGCTCAATAGTCCGGTTCTCTCAGCTCGGCATAGCCCGCTTCGGCTTCCAGGGAACGGCGTCGCCAGAGCCCGCCCAGCCAGACCGCGAATATCGTGAGCACGAAGGGGATCATCAGGACGAACTCCCGCGGCACCCGCTCCGTGATGTTGATCTGCGACTGGATGCCGACGGCGTCGGCGAAACCGAAGAACAATCCAGCGAGGGCTGCGCCGATCGGGTGCCACACCCCGAAGATGACGGCGACAAAGGCGATGAAGCCCCGGCCGTTGGTCATGTTCTCGGTGAAGTTGTGAAGTGCTCCGACCGAGAGCTCCGCGCCGCCGAGAGCGCACAGCGCTCCGGAGATGAGCAATGCCTGGAGCCGCATGATTGACGGATTCACGCCCGCAGTCCGCGCCGCGAACGGGTACTCGCCCACTGCGGCGAGACGCAGCCCGAATCGGCTGCGGCGCAGCACAACCCAGGCAGCCAGCACGATCAGCGGCGTGAGCCAGACGAGGATTGACTGTTCCGCAATGATGACGCCCGGGCCCGACGTAATCCCGCGCACGGGCCGCGGCAGCACGACATCGGTGAATATGGAGCCGCGCACGTCGAAGATCGCTCCGAGTGCGAACGCTGTGCCACCGAGGCCGATCGAGGTGAGCCCCAGCCCGGCGATGATGACGTTCGCGCCGAGGGGGCCGATCACCCACCAGTACACGGCAGAGAGTGCCATGCATACGCCGATGGCTGCGAGGATCCCGAGTTCCACCGACCCGGTGGCCTCGCCGACGGCCACGGTTGTGAATGCGCCCGTGATCATCAGCCCTTCGAGGCCCAGATGGAAGATCCCAGCCCGGAAGGCGAAGACGCCCGCCGTCGCCACCAGCACCAGCGGCGCGGCCGAGCGAAGGGTGGTGGCGAGGATCTGTTCCATCAGTCCGCCAGGGCCTCCGGGGCGAGGGGTGCCCGCCGCCGGCGCGCCGACCGGAACTTGACTGTGACCAGGAACGCCACCATGCCGTGCAGCAGCACCAGCGCAGGTGGCGGAAGATCCGTGACGATGGGCAGGAACAGGATGGCCGACTGCAGGCCGCCGAAGAAGATCGCGGCCACGACAGTGCCCCAGACGCTCAGCAGGCCGACGAGCGCCACCACGACCGCAGTGAAGCCCACCTCGGGTGAGAACCCAGTGACCAGCCGTGCCCCAGGGCCGTGCAGCTCCACCGCGCCGGCAAGACCGGCCAGTGCCCCGGAGAGTCCGAAGGTGACGAGACCCACCCGGCTAACGTCTATGCCCTGCCAGCGGGCCATAGTCGGGTTGCGGCCGACCAGGGTCATGGTCAGACCGAAGCGGGTGCGATCCAGCAGCAGCCAGACAAGCACGATCACGGCTCCGACCAGCAGCAGGACGGTGGCTGAGACGCCGGAGCTGTCGGTGATGCGGAACGCCTCGGGAATGCGCTCGCTGGCCGCGGTCTGGCCGGTGCCCGACGGGTTGCGCATGGGGCCCGCGGTCAGGTACTGGAGCACGAGTGCGCCGATGAAGTTCATCATCAGCGTGGTCAGCACCTCGTCGGTGGCGAAGCGCACGCGCAAGTAGCCGGGCAGCAGCGACCAGGCCGATCCGGCAAGGACCGCTGCCGCCGTCGCGCCCAGGATCACCAGGGTCGCCGGGCCCCCGCGCCAGCCCAGCGAGACGACCAGCGCAGCGCAGGCGCCCATGTAGAACTGCCCCTGGCCGCCGATGTTGAAGAACCCCGCCCGGAAGCCGATCACTACTCCCAGGCCGATCAGCAGCAGCGGAATCGCCCAACGGACCGTGGAGGTGGCTGCACCCGTCGCGGTTATCGCCCCCTGGACGGTGCCGGAGAAGACGTCTCCCACGCCGTAGCCGCTGATCCACAGGACCAGCGCCGTCAGCAGGAACGAGACACCGACCAGCACGATGGTCGAACCCAGCCGCTGCAGGCCGCCGGTCACCGGAGGGCCCCCGTCATGGCGTCGCCCACCGCGCGCCGGTCATAGGGCGCTTCGAAACGCGCCACGATGGTCCCTCCGTACATCACGAGCAGGCGATCGGACAGCTCGAACAACTCGTCGAGGTCCGAGGACACCAGCAGTACGCCCGCCCCCGAGTCGCGCAGCCGTTGCAGTGAGCGGCGCACGAAGTTGGTGGCGGAGAAGTCCAGGCCGCGGGTCGGCTGGGCCGCGACCAGCACCTCCAGTCCGGGAGCCATCTCCCGAGACAGGATCAGGCGCTGCACGTTGCCGCCGGAGAGGCTCTCGGCCGGCTGGGAGACCGAGTCGTAGCGGACCTGCCAATGGTCCAGCGCCTCGGTCGCCTGCCGCTTGTACTGATTCAGGGAGATGAGCGGGAGTCGTCGACCGGGCCGACCGATGAGGCGTAGTGCCGACTGGTTCAACCAGACGGGGGCGCGACGGCTGATCCCCTCGCTGTTGCGGTCGAAGGGCACGAGGCGCAGCCCCCGCAGCCGTCGCCGGGCAGGAGGAGCGCGGGTCATCTCTGTTCCGCCGAGAAGCACCGAGCCCGCGGCGACGGCGTTCAGGCCGGCGATGACCGACACGAGGCTGCGCTGCCCGTTGCCCTCCACGCCGGCGATGCCCACGATCTCGCGGGTCTCGACGCTGAGATCGATGCTGCGCAGGCCAGGCTCGAAGGCCGACTCCCGGCTCGAGACCCCCACCAACTCCAGCAGGGTCTGTCGCTCACCGTCGACGGTCGCTTCCACACCGACGGTTCGATCCGCTCCTGAGGCGGGCCCGACGATGGCGTCGCTGAGTCGGCCCTGGGACAGCTCGGACATCTCGCTCGGGCCCAGCACCAGTTCACCGTCGCGGAGCACGCTCACCGTGTCGGCGACGGCGGCCACCTCCCGCAACTTGTGCAGCACGACGAGAACGGTGACTCCGTCGTCGCGAAGGCGCCGCAGGCGCTCGAACAGCGTGTCGATGGCCGCAGGCGTCAGCAGGGCAGTGGGTTCGTCCAGGATCACGACGCGCGCGTCGGTGGCCAGCGCTCGCACGATCTCCAGCGACTGGCGGGTCTCCACGGGAAGATCCCGGATGCGCGTCGACAGCACCGCCTCGCCACCCATCTCGGCCGCCGCGCTCTGCCAGCGCCGGCGCAGTTCGGCTCGCCGGAAGACTGATCGGCCCCCCGGGCGAAAGGCGGTCAGCTCCAGAGCCTCCACGACCGTGAACGAGGGCGGCAGTGAGAAGTGCTGGTGAACCATGGCAAGCCCGGCGCCTCTGGCGGCGCGCACATCGCCGGAGGGGAGCTTGCACCCTGCGATGTGCACCTCCCCCGAGTCTGGGGCCTGGAGGCCAGCCAACACCTTGGCCAGAGTGGTCTTGCCGGCTCCGTTCTGGCCGACCAGAGCATGGATTCTTCCGGGGGCAAGATCGAGGCTGACGTGGTGGAGAGCCCGGACAGCGCCGAAGGAGACACCGAGCGACCGGCAGCGAACCGCCGGGGTTACGGCGGGCGCCGGTCCGCTCGGGCTCGGCACCGTCATCGATGCGAGATTACCGTTGTCAGAGTTCGGGATCGAAGGGAACCTCGAGAGACCCGTCCTTGATCAGCGAGCGAGCCTCGTCGATCTCGTCGAGTGTGGCGCTGATGATCTCCACCATGTCTTCGGGGCCGTTGGCGAGGAAATCTGGGTTGACGACTAGGTCCACGCCTCCCTCGGCCACCCCGGCGCCGACATAGCCGGGCGTGTAGGCGTCGCTGAGGGCGTGCCCGACCTGAGTGTGGAGCACCTCGGCCCAGTACAGCAGGACGCTTGCGATCACGGCTGGGCTGTCGAAGTAGTTGACCGACCCTCCGATCACGTAGCCGCCCTTCTCCTCGGCGGCCTGGATGACGCCGAGGTCGGTGGCCGCAGCGTCGGTCATGATGATGTCGACTCCGCCGTCGTACAGCGCGGCCCCGAGTTCGCGGCCCTTGGCCGGATCCTCGAAAGAGTCGGCGAAGGCGGCCTCCCCGGTGATGCCGGGGTCCTGTCCTTGGCTCCCGGCCACAAAGGCGTTGTAGTCGGCGTTCAGGGGTGGGATCGACACGCCGCCCACGAACCCCACCTTGCCGGTGGTGTTGAGCGCGCCCGCGAGGATGCCGGCCAGATAGGTGCCCTTGTAGTAGTCGAATCCGATGGAGACGAGGTTGTCGAGGCCTCCCTCGAAGCCGAAGATGTGGATGAAGCGGGTGTCGGGGAAGTCCGGGGCCACGGCCACGACCGCGTCCTGCATGGGCGGGAAGGTCACTGCGACGATGTCGGTGCCCTGGTTGGCCAGGTTGCGGAGCGTGGCCTCGAAGGTCGACGGATCGGTCGCCTCGATGAAGGTGGTGTCGGCGCCGTAGTCGGCCTCCACCCTCTCGAGACCGAGCACGAGGTCGTCTATGGGCCCGAGGTCGCCCGCGCTCTGATTCACCACGAGCGCGACAGTCGGCACCTCGGCCGGTTCGGGTTCGGGCGCTTCGGTGGTGGGCGACTCCGGTTCGGGTTCGGGCGCTTCGGTGGTGGGCGACTCCGGTTCGGGTTCGGGCGC
>JAPPLH010000065.1:33481-59255 GCA_028819505.1 Acidimicrobiaceae bacterium
TCGGGCGCTTCGGTGGTGGGCGACTCCGGTTCGGGTTCGGGCGCTTCGGTGGTGGTGGCCGGCGCCTCGGCCGGTGCAGGCTCCGGAGCGGCAGCACCCCCATCGTCGTCGCTTCCACAGGCGGTCGCCACAAGGGCGCCGGCCAGCAGAAGGGCTGCGCAAACTCGGCTTCTCATCTGAATCCTCCCTGGACATCGAGTAGCTTCATTAAAATATAGATCGTCAATAAACTGAAGTCAATTCACGCTGCCTGCGGGCTCCAGCGCCCGGTCTTCGGAGTTGGCTCAGCGGCCCTGCCAGCGAGGGGCGCGCTTCTCGCTGAAGGCGCGGATCCCTTCGTCGCCGTCGGCCGACGCCAACACCTCCACCAAGGCCGGAAGATTGGCCATGCGGGCGTCGGCCGCGGTCATGTGGGCGGTGCGGCGGACGATCTGCTTGATGGCCCGCAACGACAGCGGTGCGCACTCCAGGAGGTTCTCGAGCCAGCGGTCGGTGGCGGCGTCGAGCTCGGAGGCGGGGACGACCTCGTTCAGCAACCCCAGGGCTAGCGCCTCGGCTGCGCTGAAGCGCCTGCCCGTCAACAGGACTTCCATGGCCCACTTGGCCGGGAGCTGCCGAGCCAGCGACACGATCCCCCCGTCGAGGGGCAGGCGGCCGAGGCGGGGCTCGACGAACCCCAGTACGGCATCCTCGGACGCCACCGCCAGGTCGCATCCCACTACCAGCTCGAGGCCGCCTCCGAGCGCGTAGCCGTTGACCCGGGCCAGCACCGGCACGTCCAGCGAGTCGCGCAGCGGCAGGTGGCCGAAGCCGTGCTCGCGGGCGTGCAGCCAGTAGTCGAGGCCGGTCGGACCCTCGGCGCGCATGTCGTCGCCGGCGCAGAAAGCCCGGTCGCCGGCGCCGGTGAGCACCACGACCCGCACCGAGCGGTCGGCCTCGATGGTCTCCCAGGCACTCCTCAGATCGTCCTGGTGGGACTTGTCGATGGCGTTGAGCCGCTCGGGACGGTTGATCGTCAGCCTGGCGACGTGATCGCTGACGTCCAGATCGATGCTCATGCCAGTACACCCGCCTCGAACAGCGCGCCGACACGCTCGGGCGCGATCCCGTATTCCTCCAGAGCCGCGGCGGCGCCCGCTCCCAGCGGGGGCGGCGGGCTGTGCGATGCAGCCGGCGTGTCGGGCATATGCACCGGCGAAGCCACCGACCGCAGCGGCGCGCGGCCCGGGCGGGGCATCTCCACGATCATGGATGCGGTGTGCGGGTCTTGCAGGGCCTCGTCGAGCGTCCGCACCGGGGCGCAGAGAACGTCCTGCGCCTCGAGCCGCTCGATCACCTCTGCGGAGGCGAAGCCGCCGATGGCCTCCGCTATCAGGGCCTGGAGGCGGGGCCGGTTGGCGGCCTGTTCGGCCATCGTGGCGAAGGAGGGGTCAACCGAGAGGTCCTCCAGATCCAGCGCCTCGCAGATGTCGCGCAGGGGGTTCGGCTTGAAGGCGCCTACTAGCACGACCTCGCCGTCGGCGGCGGCGAACGTGCCCACTAGGGGCATTCGGGCCCAGTTGAGCGGGTCGCGGTCCATCAGCGCCATGGTGGCCTCCAGGATCTGCATGGCGAGCAGGGAGTCGTAGAGCGAGACCTCGACTCTCTGGCCACGGCCGGTCCGGGTCCGATGGAGCAGAGCCATAAGGATTCCCTGAACCATGTGCATGCCCGCGGTGTAGTCGGCCAGAGAGACGGGGTAGATGGCGGTCGGGTGGCCGGGGTCGGCCTTGTGCGACATCGCACCGGTGAGGGCTTGCGCCAGTATGTCCTGGCCGCCCTTGCGGCGGTATGCGCCGCCCGTGCCGAATCCGGTTCCCTGGGCGTAGACAATGCGGGGATTGATCCCCGACAGGCGCTCGTACCCCAGACCCAGACGGTCCATCACCTCTGGCCGGTAGTTGTTCACCACCACATCGGCCGCGGCGACGAGGTCGTCGATCAACCCCAGACCCTCGGGCGAGCGGACATCGACGACCATGCTGCGCTTGTTGCGGTTCAGGGCGCCGAACGCTGGATGCTCGGCGCCGTCCGGGTCGACGAGGGCCTGACGGAAGATGTCCCCACTGCCGGGGCGCTCGATCTTGAGCACATCGGCGCCGTGGTCGGCCAGCAGTTGGGTGGCGACCGGACCCATCATGATCTGCGAGAAGTCAAGAACTCTGATCCCCGCAAGCGGCTGGGCAGCCGGGGCGCTCACGAGTTCGCCTCCGGGGTGCTGCGGGCCCGACGCGCCCGCGGCGACGGGATGTCGCCCGGGTCGGCGCCCTGGCGACGCAAGCGCCGCTGCACGGCCGCAACGTCCACCTTGCGAACGGTGACGCCGCAGTCCAACGCCTCGACGGCGGCCGTTCCAGCGGCCTCGCCCATCGACATGCACGGCGGGATCTCCCTGGACAGCTTCTGGGCCTCGGGAGTCACCGAGTAGTGCCGGCCGGCCACCAGCAGCTGCTCCACGCGCTGGGGGAGCATCGACCGGTAGGGGGTGTAGTAGCCGCGGCCCCGGGCCACGCTGTCGGCGAAGTGGACCCGGTTGACCACGTCGTCCTTGGTCACCACGTACTCGCCCTCGATCAGGCGCGACTGGCGCACTCCGATCTGGGGGGCCACATCGATCACGACGGCGTTCTCGAACCCCGGATAGTGCTCCCGCACGTATTCGACGAGGTCGGCGATCTTCTTGCGCCCCTCCCGGTCGGCGGCCGTGAGGTCCTCCACGCTCAGCCCGTCGTAGCCGTTCATGTGCGGGCAGTTGCACCACACCACCCCCCGCAGCGGCGTCTTCAGCCACCACATGGCCCAGGAGCCGCCGAGGATGCGCCGCGCCACGCGGTTCACCGCGTGGCATTCGGCGGGCTGGGCGTGCTCGAACCGCTCCGCGGTGTCGGTGTCGACGTTTCCGAGGCGGAAGACCGTGGTCACCATGTACGAGCCCTCCACGTGGGGCGCGCCCGCTCCAGCGGCCACGTCGGCGTCGCCGCTGGCATCGATCACCACGTCGCCGAGCACGGCCTGAGGGCCGGTCTTGGTCTCGCAGATCACGCCGCCGACAGTGTCGCCGGACATGATGGGCGCCGAGTACCAGGAGTGGAGCCGGACGTCGACCCCCGCCTCTTCCACGAGGTCGTTGGAGACCCGCTTCCAGCCGTCGGGATCGAAGGCCACTGCGTAGACGATGGACTTCTCCGGTCCCTTGGCGTAGAGGTCGAACAGACCCCAGCGGGACCATCGCCGCCACATCTCGGTGCTGAGGATGCGGTCGCCGGGCGGCGGGTACACCGCAAGTCCGAGAACATGCAGGCGATCCACCATCTCTTGGGCGAGGCCGCGCACGGTGATCTCGTCGGGTCCGTCGGCGAAGTCGTCGAGCACGAGGACCATTCCGCCTGCGGCCAGGCCGCCCAGATGGGCGTAACGTTCCAGGAGGGTGACACTCGCCCCACCGCGGGCGGCCGAGACCGCCGCGGCCAGTCCGGCCGGGCCGCCACCCACGACGACCACGTCGCTGCGGGCCGCCACGGGCGCATCGGCGGCCGGTCGGGTGACGGCGCTGCCCATCGCCCTAGAAGCTCGGCGGGGTCACCACCCACAGAGACACCGAGGTGACGTCGCCGGGGTTCTCGTACCAGTGCGGGATCGTGGAGCTGTAGGAGATCGAGTCGCCGGCCCGCAGCACGTAGTGGGTGCCGCCGACATTGACGGCGTGGGTTCCCTCAAGGACGATGCCGAACTCCTCGCCGTCGTGCACGAACGGCGTGTCTTTGCTGGAGTACCCGGGCTCTGTGACGATCCGGATGGCCTCGAGGGCGCTGTCGAGCCTCGGGGTGAGCATCTCGGCCAGGACGAGTTTGCCGTCGCCGAGACTGAGCCGGCGACGCTCCTCGCGCCGGACCACCGGCGATGACATCTGCTCGCCGGCCACGAGCCGCGCCACCGGGATCCCCAGCGCGTGGGCCACCTGCACCAGGGTGTTGAACGAGGGGTTGCCCTGCCCACGCTCCACCTGCGAGAGCAGCCCGGCGCTGACCCCCGAGTTCGAGGCCAGCTGTTCCAGCGTCAGTTCCCGGAGCTTTCGCAGCCGCTTGATCTCCCTACCGACCGTGTGCACGGTGAGGGGAGGCCGCTCGGCGCTGCGGCGCCCTGCCTCAGAGGCGGGCGCGTGCCAGTTCGAGGCGACGTTGTGCGCGGTTGAGTACATGTCAGTCACCCTCGCCAATGTAACGACCGCCAAAGTACCATCTGTCTTCACTACAGTATAGTACTTCAATATGCTGAGGCTCTCAACGTGGCGATGCGGCGTGGTGAGGACAACCGCGCAAGGCGGCCACGCGAGCCTGCCGAAGTGATGACGCGGACCGAGGGCTGATGCGGCGGCCGCAGCCGGGCGTCGCAGCCGATGTCGTGATCGTGGGCTCAGGCGCCTCCGGTGCCGTAGCCGCCGCTCGTCTGGCCGCCGCCGGCTTCGAGGTGGTCTGTCTGGAACAGGGCGACTGGACCGGCCCGGCGGACTACATGAGCGGCTCACCCGAGGCCGAACTGGCGTGGATAGAGAAGTGGAGCCCCGACCCCAACACCCGACGGGGGCCGGCGGACTACCCGCTCACGGGCGAGGCAGACGTGCGGCCGGTCATGTACAACGGCGTCGGCGGGGGACTGGTGCAGTGGGCGGCCATGTGGCAGCCGCTGCTGGCGTCGGACTTCAGGGCGCGAACCCTCGACGGCGTGGCCGACGATTGGCCGATCGGCTGGTCGGATCTGGCCGAGCCGTACGCACAGGTGGCCCGGGAAATGTCGGTGTCGGGTCTGGGCGGCGACCCGGCCCTGCCCGAGTTGGAGCCCTATCCCAACCCGCCGATTCCAATCGGCCGGATCGGGATGGCCGCCGCGCGGGGCATGGACCGCCTCGGATGGCACTGGTGGCCGGGCTCCAATGCCATCGCCTCGCGGCGTCACCGTTCGCTTCAGGCTTGCCAACGGCGCGGCACGTGCATGATGGGCTGCCCCGAGAACGCCAAGGCCACTCCATCGCTAACGCACTGGCCCTCGGCGCTGGCCGCGGGTGCCCGCCTGGTGACCGGAGCCCGCGTGGCGCAGATCCCCATCGATGAGCGAGGCCGGGCGCGCGGCGCCGTGTACCTGGACCGCGACGGGGTCGAGCGCCTGCAGCCGGCGCAGGTGGTGATCCTGGCAGCCAACGCCGTGGGAACCGCCCGTCTGCTGCTGCTGTCGGCGTCGCCGCGGTTCCCGGACGGCTTGGCCAATTCCTCGGGACTGGTAGGGCGACGGCTCATGCAACATCCCTACCGGACGGTCACGGCTGTCTGCGAGGATTTCCTCGACAGCTGGCAGGGTCCCTGGGGTCAGAGCATCTACTCGTTGGAGTTCGCCGAGACCCATCCGGACCGCGACTTCGTCCGGGGCACGAAGTGGATGGTCATGCCCCACGGCGGGCCGATGTTCGCCGCAGCGGAATATCAGGAGGCGCACCGCGAGGAGGGCTTCGATGCGGTGTGGGGTCCGGCCTTCCACCGGGCGGCCGCCGAGGTGTTCGGACGCGCCTTCACCTGGGGCATCCAGGCCGAGGACCTGCCCGAGGACGACAACCGGGTGGTCCTCGATCCTGAGGTGACCGACTCCTCGGGCCTGCCGGCGGCTCGCATCGAGTACACGGTGTCCGACAACACCCGGAGGATGCTCGACTTCAACGTGGCTCGCGCCGCAGAGGCAGCGGAGGCCGCGGGAGCGGTGTCCACCTATGGGCGTGACATCTGGCCCACCGGTATCGGCCACGTCCTGGGCACCACCCGGATGGGCGACGATCGTCGAGGCTCGGTGGTGGACCGTTGGTGCCGCGCCCACGACGTGGCCAACCTCTACGTGATCGACGGCGGTGTGTTCGTGACCGGCGGGTCGGCCAACCCGACGGCCACGATCATGGCCAACGCGTTGCGTGTCGTCGACCACATGATCGAGGCGCGGGCCTCACAGCAGGTGCCGGCATGAGCGGCTCTGGCACAGGCGGTGCCGGCGTGAGCGGCTCCGGGCCCACGCCGGAGCAGCGCCTGACGCTGGCGCGGCTGGCCGATGTCCTCGTGGCCGAAGGGCTGGGCATGCCGGCAGCGTCGGCGGTCGGCGTGGCGGACGGGCTGCTGGACCGGTGCCTCGACGCAGCTCCTGCGTTGGCCGGGCCGCTGCTGGCTCTGCTGGACGAGGCGCCCGCCGACGATCTCGACGCCTTCGTGCGAGGGCTGGAGGCGCAGCGCCCCGACGACTTCGCCGTCCTGACCACGACGGTGGTGGGCGCCTACTACCTCAGCGCCGAGGTGCGCCGGCTGGTCGGCTACCCCGGCCAGCAGCCCAGCCCGTTGTCGGCGGCGGCCGAACCCGACTACCTCGACATGCTGGAGCGGGTATACGACCGGCACCCCGGCTACCGGGAGTCCCCGTGACCAGCGTCCCCGGTCCCGCCTGCAGCGATCGGGGGTGCTCTTGACCTACGTCATCGGTCCGGCCTGCATCGACATAAAGGACGCCGCCTGCGTGGCGGAGTGCCCGGTGGACTGCATCTACACCGGTGGCCGGATGCTCTACATCCACCCCGACGAATGCATCGACTGCGGCGCCTGCGAGCCGGTCTGCCCCGTCGAGGCCATCTACCCCGAGACGTTCCTCCCCGCTGAGCACCGCGAATTCACAGAGATCAACGCCGACTTCTTCCGGATCGCCGGGCTCGATGCACCCGGCGGCGCAGCCCGAGTCGAGGCGGTCGAGGCCGACCACCCGGTCGTCGATGCCTGGCCGCAGTCCCCGCCGGCCTGAGACACCCGCAGAGCGGAAAGACGACGGTCCCGAGGGCGGGACGCGCCAGCCGGCCGGGCTGCGGGCGGTGACGCCTTCCGCGGTCTCCGATACGTTGGGGCCGCTAGCCGGCTGAAGGGAGCGCAGATGGCGGTTGAACGGGCGTGCTGGATCATGCCCGACGCACTCCACGCGGCCGGAGTGGCCGACTTCGCGAGGAGGGTCGAGGAGTTCGGTTACTCGCGGCTCTGGGTGGCGGAGACCCTCGGGCGCGACCCGTTCGCGCTGACCGCGCACTGGGGCGCGGTCACTTCGACTCTCGGCCTGGCCAGCGGTATCGCCAACGTCTACAACCGGCACCCGGGGGTGATGAAGCAGGGGGCGTACACCGTCGCGGAGCAGACCGGCGGCCGGTTCACGCTCGGCCTCGGCGTCTCCAGCCCGGTGATCGTGAGCAAACTCCGGGGCATCCCCTACGACAAGCCGCTGTCGTTCATGCGGTCCTACCTCGACGCCATGGACGCGGCCCGCTACACCTCGGTGCCGCCACCCGAGGCGGTGCCGGTGGTGCTGGCCGCCCTCGGCCCGCGGATGCTCGAGCTCGCCGCCGAGCGCACCGCCGGCGCCCACCCGTACAACACGACACCGGAGCACACCGCCTTCGCCCGCTCGGTGATGGGACCCGACGCGCAACTCTGCGTGGAGCAGAAGGTGATGCTCACTTCCGACGCCGAACAGGCCCGCGCCACCGGCGGCAACGTGATGAAGTTCTACACCCGGGCTCCCGGATACCGGAGCTGCTGGAAGAGCCTCGGCTTCGACGACGACGACATCGACGGGCTCTCGGACCGCTTCGTGGACGCCATGGTGGCCTGGGGCGACATCGACGCCATCGAACGCCGGCTGGCCGAGCACGCCGACGCCGGGGCCACCCAGGTGTGCATCCAGGTGCTGCACCCCTCCGCCGGCGCGGCCGCCGTCGACTACGACGCTCTGTCGGCCCTAGCCCCGTGAAGGATCTCGCCGGCCGGGTAGCGGTGGTCACCGGGGGTGGAAGCGGCATCGGCCGGGGGATGGCCGAGCGTTTCGCGGCCGAATCGATGAGAGTGGTGGTGGCCGATGTCGAGGAGCCGCCCCTGAATGAGACGGTGCGGTCGATCACCGACCGCGGGGGAGAGGCGACGGCGGTCGTCTGCGACGTGTCGTCGTGGCCGTCGGTCGAGGCCCTGCGCGACGCCTGCGTCGACGCCTACGGCCCCGCCGACGTGCTGTGCAACAACGCCGGCGTGGCCGCCACCGGGTCCATGGCGGAACTGTCCCTCAAGTCGTGGGAGTGGTGCCTGGGGGTCAACCTCTGGGGCGTGATCCACGGTTGCCAGGCCTTCCTGGGCCCGATGATCGAGCGAGGCTCGGGCCACATCGTCAACACCGCGTCGATCCTGGGCCACCTGTCCCCGGCGGGGATCGGCCCCTACAACGTCTCCAAGCACGGCGTGGTCGCCCTGAGCGAGACCCTGCACGCCGAGATGCTGTCCGAGGGCACCGGCGTGGGCGTCACCTGCCTGTGCCCCGGTCTGGTCTCCACCAACATCCTGGACTCCGAGCGCAACCGGCCCGAACGACTGCAGGACCACCCGGGAGTCGACGGGACGCGGGACTCCGACATGGTCGTCGGCGGCCCCGATTCCGAGACCAGGGCCGCGGTCGGCGATCTCTACGCCCAGGCGCTGCGACCTTCGGCGGTGGCCGGCATGGTGGTCGGGGCGATCCGGGCCGACCAGTTCTGGCTGTTCACCGACGGCGACTTCGACGCCGCCATCGCGGCCCGCCACCGCGAGATCGAGGCCAGGCGCACGCCGTCGGGCCCCGCCTCCCTCGCCACGGCACTGCTCGAGGGCCGCGGATGAGGCCCATGCCTGTCTCATCGGGGAGGGATCGGCTCTGATGGTCCTAGTCACCGGCGCAACCGGCTTCAGTTCCGAGGCCGACATCGAGGCCAGCAACTTCGCGGGCGCCCTCAACGTGCTGGGCGCCGCGGCGGACGCCGGCTGCGCTCCCATCGTCCATGTGTCCAGCACCGCGGCACTGTTACGAGTCATTCGCAGCTAGTTTATTTTCAATACGTTTGTATATGTTTCAAGATTTCTTGATCTGGCCGCGCTAGGCTGCCCGGATGCAGGATGTGCAAGTCGACGGCGTGGACGGGCTGTGGGCGGGCTGGTGCCACGAGGGCGCCGCGGCCGAGTTGGTGCGCTCCCTCAAGTACGGACGCAAGACCGCCGCGGTCACCGTGATCGCCGACCGGATGGCGTCGGCCGCGCCCGCCGGGCCGGCTCCGGACCTGGTCACCTGGGTTCCCTGCAGCCCGACGCGCCGCCGCGAGCGGGGCTTCGACCCGGCCGAGCTTCTGGCCCGTGCCCTCGCCCGGCGCCTGGGGTTGCGGGCTCGCCGGTTGCTGCGCCGGCTCGACGACGAGCCCCAGACTTCCCGGTCCCTGTCGGGGCGCCTGGCGGGCCCCAGGATGGCGGTCCGGGGCGGCCGGTCGGGCGGTCTGATCCTGGTCGTCGACGACGTGTGTACCACCGGCTCGACGCTTCGGGCGGCGGCCGCCGCGCTCCGGTCCGGCGGCGCTGCGGGCGTGGTGGCGGCGGTGGCCACGGTGGCGCCCGCGGCGCCGCGGCAGCCCGCCGCGCTACCTCTACCATGAGGGCGCATCGAAGCCACCGGAGGCCATGGGAGGTTGGACGTGGAGATATCGATCAGCAGCCGGCACACGACCGTCACACGAGGCCTCGAGGAGGCCGTGAGGGCCAAGATCGGGCAGCTCGACCGTTACCTGGACGACCTCGACACCGCCGAGGTGCACTTCGACGAGGCCCGCAATCCCCGCATCGTCGACCAGCAGACCTGCGAGGTGACCCTGACGGGGCACGGCCACCGTCTGCGCTGCAAGGTGAACGCCCCCGACGCCTTCACCGCCGTCGACCTCGCCGAGGCCAAGCTGGAGCGCCAGATCCGCAAGCTGCGGACCAAGCTGCAGAACCGCCACCGCGGCCGCGGCGACACGATACGGACCAGCAGCGACGGCGAGGTGCGGCCGATCCCCGAAGCGGCGGAGGGCCCCGGCGAGGTCGACGGCGACGGCGAGCCCGAGCTGCAGATCGTCAAGACCAAGCGGTTCCACCTCGGTCCGCTCAGTCCCGAGGAGGCCGCGCTGAAGATGGACCTGATGGGCCACGGCTTCTTCTTCTTCATCAACTCGGCCACGGGGCGCTCCGCGGTCGTGTACCGGCGCGACGACGGCGCGGTGGGCCTCATCGACGAGGCCGGCTGAGAGGCCGGGAACGAGCGGGGACGGGCCGATGTCGCTGCTGAGGAGAGTCCTGCGCTCCGGCGAGGGACGCAAGCTGAGGGACCTCCAGGCACTCGTCCCCGACATCAACGCGCTCGAGCGGGGGATGCAGCGCCTCGACGACGACGGTCTGCGGGCCCGCACCGGCGAGTTCCGCGGCCGGCTGGAGCGCGGCGAGTCCACCGACGACCTGCTGCTGGAGGCCTTCGCGGTGGTGCGGGAGGCTTCGGTGAGGGTGCTCGGCCAGCGCCATTTCGACGTGCAGCTGGTGGGCGGCGCGGCGCTGCACTGGGGCGCGGTGGCGGAGATGCGCACCGGCGAGGGCAAGACCCTCACCTCCACGCTGCCGGTCTACCTCACCGGGCTGAGCGGCCGGGGCGTCCACGTCGTGACGGTCAACGACTATCTGGCCGGCCGGGACGCCGAGTGGATGGGCCGACTGTACAAGTGGCTCGGCCTCACCGTCGGGCTGATCGTCCCCGGCAGCCGTGGATGGGAGCACAAGCGGCGCCAGTACGCCTGCGACGTGACCTACGGGACCAACAACGAGCTCGGCTTCGACTACCTGCGCGACAACATGGCCATGTCGCGCGCCGAGCAGGTGCAGCGCGGCCACCACTACTGCATCGTGGACGAGATCGACTCGATCCTCATCGACGAGGCTCGCACCCCGCTGATCATCAGCGGCCAGGTGGCCGACGCGGCCAAGCTGTACACCCGCTTCGCGGGGATCGCACGCGGCCTCCAGCGCGACGTCCACTACGAGGTGGACGAGGAGAAGCGCACCGTCGCACCCCTCGAGGAGGGCGTGCACGCGGTCGAGCGGATGCTCGGCGTCGAGAACCTCTACGACATGGTGGCCCAGAACCTGGTACACCAGCTGCAGGCCGCGCTGAGGGCCAAGGAACTGTACCGGCGCGACCACGAGTACATCGTGCAGCACAACCAGGTGAAGATCGTCGACGAGTTCACCGGCCGGGTGCTGGAGGGAAGGCGCTGGTCCGACGGGCTTCACCAGGCGGTCGAGGCCAAGGAGGGGGTGGCCATCAAGGAGGAGAACCAGACGCTGGCCACCATCACGCTGCAGAACTACTACCGGATGTACGACCGCCTGGCCGGCATGACCGGCACGGCCGAGACCGAGGCCAGCGAGTTCGCCTCCACCTACGGACTGCACGTGGTGGGCGTGCCCACCCACCGGCCGATGATCCGCGACGATCGGGCCGACCTGATCTACAAGACCGAGGACGCCAAGTTCGCGGCCTGCGCCGGCGACATACTCGAGCGCAACGAGCGGGGCCAGCCGGTGCTGGTCGGCACCGTCTCGGTGGAGAAGTCCGAGAAGCTGTCCCGCCTGCTCGACAAGCAGGGCATCGCCCATGAGGTGCTCAACGCCAAGCAGCACCACCGCGAGGCCGAGATCGTGACCCAGGCCGGCCGGCTGGGCGCGGTCACCGTGGCCACCAACATGGCCGGGCGCGGCGTCGACATCCTCCTGGGCGGCAACCCCGAGGGTCTGGCCCGCCGCGACCTCAGGGCCGAGGCTCTCGAGGAGGCCACCCCCGAGGGCGCCCGGCGCCTGGCCGAGCTCACGGCCAAGCACCGGGCCGCCACCGACGCCGAGCGCGAGGAGGTGCTCGACCTCGGAGGGCTGTACGTGCTCGGAACCGAGCGCCATGAGAGCCGGCGGATCGACAACCAGCTCAGGGGCCGCTCGGGTCGCCAGGGCGACCCCGGCGAGAGCCGCTTCTACCTGTCGCTGGAGGACGATCTCATGAGCCGGTTCGCCACCGGCGCCATGAACTGGGTGATGGACAAGGCCCTGCCCTCCGACGTGCCGATCGAGGCGGGCATGGTCACCAAGGCCATCGAGCGGGCCCAGAACACGGTGGAGCAGCGCAACGCCGAGACCCGCAAGAACGTCCTCAAGTACGACGAGGTGATGAACGAGCAGCGCAAGGTCATCTACCAGCGCCGCGCCCAGATCCTCGACGGGACGGACCTCCGGTCCGAGACTCTGGAGCACCTGGAGGCGGCGGTCGCCGCCGCCGTGGCCACCCACTGCGAATCCGAGCACTCCGAGGAGTGGGACCGCGAGGGGTTGGGCACGGAGCTGGCGGGGCTGTGGCCCGGCGGGGTGGAGGCGGCCCGGCTCGACGCGGCGGTCACCCACGACGAGCTGGCCGAGGTGGTCAACCAGGCCGCGCTGGAACACTACGGCGAGCGGGAGGGGCTGCTCAGCGCCGACGTGATGCGCCAGGTGGAGCGCCAGGTGATGCTGCGCCTGATCGACCAGAGGTGGCGGTCCCACCTGCGCGAGATGGACCTGCTGCGCGAGGGCATCCATCTGCGGGCCATGGGCCAGAAGGATCCGGCCACCGAATGGCAGCGCGAGGGCTTCGAGATGTTCGGGCAGATGATGGACGGCATCGCCCTGGACTTCGTGCGCTACGTGATGCACGTCCAGCTCGCCGAGCGGGCGCCCGAGGACGACTCCCAGCTGGTGGGCGTGACCGCCAGCAAGAGCGAGGCGGCCTCTCCGGCGCCGGCGGGCGTGGGTGCATCGGCGCCGCAGCCGGCCGCGGCCGCGGCGGCTTCATCTGGCACCGCCCGAGCGGCCGTGCCGAACCAGCAGCGGAACCGGGTGCCGGTCGTCAAGAGCGAGTTGGAGAAGGTCGGGCGCAACCAGCCGTGCCCCTGCGGAAGCGGCAGGAAGTACAAGATGTGCCACGGCCGCCCCGGCGCTGGCTGACCGGAGGCCGAGCGGATGGGCAGCACTTCATGAGCAGTATGGCGATGCGCCGAGCGAGGCCGTGGCCCGAGCGGCCCGTGAGCGCAGCGAACAAGAGCGGGTAACACGCAGTGCAGGACTTCAGCGACGATCTGCGCCGGCTGCGCGGCCGCCTCGAGGAGGCCGAGGCCTACCTCCGCATCGACGCGCTGCGGGCTCGGCTCCCCCAGCTCGAGGCCGAGTCGTCGCGCCCCGATCTGTGGGATCAGCCCGAACGGGCCCGGGCCGTGACCTCCGAACTGGCTTCGATCAGCGACGACCTGGCCGTGTTCGAGCGTCTGGCCGACGGGATCTCCGACGCGGCGACCCTCAACCAGCTCGCGGTGGAGGAGGGCGACGCCTCCGAGGAGGCTGAGATAGCGCGGCTGTTGGCCGAGGTGGCCGCCCGGTTCGACGAGCTCGAGCTGCGGTCGCTGTTCACCGGCGAGTTCGACGAGCGGGACGCCGTCTGCCAGATCAAGTCGGGCGAGGGCGGGACCGACTCGCAGGACTGGGCCGAGATGCTGCTGCGGATGTACCGCCGCTGGACCGAGCGCCGCGGCTTCGAGTTGGAGGTGACCGCCCTGTCGGAGGGCACCGAGGCCGGGTTCTCCAGCGTGGACTTCCTGGTGAGGGGCCGCTGCGCCTACGGCTGGATGCGCTCTGAGCACGGCGTGCACCGTCTGGTGCGCATCTCCCCGTTCAACAACGAGGGCAAGCGCCAGACGGCGTTCACCGCGGTCGACGTCGCCCCCTTCTTCGAGGAGGTCTCCGACGAGGTGGCCATCGACGAGAAGGACCTGCGCGTCGACACATACCGCTCCTCGGGGGCCGGGGGCCAGCATGTCAACGTCACCGACTCGGCGGTTCGGATCACGCACCTGCCCACCGGGATCGTCACCAGCTGCCAGAACGAGCGCAGCCAGCACCAGAACAAGGAGCGGGCCATGCAGATGCTGGCAGCGAAGCTGCTCAACCTGGAGCGCAAGAGGCTCGCCGACGAGATAGCCGGCATCAAGGGCGAGCAGCGGAAGGTGGGCTTCGGCAGCCAGATACGCAGCTACGTGATGCAGCCCTACCAGATGGTGAGGGACCAGCGCACCCGCCACGAGACCCCCAACGTCGACGCGGTGCTGGGCGGGGATCTCGATCCGTTCATGGAGTCCTGGCTCCGGTGGAGCCGGGCCTCCGGTGCCGCGGGCCCGATCGAGGGGGCTGGTACTGTCGCCACGCCGGGCCCCCCCGGCGGAGGTGGCTGATGATCAAGATGGAGAAGGTCACGAAGGTCTTCAAGGGCGACGTGGTGGCGCTGCGCGACGTGACCATCGACATCGGCAAGGGGGAGTTCGTCTTCCTGGTGGGTCCGTCCGGCTCCGGCAAGTCGACGTTCATCCGCCTGCTCAACCGCGAGGACGTGCCCGAGCACGGCCGGATCTTCGTGGCCGGCCGCGACATCGGCGGGCTCAGCGGATGGAGGGTGCCCTACCTCCGGCGCAACATCGGCTACGTGTTCCAGGACTTCAAGCTCCTGCAGAAGAAGACGGTGGCCGAGAACGTGGCCTTCGCGCTGGAGGTGATCGGCAAGGGCCCCCAGGTCATCAACCGCCAGGTGCCCGCCATCCTGGAACTGGTCGGGCTGTCCCGCAAGATGGACCGCTTCCCCCGCGAGCTCTCGGGAGGCGAGCAGCAGCGGGTGTCGATCGCCCGGGCCTTCGTCAACCGGCCGCTGATCCTGCTGGCCGACGAGCCGACCGGGAACCTCGATCCCACGACGTCGGTGGGCATCATGCGCCTGCTGGAGCGGATCAACGAGATAGGCACGACGGTGGTGATGGCCACCCACGACAGCAGCATCGTGGACAGCATGCGGCAGCGGGTGGTCGAGCTCGACCGGGGGATGGTCGTGCGCGACCAGGCCCGAGGCGTCTACGAGTAAGCCCCCTCGATGTTCAGCGTCGCCCCCAGTCGCGAGTAGGCCCCTGTGTTCAGCTTCCGCTACGTACTGCGTGAGACGGGTCAGAACCTGTGGCGCAACATCCTGCTGGCCGTGGCCACCGTGGTCACGGTGGGGGTCTCTCTGGCCATGTTCGGCGGCTTCATGCTGTTCCAGGTGGCCGTCGACAGCGCCACGGCACGATGGCAGGACGGCGTCGAGTTCATCGTGTGGATGAACACCGACGCCGGGACGGACGAGGACTCCAGCGTCCGCAACCAGCTCGACGAGAGCCCGGGCGTGGAGAGATGGGAGTACGTCGACCGCCGGCAGTCCTACGAGGAGTTCCAGGAGTTCTTCGCGGACACGCCCGAGGTGCTGGAGATCTTCACCGCCGAGGGCGTGCCCCCGTACTACCGGGTGGTGCCGGCCGATCCCGCCCCCGACGTGGTGGAGGAGCTGGGCAGCCAGTTCAAGGGGAAGCCCGGGGTTCGCACGGTCACCTTCGCGGGTGACGTGATCCGCGACGTGCAGAACCTGTCGAACCGGGCCGGGCGTGTGCTGTTCATTGGCTCGATCGTCCTGCTCGGCGCCTCGACGCTTTTGATCCTCAACACGCTGGCGGTGGCCATCGGCAACCGGCGCCCCGAGATCGAGATCATGCGCCTGGTGGGGGCCACGAAGTGGTTCATCCGCGTGCCCTTCATGCTCGAGGGGCTCGTGCAGGGCCTGCTCGGCGCCGTCGTGGCCATGATCAGCAACTCGCTGCTGCGGAACTACGTGATCGACCAGTTCAGCGACGCCGACGGTCTGCAACTGCTGGCCGGGTTCAAGGTCGACGACGCCGCCATGCTGCAGGTCAACCTGCTCGTGGTGGCGATCGCAGTGGGGGTCGCAGTGATCGGCTCCAACCTGGCCGTGGCCATGCACCTGAACGAATAGCCGAAGAGATACAAGAAATGAGCCCTCGCCCACATGACGAGGTGAGGCGGCCCGTGGAGCGCATGGATGACGAAGCGGCCCCCACTGGGCCGTCGCAGCGATACAACCCAGCGGCTTTGGTTGGCTTCGCTCTCTCAGCGGTCTCAATCAGATGCTCCCCGTTCTTTTTCGTTGCGATTCTGATCGAGAATGCTGGGAACGAATCCAATGCTGTGGTGGACGCCCTTATGGTTGCCTCTTTTGCCCTCCTCTACCCCGCGTTGGTAGTGCTATGGATCGGGCGGCAGCGCGCGAAGCAGCGAGGCGCTCCACATGGGCGCCTCGCCCTCGCGGGACTATGGCTCCTCGTCATCAGTGCTCTCATCCTGGGCCTCGGAGCCTGCCGCGCTGTCGCCGACTTCCGCGAGCATCAACCCGGGTCGACGCCGGGCAGCTGTTGTGTTGCTCAGGCCAGGGTGGCGAGGGGGTTGGTGTAGGCTAGGCCTAGGGCGTCGGCCACCGCGGGCTCGGTGATCCGGCCGTGGCGCACGCTGAGGCCGTCCTGGAGGCCCTTGTCGGCTGCGATGGCCTCGACCACTCCCTGGTCGGCGAGCTTGTGTACGTAGGGGAGGGTGGCGTTGTTGAGGGCCTGGGTGGAGGTGCGGGGGACCGCGCCGGGCATGTTGGCCACGCAGTAGTGGACCACGTCGTCGACCACGTAGGTGGGCTCGGCGTGGGTGGTCGGCCTCGAGGTCTCGGCGCAGCCGCCCTGGTCGATGGCCACGTCCACGATCACCGTGCCGGGCCGCATGACCTTCACCATCTGCCTGGTGATCAGCCGGGGCGCCCTGGCGCCGGGCAGCAGCACGGCCCCGATCACCAGATCGGCGGTGAACACCGCCTGGGCCAGCCGGCTGGGGCTGGAGTACAGGGTGCGCAGCGCCGGACCGAAGCGGGCGGCCAGCGATTCGAGCACGGCCATGTCGCGGTCCAGCACGGTGACGTCGGCGCCGAGTCCTAGAGCCATCTCCACTGCGTTGGTGCCGACCACCCCGCCGCCGATCACCGTGACGGGAGCCGCGGCCACACCGGGCACCCCGCCCAGCAGCACTCCCCGGCCGCCCGCGGATGCCTCCAGGCAGCGGGCGCCGGCCTGGATGGCCAGGCGTCCCGCCACCTGGGACATAGGGGAGAGCAGGGGGAGTCTGCCCCTGCGGTCGGTGACCGACTCGTAGGCGATGGCAGTGGCCCCGCCGGCCAGCAGGTCGTTGGCCTGGTCGGGGTCGGGAGCGAGATGCAGGTAGGTGAACAGGGTGTGGTCGGCCCTCAGGCGGGCCCGCTCCTCCGTCTGGGGCTCCTTGACCTTCACGATCAGTTCGGCGACCTCGAAGAGCTCCTCGGCGGTGGGCACCATGATGGCGCCGCGGTCCTTGTACTCGTCGTCGTCGAACCCGGCGCCGTCGCCCGCGCCGCGCTCCACGTACACCTCGTGGCCGCGGTCGGCGACCTCGCGCACGCTGTCGGGGGTGAGCCCGACTCTGCGCTCCTCGCTCTTGATCTCCCTGGGCACTCCGATGCGCATGTTGGACCCCTCCACCTGCGATGCATGAATGCGACTCCTGAAATATTACACGCGTGTACAAGACATATTCTGAGCAATATTCCTCGAACTAGCCAGTCTTGTGCCCATTACTTGCACATGATCGCCGATTCAGCGCAAAATACTCTCATGCAAGACATGGATCCGACCGATCGTCTCATCCTCAACGAGCTGCAACTCGACGGGCGCGTCTCGCACGCTGAGCTGGCCACGCGCATCGGCCTGTCCACGTCGGCCTGCCACCGGCGGGTTCGCCGGCTGGAGGCCGAGGGCGTCATCGACGGCTATGTCATGATCCTCGACACCGAGGCCATCGGCCGCGACCTGGACGTGTTCGTGGAGGTCTCCCTGGTCAGCCAGAGCGAGGAGTCGCTTCGCCGCTTCGAGGAGGAGGTTCGCGACTGCCCGGAGGTGATGTCATGCCACCTGGTGGCGGGCGACGCCGACTACCTGGTGCATCTCGCCGTGCAGGACCACCGCGACTTCGAGCGCATCCACAACCAGCACCTGTCCCGGCTCACCGACGTGGCCCGGCTGCGCTCCAACTTCGCGATCCGCACCGTCTACCAGACCACCCGCCACGTGCTCTAGCAGGCCCGGTCGGGGCCGGCCGGGCCCGTCGCCGCGTTCTTGATGTAGTTGACCTCATCCAGTGAGGACAACTACATCGAGTTCGGCTGGGCCGGCGCTCAGCGGGCCTGGGTGCCGACCTTGAGGTCCTTGAAGGGCACGCCCCGGTCGACGCTCATGTCGCGGGGCAGGCCCAGCACCCGGTCGCCGATGATGTTGCGCTGGATCTCCGAGGTACCGCCGGCGATCCCGGCCTGGAGCGACGTGAGGGCCTGGCGCTGCCAGTGGCCGTCGGCGTCGTCCTCCCAGGCCACGCCGGAGGCCCCGGCGATGGCCATGGACACCTCGGTGTGGAGGTCCGCGATCTGCACGGTGGCCAGCTTGCCGACCGAGCCGCCGGGACCCGGCGTGCGTCCCGCCTTGAGCTCGGCCCGGGTGCGCATGGCCACCAGCGACAGGCAGGTCTCCAGGATGCGCAGCCGCATCAGCTTCTGGCGCAGGGCCGGGTCGCGGTCGAGTCCCCGCTTGCGGGCCGCCTCGATCAGCCGGTCGGCGCGGTCGGTGGTTATCCCGCCGGTGGTGCCCGAGCCGATGGCCACCCGCTCGTACATCAGCATGGCGGTGGCCATGCGCCAGCCGTTGTTGAGGTCGCCGAGCAGGTTGTCGGCACCGATGCGCACATCGGTGAAGAACACCTCGTTGAAGTGGGTGCCGCCGTCGATCTGGTGGATGGGCCGGACTTCCACGCCGTCGGCGTCCATGGGGACGATGAACATCGAGATGCCGGCGTGCTTGGGCACGTCGGGGTCGGTGCGGGCGATGACGATCCCGTGGGAGCACAAATGCGCCAGGGTGGTCCACACCTTCTGGCCGTAGACGATCCACTCGTCGCCGTCGCGCTCGGCCCGGGTCTGCAGGCTGGCCACGTCGGAGCCGGCGCCGGGCTCGGAGAACATCTGGCACCACACGTCCTCCGCGGCGATGATGCGGGCCAGGTGGGCCGATTTCTGGGCATGGCTGCCGTACTCGGCCATCATGGGGAGGCACATCCCGTGGGAGATGAGCAGGTCGTAGGTCATGTTGGGGTAGCGGCTGTACTCGTCGCGCCAGACCTTCTCGTGGGCCTTGGTGAGCCCGGCGCCGCCGTACTCGGCGGGGTAGGTCAGCCCGGCCAGCCCGGCTGCGGCCAGCGCCTGCTGGAACCTCTGTGCCGCCCGCAGCCGCAGCTCTCCGCGGGGGTCGGGATGCCCGCTCAGATCGATGCCGGTGGCGTGCTCGTCGAGGAAGGCCCGGCAGCGGGCCCGGAACGCCTCGTCCTCTTCGGGTGCTAGGACTTCGTCGGCCACGGCGGTAAGCGTACTGGAGGGCTTGCGGGTGGAGCCTCGCTGCCGGGAGGCCTCAGAATTCGGTGACGACGGCGACGCCGTGCCCGCCGAAGCCCGCCATGGTCTCGAAGGCCCCGGGCAGGTCGTCGAGGCCCATTGTGCGGCTCACCAGCAGGCCGAGGTCCATCCCTGTGGCGGTGATCAGGCCCATCAGCGCCGGGTACTGGCGGGCCGACATGCCCTTGGTGCCGAGCACCTCCAGCTCCTTGGTGATCATGGTGGCCACCGGCAGCGCGGTGGCCCGCGCCGACAGCAGACCGGCCTGCACGTGGCGGCCCTGCTTGCGGAGGCAGTGGACCGAGTTGGCGGCCACCTCGGCGTTGCCCAGCGCGTCGACTGACACGTGGGCGCCCCCGCCGGTGGTGTCACGCACCGCCCCGACGGTGGCCCGGCCGTTGTCGGGGTCGGCGGTGACCGCGGCGGCTGCGCCCATGGCCGCGGCCAGCTCCAGAGCCCGCTCGTCGATGTCGACGGCCACCACCCGGGCGCCGGCGGCCGCTCCGATCATCACCATGCACAGCCCCAGCCCTCCGCAGCCGTGCACGGCCAGCCATTCCCCGGATGAGAGCCGGGCCCGCTCGATCAGGGCGCGGTAGGCGGTGATCATGCGGCAGCCCAGGATCGAGGCGTGCTCGAAGGACATGGCCTCGGGGAGGGCGGCGAGGTTGGTGTCGGCGTGGTCGATGGCGCAGTAGCGGGCGAAGGATCCCCAGTGGGTGAACCCGGGCAGGAAGTAGTTGTCGCAGATCTGCTCGTTGCCGGCAGCGCACTGCTCGCAGGCGCCGCAGCCGCAGCAGAAGGGCGCGGTCACCCGGTCGCCGGGCGACCAGCGCGACACGCCCGGCCCGGCCTCGGCCACCACTCCGGCGAGCTCGTGGCCGGGAACATGCGGCAGGGGGATGCTGGGGTCGTGGCCGTGCCAGGCGAACAGGTCGCTTCGGCACAAGCCCGAGGCCCGCACTTCGATGACCACGCCGCCGTCGGGAACAGCCGGGTCGGGCAGGTCCTCGACGGCTATGGGCCCGTTGAACTCTTGGTAGACGGCGGCTCGCATCGCGCCGAGGCTATTGGCTCAGACACTCAGGAATCGAGCAGCTCGATCTGCACGTCCCGGTACCGCACCGCTCCCGAGTTGGCGGCCGCCTCGGTGCCGCCCTTGCGCAGGAAGACGCTGTGCCCCGGCGTCACCGGCGCCGACTTGGCGCCGGCCTCGAGCGGCTCGACGGTGACGTGGTCGCCCTCCACCACCACGATGTAGTCGTGCTCGTGGTGGTGCATGGGCGACCGCTCGCCCGGCTCGAGCACCATCTCCCAGACCCGGATCTGCTCGTCCTCGAACAGCACCCGATCACCGATGGGACCCAGGTCGTGGCTCTCGGTCATGGCGCCTCCTGGCTTGCCGGCAGGTCGCACATATCGTGTCGTGATGATCGCGGTCGCCACCACTGAGGACCGACTGGCCGGGGTGTGCGAGCGGCTCCGGGCTCGCGGGGCCAGCGTGATCGACGTGGCAGCACCGAGCGACATCCGCCGGGTGGTGCTCGCCTCGGTCGAGGACGAGCGAAGCGTTGCCGGCCTGGTTGCGTCGCTGCGGGCCGAGGGGGTGATGGCCGTCTCGAGGCCAGACGGGGGCGTCGCGCTGAGGAAGTGGCTGCGAGACGCCCGCACGATCACCTTCGGCGGGCGGATCACCGTGTGCCGAGCGTGGTCTGAGCACGATCGCCGGGGTCTTGCGGGCCTGGTCGAGCTCGGTCCGGGCGGCTTCGGGGACGGCCGCCATCCCACGACGGCCCAGATCATCGAGGAACTCGTCGATCGGATCGCCGGCGGGGAGCGCGTCCTCGACGTGGGCTGCGGCAGCGGCGTGCTCGGACTGTGCGCGCTCCGGCTCGGCGCAGCGGAGGCGGTGGCCGTCGAGATCGACCCGGACGCCGTCGAGGCGGCCCGGCGCAACGCCGGGATCAACGGCGTGGGCGACCGTTTGGAGGCAACACTGGCCCCTCTGAGCGGGATCGAAGGCAGCTTCGACGTGGTGGTGGCCAACATCGCCAGGGCCGGGATCGTCGAACTCGCCTCGGAGCTTGTGGCCCACGTGTCGCCCGACGGATGGCTGGCCGTCGGCGGGATCTCGCCGTCGCAGTGCTCGCAGGTCGCGGGCTTCCTGCGCCCCCTCACCGAAGTCGGACGCCGAACCTCCGGCGAATGGGCGACCCTTGTGCTCGCCGGAGGCGGCCAATGCCGGATGAATCCCCGAGTGACGCGCCCTCACTCAGGCGGGGACGACATCGATCCGTCGATTGCTGGCCGCCGCTAGCAGGGCCAGGTCTCCGGGGTCGGAGGTGACTATCAGGTCGCCGTGGTCGGCCAGCGCCACCAGCGCCGCGCCGATCGCGTCCGACAGGCCGCTGCGGGCGAGCAGCATGCCCGCTCGCCGTCCTAGCTCTGCGTCGAGGGGAACTATCTCGACGGCCTGAAGCGCGCCGGCGAGCCGGGCCTGACGTCCAGTTCCGCCCCGCCATACCTGCGCGACCACGCCTCCGTGGGTTCTCGGAGGGTCTGCGGCCCGCAGGGCGCCCTTGAGGCGACGCCACGTCCGGCGGTCGCCGCTCCCGAGCGAGATGAGCCCGCCCGCGTCGAGGATCTCGCTCATCCGGCCCTGCGGGCGGCGACTCTGAACGCAGCGGCTGCATCCCGATCCTGCTGGGCCTGCTCCGCGATCTCGTCGTCGGTGATGACTCCGTGCTCGGCCTCGTACTCCGAGACCAGGCGGCTCAACACTGCGAGCCGCCGGTCACGGTCACGCCGTTGTGCCATCGCCTCGCTGATCCACTCGCTGACCGACCGGGATCGCCCCTCGCTCACTGCTCGGTTGGCATCGTGGAGAAGTTCCTCATCCACGGTGACAGTCACCCGCTGCTTCTGCATATATTCATCATACACAAGCACGCGTAATTGCATACTAACGTCCCGACCGGTTGCGTGGCGCAGTAGGCCGAGACGTGGCGTTCGACGGGGACCTTCACCTGGGACTCTGGGTACCGATGCTTCAGTTCGCTCGATTGAGTGCTCAGCACTCGGCCCAGGTCAGTTGAAGGCGGGCATCACCTCGTCGTGGATCAGCTGCAGCTGGCCCTGCACGTCGGGGACCTCGATGTCGCGGCCGGTGAAGGCGTTGAGCAGGAACGAGTCAGTGATGCAGGCGATGAAGTGGTTGACGCCGCTGGGCTCGATGTCGGACTTGATCTTCTCGACCACCTCCTCGGGAGTGCCGGCCACCGAGAGCTTCTCGGCGATGTCGACGGTCATGTTGTCGATGGCGCCCTGCACGTCGCCGTCGCCGAAGGCCTCGAGGATGGGCTGCACGTCGGACTGCGAGACCCCGTGGCGCTCCATCTGCTCGCTCGCCATGGCCGGGATGTAGAACGCGCCGATGGTCTGGGCCGCCTGCTTGGCCTTGGCCGAGTCGGGCCCGACGGCGAACACGTTCCACACCGCGATGTCGAGGTCCTGCACATTCTTGCCGGCCCGCTCGGCGCCGATCCGCAGGTTGTCCACCATGTAGCTGCAGGCCTCCTGGGAGTACTGGGCGAAGGCGTGGGTGCCGTCGGAGAGCTCGCCCGCGGCCTGGAAGGACTTCGGGCCCCGCAGCGCCCCGATCAGCAGGGGCAGATGCTCCTGCACCGGGCGGGCGAAGGTGAACAGGCCGGCGTAGTTGAAGAATTCGCCCTCGAAGGTCAGAGCGCCCTCGTCGAGGAACGTGCGCATCACCTGGTGGGCCTCCTTCACCCTCGACAGCGGCTTGATGCCGGTCCAGTCGGTGGCGTACTGGGCGAGCAGGCTGAAGTTCCCGCTGGAGATGACGCACTCGGCCCGGCCGCCGGTGAGCTCGTCGAGGGTGGCCACCGCCTGGGCGACCAGGGTCGGCTCCCGCAGCGCGATCGGCGCCAGGCTGGGACCCATGCGGATCCGGCTGGTCTGCGACGCCGCCGCCGCGAACAGCACGTACAGGTCCTTGTGCCACGTCTCGTCGGCCGCGTAGCACCCGTAGAAGCCGAGCTCGTCGGCGGTCCTGATGTGCTCCAGGGACTCCGACAGCGGGTAGTCGGGCAGGGTTACGAAACTGAACCTCATCGCTCCTCCTTGGCGATCCGATGGGGAGCCGCGAACCTAGACCACAATGGGCGTGCCGTCGATATGGACGGTCCGGGCCGGATGGCCCGGCGGACAGCGGAGAGGCGCGCCGCCATGATGAGCCCGGAGTCGCTGGCCGCCGCCGACGGCAACATCGTCCGCTGGTTCGAGCAGGACTTCGGCGGCCGCGTCGTGGAGCTTGCCCGCCAGACCCGCTGGCGGCCGGTCTGGTTCGCGACCGTCGACCGGGGCAGCGTCCGCCACGAGCTGGTGGTGCGGGGCGACCGCACGGACATGCCCCTCATCTTCCCCCTCGAGCACGAGATGACCTTCCAGCGGCTCCTCGGCGAGCACGGCATCCCGGTGGCGACCGTGCGGGGATGGATCGATGAGCCCATGGCCTACGTCATGGACCGGGTCGGCGGCCAGGAGCACTTCGGCGACACCGTCGACACCGACCGGGCTGCGGCCGTCGACGACTATCTCGCCATCCTCGCCCGGCTCCACGCGCTACCCCTGGAGCCGTTCGCCGCGGCGGGCATCCGGCGGGCCGCGGATGTGTCCGCGGCCGGGCTGGAGGGGCTGCGCCGCTACGAGGAGCACTACCGGGCGCTCAAGGCCCATCCCGACCCCTTCCTCGAGTTCTGCCTCGGCTGGCTGCGCCGCAACCCGATCGACACCGCCGGCCGGGAGGCGCCCGTCGTCTGGGACTCGGGCCAGTTCCACCATGCCGGCGGCAGGATCCTTGCTGTGCTGGATCTGGAGTTGGGCCACATCGGCGACCCGATGATGGACCTCGCCGCCTGGCGCATGCGCGACACCGTCGTCGGCTACGGCGACATGAGGAGGCTCTACGCCCGCTACGAGGAGCTCTCGGGCGCACCGGTCGACCTCGACGCCGTCCGCTGGCACCACATGGCGTTCACGCTGTCGAACCAGCTGGCCTACAGCCACGCGCTGCGCGACCCGTCGGCGGCCTCCGACCTGATGACGAACCTCCAGTGGTGCTGCGAGACCAACCTCTTCGCCACCGAGGCCTGGGCCGAGCACCTCGGCATCGACCTGCCCGCGGTGGAGGTGCCCGAGCCCCGCTTCTCGACCGCCGATGTGGGCCATCGGCATCTGGTGCGGGCGCTGCGGTCGATCTCCACCGACGACGAGTTCGTCCGGCACGAACTGCGCATCCTGTTCCGGCTGGCCCGCCATCTCCAGCGGCGTGACGAGATCGGCGACGCCGCCGGGAGGGCCGACCTCGACGACCTGGAGCGGCTGCTGGGGGCCCGCCCGCACGACTGGCGCGACGGAGAGGCCAAGCTGGAGGCGTTCGTGCTGGCCGACACCGCCGGCCGCCACGACGCCGAGCTGGTGAGACTCTTCCACAAGCGGAATCTCCGGGCCCAGATGCTGCTGGGTCCGGCCGGATCGGCCATGACCCGCCACCGCACGATCCAGAAGCTCTGACCGCGCTCGATCTCGTCGGAGGGGCGGCCCCGGCGGCCGGGACCCGCCAGCAGGTGCTTCCACCCTGCTGAACCGGCACCGGTCGGCTCCGACGCCACCCGAACACCGCCGAGAGGAGGCGCAGCCGGCTACGGCTGACGCGCCATCGCGTCGTTGAACACGCCCGAGAACGTGCCCACGATCGGGTCGCCGGCCCCTGTCCCGCCGACGGACAGCGCCAGCACGCCTTCGGTGAACGGCGACAGGCTGCCGGGCTGCGACGCTCCCGGAGGCACCCTCCAGACGCCCCCGGCGATCAGGTCCTCCCCGATGACGAGGCGCTCGCCCGCGGCCAGACGCTGCATGTCCAGCACGAGGATCATGCCTCGGAGCGAACCGTCGCCGCCCGGGGCCAGGATGGCTATCGAAGCCTGGCCGCCGGTCGGGGGCAGCAGGGCCAACTCCTCCTCGGAGGAGGAACGGCCGGCCAACACCGCCAAGCCGTCGACCGGTTCCGCCGATCCGTCCAACGTCAGGTGCCTTACGTTCCCCGCGCCGAGAGGATCGACCATCCGGTTGGTCCCCCAGGCCGTCTCGAAGGCGAGCTCCAGGGTGCCGGACCCCGCCGACGCGATCGGCTCGTCGCCGCTGCCGGGGGGATCGGGTTCGGGGGTGTCGGCCGGTTCTGCGGGTTCTGCGGGCTCGGCCGGTTCTGCGGGTTCTGCGGTGTCGGCCGGTTCGGGGGTGTCGGCCGGTTCTGCGGGTTCTGCGGTGTCGGCGGGTTCGGGGGTGTCGGCCGGTTCTGCGGGTTCTGCGGTGTCGGCCGGTTCGGGGG
>JAPPLH010000140.1 GCA_028819505.1 Acidimicrobiaceae bacterium
TGTTCGCAGCGTTCACCGACCAGTCCGCCGGGAATTCCACATCGGACTGCTCGAACGCCACCTCACCGTCGAAACCGGTGATGCGGGCATCGCGACGGTGCCATTCCACCTGCTCATAGGGGTGGAGATCGGAGCGGCTGAAGTGCCGGCCCAAGCCGATTCGGGTGCGGTCATATGCCAGAGCCATCAGCACTCCTCAAGGAATGCGACTCCCAGAAGCGCATTCCACCTTCGTATTCTAGCGGTGACGATTGAGGCTGCGGTGTGAGCGGCCAGGTCAAAAGGGCCTCCGAACGAGGCGCGTCTGCACCAGACACGCCAGCCCCGGCAAATGCCGAGCTGAACCCCTCAAGGAGTCGCCTGAACCCCACTTCGGTAGTCGGCGCCAGCCACCATTCCGGACGCTCACACCGCAGCAGTAGGCCACGGTAGAGCATCCGGGCTGTGGACGGTAAGGACGACGAAGGGGATTCCCTGTGGATTTCAGGTGAATATCTGAGGGCGTGCCTGTCCGGGCTGCCTGCTACGGTCGGCAACCGGTGGATCAGCTGCACCCTCGGTTCGTCTCCAACGTGGACCCGCTGACCCTGTATGGGTCCGACAAACGCGTCGCCCATCCCGACCGTCCGTGGCTCATGTTGAACATGGTCACCTCCGCCGACGGGGCCGCAGCGTCCGACGGGCTGTCGGGGGGCTTGTCGACTCCCGGGGATCGACGAGTGTTCGCCGCGATCCGGGCAGTGGCCGACGTGATCCTGGTTGCGGCCGAGACGGTGCGGCGCGAGGGCTACGGGCCGCCCAAGGCCAACCCGCAAGCCGCGGCCCGCCGAGCGAGCCGGAACCAGGCGCCGAGGCCCCGCCTGGCGATCTTGAGCGGTTCGCTCGACTTGGACTTCACCGCTCCCCTGTTCAGCGACCGCCCGCCGCCGCTGCTTTTCACTGTGGGCAACCCGCCCGCCGATCGGCTGGCCATGGCCGAGGCGTCCGCCGAGGTCCACCGTCTGGGCGCCGACCGGGTGGACGCGGCCGAGATGCTGGGGCGGATAGGCGAATCGGGCGCCGGCGTGGTGTTGGCCGAGGGCGGGCCGAGCCTCAACGGGCAGCTCGTGGCCGCGGAGCTCTTGGACGAGCTGTGCTGGACGGTCTCGCCGACCATCGGCGGCGGCGACTCCCCCCGCATGGTGCGCGGTGCTCCACCCCGGCTCGACCACCTGCGGCTGGACCGGGTGCTGGCCGACGACCAGACCCTCTTCCTGCGCTACCTCGCCCATTCACCGGCCCTTTCCGACGACGCGGCGGAGGTTGATCGCCCGCCGTCGGCGCCGACCCGCAAGGCGGTGTCGCCGACGATCACATAGGCCGGCGCGGGGTGGGGCAGATCCGCAACCGGGTCTTCCGGGGTCAGCACCCAGCGAAGCTCCCCGGCCAGAAGCGAGCTGGCCCAGAACACCAAAAGCAGGACTCCAGCCGCCAAGACCCTGCGAAACCAGTACACAGGGGCGGGGAGACGGGGCACGGCCGGACGGTGCATGGCCGGACGGGGCACGGCCGGAGGTTGGCAGTACATGGGCAATGTCATGCGACCATTGTCCTGACCGCGGTGACAGTTACCGCCATAATAGGCCTCTAGCTGGGATTATGGAGATTCCAGCGGGGTATTTCAAGTGGCTGAGAGCAGCGCTTCCAGACAGCGCCGATAGCGCTCCAATGCGGCTCGGTCTACCCGCTCTTCTGCGGTGTGGGCCAGGGCCGGGTCGCCGGGGCCAAAATTGGCCGCAGGAATGCCCTGCTCGGCAAAGAAGGCCACATCGGTCCATCCCAGCTTGGCCCTCGTCTCCAGGTTGTTGTCCCCGACGAGCCGTTGCAGCACCGGGTGGCCCAACCCCGGAGCAGCCGCCGGCGCGTGCTCTGTCACCTCGAAGCTGTCATCGTCGCCCAGAGCGGGGGCCAGCAGCCCTCGCAGGGCCGCGATGGCGTCGTCTTTGCCGCGGTCGGGGGCATAGCGATAGCCCAGCGTGACCTCCGAGCGGTCGGGCACCACGTTGCCCGCCACCCCGCCGCCCACGGCCACAGCCTGAAGCGACTCGCGGAACCGGCAGCCATCGAGCACGGGAGTGCGGGGCTCGTAGGCCTCCACCAGCCTCAACAGCGAGCCGAGCCGGTGAATGGCGTTGACCCCCATCCACGGTCGGGCGGTGTGGGCACGAACTCCTCCAAGGGTCACCACCGCCCGCATCGATCCCTGGCAGCCGGCTTCCACCGCTCCCCCGGTGGGCTCGCCCAAAAGGGCGACATCGGCGGCCAGGAGATCGGGGCGGCGCCCGAACATCTCCCGCAGCCCGCTCTCCGCGATGCCGATCTCCTCGCGAGCGTAGAACAGCCAGGTCACATCCACCGAGGGCGCCCTCACCGAGGAGGCTAGCTCCAGCATGACCGCCAGCGCCGATTTCATGTCGGCAGCGCCGAGACCCCACAGCACGTCGCCCTCGATTCGGGCAGCAGCGTTGCCGTTGGGGGGGACGGTGTCGCTGTGGCCCCCGATCAGCACCCGCACCGGTCGGCCCAGTTCGGTGCGAGCCACGACGTTGTCGCCCACCCGGCACACATCCAGCCCGGCGGCACCGCGCAGCCGATCCTCGATGAGCCCCGCGATGGCCGCTTCTTGACGCGACACCGAAGCCACATCGACCAGCTCGGCTGCCTTGGCCAATAAATCTGCGGTCATACCCTCACCCGCAATCCCCCACAGCAGCCAACAGATCCGCTGTCATGCCCTCATCCGCAATCCCCGAAAGCAGCCGGCTCCAGGCGATGCTTGCACTACGCGACCGCGCCGTGGTCGCGCAGCACGGCGTTCAGCTTGGCCTTGTCGTGGCCCTGACCGGGCTCGAGATGCTTGATCACCAGCACGCAGGGCACACCGAACGTCCCCCCGTCGAATTCCCGCTGCCGGGTGGCCGAAACCGCCACCGACCACGGGGGCACCGATCCGCGGCCCAGCTCCTGACCGGTGGCGGCGTCGATCACCGGGATCGACGCGGTGAGCACGCATCCCGCGCCCAACACCACCCCGTCGCCCAGCCGGGCGCCCTCGGCCACGATGCACCGGCTGCCCACCAGGCAGTTGTCGCCCACGACGACCGGAGCGGCCTGGGGGGGCTCCAGCACCCCGCCGATTCCGACCCCGCCCGAGAGGTGGACGTTGGCCCCTATCTGGGCGCACGACCCCACCGTGGCCCAGGTGTCGACCATGGTGTTGGCCCCCACATGGGCGCCGATGTTGGTGTAGCTGGGCATCATGATCACGCCCGGCGCCTGGTAGCTGCCCCAGCGGGCTGACGCTCCCGGCACCACCCGCACGCCCCGGGCCGCGTAGCCGGTCTTGAGCGGGATCTTGTCGGCGAACTCGAAGGGGCCGAGCTCGATGGTGCTCATCTCAGCCGTCGAGAACAGCAGCAGGATGGCCTGCTTGCACCACTGGTTCACCCGCACCGTGCCGTCGTCGAGCACCTCGGCCACCCGGGCCTCGCCGACGTCGAGAGCGTCGATGGCCTCATGGACGGTGGCGACCACAGCCGGGTCGCCGGCATCCAGGTCGGGGCGGGCAGCCCACAGCTCGCCGATGCGGGACTCAAGCGTTGACATGCAGGTGAGGCTACTTGCCGCCCGCCGCCGTCAGCGCCCGACGCGCTCCGTGAGAACTGGCAGCAATATGCACCCTAAATGGGACATCCTGCTGCCAATTCCGGTTGAGACATGGCCGCCACAAGAACTGGCAGCAATATGCACCCAAATGGGACATCCTGCTGCCAATTCCGGTTGAGACATGGCACGGCTCTGACATCAGCCTCTGCCCTCGTCGCGCGCGATTGCCGCAAGGCGCCGCTCAACCAGTTCGAGCCGCTCATCGGGCTGGACGGCGGCGATGCGGACATGCTCGCCGGCATCGACGGCCCCGGATGCGCATGGCTGCTCGCAGTAGAACTCTCCGGGGCTGACGATCAGGCCGCAGCTGCGGGCCAGCGCGTCCGCGCACGCCCAAGCGTCGCCGCCGGGAACTCGGGGCCACAGGTAGAAGCCGCCGGCGGGCAACTCGGGCAGTCGGCACGCGTCATCGACCGTGGATCGAGCATCGCCGAACCGTCCGAGCCTGTCGGCCAGTTCGATGATGGACGCGAGCCGCTCGAGGCGGTCCCGGTAGCGTGCCCGCTGTTGGTCCACATGAGCCTGGTCGCTCCACGCGGCCACTGCGGCCGCCTGCACCGGGCCGGGCACCATGCAGCCTGCGTGCTTGCGGCACTCGCGCAGGTAGTGGACCAGTTCGGCGTCCCCGGCGTAGAAGCCGGCTCTCACGCCGGCCATGTTCGAGCGCTTCGACAGCGAGTGAACGGCCAGCACGCCTTCGGTGCCGTGCTCCAGGATCGTGCGGGGCGGGCCGTTCCAGGTGAACTCGGCGTAGCACTCGTCGCTGGCGACGAGCACGCCGTTGTGCAGCCCCCACGCGGCGGCCGCACCCAGGTCGTCGAGGGCTCCGGCCGGGTTTCCGGGCGTGTTCACCCACAGGCACAGTGCCCTCGCGGCGTCGCGGGGGTCGATTGCGGAGAGGTCGACGCGGAAGTGCCGGTCCACGGCCACCGGCACGGGCCGGCACCCGGCCAGGGTCGCCCCCATCGCGTACGACGGGTACGACACCGCCGGGTACAGCACGGTGTCTCGTTCAGGTTGGCGTAGTCGCAGGTAGCCGGGAAGCGAGGCCACGAACTCCTTGGTGCCGATGCACGCCGCGACGTGCGAGTCGGGATCCAATCCGACGTTGAACCGGCGCTGCGTCCAGGCGGACGCCGCCTGACGGAACGCCGGCGAGCCGATCGACGCCGGGTAGCCGCGCTCGGTGCCGGAGCCGGCCAGCGCGGCCACCGCCTGAGGCGGCGGCGGGTCGCAGGGTGTCCCGATCGAGCAGTCCACCGCGCCTCCGGGCAGAGCCGCGGCCGCGGCCCGCAACTCGTCGAGCCTCTCGTAGGGGTACGGGGGCGGCACGAAGCCCGAGGTCACTGGCCGCCCCCTGCTCCGGCCGGGCCGCGGCGCCCGCAGCGCTCGTCGGCGCCGCGCTCCGGATTGGCCCACCAGCCCCCCTGCCGACCCCGAACGGGCCAGCCACGCTCCGGACTCCCCGACCAGCCCACCTGCCGACCCCGGGCCGCGGCGCCCGCGGGAGTCACTCGCCGTCCCAGCCGTCGACCACGTAGCGGCTGAGGGCGCCGACCGACGACGGCTCCAGGCGGGCCCTGACCCTCATCCCGTGCTCGGTGGCGGTGGAGTCCAGCACCTGGCCCTCCCGGTGTACTCCCGCGAGCACGTCGCCCCGCTCCCATGGCACCACCAGCTCGACCTCGCGGGCGACGCGGCGCATCCGGTCGCCGATGGCGCCCAGCAGCTCGTCGATCCCCTCGCCGGTGGCGGCCGACACGGCCACCGAGCCCTCGGTGCGCTCGGCCAGCCGGGTCGCTGCCGGGCCCAGGTCGCGCTTGTTGTACACGACCAACTCCGGGATCTCGTCGGCGTCGATCTCGGCCAGCACCTCGCGCACCGCAGCCATCGAGCCGTCGGGGTCGCTGTCGGAACCGTCCACCACGTGGACCAGCAGATCTGCGTCCCGGACGACGTCGAGCGTGGTCTTGAACGCCTCCACCAGCTGGTGGGGCAGCTTGCGCACGAAGCCCACCGTGTCGGTGACGAAGACCGTCTCGCCGCCGGGCAGTCCCAGTCGCCGGGTGGTGGGGTCGAGGGTGGCGAAGAGGCGGTCCTCCACCGCGACGGTGGCCGACGTGAGCCGGTTGAGCAGCGACGACTTGCCGGCGTTGGTGTAGCCGACGATCGCCGCGGACCGGTTGCGGGTGCGGCTGCGGGCCTTGGACTGGGTGCGGCGATGGCCGGCGATGCGGCGAAGGTCGCCTTCGAGCTTGTGTATGCGTCGCTCCAGGCGGCGACGGTCCACCTCGAGCTGGGTCTCGCCGGGGCCGCGGGTGCCGATCCCGCCCGCCTGCTGCGACAGGCGCCGCCCGGTCCCCCGCAGCCGGGGCAGCCGGTAGCGGAGCTGGGCCAGCTCGACCTGGGCCCTGCCCTCCGGTGTGCTGGCGTTCTGGGCGAAGATGTCGAGGATCACCGCGGTGCGGTCCAGGGCGGTGCGGCCCAGCAGCCTCTCCAGGTTGAACTGCTGCGCGGGGCTGAGGTCGTCGTCGAACACCACCGTGTCGCAGTCGACCTCCTCGGCGACAGCCCTGATCTCGCGGGCCTTGCCGGCGCCCACGAAGGTGGCGGGATCGGGCGCGGCCCGCCGCTGGCAGACCCGCTCGACGGCGTCGGCGCCAGCGGTGTCCACCAGCAGGCTCAACTCGTCGAGCGAGGCGTCGGTTGCTGCGGCGTCCCGGTCCGGCCGGGTCACGCCGACGAGGACGATCCGCTCCCGGAAGGCCCGGTCGATGAGACCCGGGCCGTCCCCTCCGAACTCCCCGAACCCGCCCCGATGCGTATCGGCGCCGCCCGCTTGGACACCGCTACTCGCCATACCGCCCCGATGCGTATCGGCGCCGCCCGCTTGGACACCGCTACTCGCCATACCGCCCCGATGCGTGTCGGCAGCCGCTGCGCTTGCCGCTGGCGTCTGCTCGCAGTCGGCCCTATACGAATCGCAGTCGCCGACGCCGCGAGGCG
>JAPPLH010000085.1 GCA_028819505.1 Acidimicrobiaceae bacterium
CTGCTGGGTCGGCGCCGCGGCAGTGGCTGCGATGGTGGCGGCGCCGGTGCGCAGGTTGGGCCAGGCCGCGATGAGGCCGTTGTAGGCGCCGGCCTCCGAGGCCCAGCCTCGGTCGTTGGCCTTCTGGTACAGCAGGTAGGCGAGTTGGCGGGCCCCGTCGCCGTAGCCGCCGAGGGCGTGCAGCAACTCGGCCGCCTCCGACTCCGAGCGCTCCAGCGCGGCGGCCAAGTGCTGGGCGGCCTCCCACACCGTGAGCCGGTCGTCGTGCAGCGGCGACCAGTCGGAGGCGAGTTCGCTGCGCTCGTAGAGGCGGAACTTGCCGGCGCGGGCCTCACCGATGCCAGCCGTCTCGATGCCGGCCAGCGAGGTGTTCTTGGCCCGGGCCACACTGTCGGCGTCGCCCGAGGGACCGGGGCTGTAGCCATGCTCGGCGAACCAGGTGAGCGCGAACCGGGTATCGGCGTCGAGCTCGGCCTCCTCGCCGTCGAGCACCTCGCCCAACACGTCGTTGATGATCGCCAGCGCAGCCGACACCGGCATCGACGACCCATCGGCCTCCACCACCCGCGCATACCGCGAGAACACCCTGATCCCAGGCCCGATAGTCGACTGCGCCATGTCCACCGGAGCGATGTTCCCCGACTGCAACACCCGCACCGCCTCAGGCAACTCCTGGCGTAGTGCAGCGATGAACTCGCCTCGGGTGGCGAGCGCCGCAGTCTTGCGCCGCGGCCGGCAAGCAAGAACAATCGACGACGCCAACGCGTTGGTGCCGGAGGCAACAAGGCGGTTGCCCAACTCGGTGCGCATCGGCCATGTGGCGTTCACCTCCAAGCCGGCGCCGATGACCGCTTGCAGGAACGTGTCCCAGCCGGTTGCCCGCACCTCTCCTTCCTTCGTCTCGGTCGCCTTGTAGGCGTAATAGATCGTGGCCGGAACACCATCAGGCTGATGCCTGGCCACATCAGCCATGAACTCGGCCATTCCGGACTCGAAGTGCTCCTCGGCCTGCGCCCTCGAACCCGCCCGATACCGGTTGGCGATCAACTCCTCAGCCTTGGGCGTCAACAGCGTCGAGCACTCATCAGGCCACACGTCGGCCAGATTCCGTCGCAACCACACATAGAAGAAGTCCGACAGATCCGCATATGAGATGTTGTCGTAGTACGGAGGATCCGTGGAGATCGACGCAACCCGTTCCATACGTTCGCGTACCCGCGCCCGGGCGTCCTTCTGTTCAGCGTTTCCTTCTCCCATGCCGGGCAGCCGAGACACACCTTCAACGACAGCTTTCAGGATCAGGCGGAGGGAGCCGGTGGACGACGAGAACGGGTTCGCCTCCACGTAGTTCCAAGTCATCGGAATCGCCTGTCGCCCGAAAGTGTTTCTGACGGTCTCACCCTTGGTGTTGTCCCAGCCGGCGATCGTCGACCAGTAGTCGGCGCACTTGTCGATCACGAAGGCCAAGTACGTCACGACCGCATCCGCGTAGGCATCGGCACCCCGGCCGCCATCGCGCAGCCTCACACCGTCTGCAGCCATCCCAGCCGCCGCAGCATGCTTCCGTACACGCCCGGCCACCTCATCGAGCAGATCAGAGAACGTCGTCAACGCCACGAGCTGCCGACTTGAGAAGTAGTCCTTGAAATCGAAGAACCCGTAATAGCGGCCTTGCGCATTGCCACCGAAAGTGCCTCTGGTGGTGCCTGACGGCAGTTTGTCGGTGCTCAGCAAGGAGCGTTCTGTATCTGCCGCTTGAACAGCGCTCCGGGTCTGGCTGTCCGGCACGGTGTACAACCGGCCCTGCGTGCCTTCAACCACGACGGCCATGAGCGCCGCGCCCATCCGACCCTGGCACGCCTCGTGATCTATGTAGTCGCCGTCGATGGCGGCGCCGGTGGCGATGCAGACGCCGTTGCCGCGGCTGACGGTGCGTTCGTGAGTGGGTTCGCCGCCTTCGCGGATGGCGTAGCTGATGGTCTGGGTGCTGCGGTCTACGATCGGCTCGATCCAGACCTTGGGCTTGCCGGGGCGTTTGGCGAGCGTCCATGACGCCACCAGCGGCACATGGCCCGACCAGCTCGGGTCCGGTGACTCCACCGTGCGGGCACAGATCCAGGCGATGGGGGTGAGCTTCTCGCCGGTTGGTCCGCTGGCGTCGGGGTACAGATGCCCGACGCGGCGCTGGGCCTCGTCGCGCATCCACGCTCCGTAGGCCTCCACGTCGGCCGCAAGGCCCTGAGCCCGCTCCCAAGTTGTCAGTTCCTTGTCGACATCGGGATGCACCGGCGGCATCCCGGCGAAACGGGGCGGGATCTCGATCATGGCCTTGTTGATCAGCACCGCCACGGGGTTGAGGTCCCCGGCGAGCGCGGTGAGTCCGAGCCGCTGGGCCTCCAGCGGAATGGCCCCTCCACCGGCGAAAGGGTCCAGGATCGGTGGCGGCCCGTCGGGGAAGCACCGGTCGATCTCGGCTCTGGCCTCGGCCAGCACATCCGCGTCGTTGGAGTTCTCCCACACCACCAGCCGCTCCAGGATCCCGAACAGCCGCTGCCGCTCGGCGTCGACCCTGGCTTCACGCTCGGCCCTCTGCTCGTCGGTCTCACCCTCGGGGGCCGCGAACCGCGCATCGCCTGACGGATCGTCCACCAGCGACGCCCAGATCACCGCCCGAGCCGCCGCCAGCGGCCGCCGAGCCCACCACAGATGCAACGTCGACGGATGCCCGTGCCGGATCGACTTCTCCCGCGCCGCCTCGCGGTTGATCCCCGCCAACGGCAGAGCCACCTCTATCAACTTCGGCCTGCTCACGGACACTGTCCGCCACGGTAGCCGCGGCGCCTATGGGCACCTAGCGAGACGGTCAGGAGGGAGGGGCTCCTGCTCGCCGGCTCATGCGTCCTGATCGTTGGCGAGGGCCGCGAGTCTTTCCCGGTCGTCGGATGAGAGCATCCCGATGACCGCACGTACCGGCTTCCCGGGACCGGTGAGGGCCTTGAGCGCACGGTGCCCGGCGCTGTTGGGCGCGGGCCGGTCCGTGGTCAGCAGCACGACGGGGGTCGCCGGCTCCGTCGAGTGCAGGGCGGCCGCCTTGCCGAGCGCCTTCCAGAGAGTGTCGGTGCGGCGCAGCCCGGGCCGCTGCGTGACGCTGAACGCCCCCGACACGTCGAAGAACCACTTGTGGCCCGCCCGGTCGATGGCCTCGAAGTTGACCTCCACGCCGCAGGGCTTCTTCACCTTCTCCCCACAGACCCTGAAGCCGCACTGGATCAGCAGCGTCTTGGCCATCACCTGGGCCTTTCGGCCCTCTCGGCCTGCCCTCGCCTGGAAGTCGTCGGCCTCGCCGGGGTCCGAGCCGGCGACGGTGTGCCGAGATGTGCCGTTCGACGCGGCCGGCGAGTCGGCGAGTTCCGCAAGGAACTGCCGGTCGCTGCTGCGCTCAGCCGGAGGGGGCACGGTCACCGGCCAGCCCAGCTCATCGGATCGTTCCTCGATGCGCTGCCGCTCTTCGGCGATCCGCTGTTCGGCCAGGCCGATGTACGAGGCGTCGGTGTCGAAGCCGACGTAGCGGCGGCCGGTGCGCACCGCGGCGACCGCCGTCGTGCCCGCCCCGGCGAACGGGTCGAGGATCAAGTCGCCCCGGTAGGTGTAGAGCTCGATCAGCCGCTTGGGCAGCTCCACCGGGAACGGCGCCGGATGCCCGACCCGGATGGCCGACTCCGGCGGTATCTCCCACACGTCGAGCGTGGCCTCCATGAACTCGTCGACGTGGGCGGAACCGGCCGAGGGACGGCCCCGCTCGGAGCGTTCCGCGGCCGAGAGCGCCCGGTCGAAACGGCCCTTCGACGCGATGACCACCCGCTCTGTGAGGTCTCGCAGCACAGGATTCCCCGGCTGCTGAAAGCTGCCCCACGCGCAGCTGCCGGCGGCGCCGCTGCCCTTCTTCCAGATCACCTCGCCGCGCAGCAGCAGCCGCAGGCGGTCCTGGAGTATCGCGATCACGTCGGCGGACAGGGAGCGGTACGGGCGCCGTCCCAGGTTGGCGACGTTCACCGCGATGCGCCCGCCCGGCTCCAGTTTGCGGACGCACTCCCTGAAGACGTCCTCCAGCATCTTCAGATAGTCGACATAGCTGCCGGGGACGTGGCCGTGCCCCACCGCCTGCTCGTACTTCTTGCCCGCGTAGTACGGCGGCGAGGTCGCGACGAGCGCGACGGAGTCGTCCGCTACGTCGCCGCAGGCGTCCATGTCTCGGGCGTCGCCCACCCACAGGCGGTCGGTGCTCGCATGGGGCTCGATCCTGTCGTCGTCGCAGATGTCCGGCGCCGGGAACCGCTCATAGAACGCCGAGGCGTCGTGCGCCTCGCGCCGGCCAGCGCCGAAACTGGACGTGGACGTGCTACGCCGACGCCCGTTCGGCGCGGTCACGGCCCGTCAGGCCGGCGGACGCTGCCCGCGTGGCTGCTCGGCATGATCGGGAGGCCGTCGAGAGTCACCGGCAAGAAACTACACGTCCTATGGGACACCGGCCCCGGAGTCCGAGGATCCTCGCAGCAGGGAGGCTCGCACGCCACATCGTCAATCTACTGTGCGCCGGGCTGAAATGCCAGTATTGTAATTTGCAGTGGCCTCCAGCCGGCCCTCCGCGGCCCCGCCATCCGGCGGCACCGGCAGGGCAATGCCCCAACCGCCCCCACAATACAACAGCAATCTATTTCCGCGACTGAAGGCCCTGCCCGCGCGTTGGCAGTCTCGGGCAGTTTCATCGCCTTGTTGAGAGCTTTAGATCAATCGCATATCATGTAAATGATGCTGATACAAAGACATGCGTGCCGCGCTGCTACGACAATCTCCACCCGGAGAGCCTGCCGGATGAACTCGATACCGCCCGCCGCGCCGGGGTGGTGCCTGTCGAGGCCACCAGCGACAATCTCAGCGAGATGGCGGCGCAAGGAAGACGCATGATCTACGCGGTCTCCGGCGACCGGCTGCTCGTGGCGCGCCGCGAAGCGATGGGCGAGCACATCTCTCACACCGTGCTCGTCGGAGGCGGCCCGGTGCGGGCTGCGGGAGAATTCGAGGCAAGCGGGTCGGGCAACTTCCGCAGGAGCAGCGCCGCGGCCTCGCCTATGTGGGGGTGGTCTGCGCCCCGTGGACCAAGAAGCGAGACTTCGAGCAGGCGATGGGGGCGCTGAGAGACTTCCGCAAGGTGCGCGCCCTCAACGTCGACGATCTTGAGGCCTGGCTCGAGTGCGCCCCCCAGACGACGGTCTGGTTGCGCGAACTGATGGGCGAGCCGGTCGCGGGCATCAGCCTGCTGTCGTCGTGGTGGGCGCAGTGGCTGGATTCGGCGTCGCCGGCGCTGGACTCAGGGATCGTGCTGGCCGGACGCCAACGCGAGGCTGGAAAGTTGCGCGACCGCTGCGGGCTGCGTCGCGGCGGCGCCATAACCGTCGGCGGCCGGATGCACCGCGACGAGATCATCGCCTTCGTCGCCGCGGTGCTTGCGCCGCCTGATGGATCGGATTCCCCCGCCGATGTGCTCTACGTCGAGGATCACGACAGTGCGCCGCGGCTCCTGGCAGCCGAAGCGACCGCGGCGGCGGATTCGCGCCGGCCGCCCCTCACCGTTCTCGTGCCCTCGGCCGAGTTCGCCCGGCACTTGCCCGCCGGAAGCCGTCATCGCATGATCGTGGCAGTCCCGGGTGCATCGCAAGCCGAGGTCGTGCTCGGGCCGGTGGACTCCGATCATGCCGCCCAGCTGTTCGAAGCCTCGGGGGTGGAGCACGCCGAAGCGCGCCGGCTGGGCTCGCTCGCCCGGATGAGCCTGATGGCGGTGCGCCGCACCCTCGCGAAGCAGCCCGAGTTGTTCCGACCCGGCTGGATGTCCGGCAGCGTCGACCGCTCAGTGAGGCGCTGCCTGCTGCTCGGCGGCTGGGACCACAGCCGGGACGGCGACCGCCGAGTGGTCGAGAGGCTCGCAGGGCGCCCCTATGACGAGGCCATGGAGGTGCTGCGCGGCCTCGACACCGGCGATGCGCCCATGCTCCAGACCGCCGACAGGTGGCACGCGGTGTCGCCCGAAGACGCCTGGCTGCTGCTCGACGGGCATCTCACCGACGACGACATTAAGGCGTTCGGCGACATGGCGTTCGAGGTGCTGACCGAGCCTGATCCGCTCTGGGAATTGGCCGGCGACGAGCGCCTCCGAGCCAGATTGGACGGGACCAGATCGAGGTTCTCGCCCCAGATCAAGTCAGGCGTCGCGACCACGCTCGCGCTGCTCGGGAGCAGGCCCCCGACGCTGCACGGATCGGTGTCGGCTTCCTCCAGCGCCGCAGCCGACATCGTGTGGAGAGTGCTCCGGGCCGCGAGCGACGACCCGACCGCGCGGACATGGCACGCGGTGGCCGAAGTCCTGCCGCTATTGGCGGAGGCCGAACCGGAGGCGGTCCTGCAGAGTCTTCGAAGCTGCCTGTCGGGCCAACACGCCTTCGCAGAGGCGATGTTCGCGGACCGGCGATCCGACGAGGTGAGCATCCCCGGACCGTCGCCGCACCTGCGGGTACTGGAAGCGCTGGAGGCCACAGCATGGTCGCCCGATCACATGGTCCTTGCGGTTGATCTGCTCGCGCGCCTCGCGCGGATCGATCCGGGCGACGTCTCGTCGAAGCGACCGGCCCAGAGTCTCGCCTCGATCATGTGCCCATGGCTGCCGTACACCAGCGCAGGCCTCGAGGCGCGCCTCAGCGCGATCCGCTCGACGCGCCGCAACCACCCCGATGTGGCCTGGGACCTGATGCTGTCGATGATGCCCACAGCCGATGCCCTGCAGCTGCCGATCGGCGGACCCGCTTACCGCGACTGGGGACAGCACAGGCATGGCGTCACCAGCGCCGAGAGGAGCCGCTCGGTCGAGGCGATCAGCGAGATGCTGCTCGCCGACGTTGGTCGCGACGCCAGTCGGTGGGTCGAACTGCTCGATCATTCCTTCAACTTGTCGGCGAGCCTGCCCGCGGCCAGCCGCAAGGTGCTGGTCGAGACTCTGAGCCGCTTGGCCTCCGACCTAGGCGAGGCGTTCAAGTCGACGGTGTGGCCCAAGCTGCACGGCCTCGTGACCGACCACCGCCGGCTAGGCGACGCCTGCTGGGCGCTGCCAGAAGCCGAACTCGCTGATCTCGACCGACTTCTGGGCCTGCTCCGACCCGCCGATCACGCCGTCGAACACGGCTGGCTGTTCGCTTCCGGTCCGATGCTCCACGACGGCGTCAGCGCCGCAGACGGATGGGAGGCATTCCACCATGCTCTCGCGCTGAAGCAGGCTGACGCTGTCGCGGCCGTCCTTGCCGACGGCGGAGTCGAGTCGGTCCTCGAGTTCGCTGGCACGGTCGAACTGCCGGGCGCGGTCGGCATCGCCTTGGCCAGCCGCGACCCATCCCTGGACGAGGCCGTGCTCGCGTCGATGGATGCGGCGCCCGGAGCGGTGACACAGGCCGCGCTGGCCTACTTCGGCCACAGATTCGCCGAACTCGGATGGGACGGCCTGGAGCAGCTGCTCACGGACTCTGCGCCGCCGCCGCGGGTCGTAGCCGATCTGCTGCGGTCTCCGCCGCCGCAGGAACGAGCCTGGAGCCGTGTCGACGGGTTCGGCGGCGAGGTCGCCGCCGAGTACTGGGCCCGGGTCGGCTACGGCGATGTGGGAGTCCCCGTGGACACGGGTGAGCTGGTCGAAATCGCGGGGCGGCTTCGCGGGGCGGGGAGATGCGAGCAGGCGACAATCCTGCTGTCGCTGGGCACCGAGCACCACAAGTCCCGTCCCGAGTTCGCCCAAGAGGCCGCGGCGTGCCTCGAGCAGCTCGTCGAGCAGTCCTTGCCCGCCTCGTGGTACACGCACGCCTCCGGCCTGCACCTGACCACCCTCCTGGACGTGCTCGACCGCCACCGCGAGGCGCTCGACACCGGGCGGGCAGCCGCCATCGAGTGGCGGCTCTACCCGCTGATCCGCAACTCTCCGGGCTTCCGAGCGCCGAACCTATACCGGGAGATGGCGCGCGACCCAGAGTTCTTCGTGCATCTGGTCGAGATGGCCTTCAGGCCTGCAAGAGCCCGCGGCAACGACCCGCCTGCCTTGACCGAGACGCAGCGCTCGGTGGCGCTCAACGCCTACCGCGCGTTGCACGGCTGGCCGGAGTCCGGGTTCCTCCCAGGCGCGAGCGAGGCGGGCAGCGTCGACGCGCCGCTGCTCGCGGAGTGGGTCGAGCGCGCCCGCGAGCGCCTGACGGCGGTCGATCGGGCCGAGACCGGCGACATCATGATCGGCACCGCCCTCGCGGCCTCCCCTCCCGACCCGGGAGACGAGTGGCCCGGCCTCGCGATCCGCGACCTGCTGGAGAGCCTGCAAAGCGACGACATCGACGGGGGCCTGTTCACCGCCGTCCGCAACCAACGCGGCTTCACCCGGCGCTCCCTGACGGCCGGCGGGGACCAGGAGCGAGAACTCGCAGCGGGCTTCAAGCAAAGAGCCCGCCACTGCTGCCAGTGGCCCCGCACCGCGGCGATCTTCTCCGACCTGGCCCGCGCCTACGAACACGAAGCGGGAATCCACGACCGCGAAGCCGAAGCCTGCCGCCGCGGACTGCCACTGTAAGGCCCGGCTCTGTCTCCAGGCCGCGGTTCTGATCGTCACGTCCGGAGCCTGCCGCCGCGCACTGCCGCTGTAGGGCCCGGCTCTGTCGCGGCCGGTCCGACCGGCGCGCCATCCTCCGTCCGCGAACAGAGTGCCGGCGGTCCCGATCAGCCGGCTGAGCCTCGGCGGCGCGGCGGCGTCGGGCCGTCCAACGCCGCTTCGATGCGACGCACGCGGCCGGCCTGTCGCCGAACCCCGGCGTCACGACGCAGAACTCTGGAACCCGGCAGTGGCTCCGGCGGGGATCACCCCGTAGGTCACGCCGAGGCGGCTTAGCCAGCGCCGGTAGGCGATCGCTGAGCGGTCGGCCCGGATCGGGGTCTCAGCCCGCGGATCGAGCGGCAGCAGCTTGGGGTGCTGGTTCTCGAGGATGGGCTTGTCCTGGCCGATTATGTTCTGCTGGAACCAGCGGATCTCCTGATCGGTGCTCACATCGTCGAGCACGCTGAGGAACAGGTGGGCCCTGATCCGGGTGTCGGTGAGGGGATGGATGAAGATGCCGATGGCGTCGAGCCTCTCGGCGTCGGCCGGCGACGACTTGTACAGCATGGCGGCGTAGGGATGGGGCACCCGGTAGATGTAGTCGGCCAGCACCGCCTGAGAGGACGACGCGGCGGCGCGCGGCTGGTAGAAGGCGCAGTCGAAGGCCCATAGCTCCCCGTCGCGCTCCTCGACCCGGTACTCGGCCACCTCGGTGTGGGGCTCCTCTCCGAGCATTCCCGTATGCACGTAGGGGAAGTGGGCCATGTCCAGGAAGTTCTCCACCGCACGGGGGGCGGAGACGTCGATGCCGACGGTCACGGCGTTGAGAGTGCGCCGATCGTCCTCGTCGGTCTCGGGGACGGCGAACACGTCGCCGTCGGGCGCCCCCAGAGTCGTCCAAACGAAGCCGTAGTCGGTGCGAACCTCCAGTTCGCCGTTGGGCGGGGCCTCAGCCCGAGCTGTGCCGTCATCGTCGATCCGGCAAACCAGCGGCTCGCCCAGCAGCAGGGTGTGCAGCGGGCCGCGGCGGATCTCGTCGAGATCGGCCACCGCGTGCCACTGATTCAGGATCACCGGATCGGAACAGCCCCGGATGCCGGTCTCAGCCATTGTCATGACAGCCTCCGCTCGCGTCTGGCGCCTCCACAGTAGGCCATGGCACCCGCTCGGCCTCTAGCCGACGTAGGCGTCCAGCTCGTTCACCCAGGCCTGCTTCCGGGCCTCGGGCGCGAAGCTGGCCTCGAGGCTGTTGCGGGCACAGCGGGCCAACTCCTGTCGCGAGAGGCCGAGGGCGGCCGCTGCCGCCAGGTAGTTGTCGGCGACGTAACCGCCGAAGTAGGCGGGGTCGTCGGAGTTGATGGTGACCTTGAGCCCGGCGTCGAGCAGGCGCTTGAGGTTGTGATCGGCCAGATCGCCGACCACGCACAGGGCAAGGTTCGACAGCGGGCACACCGTCAGCGGCGTCTGCGCGGCCACCAGCCGGGCCACCAGGTCGGGATCCTCGGTGCAGCGCACTCCGTGGTCGATCCGCTCCGCGCCGAGCGCGTCGAGGGCGCCGGTGATGTAGGCGGGCGGCCCCTCCTCGCCGGCGTGGGCCACCGAGCGCAGACCGGCGGCCCGGGCCATGGCGTAGGCCTCGGCGAAGTCCTCGGGCGGATGGTCCACCTCGGAGCTGTCGAGCCCCACACCGATGATGCTGTCCAGCCAGCCCTCGGCGGCCCGGAACGTCTCGCAGGCGGCTCCGCCGCCGAGGTGCCGCAGGAAGCACATGATGAGCGCGGAGGAGATCCCGCACTGGGCCTCGGCGTCGGCCATCGCCGCGGTGAAGCCCTCCATGAACACGTCGAATCCCACGTCTCTTTCGGTGTGGGTCTGCGGGTCGAAGAACATCTCGGCCCGCCGCACACCGTCTGCGTGCGCCCTGTGCAGGTATGCGGCCATCAGGTCGTAGAAGTCCTGGGTGGTCCGCAGCACGGCCGCGCCCTGGTAGTAGATGTCCAGGAACGACTGGAGGTCGGTGAACGAGTAGGCGGCCCGGACGGCGGCCTCGTCGGCGAAGGGCAGCTCGACCCCGTTGCGTCCGGCCAGCTCGAAGAGCATCTCCGGCTCGAGGGTCCCCTCGATGTGCAGGTGCAGCTCGGCCTTGGGCAGTCCACGCACGAAGCCGTCCAGATCCGCTTCTGGTGTCATGATCCTCGTCTCCTTGACTCGGCCGCGGCTGGGCTCCGGGCCGGCGGGCTCAGCGCTCCTCGCGCGCGTACGGGATGGCCAGCGCGGCCGGCGCGGCGGTGGACCGCACCCGTCTACCAAGCTTCACCGCCCCCGCCGGGATGAGGATGGCCACCAGTGTGACGACGTAGGGCAGCATCGACAGGAAGAAGCTGAGGTCGCTGGCCCCCATGAACGGCAGGCCCCAGCCCCGGGCCTGGGCGGTGGTGTCGAGCGAGATCATCGATCCGTACAGCAGTGCCCCGGCCACAGCCCACCCCGGCCGCCAACCCGCGAATATCACCACCGCCAGCGCGACCCAGCCCCGGCCCCGGGCGATGTCGGGAGACCATGTGGGGGTGAACGACAGCACCATGTAGGCGCCGCCGGCCCCGGTCAGCGCCGCGCCCAGCACCGAGTAGAAGATCCGCCAGCCGGTGACGCTGACGCCCACCGCGTCGGCCGCGGCCGGGTTCTCGCCCACGGCCTTCATGTTCATGCCGTGGCGGGTGCGGAACAGCACGAACCACAGCACCACCGGCAGCCCGACGTAGGCGATGTAAACGACCGGATCGTGGAAGAAGAACGCCGACACCGCATCGTTGTCGTCGAGGACTCCGCCCGGGTTGACCTCGCGGAACAGCGTCTGGATGGGCGTGCCGTTGCGGTTGACGCCCAACTGGTTGGACAGGCCGATGCCCCCCAAGGCCAGCGCCAGCCCGACCAGCACCTGGCTGGCCCGGAAGGCCACCACGCACAGCGCGAAGATCAGACCGGCCGCCGCGGCCGCCATCATGCCGATGAGCATGGCCAGCCAGGGGCTCTCCACTCCCCACGACAGCACCGCGATCACCGAGTACACCGCGCCGATGCCGATGAGTCCCTCCTGGCCCAGGTTCAGCACCCCGACCCGCTCGCCGAGCATGGCCCCGGTGGCGGCCAGCATCACCACCGCGCTGGCCGGGATGGCCGAGCCGATCAGGCTCAGGAAGGCGTTCTCGATGATGGCGAGAATCATGGGCCCGCCCCCTTCCGAGCGGCAACGGCCTCGTCGGCCGCCGCCCCGGACTCGTCGGCGGCGTCACGGCGTGCCACCCGGTATCGGGCCGCGATCTCCCCGAGGGCGATGCCGGTGAGGATCACGCCGTAGACGGCGAAGATGATGTACACCGACAGGCCCTTGGTCTGCAGCACTATCCCCGCGTAGAACATCGACGCGATGAACAGCCCGCCGCCGATCACGCCCCAGAACGCGGCGCCGGCCAGAGCGGCCACGATGAAGCCCGACAGCCCGAACTGGGCCGAGAACCCGGCGTTCATGGCCTGCGCCCCCGGGGCGCTCAGCTGGAGCATCCCGCCCAGGCCGGCGATGGCCCCGGTGAACAGCATGACGACGAGTATCCGGCGGCGCACAGCGATGCCGGCGAAGCCCGCGGCCCGCGGGTTGCCGCCGATGATGTCGATCTCGTAGCCGATGGTGGTGGAGCGGAACACCCACCAGAGCACCGCCGCGATGGCCAGGGGAACGAGCAGGGCGATTGTCACCGAGTCGGCGCCGGGTATGCCGGGCAGGGTGAACGGCACCTCGCGGGTGGACTGGATGACTGCGGCCTCCTTGTCGCGCCAGAACCCCAGCGCCGACCAGGTCACCAGCTGGAGGGCCACGAAGTTGAGCAGCAGCGTGGTGATGATCTCGTTCACGTCCCAGTAGGCCCGGGCCAGCGCGGGCACCAGGATCCAGGCCGCGCCGGCCAGCGTTGCGGCGGCGGCCATCAGGATCAGCACCAGCCAGCCGGGGCCGTCCATGTGGATGCCCACGCCCACCGCGGCCAGCGCGCCCATGAGGAACTGGCCGTCGGAGCCGATGTTCCATACCTTCATCCGCAGCGACAGGGCCACGCCCAATGCGGTCATCAGGATCGGGATGGCCCGCAGGGCCACCCCCTCGACGCCGCGCTGGCGGCCGAAGATGGCGTCCAGGGCCTGCCAGAAGATCAAGAAGGCGTTGCGCCCGGTGAGCAGCAGCAGGATCCCGACCACGACCATGGCGCCGACCGCGCCGCCGATGCGGGTGAGAGCGGCCCGCTTGGCGTCGACCTCCAGACGCCGCTCCAGCCGCCACGGCGTCGCCGACAGCACCGCGCCCGCCATCGACGCCAGCGGAGTCATGCGGCCTCGCTCGCCGCCCCGGCGGCCCGGGACAATGCCGGTCTCACGCCACGGCCCCGGTGATGGAGTGGCCTCCCATCAACAGGCCGATGTGCTCCCGGTCGGCCTCCGCCGCCTCGAACACGCCCATGATCCGGCCCTCGTAGATCACCGCTATCCGGTCGCTCATCAGCAGCACTTCGTCGAGGTCGTCGGAGATCAGCAGCACCGCGCAGCCGCTGTCGCGCCTGTCGAGGATCGTCGATCTGACCTCCTGGGCCGCGTTCACGTCGAGCCCCCTGGTGGGATGGGCCGCCACCAGCAGCCGGTCGGCGGCCAGGGCCTCCCGCCGGGCCACCAGGCGCTGCTGGTTGCCGCCGGAGAGCTGCCCGGCGGTGGCGAACACCGAGCGGGTCTGCACCCGGGCCGCCTCCACCAGCTTCCTGGCGAAGTCGATGACGCTCTGCCGGTTGAGGGTCAGGCCCTGGGAGAACTGCTCGGTCCAGTAACTGTGAAGCACCGCGTTGTCCTTCACCGGCGCGGAGGTGACCATGCCCATCCCGATGCGGTCCTCGGGGATGTGCCCCACTCCGCTGTCGGTGACGGCCCGCACCGACATGGAGGCGATGTCCGCGCCGTCGACGGTGATCGAGCCGGCCTCCATGCCGCGCAGCGCGCAGATCACTTCGGCCAGCTCGGTCTGGCCGTTGCCCGACACGCCGGCGATGCCGAGGATCTCCCCGGACCGGACGGTCAGGTCGACGTCGCGCAGCGCGGCGATCCCGCGGTCGTTGAGGGTCGACACGCCGCGCAGCTCGAGGGCGGGGTCGCCAGTCACGACCCTGTGCTCCACGTCGAGGACCCGCTCCTCGCCGGTCATGAGCCGGGCGATCTCGCTGGCGGTGGCCCCCTCGGTAGGGCGGGTGATCTCCCTGATCCCGTGGCGCAGCACGGTCAGACGGTCCGACACGGCCAGGACCTCCCGCAGCTTGTGGGTGATGAAGATCACGCTCAGGCCGCCGGCGGCCAGCTCCCGGACCACCGCGAAGAGCTCCTCCGCCTCCTTGGCGGTGAGGACCGCAGTGGGCTCGTCGAGGATCAGCACCCGGGCGCCGCGGGCCAGAACCCGCAGGATCTCCACCCTCTGCTGCTCCCCCACCGACAGCTGCCAGATCTTGGCGGTGGGATCGACGCGCAGTCCCATCTCGCCCATGAACCGCTCGGTCCGCTCGTTCAGGGTCCGCTGGCTCACGACCCCCGGCGTCTCGGGCCAGCCCAAGTGGATGTTCTCGGCCACGGTCATCGGCTCGACCAGCCGGAAGTGCTGGTGGACCATCCCGATGCCGGCGTCGATGGCGTGGGCGGGGCTGCGGAAGTCCCGCTCGGCCCCGTCCACGACCACCCGGCCGGCATCGGCGCGGTAGATGCCGGCCAGGATGTTGCACAGGGTGGTCTTGCCCGCCCCGTTCTCGCCCACCAGGGCGTGGACTTCGGACCATCTCACCTCGAAGTCGACCGTGTCGAGGGCGGCCACGCCCCCGAAGGCCTTGGAGATGCCCCGCGTCTCCACCGCGGGCCGGGCGCGGTCGCCGGTCAACTCGGTCCGGCCGGCTCAGTCAGAGCTGCCGCCCCGGATCAGGGATCAGACCGGCGAGATGCCGGTCACGCCGTCGACCGGCCAGTCGATGGCGTAGGCCTGCAGCGAGTCGAGGGTCTCGCCGGCTGCCAGCCTCTCGTTGCCCTCGTTGTCGTTGAGCGGGCCCTCGTAGACGTGGAGCTCGCCGCTGTCGAGAGCGGCCGCGACGCCGGCCACCTCGTCCTGCACGTCCTGGGGGACGTTCGGGCCGAAGTCGCCGATGGGCGTGTCGAGCAGCCACACCTCGTCCTGCGACACCCAGGTGCCGTCCAGCACCCGCTGGCACTGCTCGATGTAGAACGGCCCGAACTCCGACAGGTCGAAGTGGGACACGTACTTGGTGGGCGCCGCCGTGCGGAAGTCGAGGTTCCAGTACCCGGTCCACACCCCGGCCTCCTCGGCGAGCTGCAGGAAGGTGGGCTCGTCCATCACGCCGAACAGGAAGCCGACGCCGGCGTCGAGCAGGGCGTTGGCCGCCTGGGCCGCCTTCTGCGGGTCGAAGAACGTGCTGACCAGCACGGTCTCGACCGTGGCGTCGGGGTTGACCGACCGGGCGCCGAGCAGCAGGCCGTTCACGTCGTTGTAGGCGGTGGCGGTGGGGAAGGCGCCGATGTAGCCGATGCGGCCGTTCTCGGTGAGGTGCCCGGCGGCCACGCCCAGCTGGTAGGCGGTCTTCTCGTGGGCCAGGTAGAACGGGAACAGGTTGTCGCTGTAGTAGTGCCCGTTGATCTCGCAGAACACGGTGTCGGGCGCGTTGTCGGACACCTCGGTCAGCAGGCCGGCGTACTCGGTGTTGGCGAAGATGATGTCGTTGCCGTCGTCCACCAGTTGCCGGAACGTCTCGGTCGTGCCGGCGTCGAACTCGATGTTCGGGACGAACGACGTCTCCACGCGGTCGCCGAAGTGGGCCTCCACGGCCAGGCGGCCCCGGTCGTGCTCCTGGGTCCAGCCGTTGTCGTCGGGCGGGCCGATGTACACCCAGGCGGCCTTGATCGACTCCTCGCCGGCGGGCGCGGCCGTGGTGGCCGCGGCCGCGGTCGTGGCCGGCGCCGCGGTCGTGGCCGGCGCGGCCTCCTCGTCGTCGCCGCAGGCGGCCAGCAGAGATCCTCCGACGGCCAGGCCGCCGATCCCGGCGACGCCCATCTTGAGCGCCTGGCGGCGCGACACCGTCGCGCTGGGCGGGAGGATCAGTCTGCGGTCGTGCTTCTTGTCGGTCATGTCAGGTGCCTTTCTGGTGTCGAGACTTGCTCAGGTTTCGGTCAGGTCTGGTCGAGGTCGGCGGCGAGCTCGTCGAACTCGACGGCCCACTCCCGGCGCATCCGGCGCTTCTCGGGCTCGTCGAGCCAGGAGCCGTCGATGCCGTTGAGCATGCACTGGCGGAAGTCCTCCACCTCGAAGCCCATGTGGTTGTGGGCCATGATGTAGTCCTTGGTGGGGTCGGTCTTGAACATGGGCGGGTCGTCGCAGTCCAGGCTGATCTTGATGCCGAACTCGCGCATCCGCCCGATCGGGTGGTTGTCGAAGTCGTCGTTGAAGTACACCCACGCCGTCGACACCGGCGTGCAGGTGAACACCACGCCCTCGTCGCGGCAGCGGCGCATGATGGCCTCGCTCTCGACCACGTGGTAGCCGTGGTCGACCCGCTCGCAGTTGAGCAGGTCGAGACAGGTCACGATGTTGCGGGGCGGGGCGTCCTCGGACTGGTGGGCGGTCAGGTGCAGGCCGGCCTGCCCGGCCATCCGGTAGGACTTCCAGAACCGCTCGGGCGGGAACTCGGCCTCGGCGTAGTCCATCCCGATGCCGATCACCTCGTCGCGGGGATGGTCGAGGAGGGTCTCCACCATGGAGACGCCCAGCTCCGGGGTCTCCATGCGGTTGATGGCCGCGATCAGGCGGCACTCGATGCCGTGGTCGGTGCGGGCTGCGTCGATGCCGTCGATCAGGCCGTCCACGCAGGTGTCGTAGTCCACGCCTGCGGCCATGTGGGTGGTCGGGTTGAAGAACATCTCCCGGTAGCGCACGTTGTGGTCGGCCGCCTCGGTGAGGGTCTCGTAGCAGATCCGCTCGAAGTCCTCCCTGTCGATCACCCCCAGCGCGGTGTTGTCGTACATGTGCAGGAACTTGTAGATGTCGGGGTAGTCGTAGAGGTCCTCCGGCTCCTCGTAGTCGGGCAGCGGCACGTTGTGCTTGTTGCACAGCTCGACCGCGGTCCGGGCCTGAACCGACCCCATGAGGTGCAGATGAAGGCTGACCTTCGGGATCGCCTTCAGGAAGGAATCCATGTCCATGAGCGCGTCAACTCCCTTGCCTGGCTCCGCTTCGCGGACACTACCACCAGGTGCCTCGCCGCTAGCCAATCCTGGCGCGTGAGCGGGCCTGTGAGCCATCGCCAGCGGAGCTGGAGACGGCTGCGTCCGTCTGGCCACCCGCGAATTGGCAGCGCCATGCACGCATAGCGAGCATTTTGCTGCCAATTCGACGAGACGGTCACCACAGCGGGGTGGCGGGGTTGCCCTTGAGGGCCTCGCGCCGCTCGAACAGCTCCTCGGCCGCGGCCTGGGCCTCGGCAGCCACCGCGGCCACGTCGATGGAGGCCACCTCGCCGCCTTGGACCAGGCGGCGGCCCTGGACCCACACGTCGCTCACGTCGTGGGAGTGGGCGGTGAACACCAGATGGGCGGGGGCGTTGAAGTGCCGGCCGTGCATCACAGGCACGAAGTGCAGGCCGCCGATGTCGACCATGGCGATGTCGGCGTCCTTGCCCACCTCGAGGGTGCCGGTCACGTCGTCGAGGCCGAGGGCGGCCGCCCCCGAGCGGGTGGCCATGTCGAGCACGTCCCAGGGGTCGGCCGCGGTCGGGTCGAGGGTGCTGACCTTGGCCAGCAGCGACGCGAACTTCATCTCGCCCAGCATGTCGAGGTTGTTGTTCTCCTTCTCGCCGTCGGTGCCGAGCCCGACCGTCATCCCCGACTCCCGGTAGTGGTCGATCCGGGCCGGGCCGGAGGCGATCTTCATGTTGGAGCACGGGCAGTGGGTCGCCGCGGTGCCGGTGCGGGCCATCAGCTCGACCTCGCGGTCGTCGAGCCACACGCAGTGCGCCACGACGGTGCGTTCGCCGAGGATGCCCCGGTTGTAGAACTCCTCGATGGGGCGCCGCCCGAACTGGCTCAGGCTCTCCTGCACCTCCCACACCGTCTCCGATGAGTGGGTGTGGATGCCGGTGTCGAACTCCTCGGCCAGGGCGGCCGCGTCCCGGAACATCTCGGGCGAGCAGTAGAACATGTGCTCCAGCCCGACCCAGGACCGCACCCGGCCGTCCGCGGCGGTGCGGTGGGTCTCGAGCAGGCGGCGGTTCGACTCGAGGGTCTCGAAGTAGTCGTAGCGGTCGGCGGTGTAGGGGGCCAGCGTGGCCCGGATGCCGATCTCGGCGGCCGCCTCGGCCGAGCCTTCCATGAACCGCCACATGTCGAGCACGGAGGTGGTGCCGCCCCGCAGGCACTCGGTGTAGGCCATGTAGGAGGCGGCCTTGGCGATCTCGGGGGTCAGGGCTCTGTGAGCGGGGTCGACGTAGTTCTCCAGCCAGTCGAACAGGGCCAGCCCCTCGGCCGTGCCCCGCAGCAGCCCGGAGTGCAGATGGGCGTTGTGCATGCCGGGGATCACCACATGGTTGGCCGCGTCGACGACCGGCGCGCCCGCAGCGGCCGGGTGGGCCGCGACCTCGTCGGGCGCGCCGACCGCCGCGATGGCGCCGTCCACCACGAGAACCGAGCCCGGGTCGTGGCTCACCTTGCGGCCCTCGAGCGGCAGCACGATGCCGCCGGAGATGAGGAATGTGGTGCCGGTCATATCGCGGGAGACTCCTTGTGGTCACTGTCCTGGGACTCGACTCGATCCCTCCGGTCAGAGCCTGCCAAGCGCGTGGCAGGCGCGTCTACTCGTCGGCGCCAGCGGCCCGCCGACGCGACAGAGCGCTCGGCGCCGATGCCCCCGACACGGCGGCGGAGGCGATCGGCCTCGCGACGGACCGACTCCCTGCCCGCCAGGCTGGCCTCGACCAGCAGATCGACTATGGCGCCGGAGATGTCAGCCTCGCTGGAGCGCGTCTCGGCCGGCTGGTTGACCGCCATCCGGCGATGACGCAGCATGCGGTCTGCGGCCGACTCCGCCGCGGACAGTCCGGCGCCTTCGGAACTCGCAGCAGGCTGAGAGGGCACTGGGCTGACCCTAATGTCGTGAGGCACCTGTCTGGGGGAGCCTCGCGGGCTTCAGTCCGCGGCCCTTCCGATCCCCGTCCACGACCGGTGGTCGTGCTCAGCGGGAGGCGACCACCATGTTGGCGAGCACCTCGCTGTCGCCGGTGCGGACGTACCACTCCCAGCGGGATCCGTCGGGATCGGTGAGCCAGGTCTCGGTCTTGGCGGCGTAGCAGCACATCGTGTCGTCCACACCGGTGGTATCGAGGCCGGCTCCGGTCAGGCGCCGCTCGGCTTCGACCACCTGCTCGGCGGTCTCGGCCTCCACGCCGAGGTGGTTGATGGTGCCGCCCGCCCCGCAGCATCCGGCGGGATCGGAGGCGTCAGCGGCGGTCTCGAAGAGCACCAGCTTCAGGGGCGGCTCGTCGATGGCGAAGTTGGCGTAGCCCGGCCGGCGGCGGGCCGGCGCCGTGCCGAACATCCGGGTGTAGAAGTCCACCGCGGCGTCCAAGTCGGACACGTTCAGCGCAAGTTGCAGTCTCACCGTCTCTCCTACGTCTCAAATCCTCTGTCCCAGTTGCCGGTCCCAGCTCATCGTGAACCGACGCCCCCCTCTAACCCAGGGCCGGACGAGGGCATCCTAATGGTTCTAACTCCGGAGTGATGCGCAGACCAGGCATTAGTCCTCGACTAGCGACTCCACACCGCTTCGGCCACTCTCCGGGCAACCTCGCTCGGCTCCAACCGAGCAACCCCGCCGTCGGGTAGGCGGGCTATCCACCTGTCCACATCCGGTAGTTCCAGCGTCAACTCGGCCAGTCCCGGAGACTGCGAGTCGTCTCGCCGCCACTTGCGGATGCCCGCAGGATCCGGAGATGCGCACGGGACCCGAGCGGAACAGGCCGGCGGTCGGCCCACCGCCGAGAATCAGGCTGTGGAGTTCCTTCACCTGGCGACAGTCCGACGGCGACGGGTCCTTTGCGAGCTCGACCATGTACGCGAGTGCTCGCGAAAGGTTGATGGCGTCAGCCGAGTATGCGGGGTCGTGGCCCGTGATCGTGATGCCCTTCTCCACCGCCAGTTCGGTCTCACCCACGCTCAGCGTGCTGCCCTCGATGGCGTTCGACTCTGCGATCTGCTCGTAGCGCTTGTCGCCGAAGTAGGCGCGCAGCGTCGCGTCGGTCAGGCTTCCCCGTTCCCTGAGAAGGTCGGCGCGCTCCTGGAGCTTCGCCGCCTCTTCGAGCATGTGCCGACCGGTGGCGTCGATCGTGTAGGCGCTGCCGTCGAGACTGATGGCAATGGGCTGCCCCGGCATGCGGTAGAACCTACAAGCCGGGTACGGCTCGGCAGGTGGATTCAACGCGGGGCGAGACAAGGGCGAGACAAGACAGTGCGGACCCGATACTCCGAGGATCAGCAGGCCGTCGCTGAGGCCTTCGGTGACCTGTTCGCCCGCGAGGCGACTCCCGAAGCGGTGCGGGCCGCGGAGGCGGGCTGCGGTTTCGATCCGGGACTGTGGCGCAAGCTCGCCGCCGCGGGCGCTCCGGGGATGGCAGTGGGAGTCGCCGACGGGGGCGGCGGGGCCTCGCTCGTCGATCTTGCTGTGGTGGTCCACGAATGGGGTCGGCGGCTAGCGCCGGTCCCGCTGGTGGAGCACGCGGTGTGCGCCCGGCTGCTCGCCTCAGCCGGCGGGGCGCGGGAACTGGTGGTCCGGCGCGGAGTTGATGATCCGGACCGTCCACGGGTCCAGGCAGGTGAACGCATCCGTCATGCGGATCACGGCTTCTCCGACACACCACTGGTCGCCGCGGTGGCATCCGGCGATCTGATCGCCACACTCGCGCCCGGGCCGGTCGAACCGGACGGGACGTCCCGGCTCGTACCCGCCGGCGCGGTGGCCGACGTCGTGGCGGCCAGGCGCGGCGACCACGTCGTGGTCGCCCGCGGCCGACCCCCCGGCGCGGCCCGCCCCAACACCGCGGATCTGCCCCTCGCCGACCGGGATCTCTCCGGTGCGGAGACCGTGGCTTCCGGGGCGGCGGCCGCAGGCGCATGGGACCGCGCCATGGCCGAATGGAAGGCGCTCATGGCGGTGGCCTATGCCGGGCTGGCCGGCGAGGTGCTGGCCATGGGGGTGGCCTACACCAAGCAGCGCCACCAGTTCGGCGTGCCGGTCGGTTCCTTCCAGGCCGTGCAGCACGGGTTGGCCGACGCCGCCACCCGCAGCGAGGGCGCCCGGCTGCTCGCCTTCCGGGCCGTCTGCGCCGTCGACGCCGGCCGGGCCGACGGCGCCCGGCTCGCCTCGATGGCGCTGCTGTTCGGCGCCGAGTCGGCCCGGTTCGCGGCCGACCGGGTGCTGCAGTACCACGGCGGCTACGGCTACAGCGCCGAGTACGACGTCCAGCTCTACTACCGCAGGGCCGCCGGCTGGCTGCTGCAGCTCGGCGAGCCCGCAGCCGAGACAGCCCGGCTCGCCGACGCCGACCTGGGCCCCAAGAGGCCGAGCGGACAGGCAGCGAATCGTGACACCCTGCGGGAACGTCCTAGAGAGGCCCCGTGGCCTCAGCGGCCCGTGAGCGCAGCGAACAAGAGCGGGGGGCAGGCCCGAGCAGCCCGTGAGCGCAGCGAACAAGAGCGGGAGTGACATCGATGCAACGCCAGCGGCTCTCGCCCGTCCACACCAAGGACAGGTCTGCGTGATGGACTTCTCCATGCCGGCACAGGCCGAGGCGTTCCGTGAGGAGGTCCGGCAATTCCTGGCTGACCACTTGACCGGCGAGATGATCGCCGCGACCCGCGACGGCACCATCCACTCCGGTGCCCTGCACCGGGCCATCGCTGATCGGGGCTGGCTGTCGGGCGCGGTGCCAGCCGAGCTGGGCGGGGGCGGCATGGACCCGGTCGAGCTGTGCGTGCTGGTCGAGGAACTGCAGCTCCACCAGGCGCCCGCCGACGCGCTGGGGGTGGCCGTGGTGGTGGTGTCGATGATCCTGGAGCACGGCAACGAGCACCTGCACGGCGCGGTCGCGCCGCGGCTCCTGTCGGGTGAGGCCCTGGGGTGCCTCGGCTACAGCGAGCCCGAGTCCGGCTCCGACGTGGCCGCGGCCCGCACCCGGGCTGTGCGCGACGGAGACCGGTGGGTCATCAACGGCTCCAAGATGTGGACGACCCTGGCCCATGTGGCCGACTACGTGCTGCTGCTAACCCGGACCGACCCCGAGGCGCCGAAGCATCGGGGGCTGACATTCTTCGTGGTGCCCCTCGACACGGCCGGCATCGAGATCCGGGCCGTCTCCACGATGGGAGACGAGAGGTCGAACGCCACCTTCTACGACGACGTGGTGCTCGGCGACGAGTGGCGCCTCGGCGGGGTGAACGACGGCTGGACGGTGATGAAGACCGCCCTCAAGTACGAGCGGGGCATCGCCGGCGGCCAGTTCCCGTCGCCTCCGGTGATCGAGGCGGCGGTCGACTGGGCCCGCCGCGCCCGCCGGGCCGACGGCAGCCGTCCCATCGACGACGACGACGTGCGCCACAAGCTGGTGCGGGCCATGATCGATGTGGAGGTGTGCCGCAGCTTCGCCTACCACACCGCCGCCCTGGCGTCGGAGGGCGCCATGTTCGGGGTGGAGGGGTCGATGACCAAGCTGTTCGCGTCGGAGTCCTACAAGAAGCACTGCGGCTGGTTCCTCGACATGATGGGCGCCGAGGGGCTGCTCACCCGCGACGATCCGGGCGCCCACATGGAGGGCCGGATCGAGGAGCACTTCCGCCACGCCCCGGTGACCGCCATCTACGGCGGCACCAGCGAGATCAACCGCAACCTGGTGGCCGAGGGCTGGCTGGGCCTGCCCCGGTCACGCTGAGCGAACTTGGAGCCACTTCCGTGCGAACTTCAATGGGTTTTCCACCTCAGGGGTGGCTAACTCATTGAAGTTCGTCGCACGTCGAGTCTGGGCGCGCCCACCGGCGCCCAACCGATAGAGACTCGTCGAGTTTGGGGGGCTTTGCCCCTCCACGGGTAGCCTGATAAGTCGCACGGGACGTGGCGCAGCCAGGTAGCGCACCTGCTTTGGGAGCAGGGGGTCGCCGGTTCAAATCCGGCCGTCCCGACTCTTGCCATGAGCCAACTTCACGAAGCCCAACGCCGGGCCGATCCGATCAAACGATATGTGGCGCCCGAGTCGTTGGAGGACGCCTTGGCCGTGCTCGCGGCACGCGGCCCCTCGGCCCGCGCCGTCGCCGGCGGCACCGACCTGCTGCTGGAGCTCAGCCGCGGCGCGAGAACCGGCATCGACACGCTCGTCGATCTGAGCGTGCTCGATGGGCTCGACACCATCACCGAGCACCGCGGCCGGGTGGAGTTGGGGCCCCTGGTAACCCACGGCGACGTGGTCGGATACGAGCGGATGCTGTCGGTGGGGCTCCCGCTGGCGCAGGCCTGCCTGGAAGTCGGAGGCCCGCAGCTTCGCAACCGGGCCACGATCGTCGGCAACATCGTCACAGCCAGCCCCGCCAACGACACGATCTCCGCGCTGTACGCTCTCGGCGCCGACGTGACCGTCTCGTCGGCCGGCGGCGGCCACCGGACCATGCCGATCGAGGACTTCTTCACCGGTTTCCGCACCACCGCGCTGGACCCGGGCGAACTCGTGACCAGGATCTCCTTCGACGCGCTCGGCGGGGGCCGCCGGGGCATATTCGTGAAGCTCGGGCTGCGGAGGGCTCAGGCCATCTCGGTGGTCCACGCCGCCGCGGTCGTCACCGAGGGCAGCGACGGAACCGTGTCCGACCTGGTGGTGGCCCTGGGCAGTGTCGGCCCGACCATCGAACTGGTGGACGCGGCCACCGGCATAGCCAGGGGACGGCTCCTCGCCGACGCGGCCGCCGACGTCGCGGCCGCGTCCCGGGCTGCGGTCACACCCATCGACGACCTGCGTTCCACCGCCGAGTACCGCAGCCACACGGTGGAGGTTGTGGTGGAGCGGGCGCTGCGGTCGCTGGCGGCCGGCACCGAGGCCGCCACCTGGCCCCAGAGCCCGCCCCGCCTGGTCGCCGTCGCAGATTCCCCGGCACCATCAGCGCCAAAGGAGCCCTCCCGGCGGGAGGTGACCGGCGCCGGCACCATCACGGCCACCATCAACGACGTCGAGCGCACCGCAGCCAACGCCGCTGGCCGCACCCTGCTCGACTGGCTGCGATTCGACCTCGGGCTGACCGGCACCAAGGAGGGCTGCGCCGAGGGCGAGTGCGGAGCCTGCACCGTCCACCTCGACGGCCGGGCCGTGCTGTCGTGCCTGGTGCCCGCGGCCCGGGCCGACGGCACGAGCATCACCACCGTCGAGGGCGTCGCCCCGCCCGACGGGAGCCTGCACCCCGTCCAGCAGGCCCTGGCCGACTGCGGGGGCGTCCAGTGCGGCTTCTGCACCCCGGGGTTCGTGATGAGCGCGGCCATGCTGGCCGCCGAGGAGCCTCAGCCGAGCCGGGAGCAGGTGGAGCACGGCCTGGCCGGGAACCTGTGCCGCTGCACGGGGTACTACTCGATCATCGACGCCCTCGCCAGAGGCCGAGCGGACGGATCCACAATCGGCCGGGATGCTCACGAGACGCAGAGCGAGGCCGTGGCCCGAGCGGCCCGTGAGCGCAGCGAACAAGAGCGGGAAACACCAGGCCGCACCGCGACGCGGCACAACCGATCTGCGCATGCTGCAACCACCAACGGCGAGGCCGCGCTCCGATGAGCGTCGGCGCCTCCCCGGCTCGCATCGATGCGCCGGCCAAGCTCACCGGCGCGGCCGAGTACCCGAGCGACCGGATCCCGCCCGGCGCGCTGTGGGCCATGGCGGTGTTCACCGACCAGCCCCACGCCCGCCTGACCGGGCTCAGCCTCGAGGCCGCTGAAGCCGTCGAGGGAGTGGTGGCGGTGTTCGGCTCGGCCGACGTGCCCGTGAACGAGTTCGGCCTCACCATGGCCGACCATCCCGTGTTCGTCGGCCTCGAGCACACCGGCCGCAGTCACCTGCCCTGCGACGTGTCCCGCTGGGAGGCGGACCGGCTGGCGCTGGTCGTGGCCGAAACGCCCGACGCGGCCCGGGCGGGGGCGGCCGCCATCGAGGCCCAGTGGGAGCCGTTGCCGGTCCTGGCCGACATCGACCAGTCGCTGTCCTCGGAGACGATGATCCACCCCGAGAACGGCAAGCCGTCCAACGCCTACTACTCGCTGCGCATCCGCAAGGGCGACATGGAGCAGGGCTGGGCCGACGCCGATGTGGTGGTGGAGTCGACCTACGAGTTCCCCTACCAGGAGCACGCCTACCTGCAGCCCGAGGCCGGCATGGCCTACATCGACGAAGAGGGCCGGGTGACGGTCGAGGTCGCGGGCCAGTGGACCCACGAGGACCAGGAGCAGATCGCCCACGCCCTCGACCTGCCGGCCGGGCGGGTCCGGGTGATCTATCCGGCCATCGGCGGCGCCTTCGGCGGACGCGAGGACATATCGGTCCAGATCGTGCTGGGCCTGGCCGCAATGAAGCTCCACGAGCGGGGCATCGACCGCCCGGTGGCCACCGTCTGGTCGCGCGAGGAGTCGATCGTCGGGCACGGCAAGCGCCACCGGGGCCGCATCACCGCCCGCTGGGGCGCCCGGCGCGACGGCCGGATCACCGCGGTTCACAGCACAGCCTGGCTCGACGCCGGCGCCTACAACTTCACGTCCAACAAGGTGCTGGGCAACTGCCACCTGCACCAGGCCGGCCCCTACGAGGTGCCCAACGCCGAGATCGACAGCCTCGCGGTGTACACCAACGCCACGCCGGCCGGTGCGTTCCGGGGCTTCGGCGCCCCCCAGGCTGCCTTCGCGGCCGAGAGCCAGATCAACAAGCTGGCCGAGGCGCTGGGCATGGACCCGGTGGAGATCCGCCGCGTCAACACCCTGCGCGAGGGCAGCGTCGGCATCACCCAGTCGGCCATGCCCGAGGGCGTGACCATGCCCGAGGTGATCGACCGCTGCACCGAGGCCGCGGCGGCGCCCGCCTCCAACGGCGGCGGCGCGGCCTTCAGCCCGTTCCCCTCGCTGCCGCCCGAGCCGTCGGCGCTGCGCCGGGGCCGGGGGTTCGCCTGCTCGTTCAAGAACGTCGGGTTCTCGTTCGGCTTCCCGGAGCGGTGCGAGGCCGAGATAGTGCTCCACGGCGGCCAGGACTCCGGCGTGCCTGAACGGGCCGAGCTGTACCACGCCGGCGCCGAGGTGGGCCAGGGCGCCCACACTGCGCTGGTGCAGATGGCCGCCGAGGCCACCGGGCTGCCCGCGGACCGCATCGAGCACCGCTTCAGCGACACCGCCACCTCCGGCGACGCGGGCTCGGCGTCGGCGTCGAGGCTCACCTGGATGTCGGGCAACGCCATCCTGGGCGCGGCCGAGGAGGCCGAGAAGGCCTGGCGGGACGGCCGGCGCCCGGCAGTGGGCCGCTTCCGCTTCGTGCCTCCGCCCACTGAGTCGCTCGACCCCGTCGACGGCCACTGCGTCCCCAATTTCAGCTACGGCTACGTGGCCCAGCACGTGGAACTCACGGTGGACACCGGCACCGGCCACATCCGGGTCGACCGGGTAGTGAGCGCCCACGATGTGGGGCGAGCCATCAACCCGGACCTGGTGGTGGGCCAGATCGAGGGCGCGGTGATCCAGGCCCACGGATACGCGCTGAGCGAGAACCTTCGCTCCGAGGCGGGCCGCCTCCAGAACATGCGGCTGAGCACCTACCTGATGCCCGGCATCGGCGACATCCCGACCACCGTCGACAGCGTCGTGCTGGAGCTGGCCGACCCGCTGGGCCCGTGGGGCGCCCGGGGCATGGCCGAGATGGGCATGATTCCCTACGCCCCCGCGGTGGCAGCCGCCCTCCACGACGCCACCGGCGTCTGGTTCGACAGCTTCCCCCTCACCCCCGACCGGGTCCTGGCCGGCCTCGCCGACACCCAACTACCTACACCCCCGAACGGGTAGCCCTTACCGAGTCCTGGGCCGCGACGCGCCCGCGTTGGCCGTTGACGGCGGCCCCGCTTGACGCCGGGTGAGGCGCACCTATAGCGGTGAGGCGCACCTGTAGCTTCGCGCCCATGCCAGGACCTGATCTGAGGGTTTCCTCATCTATGGCTGCGGTATCAGTGTCCATGCTGGCCGCGTCTACGCCGACGCGCCCAGCGTCAGCGCTAGACGCTTCAGTGGAGGCTCTCGCCGCTGCCCGGCCCGCACTGCCTCTGATTTCGCCTACCCTCCCCCCGGCAGGAATCGCGCTCCTGACATAGCGCGGCGCTCGCAGCAGCCGGGCGATCTCCAAGACGAACAGCACCTGAGGGGTTCCTTCGTCTCCAACATCGCCGCACTGCTCAGCGCGCCCATGGGCAGTTCGTGTTCGGGCAACTCCTGCGTCACGGCCGCCGCCCACCGACCCCTGTCATGGCCCTAACACCAGGCCGGCCGGCCGGTAGACCGGCACCAACAGTGCGGCTTGCCACCGTGTGGATCGTCTTCTCGCTCGCCTGCGCCTCGATCACGCTCGCTCGCCGGTGCCGGGAACGCAGTCGACCCAAGGACGCTCCGGATATGTCACAACATGCGGAAATCACCTCACCTGGTCAGCCTGGTCGGGGCCTCAGTTCGAGTCTGTCCATGTAGTCATCGGCGGCATCCGGTCGGACGGGCTGAATCCGAGAGACCCTTGAGAGACGGTGGCGTCGTTCCCGCGTGATTCGTGGCAACGTCGTCATTCACGGCTCTCAGCGTTTCAGGTTGGAGTGAGGGCTTGTCGAAGACAGTGGCCAGAACAACCAGTAGGTCCGAACCACCGGACGTCCTTCAAGTACGCAATGTACACTCATCTTGGCCAATCAGGAGACGCATGATGCAGTACCTCTCATACACCGACACGCGCAGCCATCTCCGCGAGGTGCTCGACACCGCAGAAGCGGGACTGCCGATCGGCATCCGGCGCCACGACACGCTCGTCGCCCTGGTCGAGAGCGGGAGGCTTCGAGAGATCCTGATGGACTCCCGGCGGCTGCACCGGCCGGAAGCGTTGGCCGAGGCCGGGGGCTGGTCCGTGTTCCTGCCGGGAACGCCGGTCGCCGCCGACGGCGCCGACCTCGACGAAGCCGTCGACGAATTCGTCTCCGCCCTGCGCGAGTACGCGGAAGACTGGCAGGAGCGGCTCCGGTTCGCCCCGAACCACCAGCAACACTGGCCGCTCGTGCAGTTCGTCTCCCTCGCCTCCGACACCGACCTCGCCGAATGGGCCCGCGGCAGCGGGCCGTGAGCTACCCGGCGCCCACGCGACGAGACCACCTGCGCTTCTGCGAGATCGAGGGATGGACCGTCGTCCGGTCCGGCACCGGGAACCGCTCCACCCACCACGAGACCTACGAGCTCGAGCTCCCCGACGGCCGCATCCTGCGAACCCGGGTATCCCGGCCGCCGGACCGCACCGGCTACGGCACGGCCCTCTGGTCGCACATCCTGCGCGACCAACTCCAGACCAGCCCCGAAGAGTTCTGGCAATGCGTGCGGACGGGCGAGCCGCCCGCCCGGGGTGCGCTGCCGGCGCCGCAGGGCGCCATCCCGGCCGACTTGGCCCATCTGCTCAAGAACCGGGTCGGCCTGAGCGACGATCAGCTCGCCGAGATGAGCAGGCAAGCGGCGGTCGAGCGGGCGCAGCAGTACTGGATGACCGGGAAGTAGCCCACGGATACGCGCTGAGCGAGAACCTCCAATCAGACGGTGGCCGCCGCCCTGCACGACGCCACCGGCGTCTGGTTCGACAGCTTCCCGCTCACCCCCGACCGGGTCCTGGCCGGCCTCCACGGCACCAAGCCACGCCCCGAGGCGCTGCCGCATCCCTAGCCGCCCTACGGCCAGCGAAGCGCCCGCCGCGTCGCAGCCGTCAGGGCGCCAGCGTGGTGAGGGGGGCCACGGCGACACCGTCCTCCCGCTCGTAGGCGTAGCCGCCGGCGGTTACGACGAGCAGCTTGGAGGGCTCGCCGGCCCGCTCAAGGTTCACTTTCCCTCGGAGCCGCATCAGCGCCGCAGCCGCATTGTCGGGGCCGCGTCCGCCGCCGAGCTTGATCTCCACCGCGACCCATCGGCCGTCGGAGTGTTCGATGATGACGTCCACCTCCAGCCCGGTGTTGTCGCGGTAATAGTGGATCTGCGCGTCATTGGCCTCCGCGTAGACCCGCAGATCGCGTACCGCCAAGGACTCGAACAGTGCGCCGAAGCCTCTCGGGTCGGCCATCAGCCGGGCGCGGCTCGCCCGCCGCGCCGCCACTGCGAGTGACGGATCCACGAGGTACCGCTTCGGGGTGGCCGCGATGTGGGCCCGAGTCCTCAGGTCGGCGGGCCACGGCGTGAGGTGTTCCAGCACGAACAGACGCTCCAGCGCCGAGAGGTACGCCGCCACCGTCCTCGGATCCGCGGGGCGGATCGTGTCCATGTCGGAGGCAAGAACCCTCCGGGACGCGCTGGTGGCGATGTTGCGGCTCAGGGACTCCAGCAGCCGTGCCACTCCCACCGGGTCTCTGCGGGCCTGGTCGACCTGCTCTATGTCAGCCTTGCAGAGGTCAGCGAGGTAGTCGCGCAGCATCTGCTGGGCATCGGCGCCGGGCATGCCCTGAAGGGCGGGCCACCCGCCGCGGCACACGAGTTCGTACATGTCGGGTTCGTTCTCTAGCGCTGGCGCTGAGACGGTCTCGGAGCCGAGCAGTCCGCGCACCGACACGGCCCCTGTCGACTCGCCCGACTCGTACAGCGTCATGGGGCGCATGCGTACTCGGCGGACCCGGCCGGCGCCCGTGTGACGAGTATGGCTGTCGGGCGGCACCGCCGAGCCCGTGAGAATGAACTGGCCCGGCAGTCCGACCTCGTCGCAGACCCGCCGCATCGGGTTCCAGATTCCCGGAGACAGGTGATACTCGTCTATCAGCCGGGGACGGTCGCCCGCGAGCAGCAGCCGTCTGGCCATCGCCGAGGTGACGGCGGCGGACTCCTCCGAATCGATCATCACGGCGCTGCGGGCAGCCTGACCGCCGGTCCAGGTCTTCCCGCAGGCGCGCGGCCCCTCGATCAGCGCTGCCGGAGCGACCCTCAGGGCGTCCTGAACCAGTCCGTCTGCTATCCGCGGACGGTAACGGGCGCGGATCGTCGCCAGCAGCGGATGCTCTCCCCCGACGCTGTCCATGCCCTGAATGTATCAGATCCAAGCCGTTTGATGCATGATTTTGAACCCACTTGATGCATCAGATTCAAGTCACGCAGTTCTACGAATCCTCGCCGACGCCTTTCGCGAGATTTGAGAATGGGCGACTCCTGTCCGATCCCGGCAACCGGCCAACCGGAGCGGGTCAGAGGCGGAGAGCGTTGCGCAGTATCTCGTCAATCGTGTGCCGGCCCACTGCATCGAGGCGTCCCAGTCTCTCGATGAGACGGTCGGTCGACACGGCTCGCACCTGCTCCACCTGAAACGCCGTCTCGCTGGACAGGCCGTTGTCACGATCGGGCGAGAGCACCACATGCAGCGGGATCCGCCGGATCGTGGACGTTCCTGGAACCACGATGACCATCCTCAGGTTGGGATGGTGCAACCGGTCATCGGACACGATGACCGCCGGCCGCGCGAAGGCCTGTTCGGGATCCTGTGGATCGGCGCCGAAGTCAACGAGCCACACATCACCGCGGAGCAGCCGCCCCTCATCGGTCATCGAGGCCGTCCGGAGCCGCCGCATCCAGTCTCCGGCTCTCGGCCTGATACGAACCGACCTCGGCGTCGCTCAGCTCATCGAGTGCGACGCGAGCCGCCACCCACCACTCGTCACGGCCAAGGCAATGCACTGCGTCGGACACGACTTCAACCATCGTCGTGCCCCGCTGCTTGGCCAGCCGGAAGATCTCGTCCCTCAACGCGGTGGGGACGCGCAGAGTAGTAGTCTGAGAAAGCGCCATATTTGTAGACTAACAGAGCTATCAGCCAGCCGAGCGAGCAGGAGCAGGCCCGTGCTGGCGGGGCCAGGCGGCTGTTAGGCGCTCCCAGCAGTCCTGGAGGCTCTGAGGTAGGACCCTCACGTCGGCCAGCGCGGTCATGAAGTTGGTGTCGGAGCGCCAGCGGGGCAGCACGTGGATGTGGACGTGGTCGTACACGCTGGGGCCGGCGCCCTCTCCGAGGTTGGCGCCCACGTTCACCCCGTCGGGGGAGAAGGCGGCCTTAACCGCGGCCACCGCGTCGTGGACGGTGTCCCACAGCTCGCGGCGCTCGTCGGGGTCGAGGCCATCGAGGTCGCCGACGGCCCGGTAGGGCAGGACCAGCAGGTGGCCGGTCGAGTAGGGGTAGCGGTTCAGGATCGCGAAGACCAGCTCGCCGCGGTACACGATGTGGGTCTTGTCGTCGGGCAGGCCCGAGTGGAGGATGGCCTCGAACAGGCTCTGGCCGTCCCCGCCGTCGGGTCCGGTCCCGGTTCCGGGCACCGTGCCCGGGATGGTGCCCGACGAGTCGGCGATCCCGGCTGCGGCCGCCTCCCGGTCGTCCATCATGGCAGGTATTCGCCATCCGGCCCAGAGGCGCTCCACCACGTCAGCGATCCCCCCGCCCCGCCTGCCGGCGACGCGCCACGGGCGTCTGTGTGCAGGAACCCGGCGCATGCCCGTCAGAGCGCGCCCAGACCGCCGGGGGCAGGTTGCCCGCATCCGTACTCTGATCGCGGGTCACGTCAGGCCCGGGCCTCGACCTCGGCTGCCAAGCGGGCCGCGAAGGCCTCCAGCGGCACGTCGCGTTCGGGCTTGCCGCCCCCGCGTGCGTTGACGCCGACGGTGCCGTTGGTGGCATCGTCTCCGCCCACCACCAGAACGTACGGCACCTTGGCCACCTTGGCGTTGCGGACCCGCTTGCCCAAAGGCTCCTCCGCGGGGCTGGTCTCCACCCTGAAACCATGAGAACGCAGGGTGCCGGCCACCTGGGCGGCGTAGTCGGCGTGAGCCGCGGCGACCGGGAGCACCGCGGCCTGCACCGGGGCCAGCCAGGCCGGGAAGGCCCCGGCGTAGTGCTCGACCAGGACACCGAAGAACCGCTCCACCGAGCCGAACAGGGCCCGATGGATCATCACCGGACGCGGTCGGGAGCTATCGGAGGCCACATACTCGAGCCCGAAGCGCTCGGGCAGGTTGAAGTCCACCTGGATGGTGGAGAGCTGCCAGGACCGGCCGATGGCGTCGCGCACATCGACGTCGATCTTGGGGCCGTAGAAGGCGCCGCCGCCCTCGTCGGTCTCGTAGTCGAGCCCGGCCGAGGTCAGCGCGGCCCGCAGGCCGATGGTGGCGTCGTCCCACAGAGCCTCCTCGCCCACGTACTTGTCGACGGGCCGGGTGGACAGCCGGGCCTGGAACTCGCTGAAGCCGAAGGCCTCAAGCACGCTCAGCGAGAACTCCAGCAGCGACGCCAGCTCTTCTGCGACGCCCTCGCGGGCGCAGAAGATATGGGCGTCGTCCTGGGTGAAGCCCCGGCTGCGGAGCAGGCCGTGCACCGCGCCCGACAGCTCGTACCGGTAGACCGCACCGAGCTCGAACAACCGCATGGGCAGGTCCCGGTAGCTGCGCTGCGACGACCGGTAGACCATCACATGGAACGGGCAGTTCATCGGCTTGGGGTAGTAGTCGGTGCCGTCCATCTCCATGGGCGGGTACATGCTCTCGGCGTAGAAGTCGAGATGGCCGGAGGTCTCCCACAGCACCCCCTTGGCGATGTGGGGCGAGAACACGAACTCATACCCGCCGCCCGCGTGGCGCTGCCGGGAGTAGTCCTCCATGAGGGTGCGCACCAACGCGCCCTTGGGATGCCACACCGCCAGACCGGGACCCAGCTCTGCCGGCCACGACACCAGGTCGAGCTCAGCGGCGAGCCGCCGGTGGTCGCGCCGCTCGGCCTCGGCCAGGCGGTGCAGGTGGGCTCTGAGGTCCTTGCCGCTGGCCCAGGCCGTGCCGTAGATGCGCTGCAGCATCGGGTTGCGCTCGCTGCCCCGCCAGTAGGCGCCGCTGACCCGCTGCAAGGCGAAATGTCCCAGCCGCCCGGTGGACGGCACATGGGGCCCCAGGCACAGGTCCACGAACCCGTCCGCGTCGCCGTTGCCGCCATCGTTGCGGTAGCAGCTGACGGTCCCCCCGTCGGACGCCTCCGAGGCCAGATCGCCGTCAGCGCCGGAGTCCGCGCCCATGGCAACCGCCTCGATGATGGCCCGCTTGTAGGGATGCTGAGCGAACAGCTCCAAGGCGTCCTCGGCCACCATCTCGACCCGCCGGAAGGGCTGGTCGGCGTCGATGATCTCCCGCATGCGGGCCTCGATGCGCTCCAGGTCGGCGTCGGTGAAGGTACCGCCGTCGGGCAGCTCGAAGTCGTAGTAGAAGCCGTGCTCGATGGGCGGCCCGATCGCGAAGGTTGCCCCCGGGCACAGGTCCAGCACCGCCTGCGCCAGCACGTGGGCGGTGGAGTGGCGGATGGTGTGCAGGCCCCGGTCCGACGCCGCGGTCACGATCTCCACCGAGGCCCCGTCCGGGATGGGCGCAGCCAGATCCTTCTCGGCACCGTCAACGACCGCGACGACCGCGTCGGCGGCAAGGCGGGGGCCGATGGAGGCGGCCAGATCGGCCGCGCTGGAACCCCCAGCAAGCTCCCGCGCGGAGCCGTCCGGCAACGAGACCGAGATCACGGACATCGCCTCCGAGGCTACCGCTGCCCCTCCGAGCCGAGTTGCAGGACGGGGTACCCCGCCGGCCCGCCATGCTGGCCGGCTATCGCATGACTACTCGCGGACCGTCGCCAGTCGCTGGAAGATCCGCCTCGGCCGAGCGCTCCAGCGCAACTCGCCAGTCGCGGACTCCGTGTCGCACCCTGGGGACACCACGGCGGCGGATTCCACGCGGAGGCGAAGGCCGAGAGCACGAACCACATCCAGCACGGCGCCCAGCTCCAAGTCGCCGTCAACCGAGATGGCCCCTCGTAGATTCTCGCGCTGCGTCGGCGCCACTCGCGACATGGCCTCAGAACGGCAGATGTCTTCCAGAGTGAGAGCGATCACACACGGGTCTTCCTCCTGAACGGCCGCATCCAGATTGGCGAACACGTCCGCCTCGGTACGGATACCGTCCGCCCCGTCCCACGGGAATGTCCTCGTCCTTCTCATGTCAGTCCTCCACCTCCTCAACGTCGCGAGCCAGCTGGCGCGCCGACGCGATGTCACGTCTCTGACTGTCCTTGTCGCCGCCCGCAAGCAGAATGACCGCCGAGTGGCCACGTCTCACAAAGTACACGCGATAGCCGGGGCCGTAGTCGACGCGCATCTCGGAGATGCCGCCGCCAACCGACTTCACGTCGCCTGGGTTCCCGGCCTTGAGCCTGCGGATCCGCATCTCGATTCGAATCCGAGCCTGCTCGTCCGAATCGCCGCAAGCCAGTGGCGGAAGGCGCTCGTCTGCTGAACTTGTAGCATGAATATTGATATATCATGATATTGAAGTCACTAGAGCCAGAACAGACGTGATTCCGTCGATCTGGCAATGCCTCCAGCACTCGTTGGTCACAAGGCGATGCCGAGGAGGCCGGCGGCGGCGGTGACGGCGTGGCCCGCCTGGGCGGCATTGTCCACGGCGGTGAGAGCGGCGGGGACGTTGAGGTCGTCGTCCAGGCGTTGGCGTACTTCGTGCAGGAGTTCGGAGGCATCCCCGCCCCGGGGAGCGCGGCGCCACAGGGTCAGGCGTTGCTCGGCTTCTTCCAGCAGCGTGTCGTGCCAGGGCCAAGGGGTGCGGTAGTGCTGGGACATGAGGGCCAGGCGGATAACCATGGGCTCATGGTCCCGGCGCAGGTCGTGGACGAACACCAGGTTGCCGAGCGACTTCGACATCTTGGAGCCCCGGTGGTGCACCAGCGCCTGGTGCATCCAGTGCCGGGCGAACGGCTTGCCGGTCACCGCCTCGGACTGGGCCCGCTCGCACTCGTGGTGGGGGTAGAGCAGGTCCGCTCCCCCGCCGTGCAGGTCGATGGTCTCGCCCAGCTCCCGCAGCGCCAGCGTCGAGCACTCGACGTGCCAGCCGGGCCGCCCCGGCCCCCAGCGGGACTCCCACGCCGGCTCGCCGGCTCGGGCCTGCTGCCACAGCACGAAGTCGAGCCGATCCCGCTTGGCCGGGTCGTCGGGATCGTCGCGCCACTGGCGGGCCAGCTCGACCATGTGGTCGCGCCCGAATCCCGACAGCGATCCGAAGCCGCCGAAGGCCTGCGTGTCGAAGTACACGCTTCCGCCGGAGCGGTACGCCAAGCCCCGCTCCAGGGCGGCGTGGATGAAGCCCCGGATGTCGGGGATGGCCGACGTCGCCCTGGGCTCGGAGGCCGGCGGCAGGGTGTTCAGCGCGGCCATGTCGTCGTCGAAGCGGGCCGTCTGATGGAAGGCCAGGTCGAGGTAGTGGACCCCCCGGCGGTCGGCTGCGGCCAGGATGTCGTCGTCGACGTCGGTGATGTTGCGCACGCAGCGGGTCTGGTGGCCCATGTCCCGGAGGCGCCGCTGCAGCACGTCGTAGGTGATGTAGGTGGCGGCGTGCCCCAAGTGGGTGGCGTCGTAGGGGGTGATGCCGCACACGTACATGCGCACCACCGGCGGGGCGTCGAAGTCCACCACCGCGCCCCGGGCAGTGTCATAGAGCCGCACGTTCTCAAGGTAGCGTTGGCGGCCGTGGGCATCCTCGACGGCAGGCGCATCGTCATCACCGGCGTGCTGACCGACGCCTCGCTGGCCTACGGCGCGGCCGAACTGGCGCTGGCCGAGGGCGCCGAGATCCTGGTGACCGGGGCCGGACGGGCGATGCGCCTCACGCAGCGCACGGCCCGCAAGCTCGGCGACGGCATCGAGGTGGTGGAGTTCGACGTCACCGAGCCGTCCCATGCCGACGCCCTGCGCGACCATCTGGCAACCAGCTGGGGGCAGGTGGACGGCGCGCTCCACGCCATCGGGTTCGCGCCCGAGATCTGCCTGGGCGGCACGTTCATGGACGCTGCCTGGGAAGACGTCAGGGTGGCCCTGGAGATATCCACCTACTCGCTCAAGATGCTGGCCGACGCGGTGGCCCCGCTGATGCCGGCGGGCGGCTCGATCGTGGGGCTGGACTTCGACGCCGCCCGGGCCTGGCCCGCGTACGACTGGATGGGCGTGGCCAAGGCCGGCCTCGAATCCACCTGCCGGTACCTGGCCCGCTATCTGGGGCCGCAGGGCATCAGGGTGAACCTGGTATCGGCCGGGCCGATGAGGACGATGGCCGCCCGTTCGATCCCAGGGTTCTCAGCATTCGAGGACGCCTGGGCGCAGCGGGCGCCGCTCGGATGGAGCGTCACCGACCCGTCCGCAGTGTCCCGCACGGTCGTGGCCATGCTGAGCGACTGGCTGCCGGCCACCACCGGTTCGATCATCCAGGCCGACGGCGGCTACCACGCCATCGGCGCCTGAGAGGTCATCCCGCTTTCTTGATGCAGATTTACGCATTATTTCGGCACAACTGCACTAAGAACGGATGGGACGCGGATCAGGCGCCGTTGTCGTCGGTCTCGTCGAAGATGTCGCCCACCAGCGCCTCCAGGACATCCTCGAGGGTGACGACGCCGAGCATCCGCCCGGCCTCGTTGCGCACCAGCGCCATGTGAACCCGCGACGTGCGCATGTGAAGCAGCAGGTCGCGGCCGGCCATGTCGGGGCCCACCACCCGCATGCGGCGCACCAGTTCCAGCGGCACGGGATCCTCGCGGGCCCCGGCCAGCATCCGGAGCAGGTCCTTGGCGTGCACGAACCCCAGCACGTCGCCCGGATCGGACCCCCACACCGGGATCCGGGTGTGGCCCGTGGCGGCCACGACATCCTCGAGCTGGGCGACCGACGCTCCGCTGGGCACGGCCACCAGCCGGTCGGCGGGCACCATCACCGACCCGACCGACTGGGCGCGGAACTCCAGCGCGCCCGACAGCAGTTCGTGCTCGGTGGGCTCGATCACCCCCTCCTCGCGGGCGCCGGCCAGCAGCGTGTGGAACTCGTTGATGGTGAGCGCGGTGTTGATCTCGTCCACCGGCTTGATGCCCATCAGGCGCACGATCCCCGCCGACACCGCGTTGAGCGACCAGATGGCCGGCTTGAACACGACACCGTAGATCCGCATGGCCGGCGCCAGCAGCCTCGCCGACGACTCGGGTTCGGTGATGGCCATGTTCTTGGGGACCATCTCGCCCACCACCACATGCAGCGTGGTGACCACGAACAGCGCCACCGCGAACGAGATGGTGTGCAGGACGCCCGACGGGACCTCGACGACCCGCTCGATGACCGGCTCGATGAGATGGGCGATCGCCGGCTCGGCCACATAGCCCAGCACCAGCGAGGCCATGGTTATCCCGAGTTGGGCGCCCGCGAGCTGGATCTGCAGGTCGCGCACCGCCGCCAGCGCCACCCGGCTGCGGCGGTCCCCGGCTGCGGCGGCTGTCTCGAGGCGGGCGGCGCGGGCCGCGACCAGCGCGAACTCGGCGGCCACGAAGAAGGCGTTGGCCCCGAGCATCACCACCGCCACCACCAGGGCCACGACCGTGCCCGTGCTCACGGCGACGCCTCCGGAAAGGCCGGGCCCGGCGCCGGGCCCGGCGCCGGCCCGCGGTTCACGCCGGGCTCGGTTCCGGCCGCCGCCGGGGTCACCACCCTCACGGCGGCGATCCTCAGCCCGTCGACGGCCACAACCTCGAGGCGCCACCCGTCCACGGTGACCATCTCGCCGGGCACCGGGATGTGGCCCAACCGGTCCAGCACCAACCCGGCCAGCGTCTCGTAGCCACCGTCGGGCATGGTGAAGCCGGTGGCGTCGAGCACCTCGTCGGTGTGGAGCGACGCGGGCAGCACCGTCGAGCCCCGAGACTCGGACCGGGTGCGCTCAGGGGTGGACGAGTCGTGCTCGTCGTCGATCTCGCCGACGATCTCCTCCAGCACGTCCTCGAGGGTGATGATCCCAGCGGTGCCGCCGTGCTCGTCGACCACCACCGCGAGCAGGCCCGCGCCGGTGCGCAGGTCGTCCAGCATGTCGTCGAGGTCGCGCGACTCCGGCACGGCCAGCACCGGCTGCATCAGCTGCGACACCGGCGTGGACGGCCGTTCCGGCCCGGGCACTGCGAACAACGACTTCACGTGGACGACGCCGGCCACGTTGTCGAGATGGCCCGCCATGACCGGGAACCGGGAATGGCCGGTGCGGGCGGCCAGATCGGCCAGGTCGGCCACCGAGGCGTCGGCCTCGACGGCGACCACCTCCACCCTCGGCACCATGGCGTCGTCGGCCTGCTTGTCGGCCAGCCGGATCGACCGGGTGAGCAGCCGCACCTCGCCCTCGTCGAGCATCCCCTCCTCCCCCGAGGAGACGAAGAGGTGCTCGAGCTCGTCGCGGTCGGGCACCGTGTCGATCTCCTCGCGCGGCTCCATGCCGAGGCGGCGCACCATCCAGTTGGCCGAGCCGTTGAGGAACGCCACCACGGGCCGGGCCAGCACGCCGTACACGGTGGTCGGCACGGCCACGGCCACCGCCATCCCGAACGGCTTGGTGGTGGCCACGGCCTTGGGGACGAGCTCGCCCATCATCATCTGCACGACGGTGGCCAGGACCAGCGCGACCGCGACGGAGACGCCCCAGGGCGTGCTCGTCCCGAACAGGGCCTCGACTCCGGGCGCGATCATCGGCGCCAGGGCCGGTTCGATCATGAAGCCGAGCAGCAACGACGAGACGGTGATGCCGATCTGGGCGCCGGACAGGTGGAACGACAGCCGGGCCACCAGGCGCTGGACCATGCGGGCCCGCCGGTCGCCCGCCCCGGCCCGCTCGTCCACCCGGGTCCGGTCCACCGCCACCAGGGCGAACTCCATGGCGACGAAGAAGGCGTTGGCGGCTATGAGCGCCAGCGCGGCCAGAAGCCACAGCGCGGTCTCGATCGCTCCTCCCAGGATCGTCCGGGCCTGTCAGCCGCGAATCTAGCCCGCTGCGCCGTTGCTTCCCGCTCTTGTTCGCTGGGCTCACGGGCCGCCCGGGCCACGGCCCCGCCAACTTGCCTTGCAGGAGTCCTGGTTGGACGCGCAGGTCCGCTCGGCCCGTAACTTGGCCTGATGCCGTCGCCTGGCCTGCACCCCGACCGCAGCCTCGGCTGGCTCCGGCGGATCCTGCCGGTCGTGGCCGTCTACAGGGCCGTGTTCGCGGCGTCGGTGACGGCCGGCCTGGTCTCGGTGGCGGCCACCGCGGCGGTGCCGGTGGTGATAGGGCGGGGGGTGGACGCGGCCGCGGCCGGCGAGGCGCTGAGGCCGTGGGTGCTGGCCCTGGTCGTCCTGGCCGGCACTCGCTTCGTGCTGGGATTCGCCTACCGGTACGGGCTGTTCCGCACCGCCCACTGCATAGAGGCCGATCTGCGCAACCTCGTCTACGAGCGTCTCACCGAACTGTCGTTCTCCTACTGGGACAGGACCCAGACGGGCCAGGTCATCTCGCGGGCCAACAGCGACATCCGATCCATCCAGCTGCTCTTCGCGTTCGGTCCGCTGGTGGCCATGCAGCTGGCGCTGCTGGTCATGGGCACGACCGCGATGGTGGCGATGTCGCTGCCGTTGACGCTGGTGGCGATGGCGCCGCTGCCGCTGGTCCTGTACGTCGGCCTGCGGCTGCGGAACAAGGTCTTCCCCCTGACCTGGGTGACACAGGCCCGGATGGCCGACGTCGCCATGATCGTGGACGAGAACATCCAGGGCGCCCAGGTGGTGCGCACCTTCGCCCAGGAGCAGGCCCAGGTGGACCTGCTGGCCCGGTCGGCTCGACGGCTCCGCTGGGCGGGCACGGCCACCGCCGACGCCCGGGCCCGCCACGCCCCCCTCATGGAGGCGCTCCCCCGGTTCGGTCTGGCCCTGGTGCTGCTCACCGGCGGTCTGCTCGCCATCGACGGCGCCATCGCGGTGGGAGACATCGTCGCCTTCAACGCGTACGTGCTCCTCATGGCGGCCCCGTTCCGGATGATCGGCTTCGTCCTGATCCAGTGGCAGCGGGCCTCGGCGGCCGCTCAGCGGGTGTTCGAGATACTCGACGAATCCCCCGAGATCGCCGAGCGGCCCGGCGCTGTGCCGATGGCGGCGCCGGCCGGCCGGGTGGAGTTCGACGACGTGGGCTTCACCTACTCCACCTCCGGCGGCGCCTCGATTCTCGACGGCTTCTCCCTGACCGTGGCGCCCGGCGAGACGGTGGCGGTCGTGGGCCGCACCGGCAGCGGCAAGAGCACCCTCGGCCGGCTCCTGCCCCGCTTCTACGACGTCGACCGGGGCGAGGTGCGCATCGACGGCGTCGACGTGCGGGACCTGCGCATCCCGGATCTGCGCCGGGCGGTGACGGTGGCGACCGACGACCCGTTCCTGTTCGCGGCCAGCGTCCGCGACAACGTGGCCTTCGCCCGCCCCGACGCAGACGAGGCGTCGGTGGCCGTGGCGCTGGTCGACGCAGCCGCCGGGGGCTTCGTGACGGCCATGCCCGGCGGCGCCGAGGCCAGGCTCGGCGAGCGGGGCTCGACCATCTCCGGGGGCCAGCGCCAGCGGCTCGCCATCGCCCGCGCCCTGGTCGCCGACCCGGCGGTGCTGGTGCTCGACGACGCCACCAGCGCCATCGACACCGAGGTGGAGGAGCGCATCCACGCCGCGCTGCGCCGGCGCCGCCGGAACCGCACCACCATCGTCATCGCCCACCGGCTGTCCACGATCGCCATGGCCGACAGGGTGGTGTTCATCGCCGACGGGAGGGTGGCGGCCAGCGGCAGCCACCGCCATCTGCTGCGGACCGTCCCCGCCTACGCGGAGGTGCTGACCGACCTTGCGCAGGCGCAGACCAGTGAGAGCGAGTCGCGATGAGGCGTTGCGATTCCCGCTCTTGTTCGCTGCGCTCACGGGCCGCTCGGGCCACGGCCTCGCTCGGAGGGCGCTCACCCCGCGATCTCGTGACGGACTCGCTCGGCCTCAGGGGCGCCGCCGACGATGCGGCCCGCGCCGGCCGGCAGGCGGGCTGATGTTCCAGTCGCCGGTCGGGATGCGCAGCGGACCGTCCTCGGTCCAGGCCGCGGCCCAGGCCGGTCTGCCCCACGCGGAGGTGCCCGGCGATCTGAGGGCCCGGGTCGAGCGGGCGCTGGCCGACGAGCCGGCCCATCCCGATCCCGGGGTGAAGTGGTCCCGCACTGCCGACGGGTCCGGCAGCCGGTTCGGGCTGGGGCGGTTCATGTGGCCGCACCGCTACCGGCTGGCGGTGGCCCTCCTGCTGGTGGCCGCCGAGACCGTCGCGCTGCAGCTCGGCCCCGTGCTCACCCAGATCGGGGTGGACGACGGCATCGTGGCCCGCGACCGCAGCGTGCTGGTCGCTGCGGCCCTGGCCTATGTGGTCCTGCTGGCTGTGGCCGCCGGCGCCGGCGCGATCAGGACGGCGTTCACCGGCAGGCTCGGCGAGCGGCTGATGGAGCGCCTGCGGGTCCGGACGTTCGAGCACATGCAGCGCCAGCAGATGGACTTCTACACCACCGAGAGGGCCGGGGTGCTGCTGACCCGCATGACGTCCGACATCGAGGCGCTGTCGGTTCTGTTCAACGAGGGCATCGTCAACTTCGCAGTCCAGGGTCTCACTCTGGTGGTGATCACCGTCCTGCTGTTCAACTACGACCCGCTGCTGGCCCTCATCACCCTGGCCGCGGCAGTGCCGCCGACGCTGGCGTCCTCGCTGTGGTTCCGGCGGCGGGCCGCGGCCGACTACCGCAGCGTGCGCGACCGCATCGGCGACCTGCTCGGCAACCTCCAGGAGTCCCTGGCCGGCATCCGGGTCATCGCCGCCCACGACCGGCGCGACGCCAACGTCGCCGAGCACCGCCGGGTGGTGAACCGCCACCGCGACGCCAACCTGCGAGCGTCGCGGGCCAACTCCCTCTACGGGCCGGGCAGCGAGGCCATCGGCATCGCCACCCAGGCGGTGCTCCTGGCCGTCGGCGGCGCCATGACGGCCAGCGGCCGGATCACAGTGGGAGAGCTGGCCGCCTACCTGCTGTTCCTGACCGCCTTCTTCGCCCCGGTGCAGGCGCTGGTGCAGCTGTACAACTCCTACCAGCAGGGCGGCGCGGCCATCGCCAAGCTGCGCGAGCTGTTCGGCACCGAACCGACGGTGACAGATCGTCCCGGCGCTGAGGCCCTCGGGGAGGTGCGCGGCGAGATCACCCTGGACGGCGTGTGCTTCTCGTACCGCGGCGGCCACCGCGTGCTCCACGACGTCAGCCTGCAGGTCTCGCCGGGGGAGACGATCGCGCTGGTGGGCGAGACCGGGGCGGGCAAGACGACCGTCGCCCGCCTCATCGCCCGGTTGTACGACCCGACGGAGGGCGCGGTTCGCATCGACGGCCGCGACCTGCGCGATGTCACCGTCACGAGCCTGCGGTCCCAGATCGGGGTCGTGTCCCAGGAGCCCTTCCTGTTCGCGGGAACGGTGCGCGACAACGTGGGCTTCGCCCGCCCCGGCGCGACCGACGCCGAGTTGCTCGCGGCTCTCGACGCCGTCGGTATGAGCGAGGTGGTGGAGCGTCTCGGCGGCCTCGACGGCATCGTCCACGAGCGGGGCGCCACGCTGTCGGCGGGAGAGCGCCAGCTGCTGGCCCTGGCCCGGACGTTCGTCTCCGGGCCCCGCATGCTGGTGCTCGACGAGGCCACCAGCAACCTCGACCTGCGCTCGGAAGCCCAGATCGAGCAGGCGCTCGACGTGCTGCTTCGAGGGCGGACCGCGGTGATCATCGCCCACCGCCTGGCCACGGCCCGCCGGGCCGACCGCATCGCGGTGGTCGACTCAGGCCGGATCGTCGAGATCGGGAGCCACCGCGAACTGGTGGAGTTGGGCGGACGTTATGCGACGATGTTCGACATGTGGGAGAGCCACGCCGAAGGGTCCCGGGCCGCTCACGCTCGGGATCGGGACGGCCAGACCCCATGACAATGCAGGCGGCACCGGCACCCAGGGCCGGCCGCGGCGGCGCGGTGCTGTCGTTGCGGGGCGTTCAGCGCACGATCGACGGCGCCTGCCTGCTGCGGGACGTCGACTGGGAGGTGCGACCGGCCCAGAGGTGGGTTGTGCTCGGCCTGAACGGTTCGGGCAAGACCACCCTCGTGAGAATCGCCACGATGTGGGATCACCCCTCCGCTGGCGTGGTGGAGCTGCTCGGCGAGCGTCTGGGGCGAACCGACGTGCGGCGGCTGCGAGCCAGGGTCGGGTTCACCAGCGCGGCGATGGCGGCCATGCTGCGGCCGTCGCTGACCGCGGCCGAGGTGGTGATGACGGCCAAGCACGCCGCGCTGGCCCCGTGGTGGCACGCCTACGACGCCGACGACGCCGGCCGGGCTCGGGCCGCGCTGGAGCGCGTCGGCTGCGGAGACCGCCTCGACCAGCGCTTCGGGACGCTGTCCTCGGGCGAGCAGCAGCGGGTGCTGCTGGCTCGAGCCCTGTCGATGGCGCCGGGGGTGATAGTCCTCGACGAGCCCAACGCCGGGCTCGACCTGGCCGGCCGCGAGCAGCTGGTAGTCACCCTGAGCGGCCTGGCCACCGACCCGGCGACCCCGCCGCTCGTGCTGGTGACCCACCACACCGACGAGATACCGGACGGGTTCACCCACGCGCTGCTGCTGCGAGACGGCGCGGTGCTGGCGTCAGGCCCGTTGGACGAGACGCTGACGAGCAAGAACCTCTCGGAGTGCTTCGGGCTCGACCTCACCCTGGAGCGCCGCCACGGACGCTGGACCGCCCGGGCCGCCCGGAGCAGTTGATCTAACCCGGGGGCGTCAAGAAGCCCGAGTCGCGCGGGAACTCGATCACCGGGCCGTACGTGTACCGGGCTGCCGCGTTGATCAGCGTCCTGCGCAGAGCATTGCACTTGTCGAGCTGGTCCATGTGGCGCTGGTTGGCGATCATGGCGAAGGTGACCGTCTCGCCGTTGGGTGCCTGAGCCAATCCAGCCAGCGAGTACGACAGGTGGGCAGTGCCCGTCTTGGCGTAGACGGCGTTGGGGCTGCCCGCGATCGGTGGCCATGTCGCGGGCCCGCAGGTCTTGAGCGTGCCGCTCCGGCCGGCTACCGCCAGCCCGGCCACCAGTGGGGAGTGCGGGCCGGCCTGCCGCAGGAGTTCGGCTACGGCCGCGCAGGTGAGGCGGTTATACCGAGAAAGACCGGAACCGTCGGCGATCTCGATGCCGGCTGCGAGAGGCCCGAGCGTCTGCTTCATGACCCCCTCGACCACCTCGACTGCTATTGCCCGTGCCGACCCCAGAGTTCGGTAGCCGATCTCCTTCAGCAGCATCTCGGCGATGGTGTTGTCGGAGCGGGTCAGCATGCGGGCCACGATCTCGGTTACGTCGGGGGACTCGATACTGGCCAGCGAGGTCAGCTGAGAACGCGGCGGGGACGTGCCGGCCTGCGGACGGCGGGTGATCACGAGACCTCGCGTCTCCAGCAGGTCGTCGAACAGCGAGGCGGCGTGGCGGGTGGGGGCGACCGTTCTCACGTACTCGAGGCGATCCAGGATCCCCGTCTTCCAAGTATAGGAAACGTAGCCGTCGTTGATCAGCAGGCCCGACAGCGGGCCCACGAAGTTGACGGTGTCGTCGGAATATCGCCACACGGGATCGTCACCGTGGGGCAGGAACTCCTGGTAGTAGTCGCGCACCCGGTCGAGGTACCGGGAGTCGTCGCCCACTATCCGGCCCTGTATCCGCCTGATCCCCTTGCTGGCCAGGCTCTGGCGGACACGGTCGGCCAGCTCGGTCACGTCGGTGTAGGCGACCGGATCGGGGATGCGGTTGCCAAAGCGAGGCGTGTTCAGCACGGGGTCTCCCCCGCCGACCAGGTACACGTCGCCAACCAGGGTGCCGTCGGCAGCCAAGTAGAGGGCGTCGGAGCGGACGAACACCTCTGTGCTGTAGGTCGCGTCGGGTCCGAGCACGTCCAGAGCGGCCGCCGCGGTGACGATCTTCATGAGCGACGCCGGCACCAGGGCGGAGTCGCTCTGGTCGTCGACGATCACCTGGTCGTCGAGCAGCACGGTCAGGCACATCGAGTTGGGGGCGATCCGCACCGCGTCACCTTGGAGAACTCCCGGACCAGCCGCTGGGTCGATTCACTCACAGTTGCGGATCCCAGAGTGCTCGCGGCGCCGGCGCCGGAGGTAGCACCGAAGACAGTCCCTGCGATCATGGCGGCAGCAAGCACGGCTGGGAGGAGCCTTCGCCGATGTTCGCCACGCCACCCGATCATCTGCCCGCTCCGACCTGTCAGCTCAAGCTGGCTCTCACTACTTCTGCCAGAGCGGCGATACCTGCCGCAATGTCGTCGGGGGGAAGATGACCGAAGCAGAGACGCATCCGGCTCGCTCCGTAGTCAGGATCGGTGCACCATCCCGATCCCGGATTGAACTCGACGCCACGCGCCGCCGCCGGTGCCACCAAGCGGTCGGTGTCGGTGCCGTCGGGCAGCGCCACCCACACGAAGATCCCGCCCCGGGGCTCCTCGAAGCGGGCGAGCTCCCCGAAGCTGTCCCGCAGAGCGCCGCAGATCGCGTCGCACTTCTTGCTCAGCACCGCGGTGAGGGCGTCGACGTGGTCGTCGAAGTGGGCCGCGGCGTACTCGGCCACTGTGATCTGTTCCAGCGCTCCCGACCCCGCGTCGGTCTTGAGCGCCAGCAGCCGGCTCATCACCGGCCAGTCGGCCACGATGTAGCCCAGCCGTAGTGCGGGGGCGAGCGTCTTGGAGAATGATCCGCAGTACACGACCTGGCCGCCGCCCGAGTCCAGTGAGCGGATCGTCGGCGGCCGTTCCCCGTTGAAGACCAGGTCGGCGTAGCAGTCGTCCTCGAAGATGGCGACCTCGTAGCGGCGAGCTGTCTCCAGCAGTTCGCGCCGGCGCGCCACCGGCATCACCGTGCCTGTCGGGTTCTGCACTGTCGGGATCGTGTAGATGAACTTCGGCCGCCGGCCCTGGCGCCTCAGCGACTCCAGCACGTCGTTGAGATGATCGACGCGCATGCCGTCGGAGTCGAGTTCGACGCCGTGTACATCGGCTCGCAGGGCGGCGAGACGGCTCAAAGTGCCGGCGTAGGTGGCCTTCTCGACGATTACCGGGTCGCCGGGCGCGAGCAGCCCGGCGTTCACCAGGTCGAGGGCTTGCAGCGAGCCTGAGGTGACCAGGACTTCCGATGCGCCGGTGGGCATGTGTGCCCTGCGGGCCAGGGCCTCGCCGATGAACTCGCGCAGCGGCAGGTGCCCCTGAGGGCTCCCTCCCAGGTTGTACTTGGCCAAGTCCTGGCCGTGGCGGGCCAGGGCGGTGGCGGCGGCCTCCGCGAAGCCGCCGAAGGGCACGCTGGCGGGGTCGTTGTGGCCGCCGACGAAGTTGAAAGGCGGATCCCCCGCCCATTCGGCTTGCCCGTCGGCTAGCCCCGCCCTGAGCAGCGCCGTCATGTCGAAGCCCACCACGGGGAGACTACTCACAGGCTGGGATCCGCTCCTATCCGGGCGGCCGGGGCGGAACCATGCGACGCCCCGGACCCGAGCGGCTGTGAATGCAGACGACAAGCGCGGGAGACCCGTCCGAGCGGCCCTCAGGCCGCGGCGAACAGGCACGGGACGGGTCGCGGCTAGAGCACGGCCAGGCCGGATCCGGCGACCTCGGCCCGCACGACGGGGAAGTAGTCGTCCGATCCGTCGCGGCTAGAGCACGGCCAGGCCGGATCCGGCGACCGCGCCGGCCGGCCTGATGGCGAGCAGGACGCCCTCCACCACGTCCACCGTCGGCGGCTCGGCCACGATCACGTTGGACGTGCCTCGTCCGGAGGTCGGGCTCAGCGCCTCCTCAGCCAGCGGGTACAGCAGACCGGACGTGGACGCCACCAGCGCCGGGCCGCCCACGGCCAGCAGCGACACGACCTCTCCCACCTCGCCGCGCAGGCGGCGCAGGCCCCGCACCACGGTCACATGGGCCTCTCCCACTGTGGCCGACACCTCAAGCGCGGCCCAGCGCGGCGAGGCCAGCACCACCAGGCTGGCAATCGCCTGGTCGAGCCGCCCCCCGGCGGGCAGCAGCACATGCACCGCCTCGACTTGCCGCAGCGCCGCGGCCATGGCCAGTTCGAGATCGGTCGCGTCCTTGTCGGCGGGATGCGACTCCACGACTGCGCCGCCGCGCTTGGCCCAATCCAGCGCGGCCTCGCTGGCCGAGTCCAAGTCGCCCACCACCGCATCGACGCGCAGTCGCCAGCGCCGGGCCGCGTCCAGCCCTCCGTCGGCCGCGATGACGTGGTCGGGAGATCCCAACGCGGGGGCCTCGCCGTGTTGGTCGCCCGCCACCAGCAGCGCCCATGATCGACGCTTCACGACGCCGCCCTCCGGATCCGCAGGGCCACAGCCCGCCGGGCGCGCCCACCCGGGCGCGGCGCGCCGGCCATGCCCGACCCGTTCATGGCAAGTACGGCGTGGGGTCCACGGCCTTGCCGTCGATGCGCAGTTCGAAGTGCAGGTGGGGGCCGGTGGACCATCCGGTGGAGCCGATCGCGCCGATGCGGTCGCCGCTCTGCACGTTCTGGCCCTCGGACACCTCGATGCGGCTGAGGTGGGCGTATAGCGTGCTGTACCCGAGCCCGTGGTAGATGACGATGGTGTTGCCGAAGCCGCCGCGCTGTCCGGCCAGGATCACCTCGCCGGAGCGGGCCGCCCTGACCCGGTCCCCGGTGTCGCCGCCGAGGTCGATCCCGTTGTGCTGGCGCACCGTCCCGAAGATGGGGTGGACCCGCGGCCCGAATCCCGACGTCTTCTCCCCGTCCGCGGGCCAGGCCACCAGCTCGAAGGGGCCGTGCTCGGCCTCGTGGCGGCGCCGCTCCTCCTCGATGGCGCGGCGGCGGGCCTCCTCCTCCTGGCGGCGCCGCTCCTCCTCTCTGCGCCGGATCTCCTCCTCGATGCGGAAGATCTCCTGCTCCATCTCCGTGTCGGACCGCTCGATGTCGGCCGACACGAGATTCCATTCCTCGATGCGGGACTGGATCTCCAGACGCAGCTCCGTCGCCGCGGCACGGGCGTCCTGGAGGTCGGCGAGCCGCTGCTGCTGGGCCTGCCGCTCCTCGTCGGCGGCCTCGGCCCGGTCGAGGGCCCGCCGGCGCACCACCTCGAGCTGGGCCTCTGCGGTCCGCAGCTCGTCGGTGATCTCCAGTTCGCTGCCTATGGCCAGGTCGAGCAGGAACAGCTTCACCGCGCTCTCGTTGAGGCTGGTCGAGAACTGCTCGACGACGTCGACGGGCGGCTGCACGTAGGCCTGGATGGCCCGCTGCCGCAGGCGCTCCCGGATGGTCTCGATCTCGTCGACATACCATTCGGCCTCGGCCCGGGCCGCGGCCGCCTCGGCTTCCGCGGCCACGATGGCCGACTCGGCCGCCTCGATCCGGGTGTACTGGAGGTCGACGAAGTCGTCCAGTTCCCGGAGCGCGTCGATCAGGGCCTCGTCGTCCGCTACGAGCGCATCAATCTGGCTGGCCGCGTCGGCGGCGTCGCGGGCCAGCTGCTCCCGCTGCTGGCGGAGATCCTCGATCCGCTCGTCGTCCTGTGCCAGCGCGGCGGCCGCCATCAGCGCTGCCGCCGACCCGATCAGCAGCAGCGCGCCGGAGAGGCGCCGCAGCCTACGCACCCCGAATATCGTAACGAAAAGGCAATATTTCCGCAATCTGTGCGCAACAATTCTGCGGGCGCTGCCAAGAGTGTCCGGCGCGCCCATCGGGAACTACGAAGCCGGGGGCTCAGGCGAGGCCGCCCGCGGTGCGGCGCTGCCTTCCCCGCTCCTGTTCGCTGCGCTCACGGGCCGCTCGGACCACGGCCTCGCTGAGCGTCCCGCCACGACCATCACGATTCGTCGCCCTCCCGCTCGGCCTCTACAACTTGCCGGCGCCGACGATCCACATGGCGAAGTACTGGGCCCCGCCGCCGTAGGCATGGCCCACCGCCCGGCGGGCGCCGTCCACCTGGTGCTCACCGGCCGCGCCCATCACCTGAAGTGCCGCCTCGGCGAACCGGATCATGCCGGACGCCCCGATCGGGTTGCTCGACAGCACCCCGCCGGAGCAGTTGACCGGCAGGTCGCCGCCGTCGAGCCCGGTCGCCCCGGACTCCACCATGCGCCAGCCCTCGCCGGTGGACGCGAACCCAAGGCTCTCCAGCCACATCGGCTCGTACCACGAGAACGGCACGTACATCTCGACGGCGTCGATCCCGGACCGCCGGTCGACGATGCCGGCCTGCGCGAACACGTCGTCGGCGCACTGCTCCGACGCGGCCGGCGACACCATGTTGCGGCCGCCGTAGCTGTTGCTCTCGCTGCGCATGGCCGTGCCGTGCACCCAGGCGACCGGCCCGGCATGGCGGTCGCCGCCCGCCTCGTCGACGAGGACCATGGCGCAGGCGCCGTCGGAGGAGGGGCAGGTCTCGGAGTAGCGGATCGGGTCCCACAGCATCGGCGAGTCCACGACCTGCTCGAAGGTGAGGTCGTGCTGGTGGAGGTGGGCGTACGGGTTGAGCAGGGCCTGGCGGCGGTCCTTGTGGGCCACCATGCAGCCGATCAACTCGGGGGCGCCGGTCATCATCATGTAGCGGCGGATTATCGGCGAGAAGTAGCCGCCCGCCCCGGCGTTGACCGACGTGGCGAAGGGCTGCGGGAGCGACAGGGCCCACATGGCGTTGGACTCCGACTGCTTCTCCCAGCCGATGGTGAGCACGCAGCGGTGGACGCGGCTCTGCACCATCGACGCTGCCACGCAGGCGGTCGAGCCCCCGACCGAGCCCGCGGTGTGGACCCGCATGATCGGCTTGCCCACCGCCCCCAGCGCCTCGGCGAGATAGATCTCGGGCATCATCACGCCCTCGAAGAAGTCGGGCGCCTTGCCGATGATCACGGCGTCGATGTCGCTCCAGGTCTTGCCGGCCATCTCCAGCGCCCGGTAGGCGGCCTCGCGCAGCAGCCCGGCCATGGACACGTCGCGGCGGGCCGCGGCGTACTTGGTCTGGCCGACCCCGATGACCGCGGTGCGTTCAGCGGCCACGATCAGTCACCCTCCCGCACGCGGCCGTCCCGCGAACTGGCAGCAGAATGCACGCATACCGTGCAAAACGCTGCCAATTCGGCCGTGACCGAGGCTGCGCCCGCGAACTGGCAGCAGAATGCACGCATACCGTGCAAAACGCTGCCAATTCGGCCGTGACCGAGGCTGCGCCCGCGAACTGGCAGCAGAATGCACGCATACCGTGCAAAACGCTGCCAATTCGCCTGGCCATGTCAGTCGCCCTCCAGAACGCACACCATGTTCTGCTGCAGGCACGGGCCCGATGCGGCGTGGGCCACGGCCCGGTCGCCGTCGCCCCGCCAGATCCGCGACGCGGCCTCGCCGATGCGGATGAGGCCCGACGCCATCATGGTGTTCGCCGCCAGCGCGCCCCCCGACGGGTTGACGGCGGTGCTGTCCTCGTTGAGGCCGAGAGCGTCGATCAGCAGGTGCTCGGAGGTGGTGAAGGGGCCGTGCAGCTCGGCCAGGTCGATCTTGTCGCCGGCCGCGCCCGCGTGGTGAGCGGCCAGCCGAGCCGAGGCCGACGACGTGAGGTCCCGCACGCCGAGGGTGTGGGCGTCGCTGCGATGGTCGATGCCCCGGATCCATGCCGGGCGCTCGCACAGCTCCCGGGCCCGGTCCCCGGCCGCGAGCACCACCGCGCAGCCGCCGTCGGCCTCTGCCGGGAGGTCGGAGGGCCGCAGCGGGTCGATCGCATAGTCCTCGGCCAGGATCTCGGCCACCGACTTGGGCTCGGATCTGACCGCGTGGGGATTGGAGGCCGCGCCGGCCCGGCTGCGGGCTGCGATCTCGGCCAGGCGGTTCTCGCTGACATGGCCGCCCTCCAGCATGAGCCGTGCCGCCAGGGCCTCGATCGCGTACGAGTCGGGCCACAGCGGGCACACGTAGTAGGGGTCCATCTGGGTGGCCAGCACGTCGCGCACCGATCCCGGCGAGGACTTGCCGTAGCCGTACACGAAGGCGGTGTCGATGCCGCCGCACTGGATCTTCACCCAGGCCTCGTAGAGCGCCCAGGCACCGTCCTGCTCGACGTGGCTCTCGCTGATGGGCGGCACCGGACCGGTCCCGTCGATGGTCATCACGAACGAGAACGCCTGCCCGGCCAGGAAGTCCGAGGAGCCCGAGCAGGTGAACCCCATGTCGGACTGGGTCAAGCCGACGGACGCCTTGGCCTGCTCCATCAGCGGGACCATGAACTCCACCTCGGATTCGCCGGAGATGGCCGCCTCCTGGCGCTGCGCGAAAGCCACGACGGCGACGTCGATCATGCCGGCGCGGCCTCGACCGCGAATCTCGAAGTGTCGATCATGGTGGCGTTCACCCCGGCCATGATTCCCGAACGTCGATCATGGTGGCGTTCACCCCGGCCATGATTCCCGAACGTCGACCCGGACGTCGATCATCGGTCGCTCGCCTCGACGCGGCCGATCCGCTCGTAGTCGGTGATGACCTCGTCGGGCTCGCCGGTGGGCGCCCAGCCGAGGATGTTGGCCGCGGAGGTCTCGAGCTCCTCGTCGGGCTTCCACACGGCCCGCACTCGCATGCCGATGCGGACCTCCTCCGGCGCGATGTCGATGACGAGGCCCAGGAACCCCACCGACGCACCGTCGAGGACGATCCAGGCGCTGCAGTAGGGTGGCTCGAGGTCGGGGCGCCGCTCTATGGGGACCCGGGTGATGTTGAAGGACTCGACGTAGCCGGTGTCGGCCAGCTCGACGGCTTCGCTGGTGGCCGCGCCGGCCAGGGGGCTCACTCCCCGGGGCGGAACGAACACCTGGCCGGTGGCGCCGCAGCGCTCCCCGAGGATCCGCTTGCCGGCCATGGCCCGCAGGTATCTCGACAGCGCCCGTCCCGGCGTGTACGTGTAGGTCATCCGGATGGGCGTGCACACGCTCTCCACCGGTTCGGCACCGGCCAGCGCACCGGGCAACGTCACCGGCGCGGACAGGGCGGCCGGCGCTGCCAGCGGATCGCGGGCCGCGGCTGAGTCCGGGCTCACTGGACCTCGCCGGGTGGGATCGGCTCGAAGCCGGCCATGTCGGCGATGTGCCCGTGAACTGGGCGGACCGCCTGAGCGAGGCCGGGTGGGATCGGCTCGAAGCCGGCTATGTCGACGACGTGGCCGTGAGCTGGGCGGACCGCCTGAGCGAGGCCGGGTGGGATCGGCTCGAAGCCGGCTATGTCGGCGATGTGGCCCTCACGTTCGGCGCGCCACACGGCTCGAACCCTCATGCCGGTCGACATCTCGGCCGCGCCGACGGCGAACACGGCGTGCAGCATCGAGGTGTCGGCGCCGTCGAGACGTATCAGGGCCCACGCGAACGGCCGGTCGAACGGCTGCATGGGGCGGGGGTCGCCGTTCCAGGCCCAGGTGAGGACCTCCCCGGCCTGTCCCACCTCCACCAGTTCGGTGAGCGGTTCGGCGGTGAGCGGGTCGTACTCCTGCGGGGGGCACAGCACGGTCCCGTCGGAGCGGCGGATGCCGCAGATCACGCCGTCTCGCAGCCCGGTGAGGAACGCGCCGATCACCGGTCCTGTCGAGCGGGTGAACGGATACTCGAGAACGAGCGGAGCCTGCAGGACGTCGGGTGCCACTGCCCCCGATGCTACGCGCCCCTCACTCACCCCCGACGCATCCCCGCCCCGCGACAGCCGGTTGCTCATTTGCGAGCATCGGTGGCACGTTGGTGCGTGGAGGTGGGGGGACTCGAAACCTGCGAGTCAGTTCAGAGCCGGTCGCAGCACCATGCCACCCCCATCCGAAGTTCGTGAGCAGCCTGCTTGCCCCCAAGCTTCGACGGAGAGCCGGAGGTCAGTCTCCGGCTCTCTCATGTCTGCATTATGACCGTGGTGGCAAGCGGCGCGATCACGCTCCCAGCAGCAGGAGCAGGCCGATGACGGTGTAGCAGATCATCACCGCAAGCATCGGGTACTGCGAGCGCATCGCCAGCCGGCGGGGCCAGCGCTCCACGGCCCGGTCGTGGGCCACCGCCACGGCCAGGACGTGGCCCGCAGCGATGGCCGCGGTCTGCGTCCAGGCGATGGTGTCGGTGGAGATGGCGGTGTAGTCCACCAGGTAGGTGGCCGTGCCGAAGAGGTCCCATCCCCGGCCGAAGGGATCGGAGATGTGGGCGATGATCTGCCGGCCCTCCCACAGCAGGTAGCTGAAGTAGTGGGCGACGGTGTAGGCCGCGGCGATCGGCATCAGCGAGGGTGCGAAGGCGTCGGCCAGTTCCCTCTCTGTGTCGCCGGTGATGGCGGCCATGCCCGCGATGGCGGCCCGGTAGAGCACGAACACCGCGAAGATCACGAACACCAGCCCGACGGTGTTGACCGCGGTCAGTTCCCAGCCGGTGCGCTGGGCGGCCACGTCGAGCCATACCGAGCTGCGGGTGAAGCCGTCGAAGGTGGTGGAGCCGAGCACCACCAGGATGAACGCCACCGAGCCCCGCTTGACGGGGAGGGCGGCCAGGCCGGCCAGCGGCGCCCGCAGTCTCAGGGCGCCGCCTTCGCGGTGGAGCGGCGCCATGGCCGACAGTTTGGTGAACAGCACGCCGAACCCCTCGGCGTCGCGCAGCCAGCCGCGGCCGAATGCCGCCGCGCCAGCCAGCAACGCGACCGTGTAGGCGGCCAGGCACGCGCCGAGCACCCGGATGCCGGTGCTGTCGTGGAAGGCGAGCTCGAGCCAGACGAAGCCGAAAACTGAGGCGGTGGCCCACCAGTGGTTCCCCGCGCCCCGCTCGCAGTCGCTGTGATCCCGGCTCTTGTTCGCTGCGCTCACGGGCCGCTGGGGCCGTGCCTCCCGCTCTTGTTCGCTCCGCTCACGGGCCGCTGGGCCCGGGGGCCTCGCTGAATTCCCGCTGATCCCACCGGCAGGACTGCCGTCCGCCCGCTCGGCCTCTTGGGGCCGGCTGCGGAGGCGGGCCCATGCCCGGGCCGATCCGTCGGCGATGGTGGTGAACGGGCTCAGGTGCAGCCACACGTCGCCCACCAGCACCGACACCACCTGGAGCCCCACCCAGAAGATGATGTAGACCGCGACCGGCGCGATGTTCACCGACGGGTTGGTGTTGCCGGCCAGCCCCGCGTAGAGCAGCACGGCAAGAGCGAGCAGGCCGAGCGTCCGGACCACCGTCGCTTGCACCCGGCAGGCGGCCTGGAACGGCCCGGGGAGGACCCGCCCGGCCGCGGCGGCCCGGAACTTCGGCGTGTCCCAGAACATGCCGAGGGCCACGAAGGAGGCGGCCACCGCGAACGACGCGGCCCATGCGAGTTGCCACAGCGGCACCGGCAGGTCCAGGCGGCCGCCCACGCCGTGCGCGGCTGCGACGTCCGCCGACACCCACAGCGCGGCGGCTGCCATCGCTCCCGTTGCCGGGATCCGGCGGAGGGTCCGCCTCATGGCAGGAAGGGTTCGATGCAACAGCCTCTGCTATTGTCCCGAGTCGCAAGTTGCATGCGGCTTGTTCAGGCCTCCGCGGGAATCTCGGGCTGGTCTTGCGCGCTCAATCCGCAAGACCGCACCGACAAATCCGGCGGCGACATATGCATGCGATACGTGCAGCGAATTCACAACTCAGGACACTAGTGGCATGTCGTGAGTACGATTGCGGAACCCTGTAGTCCGTAGCGCGAGGTCGGAGACTTGGCAGTTCGCTCAACCAAAGCCGCGACACGCCGCTAGTCGCTGTACACGACGTCGCCTTGGGCTTGGCTGTTGGCGAGGCCGCGTTGCCAGGCGAGGGCCAGACCGAGCTGGTCCTCGCTGCCGATGGTCACGGTGACGGTGGCTGAGGGCTCCCGGCTGGTCAGCGCCACGAATACGTGGCCGTCGATCCAGCCGTCTCGCACGGGCGTGAGCATGATCGTCGGGTTGCTGCTGGGGATGCAGCTGAGGCTGACCTCGAAGTCGACCGATGCGTCTGAGCGGCTGGCGGCGGGATCGCTGATCAACAGCGCGGGACGTCCGCTGCAGGCAGCCAGCGGAGTGTCGTCGGGCTGATCCCGCTCGACCACGACCGGCGGATCGTCGTTGTCCGACACTGTCGCCGTGGCCGTCCTCGACGTGCCGAGATCGTAGTCGCTGCCGTCGACCAGCGTGACCGTGACGGCGCCGTCGGGCTCGTCGGTCCCATCATCTGTGGTATCGACCGTGAACGTCGCAGTGCTGGAACCCGACGCGATCCGCACCGTGCGCCGCCCGGCCGCGGCGCCGAAATCGCCTCTTTGTGAGACCGTGACGACCACGTCGAGGTCCGCCGACGGCGGAGGGTCGGCCGACACCGTGAAACTCGCTGAGCCGCCCTCGGCGACACTGGCGCCGCCGCTGATGCTCACGACCGGATCCGGGACTGGCGGTTCGTCGTCGTCGGCGACGGCGGCGGTCCGCGTGTTGATCGAGCCGATCGTGTAGCCGCTGCCGGAGGCGAGCGTCGCCGTGATCGAACCGTCGGACTCGTCGGCCTCGTCATCGGTAGTCGCGATCGTCAGCGTGGCGCTGCCGGAGGCGGGGACTGTGACGGTGCGCGAACCGGCGCTGACGCCGAAGTCGCCGACGACGCTGACCGTCACGCTGACCGGCAGGTCCGCGGCGGGCGACGGAACGGCCGTGAACACGAAACGGACGCTGTCTCCCTCAGTGCCGCCCGAAACGCCGGAGATGCTCACCTCAGGCGTAGGAGGCGGAGGAGGAGGCGGCGGCGGAGGCGGAGGCGGAGGCGGAGGAGGCGGAGGCGGAGGAGGCGGAGGCGGAGGCGGAGGAGGCGGAGGCGGCGCCGACGCCTCGAGCGCGGTCAACTCGGTCACCACCTCGTCCCAGACGGGGCTGCTGTGGGTGTCCGCCATCTGCTGGGCTTGCGCGGCGGTCATCGCGCCGCCCGACACCGTCGCCGCGTCGAGCGCGCCCAGCCCAGCCAGCGCGCGCTGCCAGCGGTTGACGTGCGCCGACCCGTGCTGCGTCTGCGCTGCCAGCGCCTCGACCCTCGCAATCACATCCGGATCGACGGTGTGGCCCGACTGCTCCTCGACGACCGTCTGGCCCACCGACTCCTCGACCGGCTCGTCGTCGTCGGCGACAGTCACCGTCTCCGACGACGGCGCCCCGACCGTGTAGCCGCCGCCGGCGTCGACAGTGAGCGTGACCGAACCGTCGGCCTCGTCGATCTCGTCGTCGGTGGTGGTGATCGTCACTGTCGCGCTGCCACCGGTCGGGATCGTGACGCTGCTGGGCAGCGCGCCGTAGCCGAAGTCGCCAGCCGTCGTCGCCGTGACGCTCACGGCGAGGTCCGCCGCCGGCGCGGGGCTGGCGGTGAGCGTGAACGTGACGCTGTCTCCCTCGGTGCCGCCGTCTGCGCTGGTTATGGCGACCACCGGCTTGGTCGCGTCGTCGTTGTCGGCTATCTTCACCGTCGCCGCGCTCTGGGTCGCCGAGACCGTGTACCTCAAGTCGCTGTTGTCGGATGTGAGCAGCGTCAACGTGACCGACCCGTCGGGTTCGTCGGTCTGGTCGTCGATGGTGGGGTAGCGTCGGACCAGGACGCCCGAGGCCGGGATTCTGACAAACGTATCTCCTACCTTGTACTTCAGGTAGTTGCCCTGCTCTCTCTCGTCGAGATCCACCCAAATGGGGCCGTCCGGGGCCGGGTTCGCCCTGATGGTGAATTCAGCGAAGCCGCCCTCGGTCACTCCGCTGCCGGCGGTGACACTGATCTCGGGGACAGTGTTGTCGGCGACCGACACCGTGGCTTCGCCTCGTGTCGCAGAGACGGTGTAGCTGCTGCTCGGCGCCATTGTGACGGTGATCGATCCGTCGGGCTTGTGGGTCTGGTCGTCGGCAGTCGGGATGTGGACAGCGACGACGCCCGAGGTCGGGACGGTCGCCGTGAACGAGGTGCCCGCAGTGGAGCGGTAGTCGCCTGTTTGCGACACCGTGTAGCTGACGGTCAGGTCCGACGACGGGGCCGGGTCGACGCTGATGGCGAAGCTGGCATCGTCGCCTTCGGAGACTCCTTTGCCGGCTGTGACGCTGACCTCGGGGATGGCCGGCGGCGGCTGGTTGCGCCGCGCGATGTGCGCCGCCTGGATTGCCTTGAACTCTTCGGCGACCATCGTCCACATGGGATCGGCAGACACCTCCTCCAGCCACTCGCCGAGGGTCATGGGGGGACCTGTCAAGCTGGTTTCTCGGAGGGAGGTCAAGGCGACCAGCACCCGCAGCTGAATGGAAGTCGGCCAGAGTTTCAATTTGATCTGCTCAATCACCTCCGGATCCACGGTGTGGCCTGCTGGGATGCCGTCCTCATCCCACACGGTCACCGTGGCTTCGCCCTGCGATGCTGCGATCGTGTAGGCGCTGTCAGCGTCGATGCTGGCGGTGACCGACCCGTCGGATTCGACGGCACTGTCGTCGGTGGTAGGCACCGTGAGCGCGGCGCTAGTGGCACCGCCGCTGATCGTGACGGTCTGCTGGCCGGTTGCCGCGCCGAAGTCGCCGCTCTGGGCGACGGTCACGCCGACGTCGAGGTCTGCTGTCGGTGCTGGGGTGGCGGAGACGGTGAAGGTGGCGTCTTCGCCTTCGCCGATGCCGTTCTTGTCGGCGGTGATGCTCACCTCGGGCGGGCTTTCGTCGTTGTCTTTGACGATCACGGTGGTCTCGACGGACGCGCCGAGGAGGTAGGTATGGCCGAGAGGTATGATGCGCAGTGTGATGGCGCCGGCGGGTTCGCCTGTGCTGTCGTCGACGGTGGACACGGTGCGGCTCGATTGGGTCTGGCCGGGCTGGAAATAGAATGGGAGGAGATCCCCGAAGTCGTCGCTGATTGTGTACGCACCGCTGGTGGCGGTGGTGCCGATCGCCCTAGAGGCTGCCAATACTTCATGTCGCAAGGTGAGCGCGCGGTCCAGGGTGACGGTGAACGTCGCGCTCTCGCCTTCGGTGATGTCGCCGGTGGAGGCGATCTGGGCTACGGGCCGGGGCCACGGGGTCTGGTCGCGCACGGTCCTTGTGGCGATGTGGGTGCCCCATGTGGCCGTGTCGGGTTGGAGGGCGTTGCGGGTGTAGTGCTCCCTGGTGTAGTCGCCGCGGGCGAGGCGCACGGTGACGGTGCGGTCCTGGCCGCTGTTGGTGCTCAGGGTGGGCACCGTGATGTAGTGGCCCCTGGCCCCCGCGGGCAGCACGGTCTGCTGTGCGCCGAGGTCGGCGGCGGCCACAACGCCTCCGCCGCCGGTCAGTTCGTAGGTGACGACAGTGTCGGCCTTGGCGGCGTGGTCGGCGGAGAGGTAGAATATGAACGGCTCCCCCGCGTATATGTGCCTCTGGCGGCTGCCCGGTGACACCGTGACGTGCGGCGATTCGTGGTCGGGGCCGTCGAGCACCGTCACCCGGTCGTAGTCGGGGGTG
>JAPPLH010000078.1 GCA_028819505.1 Acidimicrobiaceae bacterium
ACGAGGGTGCAGACCGGGGGGCGTTTGTCGCTCCAGCCGATCGGCGGTACTTCTCCCGCCAGAGCACCGCAGAGAAGCAAGTGTTCGAAGGTTGATCACCAAGCCGAGGCCGGCCTCGACTCGCCCGCCGTCCCCGACCCCACAACCGCGACCCGCCGCAGCCGGCCGCAGCACCGGAGACCACACCCCGGGCACACGATCATGGACCGCCATCGGCCTGGTGGCAACTGTCTCCCCCGGACCGGCCGCGTGGGCGGAGAGCGTGGAAGACACTTGCAGAACCAGCATTGAGACCGTTGCAAGACCTGCATTGGGATTGTTGTATGTCTCCCATTGTGATATTGCTGTCTTAGCATTGTCATGTTGCAATCATGACATCAGAGTGTAGGGTGGGATGTGTCTCTCGGGTCCGGGCACAGAACCCGACCCCCGACGCGGACAGAACCCATGACACCAACGCATCAGAGCGCTCAGTATCTCGACAGAATCGCCGACGAGGAGCTGCGCCGCCGGTTGCGGTCGGCGCCCGCCGTGTTGATCGAGGGGCCGCGAGCGTGCGGCAAGACCACCACCGCCCGCCAGATCGCCTCCAGCGAGATACTGCTCGAAGAAGCGATGGCGTCGGTGCAGCTGGCCTCGCCGGGATCGCTGGCCCTGCTGGAGGGAGCGACGCCCCGACTCATTGACGAGTGGCATCTCGTGGACGGCATCTGGGACATGGTCCGGCGTGAGTGCGACCGCCGCGGCGCCCCAGGCCAGTTCGTGCTCACCGGCTCCGCTGATCCCCCTCCCGGCGTCAAGCAGCACTCCGGGGTTGGCCGCGTGGCCCGGGTGCAGATGCGTCCTCTGTCGCTGCTCGAGTCGGGGCTGTCCACCGGCGAGGTATCGTTGCGGGCGCTCTTCGACGGAGCCGAGTGCTCAGCGCCGGCCCCACCGCAGGATCTGGGCGATGTGGCCGACGCCATCTGCCGGGGCGGCTGGCCGTTGTGCCACCCCATGGACACAGACGACGCCCAAGACTTCATCGGCGACTACCTCCACGAACTCGCCCGAAGCGAAGTGTCCGCAGTGGACGGCGTGCGGCGCGACCCAGCCGCGGTGGCCCGTCTGCTGGTCTCTCTGGCCCGCAACGTCTCCACCGAGGCCGCCATGAGCACCCTGTCATCGGACATCGGAGGCGAGCGCGGGATCGATCCCCGCACCGCGGCTGCCTACCTGTCGGCGCTACAGAGACTGTTCGTCGTCGAGGACGTGCCGGCCTGGAGTCCGAAGCTGCGGTCCCGCTCCCGGCTTCGGGGCGCGCCGAAACGCCAACTCGTGGACCCATCCCTGGCGGCCGCCGCCCTGGACACGGACCCCGGGCGCCTGCTGGGGGACCTTGAGACGCTCGGCTTTCTGTTCGAGTCGCTGTGCGTGCGGGATCTGCGCGTCTACTGCCAGGCGCTGCGAGCGGAACTCAGCCACTACCGAGACAACACCGGCCTGGAGGTCGACACGATCATCCGGCGACGCAACGGCGAATGGATCGCGGCCGAGATCAAGCTCGGGGGCCGGGCCGCCATCGAAGCCGCCGCGGCCTCGCTCACCAAGCTCCGAGACGACCGGATCGACCCAACCGACACAGGCGCACCCCGCCGGCTGGTGGTGATCACCGCCACCGGATTCGCCTACGAACGCACCGACGGCGTGGCCGTGGCACCCATCACCGCCCTCGGCCCCTGAACCCCAACAGGGAACACGGTCGGAGCCTCCCACGCCCCGGCGGCAACGTCAAGACCCAAGACCCTGCGGCGCGACCCCGCCGCGGCCGGCCGCACGCATGCTACAGTTCCGTTCCGTATCGTGGGACGGGTCCACAGTACGGAACCGGCGAGTGGCTGCGATCCGTCGTGGAGGACCCACAGACCGACATGCGGAGGGCTCAGCCGGATGACCGACACCCCTGCTCACGGACCCGGCACCGTCGGCGGCGTCATCGACCTCGCAAGCCTCGTACCGGGCCGCAGGGCCGCCGGATGAAGGCCCCGCCGGACCCCTCGAAGGTTCTGGTCGTCGGCTGTGGCGCGCTGGTCCGCGAGCTGCGCGACATAGCAGCCCTCAACGCCGGCTTGCACCTCGAGGTGGAGTGCCTGCCCGCGATACTGCACAACCGCCCCGAGCGGATCCCCGACGCCGTCCGCCGGCGGGTCCGGGCCGCCAAGGCTCGCGGCGCCTACTCCACGATCATCGTGGGCTACATGGACTGCGGCACCGGCGGGCTGCTCGACCGGGTGTGCTCCGAGGAGGGGGTGGAGCGGCTGCCCGGCGCCCACTGCTACGAGCTCTACGCCGGCGCCGGCGCCTTCGCGGGCCTGCAGGACACCGAGCCGGGCACCTTCTACCTCACCGACTACCTGGTGCGGCACTTCGACCGCCTGGTCATGGACGGGCTGGGCATCTCGCAGCATCCGGAGCTCCTCGAGGCGTACTTCGGCAACTACACCAGGGTCGTCCACCTCGCTCAGGCCGACGACGACCGCCTGGCCCGCGCCGCGGAGCAGGCCGCCGCCCGTCTCGGCCTGCGCTGCGAGCGGATCCTCACCGGCATCGTCGGACTCGAGGGCCGGATCGTGGAGCTGGCCGCGGCGGGCGCCTCGGAGGCGGCATGAGTCCCCCGGCGGGGCGGGGCGGGCGCAGGCGCCGCAACGACGACGGGCGCCTGGTGCTGATCAGCTGGCGCGACATACCCGCCCAGGTCAACGGCGGCTCCGGCGCCGACCGGGTCCAGCGCATCCTCCCCCGCCGCTTCCAGAGAGCCATCGACCGGGCCGCCATGGTGGCGGGCAAGACCCAGGCCTCGCAGTACGTCGGAGAGTGGCGCCGGTCTGTGATCCCGTCGGGCGCGGACGATCCCGAGGAGGCCGCCATGGCGGCCGCGGCCTCCCTGGAGGAGGCGTTCCCCCGGGAGCGGCTCGACGAGTTCGTCAAGACCGGCGGCTGGGATCCCGATCGCAGCATCGATTCCGAAGGAGATCCGCAGTGACCGACACCGTCGTCAGCTCGGCCGCCAGGGAGGTGGTCATCGGGTTCGACCGCCCGTTCGTGATGATCGGCGAGCGCATCAACCCCACCGGACGGCGGCTGCTGGCCGAGGAGATGCGCAACGGGGACTTCAGCCGGGTCGAGGCCGACGCGCTGGCCCAGACCGCGGCCGGCGCCCACATGCTCGACGTGAATGCGGGGATCCCCCTCGCCGACGAGCCTGCCCTCCTGGCCCAGGCCGTCAAGCTCGTCCAGAGCGTGACCGACGTGCCCCTCTCCATCGACTCGTCGATCATCGAGGCCCTCGAGGCCGGCATCGCGGTGTACGAGGGCAAGCCGCTCATCAACTCCGTCACCGGGGAGGAGGAGGTGCTGGAGCGGGTGCTGCCCCTGGTGGCCCGCCACAGCGCCGCGGTGGTGGCCATCTCCAACGACGAGACGGGCATCAGCGAGGACCCCGACGTGCGCTTCGAGGTCGCTCGCAAGATCGTCAACCGGGCCGCCGACCACGGCATCCCGGCCTGCGACGTGGTGGTCGACCCGCTGGTGATGCCGATCGGCGCCATGGGCACGGCCGGGCGGCAGGTGTTCCGGCTGGTGCGGCGCCTGCGCACCGAGCTGGGGGTGAACACCACCTGCGGCGCCAGCAATGTCAGCTTCGGCTTGCCGGCCCGCCACATGATCACCGGGACGTTCCTGTCCATGGCCATGGGCGCCGGGCTCACCTCCGCGATCATGAACCCCATGCACCCCGAAGTGAAGAACGCGGTGATGGCCGCCGACGTCCTGGCCGGGAACGACCGGGACTGCGCCGCGTGGATCGCCGAGCACCGCGACCCCGACACGGTCGGCATGAGACGGCGCGGCGGGCGCCGCCGAAGCGCCTGAACACCCCGACATGTCCGACATGCGCAGCGTGGTGTTCAACCCGTCGGGGATACGCGCCCCGGCGGCGGCCGGGGCCACCGTCCTCGACGCGGCCCGGGCCGGCGGGGTGGACCTCGACTCGGTGTGCGGCGGCCGGGGCCTCTGCGGCCGCTGCCAGGTCTCGGCCACCGAGGCCGGCGTCCTGTCGGATCCCGGCCCGACCGAGTTGCGCTACCGGGGGCGCCGACCGATCGCCGAGGGCTTCCGCCTGGGCTGCCAGGCCGTGGTGCTGGCCGACGCCGTCGTCGACGTCCCGCCGGAGAGCCAGGTCCACCGGCCGGTGGTGCGCAAGTCGATCGACCTCACCGGGGTGGTCGTCCATCCGGTGGTCACCCTCCACTACGTGGAGCTTCCCGAGGTTGTCCTCGGTTTCGAGGCCTCCGAAGTCGACCTGGTGGCCGAGGCCCTCGCCGCCGACTGGGGGCTCGCCGATCTCGAGTTCCCGGTTCCGGTCCTGGTCGGGCTCTCCCCAGCCATAGCAGCCGGAGACCGGTCCGTCACGGTGGTGGTTCACGGCCGCCGCACCGTCCTCGACGTGCGCCCCGGCTACTCCGACGAGGCCTGGGGGGTGGCGGTCGACGTGGGGTCGACGACCATCGCGGGGTACCTGCTCGAGCTCTCCTCCGGCGAGGTGGCCGCGGCCTCGGGCCGGATGAACCCGCAGATCCGCTTCGGCGAGGACCTCATGAGCCGGGTGTCCTACGTGATGATGAACCCCGGCGGCGAGGTTGAGCTCACCGCCGCGGTGCGAACCGCCATCGACGAACTGGTGGGCGAGCTGTGCGAGCTGGCCGGTGCGGACCGCAGCAGGGTACACGACCTTGTGGTTGTGGGGAATCCGATCATGCACCACCTGGTGCTGGGCTTGGACCCCACGCCGCTGGGTGCGGCGCCGTTCACGCTCACCGCCGCCGCGGCTGTGCGGGGCCGCGCCACCGACGTCGGGATCGGGCTGCCGAACGCCGCTCTGTACATCGGTCCGTGCATCGCCGGGCATGTCGGCGCCGACGCGGCTGCGGCCACCCTGGCCGAGGGACCTCACCGGACCGAGAAGCCGATGCTGGTGGTGGACGTGGGCACCAACGCCGAGATTGTGCTGGGCGACGGGCACCGGGTGTTGGCCGCGTCCAGCCCGACGGGCCCGGCCTTCGAGGGCGCCCAGATCAGCTGCGGCCAGAGGGCCACCCCCGGCGCGGTGGAGCGGATCCGGATCGATCCGGACACCTGGGAGCCCCGATTCAAGGTCATCGGCTGCGAGCTCTGGTCCGACGAGCCCGGGTTCGCCCAGGAGCTGGACCGCGCCGGGCTCCAAGTCTCGGGCTTGTGCGGCTCGGGCATCATCGAGGTGATCGCGGAGATGTTCCTGGCCGGAATCACCGATCGCCACGGCGTGATCTCGTCGGACCAGGGCCGGTCGCCCCGCATCGTGGCCGACGGCCGCACCTTCAGCTACGTGCTGCAGACCGAGCCGATCCTGCTGTCGATCACCCAGAACGACGTCCGTGCCGTCCAGCTGGCCAAAGCCGCCCTGCGGGCCGGCATCGACTTGCTGCGCGAGCACGCGGGCATAGGCGAGGTGCCCGACATACGGCTGGCCGGGGCCTTCGGCGCCCATATCGACCCGGTGCGGGCGATGGTGCTGGGCCTCGTCCCCGACACGCCCGCGGGCGGTGTGCGGGCCGCCGGCAACGCCTCGGGGGTGGGCGCGGTCCGCATGCTCCTGTCGAGCGAGCAGCGCCTGGAGGTCGAGCGGGTGGTGCGGTCCGTGATCAAGATCGAGACGGCCACTGAGCCCCGCTTCCAGGAGCTGTTCGTCGCAGCCATGGCCTTCCCCCACGCGACCGATCCCACCCCGCATCTGGCCGAGGTGATCGATCTTCCCGAGACGGCCGCCGCCGATCCCGGCCAAGGTTCCCGCCGGCGCCGCCGACCACGATCCGCGGCCTGAACATCGATCGACGACCGCCGAATTCGCGATCCGGAGACATCCAGAAAATGAACGAGCCGACATGAGCGAGACGACGCGGCGGCGCGGCGGCGGCCGGGCAGGGAGAAGGGCGGCGCGGGCCGCGTCGACCGAGACGGCGCCGTACCTGGTCCGCCGGCTGCCGCCGGTCGACATAGTCGATGACGAGGGCCTCGCGCTGATCGAGCACAACGCCGAGACGATCCTGTCCGAGGTCGGCATCGCCTTCCAGGACTTTCCTGAGGCCCTGGAACTGTGGCGGGCCGCCGGCGCCGACATCGACGGCGAGCTGGTGAAGTTCCCGCCCGGCATGTGCCGCCAGATCGTGCAGGACAACGCCCCGGCCGTCTACACCCAGCACGCCCGCAACCCGGCCCGCAGCGTGAGGGTCGGGGGCGACGCCACCGTCTTCGCCCCCAACTACGGCTCGCCGTTCGTCATGGATCTCGACCAGGGTCGCCGCTACGCCACGCTGGAGGACTTCTGCAACGTGGTGAAGCTCGCCTACGCGCTGCCCCAGCTGCACCACAGCGGGGGCACGGTGTGCGAGCCGGTGGACGTGCCGGT
>JAPPLH010000126.1 GCA_028819505.1 Acidimicrobiaceae bacterium
GGTCGATCGCGCTGGGCCATCCCTTCGGCATGACCGGGTCGCGCATCATGTGCACGCTGCTCAACGGCCTCGAGGACGCGGACAACACCATCGGCCTGGAGTCCATGTGCGTCGGCGGCGGCCAGGGCATGGCCATGATCGTCGAACGCATCGGCTGACAGCCGGACTCTCCGCATGATCGTCGAACGCATCGACTGACAGCCGGACTCTCCGCATGATCGTCGAACGCATCGACTGACAGCCGGACTCTCCGCTCACCGGGGCCGGCGAGGGACAACCGATCGACCGCAGCCCGGACCCTGCTCGACGTCCAGGGACGCCGCAGCGCTCGACGCGACGGCGCACCGCCCGGAGGCGGCGGCACCGGTCGAGCCCTGACATCCGAAGACGCATTCGAGGTTGACGCCACGGCGGCGCACTGAAGGGTTAGGTTCGGGAGCGACCATGTCGAGACGGCCTCCCCTTCCCCATCGCGCTGCGGCCTGCATCGGCGTGTGCGCAGCGCTCTCCATGCTGGCCTTCTCGTGTGCCGGCGGTGCCGTTCGCAGCGGGGACAGACCGCACTTCACTGGGGAGCGCATCGAGACCCCCGAACCCGCCACTGCCACGACCAGCGCAGCAGATGCCGGTGCCCAGGAGACCGAACCCGGGCCGGAAGCCGGGCCTGAGGCGGCGCGGCTGGCGATCGACGGGACCACGGCCGAACTTGTGCCGGACCCAGACCCGTCACCTCCTCCGTCCACCTCGGCGCCGCCGACCGAACCTGCCGTCCAGGAGGCGCCGGCCGAGGACCCCGCAACGACCACCACCGTCGCGTCACCGGCCGTTGAAGAACCGCTGCCGCCGGCGGATCCCGGTTCGAGCGTCGAACTGATCGAGGAGCCTGAACCCGAAGAACCACAACCCGAACCAGAGCCCGAAGAACCACAGCCCGAGCCCGAACCCGAACCGGAAGAACCACAGCCCGAAGAACCCGAGCCCGAGCCCGAACCACAGCCCGAACCCGAGACGGAAGCAGAACCCGAGCCCGAGCCCGAGCCCGAACCGGAACCACAGCCCCAGCCGGCGCCCGAACCCGAACCACAGCACGAACCGGAACCCGAGCCACAGCCCGAAGAACCACAACCCGAGCCCGAGCCCGAAGAACCACTGCTCGTCTGGGCGGAGTTGCCTAGTGGTGACCAACCGTTGTTCGCGACTGGCGACGATGGCCCCGGCCGGCGCCTGGTGGCTGCGTACGGCCATCCGTCGACAGGAGTTCTCGGCGTGCTGGGCGAGCAGGGTCCGGAGGAGGCCGTGGAGCGCCTTCGATCCATGGCCGAGGGCTACGGGGCGGATGGTTCAGCGGTCCTGCCCGCCTTCGAGATCATCGCCACCGTCGCCTCCGCCTCAGCCGGCGCCGACGGGGACTATTCCAGCGTGACCGATCACGAGGTGATCAGGCCCTGGATCGAGGTCGCGGCCGCCAACGACGTGTACGTGGTGTTGGACCTGCAGCCGGGGAGATCGACGTTCTTGTCGCAGGCCAAGCACTACGAGGAGTTCCTGCGCCTGCCCCACGTCGGGCTCGCGCTCGACCCGGAGTGGAGGCTCAAGCCGGACCAGGTCCACCTGAGGCAGATCGGCACGGTGGACGCGGCGGAGGTCAACCAGGTCGTGGATTGGCTGGCCGGGATCGTCAGGGAGGAGGCCCTCCCCCAGAAGCTGCTGATCGTTCACCAGTTCCGGTTCTCGATGATCACCAACCGCGAGCAGATCAAGACGCCTCCGGAACTGGCCGTAATGATTCACATGGACGGCCAGGGATCCCTGTCAGCCAAGTACAACACTTGGAACTCGCTCACCGGCCGGGCCGACGCCGACCGCTTCTGGTGGGGGTGGAAGAACTTCTACGACGAGGACAGCCCGGTGGCCACACCGGAGCAGGTGCTGGCGCGGTCCCCCAACATCGTGTTCGTGTCCTTCCAGTAGGCCGCGGATCGACAATCTGAATCGGCAGATCTATGCAATCAGATTCGGTATATCGATCTTATCTGATTTGGTAGATCACATTAGCCTGATTTGGTATATTCCCGGAGATGGAGGACCGCATAGGTACGGATGGGCAGGCGTCAACCCTCACGCCTGCGGGCTACCGCAGCCGGATCGCTGAGACGAACGCCGCCCGGGCGCTGGGCACAGCCCGCGCGCTCGGTGGCGCCACTCCTCGGCTCATCGACGAATGGCAGCGCGTCCCGCCGCTCTGGGCAGCAGTCCGAGGGGCCTGCGACGCCCGAGCCGAGGCTGGACAGTTCATCCTCACCGGATCGGCCACGCCGTCGGACCATCTCACCCGGCATTCCGGTGCCCTGCGAATCCAGCGGCTCGCGCTTCGCACCATGTCGCTGACCGAACGAGGTCTGTCCACAGCGGCTGTGTCGCCGGCCGAGTTGCTGCGCGCCGGGGGCTGCGCTGCCGACCGAACAGGACGAGGGGTCTCCAGGCCGCGCCAGTCTCGGGTCAACCCCTGAAGGTGCTCCCATCTCATTCGGGGCAGCAGCCGAAGTCCCCTCTCGTGGGCAGCCCAGTCACGCCCTGGGGGATGGTCCGTGGCGAGGCAGCAGAGTTGTACTCTCACCGGCGTGTGGTCGGTGTCGTAGTTGCCTACTAGGTTCGAGCCGTGGCGCGCAGCGACTTGGTGAAGGCCCTGCTCCGCAATCATCAGCGGGGCGACGACGCCGGGTTCCAGCGTGCCGCCAAGGAGCTCATCGACGACGAGAGACGCAAGCGCCACGAGCTCGTGGCCGAGCAGCTGGAGGCGATACTCGAGGAGCCAGGGCGGACGCGCAGGCCGCTCCAGGTGTCGTCGCTGCGCCCGCTGCCCAAGACCCGTGATGACCTGCCGCTAATAGCGCTAGAGGAACCGAGGCTGTCATTCCAGGACCTAGTGCTGTCCGAGTCCGCCGTCGAAGTCTTCGACTCGCTGGTGGACGAGTTCCGTCAGCGTTCGGCGCTGCGGGCCCACGGCGTGTCGCCGCGATCGAGCCTGCTGCTGGTGGGGCCTCCCGGCTGCGGCAAGTCGGCTAGCGCCGAGGCCGTGGCGGGCCAGCTGGGGCTCCCCATCGCCAAGGTGCAGCTCGCCACCGTGGTCTCGTCGTACCTGGGCGAGACGGCGAGGAACTTGGAGCAGATCTTCAGCTTCTTGGACGTGGGATCGTGGGTACTAGTCTTCGACGAGTTCGACATGCTGGGGCGCGAGCGCTCGGACCGAGCCGACCACGGCGAGTTGCGCCGCGTGGTGGCCGCGATGCTGCAAGTCGTCGACGACCACCGGGGCGACTCGCTCTTCGTGGCCACGTCGAACCACCCTGCCCTGCTCGACTCGGCGGTCTGGAGGCGGTTCGACGAGATCATCGAGATCGAAGCCCCAGACCACTCCGCCCGGTTTGAGATCCTGAAACTGAAGCTGAGGTCGGTACGGCACGACTTTGACATCTGCGACGCTGCCAAGACGATGGAGGACTTCAGCGCGGCTGAGGTGGAAGCGGTGGCTCTCGACGCCATCCGGCTCATGGTTCGCCGACTCGACAGGTGCGTGAACTCAGAGCACGTCGCGTATGCGATCAGCCGCGGGGAGGCGAGACGTCAGATAATCCACGACTCCCTGGCCTAGATCCTGAGCCACCTCCTGGCCTGCCACTGCTCCGGCTTCGGCGCGCCATCCCAGCGGGCGAGAGACGTCCCAGATCGGGCTTCGGCGGCAGGGATCGCCGTCACGACGACCTCCCGGCACACGGCCGCCGGATCAGGGAGACGATCGCCGACATCACAATGCGCCATCAGCAGCGGCCACAGGTGCTCGGGGTGGATCCTCGCCTGATACTGGTCTTCGAACTCGGAGCCTCCATCGACGCCGACGAGTTCCGCAGAGCAGGACTGCGTGTTGTCGACTCGTCGGATGGTCTCCTGGTCGTCGCCTTTGCCGACGATCCAGAACTGAATGCCTTCATGGAGCGCCTGAAAGCCCTCGCAGGTGGAGTCCCCGAAGGCAGACAGTCCGAGCCGTATGCACAGTTCTTCGATGCCATCAACCTCGTGAGGCCCCTTTCTCCACAGGATCGAGTGACCCCCGAACTTGCGTCAGCCATTCGCGAGCACGCCAACGATGTCTTGCGGACAGATGTCGAGTGCTGGCATCCAGGCACAGGCGACCGCGCCCAGGAGTGGCTGTCTGAGGCCAGGACCGGAATCGAAGCAGCAGAGGGCAGGGTTGTAGACACGCTGATCGACGACAGCGCAGGACTGGTGCTGTTGCGTGCCTATGTTCACGCGTCACGGATCATGGACGTGGCTGAGTTGGACGCCATCGCTCGAATGGATGTGCTTCCGCAACCTGCCCTGCCGATGCCAAGGCTCTACAGCCTGTCTGCCGCAGATCTCCCCGAAGTGCAGGCGCCTGACGCTCGTTCGGCCATAGTGGGGCTCGTTGACTCGGGGGTGGCATCTGGACATCCGCTGATGGGCGCAGCCGTGCTGGCCTCAGATGCGATCGGTACAGGCATAGACGAGGATCAGGACCAGCATGGTCACGGAACCATGATCGCCTCACTGCTGCTACACGGCAACGTTGAGGACGCAATCGCACAGGGCCTGCCTCTACGGCCGATTTGCCGTGTTGTCTCGGCTCGCGTCCTGGACGCCAACAATGAGTTCCCAATGGATGATCTCTGGGAGAACGATCTCCGAGAGGCAATCACCTGGTGCGCGAACCAGGGTGCCCGCGTCATCAACCTCTCCATCGGTGACAGCCGTTCACCATTCTCGCCGCCGAGACAGATGAGTGGCGCATCAGTGGTGGACGCACTGGCCCGCGAACTGGGACTCGTGGTTGTGGTGGCCGCCGGCAACTCTCGGCCAGCCGATTACCTTGACGCGATCAGCGAGGCCTCCATCGACGAGTACCCGAGAGTGCTTCTCAACGACGGAGCGACAGGGCTTCTTGACCCAGGAACATCCTTGCTGAGCCTCACCGCGGGCGGTCTGACGGATGCGGCAGCATCAGGAGCCCACAGCAGCCACGAGACTCTGCGACGTCAGCCCATGGGAAAGCCAGGATGGCCCTCGCCCGTCACCCGCAAAGGCCCCGGCCCCGGCCAGGCCGTCAAGCCCGAGGTCAGCGAAAGCGCAGGCACGCTAGGGATCGAAGAGGGGATCCTCGTGTCCAACGATGCCGAACTGGGAGTAGTCGGAGCGAGCGCTGAAGCGGGGCGCCTTCTCAGTTGGGATGTGGGAACAAGCTATGCGGTCCCACTCGTCAGTCGAGTGGCGGCAGCGGTGGTCTCCAAGTTCCCCACGTTCTCAGCAGCACTGATCAGGTCGCTGGTGTTGGTGTCCACCGAACGTCTGCCTTTCGCTGACAACTGGGAGGGCAGCGAAAGTGTGCGGCTAGAAGCGGAGAGGGCACTCGTTGGGTACGGGCGGCCGTCGATAGCGCGTGCGACCGAATCGACGAGCCACCGAGCGATCCTCGTTGCCGAGGACAGCATTCCGGTCAACGGCGTTCACATCTACGAGATCCCGGTGCCTTCGAGTTTCATGTCCCCGGGCGGCAAGCGAGGGTTGGACATCGCGCTGGCCTACTCGCCGCCCACAAGAGTTCGGCGACTCGACTACATGGCTAGCGGCATGGAGTATCACCTCGTCAAGGGGCTCCCCTTGGACGAAGTAGCGGAGGTCTTTGCGAGAGTGGGCGAGCAGGAGGACCGCGGTGAGGAGGGAGAAGACGCAATCGCGTCCGCGTCCGGGCTCGGCTCGAACTTGGTGAAGCTAGTGCCGACCACTCAGACGCGGTCCCGAGGAACGAACCAACTCGGACGCAGGGTCTTTCATCACAGACTCAATGCGTCGGATGAACCCATGTTCTTGGTCGTCAGGAACATCAACCGGTGGGACGATGACACGGCGCGGCAGCCGTACGCACTTGCTGTGGCCTTGTGGCGCGACGAGGGCCGACCCGAATTGCACGCTGAACTCCAAGCGCTGCTTGAGACCGAGGTAGAGCTGCCGGTCGAGATCGAAATCGAACAGTAGGACGAGCATCCAGGAGGTCCCTGGTCACAGGACTCCCAGCCGCTCGCCCATACCGTTGAACGTCGCGAGCCTCTTCAACCCGAGCATCTGGAATGCATCGGTATAGAGCGTCTGGCCCTCAAGGGTGCTAACGATGACGGACCGGGCGAACCGCTTGCTGACCCGTGCCGGCTGGGTGTTGTAGAAGTCGCCGCCGCCACCTCCCGCGCCGATCAACTCCATGACGCGCCTGAACTCGTCGCGGTACGCCCGCCGGTAGGCATCCCACCCGAGATATCCGGCCTCGTGTACCCGGCGAAGCACCACGAGCGTGCTCGACTTGAACCGGCGTGCTAGGAGAGTGTTGAGCAACTGGGTTGCTGGCTGTGTGTTTGGGGGGTCGGGGGC
>JAPPLH010000073.1:0-53189 GCA_028819505.1 Acidimicrobiaceae bacterium
CCTATGACATAGGTTCAAGTACCGTCGTCAGATCGTGTCACAAGAGCGAGTCATCGCCTACATCGACGGGTACAACCTCTACTTCGGACTGCTCGACGCGCGCCTTCAGACCTCCCGCTGGCTCGACCTGCACGGCGTCTGCACGGCGCTCCTCAAGCCCCGACAGCGACTCGACTTGGTCCGCTACTTCACCACCAGCGTCCGCAACGACCCGGACGCAGCGAAACGCCAGGCAATCTTCATCGATGCTCTGCGAGCGAGGGGAGGCATCGAGATCGACTTCGGCTTGTTCCTGTCCAAGCCTTTCACCTGCCGCAAGTGCAAGACGCAGTGGAGCAAGAACGAGGAGAAGCGAACCGACGTGAACATTGCGGTCCGGCTCCTCAACGACGCCCACGACGACCGCTTCGACATGGCAATGGTCATCTCTGGAGACAGCGACCTTGTGCCGATCGTCGAGTCGGTCCGGCAGCGCTTCCCCCGCAAGCGTGTGATCGTGGCCTCTCCCCCGAAGCGCTGGTCGGCAGATCTCGCCCGGTCAGCGCATGCCGCGTTCCAGGTCTCGCGTGCAGCGATCCGGTCGAACCGCCTCCCAGACCCAGTGATCACATCTGAAGGTGTTGCGCTACGAGCACCCACGGGGTGGCTACCGGTCCCGGGTGCTGTCCAGCAGTCGTAGTAGACCGTGTTCTGTCCCGCTCCACAGTTGCCACAGGGCGGTAGACGGTGGTAGTGACGCCGATCAGCGGCTAGGCGCACGCTCTTGCAACTGGCGATGGCGGTGCAGCGCGCATTCCTGCACAGAGAAGATGCGCTACAGCGAATCGCCTTCGTGGAGGATGCCGTAGACGTCGGTGCGGCGGTCGGCGCGGGGCCGGATGAGCTCGCTCCGGGCCTGGGCCCGGCGGGCCTCGGACAGGTCGACGTCGACGACTTCGAGCTGCTCGCGCACCGTCGACAGCGGCCCGCCCGCCATCCGGCCGTACGGGTCGGCCACCACCGACGAGCCCAGCAGTTCGACGCCGTCGCCCGCGCCGACCTGGGAGGTGCAGGCGATGAACACCTGGCTCAGGTTGGCCTGCACCAGCGCGCCCTCGGCGTGGGCGATCAGCTCGCCCTCGTGGTACTGCCGCCGGTCGAAGCCGCGGACCCAGGCGGTGGGCACGCAGATGAGGTCCGCGCCCCGCAGGGCCAGCACCCGCACCACCTCCACGAAGCGCAGGTCGTAGCAGATGCACAGCCCGATGGTCCCGTAGTCGGTCTCGACCACGCTCAGGCCGGTGTCGCCGGGGGTGAAGCAGTGCTTCTCGACGTCGAACAGGTGCAGCTTCCGGTAGTGGGCGACCACGCCGTCGGGGCCGACCGCCACCGCGGTGTTGAAGATGTCGTCGCCCGAGCGCTCGCACAGCCCGCCGACCACGAGTCCGCCGTGACGGGCCGCCTCGGCCTGCCAGTCGCCGACCGTCGGGCCGTCCAGCGCCTCGGCCAGCGGCGCCAGCGCCTCGCGGTCGGTGGTGTACCACGGCACCGCCATCTCGGGCGCCACCACGATGTCGGCGCCCTGCTCGAACAGCGAGGCGACCGCGTCGACGCTGGCCTTGCGGTTGGCCTCTGCCGCTCCAGGGCGGCTGAGCGTCTGTGCCAGTCCGATGCGGGTCATTCGCGTCCAGCCCCATGGTCGTGGCGGGGCGCTCCGAGCGCCCGCCGAGAGTGGAGCTGATCGGATTCGAACCGACGACCCCCTGCTTGCAAAGCAGGTGCTCTAACCAGCCTGAGCTACAGCCCCGAGACGGGCGAGCGTAGCGGTGCGCAGTACGTGTCACATAAGCAGTTCGTATTACATGAACTATGTATGGTGGGTCCATGAAGGCAGTCACGATCACGATGCCCGAGGAGCTCGACGCCGAGGCGGCGGCGGAGGCGAGGCGGCTGGGGATCTCCAAGTCGGAGCTGATCCGGCGGGGGCTGGCCGCCGTGCTGCCGGCCGGCAGGCCTGAGCCGGTCAAGAACATGTGGCTGGAGCGGGCGGGCTTCGGCAGCAAGGGGATCAGCGTCGAGCCCGGCGAGATCGACGAGCTCGTCTACGGCTCGTGAAGTTCGTCGACACCAGTCGCCGGCCGTCACGAGGCCAGCGGACGGCCGAAGGGCAGCCCGTCCTGCCAGGTCGACAGGAACGCCTCCGCGGCGTAGCAGGCGCCCAGGAACGGACCGTCGTCGGAGGTGAGAGCCTCCTCAATCAGCGCCGTGACCGTTCGGGGCACCTCGGCGCGGACCTCGTCGTCGCTGGAATCGGGGGCGCTCCAAGACGCGATGGTTGAGCCGGCCAGCGCCAGGAAGTCGGGGATCGCCGCGATCCCGCTCCTGCGGCACACGGCCAGCGCCTTGGACGTGAAGGCCAGACGCCCGCAGGGCACCAACGCCCTGCACTCGAGCTGCTCGGCCACTCCGTGGTGCACCACGCCCATCCTCGATCCGGCGAACACCACGTCGGCGGGGATTCCCCACAGGGCACCGGCCGGGTCCAAGCCGTCGCCGTCGCCGGCCAGAGCGCTGAGGGCCTTGTCGCCGTGCGCCGACCAGGCCTCGGCCAGCGCCGCGGGATCGAAGCCGCCGGCCGCGGTCAGCGACCCCTCCGCGGTGGCCAGGCCCACCACTCGCGCCCCTCTCCGGGTCACGGCGTCGGCCACCGCCGGGACGGCCGCCCCCGCGCCCTCGATGATGGCGGTGCGTCCGTCGAGGCCGACCGCGGCGTCGGCGGCCGCGGCCGCCGACAAGCCGTCGCACTGCGCCCCGAACGGGCCCAGGCGGTCGGCGTTGCGAGGATCGCCGCCGCGCAACGGCGCCAGGTCCCGCTCGCTCACACCCTTGGCCGCGTCGGGCAGGAAGGTGCGGTCGCCGACCAGCGCCGCGGTCTCGGCCACGAACGCGGCCACCGCCTCGGCCCGCGCCGGCGCCTCGGCGCTGATGCCGGCGGAGGCGCCGCTGCAGCGCATCCGCAGCGCCGCGTAGGTGTAGGTCTGGGAGCGGGCCAGGTCCTTGGCGCCGCCCTGGAGGATCTTGCGGGCCCAGCGCACCGGACCGGAGGCGGCCTCGGCGCCGTCGAGGTCCAGCGCTACGAACGCGTCGACTTCGGCGAACTTGTGCAGCCTCACGCGCGCTCCTCAGTCGGCGCCGTCGAGGATCCGCACCGGCAGTTCGCGGGGGCCGCGTATCTGGCCGGTCGACCACCTCACGCCCTCGGGGTCGGCCAGCTCGAAGTCCGGGACGCGGGCCATCCACTCCTCCAGGGCCACGGTCAGCTCCATGCGGGCCAGGTTCGACCCCAGGCAGCGATGGATGCCGAGCCCGAAGGCGACATGGCGGTTGCGGCGCCGGTCGATCACGAAGGCGCCGGCGTCCTCGAAGGCCTCGGGGTCGCGGTTGGCGGCCGGGAACGGCAGCAGCACCCAGTCGTTGGCCTGCATCGAGCGGCCCGCGAACTCGGCGTCCTTGGCCACCAGCCGGGCCATGGTCACCGGCGCGTAGAAGCGCAGGAACTCCTCCACCGCGAACGGCCGCACCGCGGGGTCCTCCACCCAGCGCCTGCGGTCGGAGGGATGCTGGGCCAGATGCCATAGCGAGGCGCCGATGGACGACCAGGTGGTGTCCACCCCGGCGATGATCAGCAGGGCGCAGGTGCCCCGCACGTGCTCGTGCTCCAGGGGCCGGCCCGCGATCGTGGCGTGGGTCATGTGGCTGATCAGGTCGTCCTGGGGATCGGCGGCGCGCTGCGCGATGAGCTTGTCGAGGTAGAACTCGATCGAGTCCTCGTACTCGACGGTGATCGCGGTGCCGGGCTGCTCCATGATCCGGTGGATGAACACCCGGAACCGGTCGCCGTCGGAGCGGGGCACGCCCAGCATGTCGGCGATCACCCGCACCGGGATGTGCTGGGTGTAGCCCAGCGCGGCGTCCACTGTGTCGGTGCGGCCCGCCTCCACGTCGGCCAGCAGGTCGTCGAGCAGCTCGCGGCAGGTCTCGCGGGTGGACTCCCGCCTTGCCTCTATCGGCTTGGGGGCGAAGGCCGGCAGCAGGAACTCGCGGGCGATGCGATGGAACGGCGGGTCGCTGGTGATCGGGGGAGCGAACCCCACCGGGGGAGGGATTTCGGGACGTCCGTCATGCACCACCACGCCGTTGGAGCTGAACGTGTCGGTGTCCTTGGCGATGGCGCAGACGTCGGTGTGGCGCACCGGCAGCCACGTCCCGCCGTAGCGCTCGCTGCGGGCCACCGGGCACTCCCGGCGCAGCTCGTCCCAAATCTCCGGGGCGCGGGCCGCGTAGCCGGGGTCGACATGGTCGAAGTCGGTGGCCCAGTCGGCCACCGGCGCCCGGGGCCTGGGACCGTCGCGGGCGTCGTCGCCGTCGCCGTCGGCGCTCCGGTCGGTGTCGGCGCTCCGGTCGGTCGAGGGATCGGTCGAGGGATCGGTCGAGGGGATCGTGTAGGTCATGGCGTCAGCGTCAACTCCTCGGCCTCATAGTCCAGCAGACGGCGGAACAGCGCGCGCAACTCGTTGCGCCGGCCCCGGTCGTTGGCCAGGTTCACCAGTTCGTGGGGATCGTCGCCGGTCTCGTACCACTCGTGGTCGTGGTCGTCGAAGCCGGCGTCCGCATCGAAGACCTTGCCGTGCTCGTCGGCGGCACCGTCGCGGCGGACGCCCCCGCCGATCCCGTAGTAGCGGGCGTACTTGGTCTCGCCGTCGTAGAAGCCCCGCACCGCGTAGCGGGTGTTGCGGATCAGGTCGGACTGGGCCGAGTCCTGGGAGAACAGCACGAAGTCGCGCACCGAGGCCTCCGGGTCGGCCAGCACCGGCGACAGGTCCCGGCCCGACAGGGTGGGCGTGTCATCGACGCCCATGCCGCCCAGCGCCGCGATCGTCGCCGCCAGGTCGACGTGGGTGGCCAGCGCCCGGGTGCGGGCTCCGCCGGGCGCGCCGGGCGCCTTGACGATCAGCGGCACCCCCATCACCTCGTCGTACACGCAGGGCAGCTTGGCCCGCAGCCCGTGCGACCCGCAGGCGTCGCCGTGGTCGGAGGTGTAGGCGATCACGGTGTCGTCGTACAGGCCGTGGGCGTCGAGGGCGTCCAGCAGGCGGGCCAGGCCGGCGTCGAGCTCGACGTGAAGCCAGGCGTAGTAGTCGAGGCCCCGCAGCCACATGTCGTGGTCGTCTGCCTCGATGCGGCCCACCACGTGCTCCCGGTTGCGGACGTGTCTCCAGGCCCGCTGCACCTCAGGCTTGGTGTGGAGGTCGTCGGCGAAGTTCTCCGGCAGCCGGTCGAACAGCCGCGGGTAGTCCTCGGGCGGCGGGGTCACCGGCAGATCGCCCAGGCGCATCCTCAGCACCGCGTTGAAGAACTCGGCGAACCTGGGATGGTCCGCCTGGTAGCTCAGGTGGTCGGCCGGGAACCACATGATGTCGTGGGGGTTGACCAGCGCGACGGTCAGGAACCACGGCTGCTCACCGCCGCCGCCGTTCTCGCCGGCCCGATGGCTCAGCCAGTCGATGGCCTGGTCGACGATGATCGGGTCGAAGTAGCGGCCCGTGTAGGCGCTGCCCATGAAGTGGACGTCGTTGCCCTCCCAGTCGAGGTAGCCGTGGGCGGCCATGTCCGGGGTGGCGTCGTGGCCGAGGTGCCACTTGCCCAGATAGCTCGACCGGTAGCCACGGTCCGCCAGCAGGCCGCCGATGGTCGGGATGGCCGGGTCGAGCGCGGCGTGGGCGGGGAAGGCGACGTTGTCGACCACCCCGTGCTCGGCCAGGTAGCGGCCGGTGTAGAGGCTGGCCCTCGACGGCGAGCACGGCGAGGCGTGGGTGAAGTAGCGGTCGAAGCTGAGCCCGTCGGCTCGCAGCCGCTCGTGGGCGGGCAGGTCCACCACCCCGTCGAGCCAGTCGTTGCGCCGCTCCTCGTCGGAGACGACCAGCAGGATGTTGGGCCGATCAGCCACAACCGGACGCTACCGGCATCCGTGCAAGACGAACTTCAATGACTTGACCACCCATGAGGTGGTCAACCCATTGAAGTTCGCTGGGACCGGCGACAAGGGGGCCGAATCGACCGGCTGCCGTCAACCCTCGCCTATCAGGCGCTCCAACACCAGCTCGGGATGGTCGGCTTGGAGGCGGGCCAGCCAGTAGGGGCTCTCGAACAAGGCCAGCAGCTCGCCGCCCTCGGCCCGCTCGGCGACGGCCACCCCCGACATGGTGCCCAGCACCGCGGCCGAGGCGTTGTCGGTGCGCCGGGCTGTGGTCCATGGCGCCGGCGCCAGTTCGACCGGGGCGCCGAACTCGTGGCGGAGCCTGTGCTCGGCCACATCGAACTGCAGCGGCCCGACCGCGGCCAGGATGGGGGCGCTCTCGCCGCCCTCGGGGCGGCGCAGCACTTGCACCACTCCCTCGGAGTCGAGCTGGCGCACGCCGGAGCGGAACTGCTTGGCCTTGGACGTGTCGGAGCAGCGAGCCACCCGGAAGCTGCTCGGCGAGAACGAGGGCACCGGCGGCCATCGAACCGGCTCGTCCGCAGCGTGCACGGAGTCGCCGACCCGCAGGCCGGCCGCGTTGACCAGGCCGATCACGTCGCCGGGCCACGCCTCTTCGGCGGTGCTGCGGTCCCGGCCCACCACCGTGTGGGCGTACTTGGTGGCCACCGCCTTTCCGGTGTCCCCGCAGGCCACCGCCATGCCCCGCTCGAAACGGCCCGAGCACACCCGCAGGAAGGCGATCCGGTCGCGGTGGGCGGGATCCATGTTGGACTGCACCTTGAACACCGCCGCGCTGAACGGCGAGTCCACGGCCCGCGGGTCACCGCCGGCATCGAGGCGAGCGCCGGGCGCGGGGGCCACGTCGACGATGGCGTCGAGCAGCAGCCGCACCCCGAAGTTGGTCAGGGCCGAGCCGTAGAACACCGGCGACAGCTCGCCCGCCTCGAACCGCTTGATGTCGAGTTCGGCGGAGGCCGCGTCAATCAGCTCCAGCGCCTCGCGTGCCTCGTGCCAGGCTGCGCCCTCCTCGGCCTCGGCCCGCCCCGGGTCGACGATCTCCTCGTCGGCGACGGTCGCCCCTCCCGCGGTGCGTCCGAAGCGCACGAATTCGCCGCTGCGGCGGTCGATGACGCCGCTGAACCGCTCGCCCTCGCCGACGGGCCAGGTGACGGGCACCGGATCGAGCACGAGCTGGTCCTCGATCTCGTCGAGCAGCTCGAGGGGGTCGCGGGCCGGGCGGTCCCACTTGTTGATGAACGTGACGATGGGGATCTCACGGTTGCGGCACACCTCGAACAGCTTGCGGGTCTGGGCCTCGATGCCCTTGGCCCCGTCGAGGACCATCACCGCGGCGTCGACCGCGGACAGCACCCGGTAGGTGTCCTCGGAGAAGTCGCCGTGGCCCGGAGTGTCGAGCAGGTTGAGCACCCGGTCCCGGTAGCTGAACTGCACCACGGCCGAGGTGACGGAGATGCCCCGGCGACGCTCCATCTCCATCCAGTCCGAGGCGGTCGCCCGGCGCTCGCCCTTGCCCCTCACCGAGCCCGCCCCGGCCGTCAGCGCCCCGCCGTAGAGCAGGAACTTCTCGGTGAGCGTCGTCTTGCCCGCGTCGGGGTGCGAGATGATCGCGAACGTGCGCCGCCTCGCCGCCTCCCGGCGGACCTCGCCATCAGCCGACGCCATGGAGTCGTTGCTCACGGCACCAGTGTGGCCCTCCGCAGCCGGGCTGCCTCCCTCAGACCCGGTGAATCCGCAGCCCCGGTCCGAGCTGCCGTATGTCCTCCGGGTCGCTGGTCACGACCGCCGCGTCGAGTCGGAGGGCGCACACCGCGACGTGAGCGTCGGTGATGTCGGATGTTCCGGTGTCGGCCAGCATCAGGCCGACCTTCTGAGCCTCGACAACGTTCATGGCGACTACGTCAACGTTGGGATCCTTAACGAGGGCGGCAAGCCGGGCTTGGCGCCTGGGATCACGCCAAGTCTGGGCGACGCATCCCGCGGGGATCGTGAGTGTCACCTTCTTGCGTCTCGCTCCAGCGACTAGCGTCGTTACCGCGCGATCAGCCCGCTCCCACGCGATGAGCGCGCCGGTGTCGAGCACGACGCCGCTCAAGGGCCGCTGCCGTTCAGGATGCGCCAGGCCGCAGCCATCTCCTCGTCGGTCATCGGTCCGCCGGTGGCTTCGAGCATCTCGGCCAGCATTGAGTCGAAGTCGTCTTCAGCCGTGAGCTGGTTCGTCACGGCGTGTTCGATGTAGGCCGAGACACTCCGCAGCGGGCCGGCCTCAACCTCCGACCTGACTCGATCCAGCACATCGGGGTCGATGGTGATGGCGATCTTGGCCTTCGGTTGAGTCATACCAATCATCCTACCCCAAGAGCAGTGGTAGTGATCACATCATTGCCAAGTGTCCGCTGATCGAGGCCGAACGGCGAGATCAGATAATCATGAGATAGCATAATATCGCACTGTAGCGGAAGCTGCGGCACGCCCCCCGGCGAAGTCCAAGCAGCACGATCACCGGAGAACGCCCGGCCTCTAGGGGGTTGTTCTCCGATCCGCTCGGCCTACGGCGAAGTTCACGCTCGGCGGAGGGCTACGAAGCGGGCCGCGGTGGCCAGTGATTCCTTGGCGGCGGGCACGTCGGGCAGCGCCTCCAGCGCGCTGAGGGCCTCTTCCATCAGTTCTGAGATCTCATTCTCGAGGCTCGCGAGGGCGCCGGTGTCGACGATCGCCTGCTGGACCTCGGCCACCGTCTCGTCGCTCATCTCGGAGCCGACCACGTCCAGGAGCGCCAGCTGCGACGGGGCCGCGGCGGCTCTCGCCATGGCCATGAGCAGGGTGGGCTTGCCTTCCCGCAGGTCGTCGCCGACCGGCTTGCCGGTGGCGGCCGGGTCTCCGAACGCGCCCAGGATGTCGTCTCGCAGCTGGAATGCCAAGCCCACTGGAAGGCCGTGGCGGGCCAGGGGCTCGGCCAGGTCGGGGCGCCCGGCCAGCGCGGCGCCGAGCTGCAGCGGCCGCACCACCGTGTAGCGGGCCGTCTTGTGCTCGATGATCTTGCGGGCCTCGTCCGCGGTGGCGCTCCCCCGGGCACCCCCGACCACGTCGAGGTACTGGCCCATGTTGAGCTCGGTGCGCAGTTCGTCCCAGATGGCCCGGGTCTCGGGGGACACCCACCCCAGGGTGCGGTCGGCGAGCACCATGGCCATGTCTCCCGCCAGCACGGCAGCCGCCTCACCGAAGCGCCGGTCCTCGCCGCGCCACTCCCTGGAGCGATGGCGCTGCACGAACTTTCGCCACACCGTCGGCGCGCCCCGCCGGGTGTCGGAGCCGTCCATCACGTCGTCGTGGGCCAGCGCGAAGGCGTGGAGGATCTCCAGGGCGCAGCCGCCGTCGAGGGCACCGTCGCCGCTCGGGTCCCCGCCGCCCACCAGCCAGCCCCAGTGGCAGTAGGCGGGCCGTATGCGCTTCCCCCCGCCCAGGACCATGTCGGCGAGGTCGCCGAGCGGCTCGTCGAGGCTCGGGTCCAGTGCGGCCCACTCCTCGCGCTCGGCGGCCAGGATCTCGCCGAGGCGGATCTGGACCCTGGCCGCGATGGCTGCCAGCTCGGCGGGGGGTTCGGGAACGGTCACGTCTCGGTGTCCGACTCGAGCGCGGCCACCACCTTCTCGACCTGGGTGCCGGCGTTGGTTATCCGGCGCCGGCAGATCTCGATGAGGGTGGCGGCCCGCTCGACCCGGGTGGCCAGCACGTCGACGTCCGGGTCCTCGCCTTCGAGTTCTTGGAGGATCTCTTGGAGTTCGGCCATGGCGGCCGCGTAGCCGGGCTCCCCGGTGCCGGTGCCGGTGCCGCTGCCGTCGGCCTGTTCGGTGCTCATCGCGCCAGTGTCGCCCTTCATGAGTTCGTTTACGAGGCGCTCGGCCGAACTCCTGTCAAGAACCCGCCGCATAGGTGGGAAGCTGACGGAAGTTCGGCGATCCTCATGGGCTCGGATCCTCGCTCGGGCTCTGCCGGGCGCGAATCGTACTGTCCAGCGTGCCGTCGCTTAGGTGGGTGACGATGCCGTCGCCGGGCGATACGTCACGCACCGACCGCACCAGCGCTCCGTCATCGCGCCGGGTCATCGACCACCCCCGGCGCAGGATCAGGGCCGGGTCGAGGGCCCGGACCCTGGTGGCGATGGCGTCCAGCTGACGTTGGGCGTGGCGGATCTCGTGGCGGCCGGCCACCGACAGCCGGGCCGAGGCCCGATCGAGACGGCTGCTGGCCCTGCGCTCGGCTGCGGGTCCGGCCACCGACAGCCGGTGGGTGACCGCAGCCACCCGGCGCCCGGCGAGGGATGTGGCGGCGCGTCCCGTGCGGGCGAGTCGCCGGGCGTCGTCGTCGAGGCTGCGGCCGGCCCGCCGCGCCGCGGCCCGCGCCTGCTGGGCCACATCGTCGGCGGCGTTGCCGGTCCGGCTCCCGGCCGCGGCCAGGGCACGGCGGCCGCACACCTCGATCCTGCGAGCGGTGGAGTCGAGTTGCACCAGCCAGCCCTCCACCCGCTGCACCACGGCCCGGGCCGCGGCCGTCGGGGTCGAGCAGGCGGTGTGAGCGGTCTCGTCGGCCACGCTGCGATCGGTCTCGTGGCCTATGCCGGTGAACACAGGGCGCTCGCACATCGCGATGGCCCTGGCCACCAGCTCGTGGTCGAACGCGACCAGGTCGGTGCGGCTGCCACCGCCTCTGGCCAGCACCACCACGTCCACACCGGCCCCGGCCGCCGCGCCGATCGCGGCCGCGATCCCGGCGGGGGCGTCGAGGCCCTGCACCGGAGTGTCGATCTCGGACACCTGGAAGGCGAAGCCGCTGGCAGCGAACACCTTCAGCATGTCGGCATGGGCGGCGCTGCCCGCCGAGGTCACCAGGCCGACCCGCAGCGGCACCGGCGCCAAGGCGGCGCCTGCGTTGCGGCGCAGGGTTCCCTCGGCGGCCAGGGCCTTCAGCAGTGCCTCGCGTTCCGCCGCGAGCGCCCCCAGGGTGTGGGCCGGGTCGATGGAGATCATGCGCAACTGGAGCTGCCCCCGCGGCGCGTAGAAGTCGAGCATCCCCTGGATGCGCACGCTCACCCCGTCGACCATGCGCATGGCGTCGCCGTGCTGCTTGATGATGGTGTTGACCCGCTCCTTGTCGTCGCGGAACAGCACGACGCTCACCGAGGCCGACGGCGGCGCGCCGGGCCTGGCGTGCTCGGAGCGCTCGACCAGGTCGAAGTAGACGTGACCGCTGCGGGCCCGGGTGATGCTGTCGATCTCCCCGGAGACCCACACCCCGCTACCGAAGGCCTCGTCCAGGGTCCAGCGAAGCACCTGGGCCAACTCGCCCACAGTCAGGGTCTGGTCCGCGCCGATCAGCGGGCTCACGGCACGGCCTGTCCGGCGGCCTCGGCTGTCTCAGTGACCTCGGCCTGCCCGGCCTGTCCGGCGGCCTCGGCTGTCTCGGCCAGCACGGCCTGTCCGGCCTGTCCGGCGGCCTCGGCTGTCTCGGCCGGATCCGCCGTCCCGGCGACCTCGGCCCGCAGCAGGCCCTCGTACAGTTCGGCGTAGAGGCCCCCGGCGAGGCGGAGCCCGTCGTGGGTGCCCGACTCGGTGATCACGCCGTCGTCGAGCACGACGATCAGGTCCGCGTCGACGATGGTGGACAGGCGGTGGGCCACCACCAGCGACGTGCGGCCCCGCAGAGCCTCGGTCAGGGCCTCCTGCACCAGGGCCTCGTTCTCGGTGTCGAGATGCGAGGTGGCCTCGTCGAGGATGACTATGGCGGGGTCCTTGAGCAGCATCCGGGCGATGGCCAGCCGCTGCTTCTCGCCGCCCGACAGCCGGTAGCCCCGCTCTCCGACCACCGTGTCGTAGCCGTCGGGCAGGGCCGCGATCACGTCGTGGATGCGGGCGGCGCGGCAGGCCTCCACCAGCCGGACGTCCGTGGCGCCGGGCCGGGCGTAGCGCAAGTTGGAGGCCACCGTGTCGTGGAACAGGTGCGGGTCCTGGGTGACGGTGCCGATGGCGGCCCGCAGCGACGCCTGGGTGAGGTCGCGCACGTCGGCGCCGTCGACCAGCACAGCGCCCTCCGTCACGTCATACAGGCGGGGCACCAGAGACACCAGCGTGGTCTTGCCCGAGCCCGACGGACCGACCACCGCCACCATCCGGCCCGGGTCGATGTTCAGATCGATGCCGGACAGCACCTCGACGGCCCCCGCAGCGCCGTCGTGGGAGTCGACCGCGGACGCGTCCGGCGATCCGCGAGTCCGGCCGGCCGCCGCTGAGCCGTCCTCGAAGCCGGCTGCGGCCACGCCCAGCGACTCGGGGGTGTCGTCGGCCGCCGGGTAGGCGAAACTCACGCCCCGGAACTCGACCCGCCCCTCGGGTTGCGTCAGATCGCGGGCGTCACCGGAGTCGGTGATCGGGTTGGGGGTGTCGATCACCTCGAACACCCGCTCGAAGCTCACGAACGCCGACATCACGTCCACCCGTGCGTTGGAGAGGCTCGTCAGGGGCACGTAGATCCGCACCGTGTACAGGCCCAGCGCCACCAGCGTGCCCGCACTGAGCGTGCCGTCGATGGCGAGATGGCCGCCCAGCCAGTAGACGATGGCCGTCCCGACCGCGCCCACCAGGGTGAGCGCGATCAGGAACGCCTGCGAGTACAGGGCGCTGCGGACCCCGATGTCGCGCACCCTCCCGGCCCGGTCGGAGAAGTCGGCGGCCTCGTCGTCGTGGCGGCCGAACAGCTTCACCAGCAGCGCTCCGGCCACGTTGAACCGCTCGGTCATGGTGTTGTTCATCGAGGCGTTGAGGTTCATGCCCTCCCGGGTGATGGCCTGCAGGCCCCGGCCCACCCGCCTCGCCGGCAGCACGAACACCGGTAGGATCGCCACCGCCAGCAGGGTGAGGCGCCACTCCAGCACGAACATGGCGATCAGCGTGGCGACCAGGGTGATGACGTTGGCCACCACCGTGCCGAGCGTGCCCGTGAAGGCCCGTTGCGCTCCGATCACGTCGTTGTTGAGCCGGCTCACCAGCGTGCCGGTCTGGGTGCGGGTGAAGAACGCCAGCGGCATGCGCTGCACGTGGTCGAACAGCCGCAGCCGCAGGTCGAGGATCAGGCCCTCTCCGATGCCGGAGCTGAGCCTGCGGCCCGCCAGCGACAGCAGCGCCTCGCCCGCGGCCGCCGCGATCAGCACGGCGAACAGGACGTCCAGGTAGCTGCCGTCGCCCTCGGCGATGGCGGCGTCGAAGATCTCCCGGATGACGAGCGGGGGCAGCAGCCCCAGGAACGTGGATGCGACGGTGGTAGCGATGAAGGCGAAGATCCAGGCCCGGTAGGGGCGGGCGAAGCCCCAGACCCGGCGCCGGGTGTCGGCCGTGATCGTCTTGCCCTTGAGCCCGGAGCGGTCGGCCGCCATGGAGTGCATGACTCCCCAAGCGGTCATCATCGAACCGAGCCTACGAAGCCGGTCGCCGGTAGCGTTGGGTCGTGGATCGCAGTGCCTCCGTGGCCCTGAAGACCGACCACTACGAGCTCACGATGGTGGCCTCGGCCCTCCAGTCCGGCATCGCCGAGCGCCGGGCCGTGTTCGAGGCGTTCGCCCGCCGGCTGCCCGCGGGTCGGGCCTACGGCGTGATGGCCGGAGCGGACCGGATCATCGACGCCGTCGAGCGCTTCCGCTTCGACGGGGCGACGGTCGACCATCTCGTGGCCGCGGGCGTGGTGACCGCCCCCGACGTGGTCGAATGGCTGCGCTCCTACCGCTTCAGCGGCGACGTCACCGGCTACCCCGACGGCGAGTTGTTCTTCCCGTACTCGCCGGTGCTGACCGTGGAGGGCGGCTTCGCCGAGTGCGTCGTGCTCGAGACGGTGGTGCTGTCGATCCTGAACTACGACTGCGCGGTGGCCTCGGCGGCGGCCCGGGTGCGCGACGTGGCCCACGGCCGCCTCCTCATAGAGGGCGGCAGCCGCCGCGCCGACCCCGACGCCGCGGTGGCCGCAGCCCGGGCCGCCCACATCGGCGGCTTCGACACCACGTCGAACCTGGAGGCGGGCCGTCGCTACGCCATCCCCACCGGGGGCACCACCGCCCACGCCTTCGTGCTGGCCCACGCCGACGAGCACACCGCCTTCAGGGCCCAGCGGGATGCCCTCGGCGCCGGCTCCACCTACCTGGTCGACACCTTCGACGTGCTCGAGGGCATCCGGCGGGCCGTGCAGGCGGTGGGTCGTGACATCGGCGCGGTGCGCATCGACAGTGGCAACCTGCTGGCGGCCAGCATCCGTGCCCGGACCCTTCTCGACTCGCTCGGCGCGGAGGGCTGCCGCATCGTCGCCTCCGGGGATCTGGACGAGTTCCGGGTGGCGGAACTGGAGGACGCGGCCGCCCCCATCGACGCCTACCTGATGGGCACCAGCCTGGTCACCGGCTCGGGCCATCCCACCGCGTCGGTGGTGTACAAACTGGTGGCCATCGCCGACCGCGCCGGCGCGGGCGCGCCCTTGCGGGCCGTGGGCAAGCTGTCGCCGGGCAAGACCACCGTGGGCGGCCGCAAGCAGGTTCACCGCACCGTCGACGCGGACGGCTGCTGGAGGGCGGAGGTGCTGTCGCCGGCCGGCGTGGCCGGTCCTGCCGGCAGTCACGACCCGCAGGTCCCTCTGATGGCGGGGGGCGAGCGGGCCTGGCAGGATGATCCCGCGGCAGCCCGCCGCCGCTGCGCTGAGCGACGCCAGGGGCTGCGGCCCGAGGATCGGGTCCCGCACCCCCGACGCTCGCCCGCCGTGCCCACCGAATGGGTGGGAATGGAGGCGCCGGCCGCGACAGGATCAACGGACGGAGAGCGAGGGCAGCCGGCGCCGGCACAGGGCGCTCGGCAGACCGGGGGAGGAGACGGGATGCAGAAGGCTCTGATCATCGTGGACGTGCAGAACGACTTCTGCGAAGGCGGCTCGCTGGCGGTGGAGGGCGGGCATGCAGTGGCCTCCTCCATCACCGACCTGGTCGGCCTCGACCGGGCCGGGGGCCGCTACGACTATGTGGTCGCGTCCAAGGACTGGCACATCGACCCGGGCGAGCACTACGCCTCACCCGGCGCCAACCCCGACTTCGCGACGTCGTGGCCGGTGCACTGCGCGGCCGGCACCCAGGGCGCCGCCTTCCCGCCGAGCCTTCAGGTGGCGCTGGACGAGGTGTTCCTCAAGGGCCAGTACAGCAGCGGCTACAGCAGCTTCGAGGGGGTGTCGGGATCCAGCGAGAACCTGGGCCTGCGGGACTGGCTCGCCGAGCGCGGCGTGAAGGCCGTCGACGTGGTGGGCATCGCCACCGACCACTGCGTGCGAGCCACGGCGCTGGACGCGACCGCAGCCGGCTTCGAGACGTCGGTGCTGGTCGAGCACTGCGCCGGAGTCGCATCCGACACTTCGGAGGCCGCCCTCGTGGAGCTGGCCGCCGCGGGCGTCACCGTCGTCGCCTGACCCTCCTGGCCCCCCGCCGGGATTCTCGGGCCGGTCTCGGGTGGCATACGCCGCGAATCGTCCCGAGATCCGGCGGCTGGCCGCGGGCGCCGCGGGCGTGGACGCTCAGGCGCCGGGCTGCGGGACCACCCGCAGGTAGGGCAGGGGGGCCTCCCAGCCGTCGGGGTACTTCTCGGCGGCGGCCTCGTTGGAGACTGCGGGCACGATGATCACGTCCTCGCCCTGCTGCCAGTTGGCCGGGGTGGCCACCTGCTCGTGGGCGGTGAGCTGCACCGAGTCGAGCAGGCGCAGGATCTCGGCGAAGTTGCGGCCGGTGGTCATCGGGTAGGTGAGCGTGGCCTTGATCTTCTTGTCGGGGCCGATGATGAACACCGAGCGGGCGGTGGCGTTGTCGGCCGCGGTGCGTCCCGCGGACGTGTCGCCGGCGTCGGCCGGGAGCATGTCGTAGAGCTTCACCACGTCGAGCCCGGGGTCGCCGATCAACGGGTAGTTGACCGCGTTGCCGGTCGCTGTCTCGATGTCGGCGGACCAGCCGACGTGGTCGCTCACCCCGTCGACGCTGATGCCGATGATCTTGCAGTTGCGGGCCGCGAAGTCGGGCTCCAGCCCGGCCACCGCACCCAGTTCGGTGGTGCAGACCGGGGTGAAGTCCTTCGGGTGGGAGAACAGCAGCGCCCATCCGTCGCCGATCCACTCGTGGAAGTTGATCTCTCCCTCGGTGGTGTCGGCGGTGAAGTCGGGAGCAGTGTCGTTGATGCGCAGTCCCATGGGTTACCTCCAAGTGGTGGCGGATCGCCACAGGCTAGCGCGCCATGCTGACAAATCCGACCGGATTAGTCAGGTATCGCCGGTCGCCGCTCAGGGCTCGTCCAGGTTCAGGGGCTTCGATCCCTTGGACGATCCCTTCGACGCCGCCGCCGACGATCCCTTGGACGACGCCGTCTCGGCATCGATGAGGGCCGCGAGGTTCATCAACTTGTCCTGGAGCCTCCTGGAGTAGCTGACGAAGTTGGACATCGCGCCGGCGTCGGGGCGGTCCGGCTGCGCCAGGAGCCTGAGCATGTCGCGGTGGATCGAGTCCAGCAGGGCCTTGAGTTCGCGGCTGTGCTCGGCCACATCGGGGCGGCGCTGCTTCAACAGCGATCGCGAGATGTCGTCGAACAGGCCCAGCGTCTCGTTGGAGACTTCTCTGACCATCAGCAGGATGTCCCCCCTCAACTCGACGTAGTTCGTTGTCAGGGCGCGCTTGGTGTTGAAGATGTCGTCTATCGAGTCGTATATCTGGAACAGGTAGTCGAACTGCGTGTTCAGTTCCAGCAGGTCTTGAGACTCCTTCTCGTCGACCACTGTGGTGACCGCCTGCGAGAAGTATGCGACGTACTCCTTCTCGAGGAAGGCGACGTACTCGACGCGTTTGGCGGCCGTGTCGTAGATGCTCCGGTAGCCGGACTCGATGCTGAGCGACACCATGCTGTAGGTCTCCCGGAGGAAGGCGAGCAGATCGTCGCGATTGCGCCGCAAGTCCGACCTGACAGCCTTGAAGGCCGTCTGATCGTCGAACGTCGGGATCACCAACCGCTCGAATTCGACCTTCTCCTCGCCGAAGATGCGATCGACCATGCGCGTGAAGGGTTTGATGAATGCCAGAAAGATGAGGGTTGTGATCACGTTGAACGCAAGATGCACGTTGGCCAGCACTACTCCCGGGTCTGCATCGAAGTCGTTCAACCGTTCTCCGAATGCAAAGAGGAACGGCAGCGCGAGCAGCACGCCACCGACGTTGAACAGCACGTGGCTGAGAGCCGTCTTCTTCGCCGCGAAGTCCATGTTCACCATGGCGATCACCGCAGTCACCGTGGTCCCGATGTTGGCTCCGACGATGAGCGGAACCGCGTTGTCGAGGCTCAGCAGGCCCTGCTGGGTGAAGATGATGGCCAACCCGGTCGTAACTGCACTGGACTGCACGACGGCCGTGAACAGGCAGCCGGCAAGAACGGCGAGCAGGACGTTCTGTGGTTGCGTGAGGTAGTCGATGAGCGCGGGCTCGTCCTGCAGGGGTCCGAGAGATGTGGATATCAGGTTCAGACTGAAGAAGACGAAGCCGAAGAAGAACAGCGACTTGCCGAATATCGAGATTCTGGACCGCACGAACGACAGGGCGAAGCCCAGGATGATCATCACCGGCGCGAAGGCGGTGAGCTTGAAGGCGACGAGCTGAGCGGTGATGGTCGAGCCGATGTTGGCGCCGAAGATGACGCCGACGCTGTTCTGGAACGACAGCACCCCTCCGTTCACAAGGCTCACCGCTATGACCGACGTGGCCGAGCTGGACTGGATGAGGGCGGTGACAAGCGCACCGATCAACACCCCGATCATGGGCAGGCGGGTGGCCCTCCCGATGAACCTTCTGAACTTGTCGCCCGAGATGCGTTCGATCTCGGCCGAGAAGTTCTCCAAGCCGAACACGAACAGGATGATGGCGGTCAGCCCCGCCATGAGGACCTCGATGTACTCCACTTGCCATCACCTTCCCGGTCCGGCCCGCGTGTCGCGCGACACGCTCCAATCGATTATGGCACGAGGCGGAGCCGTCAGCCCGGCGCGGCCTCTATGTACGGTGCGGGACCCATCCTGCCAGGGCTCGCAGCACCACTTGGCGCTTGCCCGCGTCGGGCAGGAATGGGCCCCTCGACAGCTCGATCTGGATCCAGGGCATCTCGGCCGCGTGGAAGCGGGTGATGTAGCCGCCGCGGAACGGTTCGTTGATCCGGACCGGTCCCTCCAGTTGCTCCTGGAAGCACTGCCGCAGCGACTCGATCCACTCCGGCGGGCAGGTGCCGTCGCCGTTGCTGAGGCACACCCAGGGCCGCTCGGCGCCCGGATCGGGCCCGACCGGCGGCCCGGTCGCGGCCATGGTGTGGCAGTCGACGCCCAGCACCCACTCACCGGAGCGTCCCAGGGCCGTGAGCCGCTCGTGGTACGGGCGGTGGTAGGCGTCGAGCAGGCCGTCGACCTCGGCCTGCGACAGCGGTCGGTGCCAGACCGGGACGTTCCAGCAGGTGTGGGACTTGACCACCCCGTCGGGCCGGATGTCGTCACGGGACCGGTTCGTGTCGACGACGGCCCGGGCCACGTCGGTGGTCACGAACGCTCCGACCTCGTCCTCGATTGCGTAGATCTCGGCCGCGCCGCCGTCGCCGTCCTCGGCGACCTCGACCGGTGTCAGCGCGCACAGCGACTCGACCTCGGACGGCACCCGCAGGCCGGCGTGGGGGACCGAGACCAGCAGCGGCAGCATCACTCCGAAGCTGCCGGTGCGGAAGTCGCCGCCGCTGCCGCTGTCGCCGCCGATGCCGATGCCGCCGCCGCTGCCGATGTCGCCGCCGCTGCCGCTGCGGAAGCCGAAGCTGCCGCCGGTGCGGAAGCCGGTGGCGACGACGGGCCTGCGGCTGCGCCGTCCCGGCGGGGGTCGGCCACACCGACGAGGCGGTCGCCGTCGGCCATGACCATCTGCACGCAGCCCATGTAGAACGAGTGGGGCTCGCGGCGGTTCAGCTCGAAGCCCGCGCCCGCCAGGGCGTCCAGCACGTCGGTCGGGATGCGGGAGGCCTCGGCCGACACGACACCCTCCAGCGAGCAGTGGATGCGGGGCGCGTCCACCGCCGCCAGCGGCGAGGACTCGCGCAGCCGCAGCAGCACCTGCAGGATCGCCGGCGGGATGCGCTCGCTGCCCGGCGAGCCGATCGCCAGCCACGGCCGCTCGTGCCTGAAGACGATGGTGGGGGCCACGCTGGCCCAGGGCACCGCGTTGGGCCGCAGGTAGTAGGGGTGCGACGGATCGGTGTAGTTGAACGCGCTCATGTAGTTGTTGTAGAGGAAGCCCAGCTGCGGCGAAGCCGCGCACGACCCGTACACGTTCTCGATCGACTGGGTGAGCGCCACCGCGTTGCCGTCGGCGTCCATCACCGACAGGTGGGTGGTCTCCCCCGTGGTGTGCATCGGCGCGATCCGGCGGGCCACCTCACGGGCGTAGCGGCGGTCCAGCATCTGCTTGTCCGTCACCTGGGGGTACAGGTTGGGGTCGACCGGCCGGTCGTTGCGGTCGATCAGGGCCCGCTGGATGGCCCTGGCGAGGCAAACCGCGCCGTCGGGCGTGTCGATGTCGCGCCGCTCGCGGGGGAGGCTCCGGTGGATGTTCAGCAGCTCCACCAGCGTGCGGCCGGCCGCCGGCAGGGGCATCGTGAACAGCTGGTCGCGGCCGAAGCGTCCCGCGAGGGGCTCGCGCTCGATGGGCACGGGGATCTGCGCCAGGTCGTCCTCGCGCAGGATCCCGCCGTTGGCCTCCATGTCCTCATGCATCAGGCGGGCCGTCTCGCCCAGGTAGAAGTCTTCGTAGCCCTTCTCGGCCAGGCGGCGGAGGGTGGCGGCCAGAACCGGCTGCACGAACCTCGTTCCGGCCCGCCGGGCCCGCCGGCCCTCCCGGAGGAAGAGCGGCCCGGCCGGGTGGGCCTGCAAGTGCCGGCGCTCCCGCCGGGTGAGCCGGTACTGGAGCACGCTGATCTCGTAACCCTGCTCGGCCAGCTCGACGGCCGGCTCGACGGCGGTTGCCCAGTCGAGGCGCCCGTAGCGTTCCAGCGCCCAGGCGTAGGTGGCGGGCGAACTGGGGACGGTGGTGGCGAGATGCCCCCGCCTGAGCTCGGCCCGGAGGTCGGCGAAGCTCTCGACGAGGGCCCGGTTGGGGGCCCGCGACGACCCGTCCACCGCGACCGTGGTGCCGGAGGCCCGCAGGTGGATGAGCATCATGGTCTGGCCGCCGAGCCCCGACGCAGCCGGCTCGCACACCCCGAGGGCCAGCGCGGCCGCGACCGCGGCGTCCACCGCGTTGCCCCCCTGCTCGAGCATCCGCACGCCGGCGGCGGTGGCCGAGTAGTGGGCGGTGCTCACCATGCCGTGCGTCGAGGCGGCGACCCGCTGAGGCTCGTGGATGCGGGTGTCGGTCAACTCCAGCAGGTCCGTGTCGACCTCGGTGACCCGCCGCCGCTTGGGCCGCGGCTGCCGGGGCGCCCGCTCCTGCGGCCGGGGCGCCCGCTCCTGCGAGGGCGCGCCGGCCGGCTGTGGGGTTGGATGGCTCATGGGTCAGCGTCCGATCCAGCTGATGAGGTACTCGGTGAGCACCAGCGTGCGCTGCACCAGGCTTATCCGCTGGACGGCCTCATCCGGCGTGCCGCCGTCCTTCATGGCCGGACCGACGCCGCAGACAACGGCGGTTCCTTCCTCGACGAGGCCGGCCACCGACGGCCATGCCGACGACTCCCGCCCCACCTCGATCTCCCACTTGGCCGCGGCGGCCTCCAAGGCGTCCACCAACCGCTGGTTGCCGGGCCGCTCCGGCATCGGCGGCCGGTCGGTGAGCCGGTGGAGGCGCCACTTGGGCCCGCCCCGGCCCAGGGCCTTGCGCATAGCGGCCTCGGTCTCGGTGGCGTGGGCACCGTCGAGGTACGACATCATCAGCGAGATCTCGACCCGGTGGGGCATGAACATGGCGTGGCGCTCCGTCTTCAGGTCGACGACGCCGATGGACAGGCGCCGGCGCGGCGAGCTCAGCTGGCCGATGGCCTCGACCTTGTCGCACGCCCACCGGACCACGGGCCGTCGGCGCCCGACCTGGCCGGGGCTGAGCCGCTCGCCCTCGATTGCCAGGTCGTAGCGCCGGCTGCCCCGGCGCTGGGTGACGATGCCGTGCCCGACCGTGCCGGGCCGGCACACCAGCACGTGCTCTGCCCGGGACGAGGCCTGCTCTATCAGCCTGCGGCTGTGGACCGCGTCGCGGCCCTCGTCGCAGTACAGCAGCACTCCCAGCGGAGCCCGTCTGAGACTGCGGGTGCTGCGCAGTGCCCGCAGGGCGTACTCCAGCATCACCAGCGAGGCCCGCGACCGGCCCACTCCCTCGCCGTAGAGCCACTCCGGGTCGCGGCGGAAGCCCTGCTGCACGCCGCCCGGCATCACGGGGACGTCCAGATGGGCCACCAGCAGCACCCCGCCGTCGAAGCCCCGGACCGTCTCGAAGGTGTGCGCCTCGGGGTCGTCGGTCAACTCCGGCACCGGCCGCATCCCGACATCGGCGAGGATGCGTCCGGCCCGCTCCGCGGCCCGCGCCAGGCCGACCGGGTCGTCGGTGCGGCTGGAGACCTCCACCCACCGCTGCAACGAGCGCTCCATGGCGTCGCGGCGCTGGGTGACGAACTGGAAGGCCCGCGCGGACGGGTCGGCCGCCCGGGCATCCACCGGCGGCGGCTGCGGAGTGCCGAAGTAGCGGGCGCTGGCCACCTCGACCAGCCGGTTCACGAAGGCGGCGAAGTCCAAGCCCACATGATCCGCGCCGACCAGGTACGACCCGTGCTCGCCCAGGCTGGGAAGGCTGTTCGCCTCCAGCACGTACAGGTTGTCGTCGGCGTCCATCCGCATGTCGACGCGGGCGCAGTCGTACAGGCCGAGCGCCGAGAACGTGCGGACCGCGATCTCCTGGGCCTCGGCGGTGAGCTCGTCGGAGATCGGGGCGGGACAGACCGGCTGGATCTGGCGGCCGCTGCGGCCGGTCTTGTCCTCGTAGGTGTAGATCTGGGGACCGTCTCCGAAGCTGAGCATCACCGGTGGGAAGGCCTCCGGCGGGCCGTTGCCCAGCAGCCCGACGTTGATCTCGCGGCCCTCGACGTACTGCTCGGCCAGCACGGGCTGCGAGAACCGGTCGAAGATCACCTTGGCGGAGGTGCGCAACTCGGCCTCGTCGTGTACGACAGCCAGGCCGAACGAGACCGCCTCGTTCTTGGGCTTGACCACCATCGGGTAGGGCAAGCCCTCCGGGATGGGCATCTCGGGCGTCTCCAGCACCGCGAACTCGGGGGTGGGGATGTTGTTCTGGCGCAGGATCATCTTCGTGACGACCTTGTCGAGCGCCAGCGAGTGCCCCAGCGGCCCCGACGCCACATAGGGGATGCCGACCATCTCGAGGATGCTCGGGACGTGGGTGTAGCGGGCCTGGCCCTGCAGGCCGTAGGACACGTTGAAGACCATCCCCGGCCGCTCGCCCGCCACGACGCGGGGCATGAACGACTCCAGCTTGGAGATCAACTCCTTGTCGGCCTCCATAGCGGTGACCTGGTGACCGCCGGCGCGGAGCGAGTCGGTGAGCCGCTTGATGGTCTTGAGGCCGATCTTCTCCTGGTTCGGCATGCCGAACAGGTTGATGACGCTGCGGCTGTCCCGGTTGTAGACGACGGCGATCCTCATGGTGCAGAAACCTACTTCGTCGGCGCCCTTCTAATCGCACGCCATTCAGAAGAGAACATGAAGACAACGTTTCCGAATACCGATCTTTTGGGAAGGATACAGCGCTAACCTTTGCATATGAGCTGGCTGGATGGGGGTGGTGCGGGCACTACTGTGACCGTCGAGTGGAACGGGCGCCAGGTCGACACTTGGCGACCGGCCGAGCTAAGCGAACGTGACTTCTCCCTCACCGAGCCCGAGGCGCGCGCAACCGAGCGGGCCGCGGCTGCGTTGCTGGCATCGGATGCCCATCTCCCCGACACATGGGAGGCATTGGCCAGACTCCTGCTGCGCCATGAAGGCATCGCCTCGTCCGGGATCGAGGGCTTGCGAGAGCCGCTGGTGTCGGTGCTGATCGCGGAGCGCACCGGCGCCGGCGGTGCCGCCGGTTGGGTGGCCGACAACCTCGAAGTGATCCGTATGGCGCTGGAGGAGGCGCACCAGCCTCTCAGCGTGTCGACGCTGCATCGTTGGCACGCCCGCCTGATGCGCAACAGCGGTCTGAGCGCGGAGTTCGTCGGATCGTTCCGTCCCCGCGTCGGATGGGTCGGCGGCAGCTCCCCTCTTGACGCGGCGTACGTGCCGCCCCCGCCCGGCGAGATCCCCGAGCTGATGGACGACCTGCTGGGGTTCGCGGACAGCGCGGCAGGCCTGGACCCGGTATCGCACACGGCGATCCTCCATGCCCAGTTCGAGGCGATCCACCCCTACGCCGACGGCAACGGCCGGCTGGGCCGGGTACTGGTGACCAGGGCGCTGAGACGAGCGGATCTGACACGTCGCACGACGGTGCCGGTCAGCGTCGCCATCGCCCGCGATCCAGGCGGGTACCTCTCCGGGCTGGCGCAGTTCGAACAGGGACGCGCCGGACCGTGGATTCGCTGGTTCGCCGAGATGGCCGAGAAGGCGGCCGCCGCAACTGGCAGCCTCGCGGCCCAGACCCGGCACATCACCGAAGCGTGGGCCCGAAGACTCCACGGGCTGCGAGCAGACAGCGCAGCACGAGCGCTCGTTCCCCTGCTGGCCGGACATCCCGTCCTGTGCGCCCCGGACGCGGCCGACCTGCTAGGCGTCAGCAGGCCGGCGGCCAGAACCGCTCTGAGAGCGCTGACCGATCGCGCCGTGCTGGCGCCAGTGGAAGCAGACTCTCCCGGCGTCGGCCGGAACCGGCACTGGTTCGCCGCCGTCGACCTCATCAACGCCTGGTCGAGCTAGCCGAGCCTCCGTAGCAGTGGCGGAGAGTATGGGATTCGAACCCATGGTGACCCGGAGGCCACAACGGCTTTCGAGGCCGCCCCATTCGTCCGCTCTGGCAACTCTCCGCCGCAGAGGCTACCGGCGGCTCTGCGGGTCGGCTTCGGAGCCCCTCAGGTCTGAGAAGAAGTCTTGCAGCAGGGCGGCGCACTCGCCGGCCCGCACACCGGGCACCACCTCGAACTCGTGGTTGAGCCGGGGGTCGGCGCCCAGGTTGTAGAGCGAGCCGAGGGCGCCGGCCTTGGGGTCGTCGGCGCCGTAGACGACCCGGCCAACCCGGGCCTGCTGCAGCGCGCCGGCGCACATGGGACACGGCTCCAGGGTCACGGCCACCGTGGCCCCGTCCAGGCGCCAGCCGCCGAGGCGGGCCGCGGCGTCTCGCAGGGCGAGCATCTCGGCGTGGGCGGTGGGATCGCCGGCTTGCTCCCGCTGGTTGCGGCCGCGGGCGACCACTTCGCCGTCGCGCCACACCACCGCACCCACGGGCACATCGCCGTGCGCGGGGGCGGACCGCGCCTCGGCCAAAGCCAGCTCCATGAGTTGCTCGTCGGTCACGATGCTCCTGCGACGAGCGATGCTCCTGCGACGGGCGATCCTCCTGCGACTTTCACGACAAGGGTCACGGGTCGATGTCGTTGGCCATCAGATCGGCCATCAACTCGGCCGCGGCCACCGTGAGGGGGCCGTCCACCACCGGCAGCACGGTGTCGTCGATGCGGGCGATCGACTGGACCGCCCGGGTGGAGGAGGCCAGGAAGGCCTCGGGAACGCCGGGAAGCTCCTCCACGGGCAGGTGCGTCTCGGCCACGTCGAGCCGCTCCAGCAGCAGCGCCCGGGTGACCCCGGCCAGGCAGCCGGTGTCCAGCGGCGGCGTGTGCAGCCGCGCCCCGTCGGACCAGAAGATGTTCGACCCGGTGCCCTCGCTGACACGGCCCCGGGTGTCGGCGAAGATCGCCTCCGACGCGCTCCGCTCCCGGACCACGTCGAGCGCCAGCACGTTCTCGGCATAGGAGGTCGTCTTGACGCCGGCCATGGCGCCCCGCTCGTTGCGGGGGAACGGCACGACCGAGACCGCGGTGCCGGGCGGATAGTCGGGCGGCCGGTTGCCGGCGATCACGATGGCCGAGCCCCGCGCCCCGCTGCGCCCGGATCCCAGCGGGCCGCCGCCGCTGGTGGCCGTGACCCGCACGATCCCGGCCTCGGGCGCGGCGTCGAGGCACAGCGCGATCGCGGCCCGCAACTCGTCGTCGCTGTAGGGGCACTCGAAACGCAGTGCTCGGGCCGAGCGGCGCAGCCGCTCGAGATGCCGGCGCACCGCGAAGGCGGCCACACCGGCGCCGTGGCGCACCACCACCAGAGTCTCGAAGACGCCGTCGCCCACGATCACGCCGTGGTCGTCGGCCCGCAGATGCGGGTGGTCGGGTTCGACCATCCGCCCGTTCACCCACACGGCCTGCGCGCTCACGGCCCCGAACCTAACCGGAGGCAGCGAGATCGGAGTCCCCGACTCCGCTGTTCCAAAGAATCTCTGAAATCTGCGCGCCGGGCGGCGATACTGGGAGCGATGAGATCCTGGATCCGACGGCACTGGCGCTGGGCGCTCCCGGCAGGGGCAGCACTGGCGGGGGTCGGCGCCTGGCTGGTGTTCGGCTTCTTCGCCTTCCAGACGTACTTCCAAGACGACGAGGTGGACGAGGCGCTCCCGTTCTTCACCGCGGGCCCGGCCCCGTCGGGCATCGAGGGCGACGAGACGACCTCCGAGATGGCCGACGCCATGAACGAGGCCATGGCAGAGGACGGCATGCCCATGGTCGACGAGGTCGACGAACCCATGCCCGACATGCCCGGACCTGCGACATCGCAGGCGCCCGAGCCCGGAGTCGAGGCCCCCGAGCCGGCCGAGCCCGCCACCGAGGCCCAGCCGGCCACGGAGACCGGGCCCACCGAGGAGACCCAGCCCACCGAGACCGAGCCCGCGACCACGCAGCCGCAGATCGTCGTGGAGGCGTCAGGATCGTTCATCGACCGCTCCCATCCCACCGAGGGCAGCGCTGTGGTGCTCGGCGACGGCAGCGGGCAGCGGTTCCTGCGGTTCGAGGACTTCCGCACCGACAACGGCCCCGACCTCAACGTGTACCTGTCGGCCGCCCCGACCGACGCGCCGGCCGGCCAGTTCGACGACGACTTCGTCGACCTCGGCGACCTCAAGGGCAACGTCGGCTCGCAGAACTACGAGATCCCCGCCGGGCTCGACCTCGACCACTACTCCACGGTGGCGATCTGGTGCGTGCGCTTCAGCGTGGTCTTCGGGGTGGCCGAACTCACGCCCGGCTGAGGCTCACGCCGGGCTGAGGCTCACGCCGGGTTGACGGTCGCGTCGAGCAGGAACGACGAACCCGGCGAGGGGTCTGCGCCAAGGCCGGCCAGCTCGACCGCGAACCAGTCCTGACCCTCGCCGGCCGGATCGAGCCGGGCGACCACCAGCGTCGGCGTGCGGTCCGAGGTCAGCCAGGCCACCGACGTCGAGTCGCCGGACCACAGCGGCCGGCCGTAGCCGCCCCCGTCCAGCAGCCGCAGCTGCCCGGTCCGCCGGTCGAAGAGCCACGCCGGGCTGGTGTCGTTGAGCAGCCAGCGACCGTCGGGTGACACCGAGATGCCGGCCAGCTCGGCCACGAAGTCCTCGGGCAGCTCCTCGGCCCGGTCGGTGGCGGCGTCCACGACCACGACCGTGCATGCGAGCTGCTCGTCGCAGCGCTGCTCCACTCGCAGCTGGTCGCTGCCCGCGAGGAGCCGGTGCTCGCTCACCACCTCGAAGCCCTCGAAGGTCGGGCGGTACGTCCTTCCCACCGGCGGGGTCAACAGGACGCCAACGTTGCGGACCACCACCACCTCGGAGCCGGGAGGCGCCTGCAGCCCGCCGGTGAGGATTCCGTAGTCCTGCCAGGCATTCATCCAGATGGCGCCCCCGGGCCCGTCGGGCCGGCTGATCACCCAGAAGTCGACGAGCGGATGATCCGAGGGCGCGATCTCCGCGCCGGAGGCGACGAGCACCGCGGAGGGCTCGCCGTCTGCCCATGACAGGCCCACCGTGCGGCTGCCGTCGGTGAGCAGCTCCATGGCGGCGAGCTCGAGGCGTGCCCCGGACGTCTCGATCGGTACTCGTCGCACCGCTCCCGTCGCCAGGTCCACCCACGCCGCATGGCTGCCGCTCAGGTACGTCAGCCGGCCCTCCAGCCGGCTGAACGGCTCGGCTGGAGAAGCTCCCTCGGGCCGGACGTCCTCGGAGGCGGCCTCGGTGATGGCCTCTGCCTCGGGAGGGGGGCCGGTCGGGGTGGGCGCCTCGAGTAGTTCCTCGTCCACCGGGTCGGTGTCGCGGTCCTCGCTGTCGTTGCCGTCGCCGGTGGTGAGGCTCAGCAGCCACAGGACGACGACCAGGACGGCCAGCACCCCGATGAGGCCCGACGCGGCCCGCCATGAACGTTCGTCGCCCTCGCCATGGCCGGCCTCGTCATCGCCGTCGCGGCCGTCCAGCGGTGCCGCGTCCATGCCGCGAGGCTACGGGTTCGGCGCAGCGGGCAGGGGCGGCTCCGCTGGGAAGAGCCTGTCGCGGGCATCGCGGTACCGGGCCCGCAGAACTCCATGACGGGCTGGAGGGTCGGGCTCGGATGCGTCGCCAGTGCCGTCTGGGTCGAGGAGTCGACGCCGGCAACAAGAGTCGTCGGCACGGGTCTCCCACGACGGCCGCGTACGTGCCCTCCAAACATCGGCCGCCTTCCCACCCGGGAGGTCGCCCGCCGGATGGCGATTCTCCCCCAAGCTCACGAGGTGCCCCCGGAGCTCACCGTGCTGGAGTTGGTCTCACAAGGTCGGTTTCCTCATGTCGGTGCGCTCAGGATGCTCCGCCACACCGACGACGAAGCCGTCCAGGAGGCCATCCGGCTGACCCGCCTCGAACACCTGATGGACCGTCCGGTGGACACTCTCTCCGGCGGGGAGCATCAGCGAGCATGGATGGCGCTGGCGCTCGCCCAGCAGACCGACCTTCTGCTCCTCGACGAGCCGACGACGTTTCTAGACGTCGGGCATCAACTCGACCTGCTGGGGCTGGTGTCCCGTCTGAACAGGGACCACGGAGTCACCGTCGTGATGGTGCTCCACGACCTCAATCACGCCGCCCGGTTCGCTGATCGGATGATCGCAGTCCTGGGCGGCGAGGTTGTGGCCGACGGACCACCGTCCGAGGTGCTGACGCCGGGGTTGCTGCGGGAGTGTTTCGGGGTGGAGGCCTCGGTGATGAAGGACCCCCGGACCGGCGCACCGATGTGCATCCCTCACACCACGCTCTAACCGGCAAGCGATGACCGGGCCGGGAGCGGCCCCTGTTCTGGGGCTACTTGACGAGATGCAAAGGGGAGATCCTCTGGTGAGCCATGGGCACGGGTTCTCCGCATCGAGGTTGCCGGGTGCCGTGCCGGGGTAGCGTGGGATACCGATGGGGCCCCTCGCGAGGGCAGGATGACGATGGCGTACACCGACGACGAGATCCGGCGCCGGCTTCGCCTAGGCGAGGACAGCGCCTGGGAATTCAAGAGCGTCGATTTTCACAGCAGCGGCCCGGCGCGGCGCCAGCGCGATGGCTGGGCCGACGAGATCGCCGCCTTCGCGAATGCCCGGGGCGGCATTCTGCTGCTCGGCGTCACCGACGCAGGCGATGTGCCAGGAATGTCCCGCGACCAACTGGATGCGCTCGAGAGTCAGGTCAGGGAGATCTGCACGCACTCCGTCAAGCCGGCGATCAGGATCGAGACGTACCGCAGGGAACTGGATGAAAGGTCGTTCCTGCTCGTCTCGATTCCGGAAGGGGACGCGCAGCATGACAGCCCCGGCGGCAGCTTCGTGCGCGTCGGCAGCGCCAAGCAGCCCATGTCGTCCGACGAGCGGATGCGCTTGGCACAAAGGCGCGGCCAGGCTCGGTTCGCCGGCTTCGACGAGCAGACGGTCGCCGGTACGGGCTTCTCAAACCTCGACAGCGAGCTGTGGAAGCCCTTGCTCAGTGCCGAGGGCCTCCGCGACCCCCAGCTGGGGCTCGAGAAACTCGGACTGTTGCGTACCGACGGCCACGGCGCGGTCTTGGCGACCGTGGCGGGCATTCTGACATGCACCCGACGGCCCCGGGAGTGGGTTCCGGGCGCGGAGATCACCGCTGTTCGCTACAAGGGCGTCGACCGCGCGTCCGGGCAAGTCGACGCACAGGACATCGCCGGCCCCATCAACGAGCAGATCACCCAGGCACTCGCATTCGTCGTGCGGAACATGCGTGTCGGCGCGCGCAAGGACCCTGCCCGTGTGAACCTGCCCGAGTACAGCTCACGGGCGGTCTTTGAGGCTCTGGTGAACGCCGTCGTGCACCGCGACTACTCGATCCAGGGCAGCAGAATCCGGTTGGCGATCTTCTCTGACCGCCTCGAGTTGAGATCGCCAGGCGGGCTGCCCAACAACCTGACCGTCGAGAGCATGATGGAGCGACAGGTAGTCCGCAACCAGGTGCTCGCCTCGATCCTCGGCCGCATGAGCGTCGGTGAGATCGAGGGCGCCGGAGGCCGGCAGTACTTCATGGAGCGGCGCGGCGACGGCGTCTCCATCATCAGCCGCGAGACCAGCGAACTGTCCGGCAGGGACGCACAGTTCCGGGCCATCGACGATTCGGAGCTGTGCCTCACTCTCCCGGCCGCAGAAGTCCACGCCGACCCGGCCACCGTGGTGGTCACCGTGCGAAGCGGCGGATCACCGCTCACCGGCGCGGATGTGCTGGCCCTGTTCCCGAACAACACCTGGAAGCGGCGCCGCACCGACGCCGACGGCGAGGCGCGCCTTGACCTGCACTCGGTTCACCTGCCCATGACGGTGTTCGCGGCTTGCGAGGGCTACGCGGCGCACGTCGAACGCGGCTGGCTGCCGATGGAACGAGCGCTCGCGGTCGAGTTGGCCCCCAAGGCCGGCGGCGGTTCGACCGTGTTCGCAGAATCGACGGGTCACCTGCCCGGTCTTGCCGGCCGGCTCAACCCGATTCTCGACACCAGCCACAGGACCTACCTCTATGCCTCCAACATCGCCATCAACGGCGGAAAGCAGCAGCCGGTCCCCTTCGTGCCGGGTGAGGAGGACCTGCATCTGACAGACGCAGACGGCAAGTCGTTGCTCGTGCGGGTCATAGCAATCGCAGGACAGTCGTCGGTCCTAGACTACGGCCCCGCCTGAGAGCCGCACGACTACCTGCTGTTCGCGGACCGGCAGGCCGGCAGTGTAGGACACTCCATACACGTGGCTCGACTTCGCGGCACTGGTGCCCACGGCTGCTGCCGGGCGACAACAGCGTCAAGATCCGCTATTTGCGACACTGGCGGCTACAGTGCCATCGATTTCGGCCCGGCGCGCCACGGCCCAGATGCGCGCCGGACCAAGGGTCGCCGCTTCTACGCGAGCGAGATGGAGAAGCTCAAGCGGCTCGTGGAGCGACCCTTCGGCGAACTTCTGTTCGCGCATGCTGTGGTCATCGGCGACGGTGCGACCGAGCGGGCCTTTCTTCCTCCGATACTGCGCGAGGCCGTGGGCTCTCGGGCGCACGGCATCTCGGTGATCGACTCGGAAGGAATGAACGACACTCTGGTGCAGGCCGTCATCAAGTTCGCCCGCCACGCACAGTTGCCCGTAGTCGTGTTCGCTGACAGCGACACCGCAGGCGCGGACCGAGTGCGGAGCCTCGCTTCACAGGGCCTGCTGGACGAGTCGGCAGAGGTGGTCTGGGTGGGTGAGCCCGGCACGACCTCGTCCTGTTCCAAACCTGGCCGCAGCATCGCGATCGAGCGAATGCTGATCGATGCGGCACCCGAGGCGTGCATGGCCGCATGCGAGGCCATGGGCACCCCGGCCACCGACATCGGCTCTCTTCTGTCCACCATGAAGGATCTGAAAGGAACGGTGGGCGCCACTCTCGCCAGAGAGTTCCTGCTCAGGCACCCCTACGGGGATGGCACCGACTGGCCCGAACCCCTGCGGCGACTAGCGGCCCTGCTGCGGGAGGAGTTCGGTGGTCATCGAGCCCTTGCGGACCAGGCGGCACAGTGAGCGCCATCACTGACTCGACACCGGACACGCGTCTCACCGACGAGCAACTCGAGGCCGTTGACTCGGATGCTCCCGCGTTGGTTGTCACGTCGCCGGCGGGCACCGGCAAGACCGAGGTTCTGGTCCGGCGCGCCGAGCGCTACGTGTCCGATCCTGAGAACGGCCATAGGCGTGTGCTGGTGATGACCTACACCATGCGGGCGGCCGAGGAGTTCACCTCGCGGCTGCGGCACCGTATCGGAACGTCCATGCACCGGTTGACCGCAGAGACCATCCACAGCTTCTGCCAGACGCTACTGAGCGTCCACGGCGGCCATATCGGTCTCCCATTGGACTTCCAGGTCATCGCCAAGGACGAGGACCGCGCTGAACTGCTCGCGCGGCACGACGCCTCGTGGCGCTTCGAGGACGGCCCCCAACTCTTCCGGGAGCTGGACCTGGCCCGGGCCAGGGGTGATGAGCACCCGCGGCTAGCGCTATGGCGCTCCGCTCTGAGTGACGCGGGTGCCGTGGACTACGCCGACATGATGGTCGAGCAAGAGACGGCCGAACTGCAGACGTTCTACGTGGCGGCTACCCGACCTTCGCGGGTTCTCCTGCTCACCCGAGCCCGCCAGCGTCCGACCACATACGGCAACCGTCCCACCGATCCGTCACCGTTCCTCCAAATCGTTCAACGGTCGATGAACGAGCACGGACCGTGAGTTGAGGCCGCGACGATTCGTCAAATGCTGGCGATCGGGCTTGGTTGTAGTGAATTCTTGATGGATGACATTACGTAATCTTGTAGATGTAGACTACACTCGGCTGATGGATGAACTGGCGGACGCGTGTGATCCTGCCCTCGTTGAGGCCACGGCGTGCATCCAGGCCCCAATCTTCGCCATGCGCAAGGGACAGGCCGGGGCTGCTGGTGACTGCTGTCGCGCGCCACGTCAGAATAGGGAGGGCGGTCTCCACCGGTGGGCGCGCGGAGGGTATGGGATTTGAACCCATGGAGGCTCTCGCCTCACACGCTTTCCAAGCGTGCCCATTCGGCCGCTCTGGCAACCCTCCCCGATCCCGGTGCCATCGAGCCGGGACCGGTGAGTCCCAACTCCGGGCTGCGGGTCCGGACCCATGAGGGTATCGTGAGCGGCGTCAGCGCCCGCTTCGGGGTGTGACGGCCGGGTCCTGTGCAACGGGTGCCTGTGAACCGGGTCAGGGCCGGAAGGCAGCAGCTCTCAGCAGTACCATCCGGGTGCCGCAGACAGCCTGGCCGTCACTCCCGGAAGCGGGCGCCGGCGCGCCGATGACATTGCGGCCGCGATCGGGCGACCTTGGATCGCGGGCTGTCAGAGTCCACGTCTAGAGTCGTCGGTGGTGGCCTACCAGTCTCTCTACCGCCGCTACCGGCCCCAGAAGTTCTCCGAGATCAAGGGCCAGGACCATGTCGTCCGGGCCCTGCAGACGGCCGTGCGCACCGACAAGGTCGGCCACGCCTACCTGCTGCACGGACCCAGGGGCAGCGGCAAGACCTCCACCGCCCGGGTGCTGGCCAAGGCGCTCAACTGCACCGACCTCGGCGACGACGGCGAGCCCTGCTGCGTCTGCGAGTCCTGCCTGTCGATCCTCCAGGGCCGCTCGTTCGACCTTCAGGAGCTCGACGCCGCCTCCAACAACAAGGTCGACGACATGCGAGGCCTCCTCGAACGGGTCAACCTCACCTCGCCGGGCCGGGCCAAGGTGTACCTGCTCGACGAGGTCCACATGCTCACCGCCGGCGCCGAGAACGCGCTGCTCAAGACCTTGGAGGAGCCCCCCGACCATGTGACATGGGTGCTGGCCACGACCGAGCCCCACAAGGTGGTGCACACCATCCGGAGCCGCTGCCAGGTGTTCGAGCTCGGCCTGATCGGCGCCGAGGCCATGTCCGACCATCTGCGGCACGTCGCAGCCGACGCAGAGCTGGACATCGAAGACGAGGCCATCGACCATGCGGTGGCCGCAGGCGGCGGATCGGTGCGCGACAGCCTGACCGCGCTCGAGCGGATCGTCGCCGGTGGTGGCACCACCGAACTCGACTCCACGACGGACGCCATTCTCGCCGCGCTGGCCGACCACGACCGGGCCGCCGCGCTCTCTGCGGTAGGCAACGCCGTGGGCCGGGGGCGGGACCCCCGCACGATCGGCGAGATGGCGCTGGCCGGGCTGCGCGACGCCTTCCTCACCGCCATGCGCGATCCCCCGACCCGGATGTCCGAGCATGAGCGGAACAGGGCCGCCGACCTCGCCGGCCGCATGGCGCCGGCCGCCATCACCCGTGCGCTGGAGACCCTCGGCAGGGCCCTCATCGACATGCGCCAGGCGCCGGATCCGAGGATCGACATCGAGGTGGCGCTGATGCGGCTCTGCCACCCCGACGAGGACCGGTCCCTCGAAGCGCTGGCCCAGCGAGTCCGGCAACTGGAGGCGCGCCTGGAAGGCTCGCCGCCTGCTTCGGCTTCTGGGTCGGTCTCGCGGTCGCCCGCTGCGCCTGAGGCTTCGGCTGCCGGGTCGGTCTCGCGGTCGCCGGCGCGTTCGCCCGCTGCGCCTGAGGCTTCGGCACCGGAGCATCCTGCGCCGCTGCCCCATGAAGAAGCTGAGACGCCGTCGCCTGCCGCGGCGCCGCCCCCCGCTTCCGCGGCCGGCCCGGCCGCCGCCGCGAGGAGAACCCTGTCCGAGACTCGATCGGCGGTTGCCGGGAGGCGAGAGAACACCGTCGCGGCATCGCCGGCCACAGCACCCGGCCCGGTTGTCACACCGCCGCCCGTCCCGGCGCCCGATCTGGCGTCGATGCGCCCCACGAGCCCGAGCGAGGTGGTGGAACTGGCCGGCCGCCACCTGGGTCTGGACCGAACGTTCGTGGTGGCCCGCGCGAAGGGCCTCGAGCCCGACACCGCAAGGCGGCGCGAGCCGGCCCAGCTTCGAGCCCTCTGGCGGGACCTCGTGGCCCACGCCTCCAACGCAGTTCCTGCCGGAGAGGTGGACAGACCGCCCGAGGCTGAGGCGCCGCAGGCGTTCGACGGGCCTCGGGGGACCAGCCGAACGCGGGAGCTTCTCGGGTCACCGGAGGCTGATGCGCCGCCGGGGCTGGGCAGGCCATCGGAAGCTGATGCGCCTTCGGTGCTCGACGGGTCACCGGAGGTTCAGGCGCCGCGGGAGCTTGACGCGGCCCCCGAGGCTGAGGCGCCACCGGAGGTCGCTGCGCCACCGGAGGAACCGGAGACCGTCGACGGCTTCGACCTGGCCGATCTGGACGACCTGGCCGATCTGGACGACCTGGCCGAGGCGCCCAGCCACGCTCACGACATCGAGGAGAAGATCAAGGCGACGTTCCCCGGAACGGAGCTCGCGCTGCTGCCCGAGCCGGACGGCGACGACGCCGGCGGCCGGAGGTAGCGAGAGTGGCGAGATGAGCTACTCGAGCGCCGTTCAGGAGCTGATCGACCAGCTCGGACGGCTGCCCGGCATCGGGCCCAAGTCGGCCCAGCGTGTGGCGTTCTATCTGTTGAGAGCGACGACCGAGGACGCCAACCGGCTGGCCCGGGCGATCTCCGAGGCCAAGGAGAGGGTGTCGTACTGCCCCCGCTGCTTCAACCTGGCCGAGCAGGGCGGCGAATGCGCGGTGTGCCGCGATCCCAGGCGCACCCCGAGCCTCGTCTGCGTCGTGGAGGACGCCCAGGACGTGGTGGCGGTCGAGCGAACCGGGGAGTTCGGCGGCCGCTACCACGTGCTCCAGGGAGCGTTCAGCCCGATCGACGGCGTCGGCGTAGACCAGCTCCGCCTCAAGGAGCTTCTGGCCCGGGTGGCCGACGAGGGCATCGAGGAGGTGATCGTGGCCACCAACCCCAACCTGGAGGGCGAGGCCACCGCGATGCTGGTCCACAAGTACCTCAAGCCCGCCGGGGTGCAGGTGACCCGCATCGCCAGCGGCCTGCCGGTGGGCGGCGACCTCGAGTACGCCGACGAGATCACCCTCGGCCGGGCCTTCGAGGGCCGCCGCTCGCTCGACGGAGCCTGAGCGGACGAAGGATAGATTGCCGCGATGCTCACCGAGATAGACCACGTGGCCATAGTCGTGCGGGACTTGGACGCGGCCGTCGCCTGGTACCGGGACGCTCTGGGAGCGGAGGTCGCGCACCGCGAGACGGTGGAGCGCGACGGGGTGGAGGAGGCCCTGCTGGCGGTCGCCGAGAGCTTCGTCCAGTTGATCACGCCCACCCGGGACGGCTCGCCGGTGGCCAAGTTCCTCGACAAGCGGGGCGAGGGCCTGCACCACGTGGGCTACCGGGTGCCGGACTGCGCGGCCGCACTGGAAGCGATGGTGAAGGCCGGGGCCACGCCCGTAGACGAGGCGCCGAGGCCCGGCAGCCGCAACACGACCATCGCCTTCATCCATCCCAAGGGGTCGTTCGGCACCCTGATCGAACTGGTCGAGGAGTAGCGGGGTCGGCGCGGTGCTGGTGCATCTGATCGACGGCACCTACGAGCTCTTCCGCTTCCATTACGCCAAGTCGAACCGCGACCCGCGCCGGGGCGCCCAGCGGGGCGTGCTCAACTCGATGCTCGACCTCGTGTCCGACGGCGCCACCCACATCGGCATCGCCACCGACCACGTCATCGAGTCGTTCCGCAACGACATGCTGGCCGGCTACAAGGACGGCAGCGGGGTGGACCCCGAACTCAAGTCCCAGTTCCCGGAGCTTGAGGAGCTGCTGGAGCTGGCCGGCTTCGCGGTGTGGCCGCAGATCGAGCACGAGGCCGACGACGGGCTGGCCTCCGCGGCGGCGGTGGCCGCCGGCGACCCCCGGGTGGAGCAGGTGGTGATCTGCACGCCCGACAAGGACCTGGCCCAGTGCGTGACCGCCGACGGGCGGGTGGTGCAGTACGACCGGCGACAGGGAGTGTTCTACGACCACGCCGGGGTTGTGGAGAAGTTCGGTGTGCCACCTGCCTCGATACCCGACTATCTGGGCCTCGTAGGCGACTCCGCCGACGGGTTCCCGGGCCTGCCCGGATGGGGGGCGAAGTCGGCGTCGGCACTGCTGGCCCGGTACGGCCACATCACCGCCATCCCGTTCGACCCCGATCAGTGGGACGTGCAGGTCAGGGGCGCGGCCAAGCTCGCCGCCGCGCTGCGGGACGGCTTCGAGGACGCCCTGCTGTTCCGCCGGATCGCCACCGTCGAGTTGGGCGCCTCCGTGTCGGCCACCGTCGACGAGATGGAGTGGCGAGGCCCGCGGCCCGGCCTCGACACGCGCTGCGCCGCTCTGGGTGCAGAGCGCCTGGCGGCCCGAGCCCGCGACCTCGCCTCCTCGTAGGAATTGGCAGCGGTCGATGCCCGTTTCGGCCTCCTGGGCTGCCAGTTCGCGGCCGGCGGCTAGGCGGATAGGACCTCGTTCAGGCCGACGGCGGCGGGTACCTCTACCTGGTCGAAGCGGCACGACTCCGGGGCGCGGTCCGGGCGCCAGCGCACGAAGCGGGTGGTGCCCCGGAAGCGGCCGTTCAGCATGGCCTCGTACTTCACCTCGGCCACCAGCTCCAGCCGCAGCGGCACCCAGGGCTGCTGCCGGCGCTGGCCCGACCACCGGTTGGGCGTACCGGGCATCACCGCGCCCTCATGGTGGGCCGCGGGATCCATCCATTCCGCCCACGGGTGCTCGCGGGGATCGTCCATCATGTGGGGCCCTAGCTCGTCGAGCAGCTCGCGGCGACGCTGGGCGGTGAAGCCGGCCGCCACCCCGCAGTGGTGCAGGTGGCCGGAGTCGTCGTGCAGGCCCACCACCAGCGAGCCCACCCCCTCGCCGTCGACGTGCATGCGGAAGCCGGCCACGGCAACGTCGACGGTGCGGGTGTGCTTGACCTTGAACTGGGTGCGCTTGTTGGGCGCGTAGGTACCGCCCCGGGGCTTGGCGATGAGGCCGTCGAGCCCGGCCCCCTCGAAGCGCTCGTACCAGTCCCGGGCCAGATCCCGGTCGACGGTGGACGGGGCCAGGCGGACCGGGGCCTCGAACGCGCCCGCCATCGCCTCCAGCACCGCCCGCCGGTCCCGGAACGGCTCGCCCATGAGGTCGGCGTCGGCCACGGCCAGCACGTCGAAGGCGACGAACTCGGCCGGGGTCTCGACCGCCAGCCGGTTGATCCGGCTCTCCGCGGGATGGATCCGCTGCTGCAGGGCGTCGAAGCCCAGACGGTCGTCCACCGGCACGATGATCTCGCCGTCGACCACCGCCCGGGGTGGCAGGCCGGTCTTGAGCGGGTCGACCAGCTCGGGGAAGTAGCGGGTGAGGGGCCGCTCGTTGCGGCTGCCCAACTCCACCTCGTCGCCGTCGCGGAACACGATGCAGCGGAAGCCGTCCCACTTCGGCTCGAAGGCCAGATCGCCGTCGGGGATCCCGCTGACCGCCTTGGCCAGCATCGGCTTCACCGGCGGCATCACGGGCAGGTCCACGGCGCCGAGCCTACGCGGCCGTTCTTGATGCAGTTAGGCGCACCAGAGCGGCACAACTACGTCAAGAATGCGCCGCCGGTCCTCCACCGCCGCACCGCTGCCTACCATGCCGGTATGAGCACAGAGATACGCCCTTTCGCCGTCGCGGTCGACGACGCCGAGATCGACGACCTCAAGACCCGGCTGGCCCGCACCCGTTGGCCCGAGGCCGAGGTCGTCGACGACTGGACCCAGGGCATCCCGCTGGCGTACCTGCGAGAGGTGTGCGAGTACTGGGCCAGCGACTACGACTGGCGGCGCTGCGAGGCCGCCATCAACTCCCGGCCCAACTTCCTCACCGGCATCGACGGGCTCGACGTCCACTTCCAGCACATCCGCTCGGCCCACGACGACGCCCTGGGAATGATCGTCACCCACGGCTGGCCCGGCTCGGTGCTGGAGTTCGCCCAGGTCATCGACCCGCTGGTCGACCCGACGTCGCACGGCGGGACGGAGGGCGACGCCTTCCATCTGGTGCTGCCGTCGCTGCCCGGCTACGGCTTCAGCGCCAAGCCCTCGGCCCCCGGCACCGGCGTCGAGCGCATCGCCGCCATGTGGGACGAGTTGATGGGCCGCCTCGGCTACGACAGCTACGTGGCCCAGGGCGGCGACTGGGGCTCCGCGGTGACCACCCACATCGGCATGCAGGACCTCGGGCGGTGCCGGGCCATCCACACCAACATGCCGCTGGCCGGGCCGTCCAAGGAGTCGATGGCCGACCTGACGGCCGCAGAGCAGGCCGCGCTGGAGTCGATGGGCTACTACGACAAGTGGGACTCGGGCTACTCCAAGCAGCAGTCGAGCCGGCCCCAGACCATCGGGTACAGCCTCGTCGACTCGCCGGCAGGCCTCGCCGGCTGGATCCTCGAGAAGTTCTGGTCGTGGACCGACCGCAGCGCCCACCCCGAGGACTACTACAGCCGCGATCAGCTGCTGGACAACGTGTCGCTCTACTGGTTCACCGCCACCGGGGCGTCGTCGGGCCGGCTGTACTGGGAGAGCTTCGGCAGCTTCGCGGGCGTGGAGTGCGCCATCCCCTCGGCGTGCAGCATCTTCCCCAACGAGGTCTTCCGGGCCAGCCGGCGCTGGGCCTCCAAGCGCTACACCGACATCCGCTACTGGAACGAGCCCGAGGCGGGCGGCCACTTCGCGGCCTTCGAGCAGCCCGAGTTGTTCGTGGCCGAGATGCGGGCCGCCTTCAAGTTCCTCGACTCGGACTGACGGTCCGGGCCCCAGAAGACGTCGCCGCCATGGGACAGGGCACACCCGCACAGCCGCGCCGCATACGGTTCGAGCCGAACGACAAGCCGCCGGTCGCGCTGACCGCGGGCATGGGCCTCCAGTTCGCGATCCTCGCCATCGCCGGCATCGTGCTCACGCCGGCGATCGTCGTGAGGGCCGCCGGCGCCAGCGACTCGTACCTGACATGGGCGGTGTTCGCGGCGGCGGTCGTCAGCGGGGTCAGCACGATCCTGCAGGCGGTCCGGCTCGGCCGCATCGGCGCCGGCTACGTGCTCCTGATGGGTACCTCGGGCGCCTTCATCGCGGTGTGCGTGGCCGCGCTGGTGGAGGGCGGCCCCGGCCTGCTGGCCACGCTGGTCGTGGCGTCGTCGCTGTTCCAGTTCCTGCTCGCCGCGAGGCTGTCGCTGTTCAGGCGGCTGGTCACGCCCGTCGTGGCGGGCACGGTGCTGATGCTGATCGCGGTCACCGTGATGCCGCTGGTCTTCGACATGGTGACGGCCTCGCCGGAGGGCAGCTCCGACTGGAGCGCGCCGGCCAGCGCGCTGGTCACCGTGGGTGTGATCGTCGGCATCGCGCTGAAGTCCTCCGGAGGGCTGCGGCTGTGGGCGCCGGTCATCGGCGTAGTGGCCGGCTCGGTCGTGGCCGCCGCCTTCGGGCTCTACGACCTCGACGGGGTGGTCGAAGCACGGTGGATAGGTCTGCCCGACGGCGGCTGGCCCGGCTTCGACACCTCGTTCGGCTCGGCGTTCTGGAGCTTCCTGCCCGCCTTCGTGCTGGTCACCGTCATCGGGGCGGTCGAGACCATCGGCGACTCGGTGGCCATCCAGCGCGTGTCGTGGCGCCAGCCGCGGGCGGTGGACTACCGCGTCGTGCAGGGAGCGGTGGCCGCCGACGGGACCGGCAACCTGCTGTCGGGACTGGCCGGCACCGTCCCCAACACGACCTACTCCACCAGCGTCTCGATCACCGAGCTGACCGGCGTCGCCGCCCGGCGGGTCGGCGTCGCCATCGGAGTCTTCTTCGTGGTGATGGCCCTGCTGCCCAAGTTCCTCGCGCTGGTGCTGGCGATACCGGACGCGGTCGTCGCGGCGTACGTCACGGTGCTTATCTCGCTGCTGTTCGTGGTCGGCATGAGGATCGTCGCCGAGGAGGCCTCCGACTACCGCAAGGGCCTCATCGCGGGCGTCTCGTTCTGGGTCGGCGTCGGCTTCCAGAACAACCTGATCTTCGGCGAGTACCTGGAAGGGTTCGCGGGCGGCTTCCTGGAGAACGGCATGACCGCTGGCGGACTGCTGGCGATCATGCTGACCCTGTTCACGGAGGCGGCCCAAGCCCGCCGGCACCGGCTGCGCACAGACTTGGCGTTGTCGGAACTGCCGCGCATCCGGCAGTTCCTCGGTGACTTCACCACGCGCCACCGCTGGGGGGCGGCGATGTCGGAGCGGCTCGACGCGGTCGCCGAGGAGACCCTGCTGACGCTGCTGGACGCCGACGGGGCCGACGACAGACCCGCCGGGCGAGCCCTGCGGGTGACGGCCAGCAAGCAGGACGGTCGGGCCGTGCTCGAGTTCGTGGCTGCGGCCCGGGGAGAGAACATCGAGGACCGGATGGCCGTGCTCGACGAGCCGGCCGCGGACAGACCGGTCGAACGCGACATCTCGCTGCGGCTGCTCCAGCACTACGCGACCTCAGTGCTGCACCAGCAGTACCACGAGCTCGAGATCGTCACCGTCCACGTCAATCCGCCGTCCCGGCCGCGGTAGGCGGACGCTCGGTCGAGGCTGGGCGAAATCCTGGAACCGCGGGCGGCCATGTGGGCGTCCTGTAGTGTCAGAGGCACACAAGTGCCTCGCCGTTGGGAGGCGAAGATGCTCCGGATCCGATCGGCCATGCCGCTGCTGGCGGCGTTGGTGCTGGCAGGCGCAGCCTGCGGCGACGGTGACACCGTCGCCGCCGTAAGCCAGCAGCCCGAGGCTGAGGCGACCGTCACCACCCAAGCGGGACCGGACGACGCATCAGAAGACCGCAGCGACGCCGCAGCGGCAGAAGACGGTGTTGAAGCGGTGGCGCCCGACGCCCAGGATGGCGCCGCGCCCCCCGACGAGGGCCCGGACGCCCCACCGGTCGACGCCGGGGCTCTGCTGGCCGCGGCAGTCACGCAGCTCGACGGGCGCTCGGTGCGCGGCGAGGCGGCCCTCGAGCTCGCGCCGGGGTTCGCGCTTGCGGCGGCCTTCGACTCCGACGCCGAGGGCGACTTGGCGGCAGTCACCGAACTGCCGCCCGGCATGGCCCCCGAGTTCCCCGGCGGCGCCGAATTCGAGACGCGTTACGTGGGCGGCACGGTGTACGCGCGGCCGCCGGTGCGGGCCGAGGTCCTCGCGGAGTTGGGCCTGGAGGAGGCTTGGTACGTCGACGACCCGGCCATGACGGCCGATCCGGCCGCGCAGGCCATGGGAGCGGCCGGTGGGGCGATGTGCATCTTCTCTCAGGCCGATGGCGGCGCCTTCGAGGACTGCGATCCGCTGGGCGGGGCCGGCGACTTCCTCGAGTATTCCCGCGACCCGGAGATCGTCGGCCGGGAGGACGTGCGTGGCGTGGAGACCACCCGGGTGCGCTTCCTGGCATCCCTGCTGGATCTGATCGGTGAGGACCTGGGCATGGCGCCCGGCGGCGACGCCGGGGCTTCCGAGGGCGGCGCCTTCGACGACACCGCCTCGGACCCGTTCGCTGAGGGACTGGAGCAGATACTCGGGTTCCTGGACGCCGGGATCCAAGTGGAGGTGTGGATCGACGACGACAACCTGATCCGGCGCCTGACGTTCGATCTGGCGTCGCTGGTCGCTGGCATCGCCGACGGTGACGGCGGCGCCGAGATGCCCTCCAGCCTCATCACCCTCGAGTTCTACGACTACGACGCGGACATAAGCGTCGTCGCCCCGCCGCCCGCCTCGATCGTGGATCCCAGCCTGATCCTGGACGTCGACGACCACGCCGCCTCAGGGGAGCACGACGACGAGGGGTGCGAAGAGTTCTACGACGAGGAGTACGACGAGACCTACGCCGTGTGCGATTAGGCCTTACGACGGGTCGGACGCACCTGGGCCGTAGCGCCGGTCCGGCCGAACTGCTGTCAAGCAACCACCGCGGAGGCGGATAACCGACAGAGAGTTCGCTCGGTCCGATCAGATAAGGCCGGGCTTCGAGGGGCTGCGCTCGTCGGGGGTGGCGCCCGCCAATGCCGCGATCGGCGCCGGAGGCTCGGCGGCGGCGGTCAGGTCGGCGGATGCCTCGGGCGCCTCGAAACGGGTGGTGATCGGCACCACGCCGGCCCACCACGGACCGGCGACGTCGTCGGGCTCGTCGACCGGGTCGCCGGACCGGACCTTGGCCGACGCCTCCGCCAGCGGCAACTCCAGCACCAGTGTCTTGCGCAGATCCGCCCGCGACGGCGGGCGGGCGGAGTCCCAGTTGGCCGCCACATGGTCGGTCACCAGCTTCAGGGCCCGGCGCTTGCCCGGCTCGTCGTCGATGCGGGCGGCCCGGCCCCGCACCACCACCGACCGGTAGTTCATCGAGTTGTGGAACGGCGTGCGGGCCATCACCAGCCCGTCGAGACGGGTGACGGTCACGCACACCTCGTGGCCGTCGCCGGCGCCGAGAAGATGGTTGGCGGCCGCGCCGTGCAGGTAGAGACGCTCACCGTCGTGGCCGTAGGCCATGGGCAGCACCAGCGGCCCCTCGGGCGTGGTCACGCCCACATGGGCGATCATCCCGGCGTCGAGGATCCCGAGAACGTCGTCGCGCCCGTACCGGGCCCGCGGCACGCCCCGCCGCACCCGCGTGCGGGCCGACGGCGCCCCGCCGAAGTCGTTCGAGTCCTGCGGCACGCAGAGAGGCTACGGCCCGGGCGTGCCCGTCAGTCCCGAGTCCGGCCGCGGCCCCTAACCCGGCGGAACGTCGTCGGGGTCGGGGTCGGAGACAGGGGCGCGGTCGATGAGCCGGCCCCCGAGTGCGGCGTCGACCTCAGCGGTGCGGTTGAGGGCGGCGATGAGGGCGGTGAGCTTCAGGTTGACCTCTGCTACATCCTCCTCCAGCGCCGCGATGAGGGCGGTGAGCTTCAGGTTGACCTCTGCTACATCCTCCTCCAGCGCCGCTATGTGGGCGGTGAGCTTCAGGTTGACCTCCGCTACATCCTCCTCGATCGCCGCCAACCGGGTGTCCATCCTCCCCTCGAGTCGGGTGATCCTGTCGTTGGTGTCGTCGATCCTGGCGCTGAGGGTGGTGAAATTGAGGACGAGCAGGGCGACGATGGCGGTGGCGAACAGGGCTTGCAGGGGATTGTCGGCGAACTGCTCCCAGGCCCGCCGTCCGATCCCGGCCGCAGTCCGCGCCGGCGCGTCGGCGGGTGCGGACGCGGTGGTCTGCGAGCCGGGGGTGCTGGGCATTGCGGGGGTGGCCTCCGCGGCGGTGCTGTGGGCTGGTGCGGTCATGGGGCCTCGCTGGGGACCGGCGGCCTGAATGGCGGCGCTCGGAGACAGGCATTCGATGTGGCTGCCGCGGTCGCCCGGCAGCGAGGCTCATGCAGGACGCTAGTCGATGGACAATATCATGCCAACCCTTGCCATGCAGTGCCTTTGCGATCTTGTTCGCGCTGTCTCAGCAACGCGCCCTCCGGCCGGCTAGGGGATGCGGCGAACGGAACCCCCGGAGGCGGACGCCGACGCCGCGGGAGGACCGGCGCCGTCAAGTGCGTGTCCTGCGACGCCGAGAGCCAGGGCGCCACGCTGCCTGACAACCTGTCCGAGCGCCGTCTCCTCGAGCTGATCCGACCGTGTCTTCACGGTCACAGCTGCGGACAGGTCACTCCGCAACGCTTCGCGACCGCACATGCCAGGTCGCGGAAGTCCCAGTAGCAGTCCTGCACCGCGTTGATGTGCCCGCCGACGGCACCGTCGGCCGGTGCCAGTTTGAAAATGGGCTTGCGGGCTTCTTGGGCGTAGGGCATGAGGCTCCGGTAGTGCCTGAGCGTTGCCAGGCAGTGCTTGTCGCCCTCAGGCGAGCGCTCCTTGGCTGAGGCCTTGTTGAGGACCGACTGGCGGTACTCGCCCGGGATGGCGTTCATCCAGCGCGCGTAGGCTTTCACCGGGCGGTCCAGTCGCACAGCGTGCTGCAGCACAATGTAGCCGATCGGCTTCATGGCGCCGCCGGGCATATCCAGGTCTGCCGGCCCGGACATGTCCTTGGCCCGGTCCAGACGCTGCAGCCATTCCTTGCGCCAGCGCCGCAACGTGGGTCCCAGGTTGCGGAGCCCCTGTAGCGAGAACAGGTCGGGGGCGAGGGGCACCACGACGAAATCGGCGGCGATCAACGCCGCCCGGTTGATGGCGCCGAGGTTGGGCCCGACGTCGATCAGAACGAGATCGGCCTCGGCTTGATCCCTCGCCCGGCCCAGCACCCGGCTGAGGGCCGTGATCACCCGGAAGGCGCGCTCGCTTCCGTCGAGGCACTGGGGCCACTGGCTGGAGAACTCGTCCTCTGCCTCCGACAGGGCGAGATCGCCGGCCACGAGCCCGAGTGGGGGCCATGGGATCATCATCGCCGGGGGGGCGATGTCACCCGTGCCCCGCAGCAACGGCAACAAGGCGCCGTGGATCGTCTCACGCGGTGGATCGGGGGACCACAGGTCCTCGGCCTCGTACTCGTCGAGAAACATGCCGGTGAGATTGGCCTGCGGGTCGAGATCGGCCGCCACCACGCTCACACCGAGGTCGGCGTACATCCAGGCCAAGTGATACACGAGCGAGGTCTTGCCGACGCCGCCCTTGTTGTTGAAGAGGGCGACGGTGGTCATCCCGCGGGCCTCGACGGCTTGACTGTGACTCGCACCCATGTGTGCTGCAGATCGAATTCGGGCTCTGGATTTCCGTTTGCTGCCAGCGTCTCGCGGGCCAGCGGTATTCCCAGACCGAAGTGCTGGGCAAAACCTAGATTTCGCATGACCTCCGCAATCAGACCGTTGCGGTAGTCGGTGGCACCCTCGAGCAGGGTTTCTGGCGTGACTCTGCCATACAGGCCGCCGGGACTCTCGATCCAGATCCGGTCGCTGAACCAGTACAGGCGCGCCGGCGCATGCGTCCCCTCATAGCTGCGGTGCAGGATCGCGTTGTAGGCGAGTTGCCTAAGCGCCTCGACCGGATAGTCCGGGAACCGCTGCTCGCGCGGTCCCGACACGACGTCCAGGCGGGTCTGGATGTTGAGTCTCAGCAGCCGGTCGATGCCGTTGAGCACGTCGTTGAGCCCTCCTGTGATTCGCTCGGATGTCTTGATCGGATCAGTTATCTCATCTCCGTCAAAGCGAACGAACTGCAGGTACGCGCCCGGCACGAGCCACTGCGGGTCGCGGCCGAAGGCCAAGACCGCTCCGTTCGTAGGGTCATCTCCACTGAGCAGGCGCAGGGAGCGCATCTGCTCCTCCAAGGTTCGCCGGCTCTCAGCAAGCACCTCAGCGGAGACCGCCTTGGGCAGGTAGTGGTTCTCGATGAAGTGGAGGTCGAGGTCGGAGACGGTGGCGCTGTAGGCGGGCCGCAAGTCGAACGGCAAGTCCGTCGCCCGTCGGCGTTCCGTAAGGCGCTGTTCGTCGCTGATTGAGGCCTGACGGGCCGTGGGGCCCACCCGCACCCACACGCGTCCGTCGAAACGAACCGGTGGATGGGGCGCGGGCTGGACGTGGACGACGGCGACCTCACAGCCGTGAAGAGTTCGTCGCTGCACGTCAATCGACGGCAACGGGAGGATGCGTCCGTCGTCGCGCATGTCCGCCAGGCTCCTTAGGAGTTCGTCGTCGACCGCGAGACCGGCGCAGCTGCCGTCGTCCTCAGCACCGACGAGTATCACGCCCGGGTTGCTGTGGCCGGGAAGGTCGTTGGCGAAGGCGCAGATGTTTCTGAGGATCTTCTCGGCTGCGGAACTCGACAGAGACCGCTTGCGCTCGATGAGGTCCGATTCGAGATTGACCATCATCGCGGCGAGTTCGGCGTCGCTGTATCCGTTGGACGGCACACCACAACAGTACCGCCGACACTGGCTGACAACGGAAGACTTCGGGCTGGATGCGGGCCGGGGGCCGACGAGCCCGCGCTCGAGGGATCCGGGCGCCGGCGGCGCTAGCCGGATCGCGCCGATGGGGGACAATCGTCGAGCACCCCGTCGAGCACGAACTCCTCATGGACGATTCGACGGCTGCGGTTGAAGGCCGTCTCAAGAAGCGGATCCCAGGGCGTGGGGCCGCATTCCTTCGTGTCCAACTCAAGGCGCACCCCGTTTGCCTCGGCCATGCGGACGGCGCGACGGTAGTCATCCGCGGCCATCATCCAAGGCTCGCATCCCAACTCGTGCATGCGACGGCATATGGCGATTCCCGAAGCATCGAAGTCTCCGTGGTACCAGAGGTCTGCCCCTGAGTCGAGCATCTGAGCGAGCAGCGTGGTGACCGCGGTGGCCGGATTGCCGTTGGCGGCGACCACACAGCAATCCAGGCGCCGCTCGGCGGCCGCTTCCACGAGCCGGGGGTTCTCGACGGCCAGCACCTGGGTGCCGGCGGCCACCGTCACGGGATGGCGACGCAATGCCAGCAGGCTCACATGCAGCGGAAGCCCGCCCCCGGCCGCGCCGCGCAGCAACTCCGCCAGTGGTGAGCGGCCCGTCGCAGGAACGGCCCAGACCAGCGCCGGCGCGGAGACGCGGTCTGCTTGGATCCCGGCCGCCTCCCAAAGCTCCCGTCCAGCGAGGTCCTCGCCGAAGTGCAGTCGCAGGGCTCGCGTGACGAAGGCGGTCAGCCTGGCGCCCGGGTCCAGGGCGTGTGACGAGCCGAAGAGCGCGGCGGCCAGTTCGGTGCGGCTGACGAACGGTGACGCGACTGCGCCCATTGACTCGATTCCACAGGAACGGTCCTGAGATGGGGGACTGAGGAAGTCCCCGGAGTTGGGACTGATGACTGAACGGGGAGCAGGTGAGGGTCTCGACGAGGTGCTACCCAGGTAGTCGAGCAGCTGCCGCACATCGTGCACCAGGGTTGTGACGTCATCAGCGTCGAGGCCGCCGTGGAGACCAGTACGGATGACCGCATCGGCCCAATCTTGAGCCCACGGCTCCGGCCACGGCGCTACCGCATCGCGTAGCGCCGATCGGGCCGCGGCCGATCGGGTTCGGGCCATACGGCGTTGAGCGGCCTCCTTCGAAGGGGGATGACCCAGCCGAGAGAGTGCCTCGTCAAGGTCGCGGCCGATCAGACGCTCGACGAGCACCTCTTCGAGGCGGCCGAGGTCAAGCCGCTTGTAGGGGTGTCCAAGGAGGGACCGCAAGGTCAGTTCGCTCACGGGGTCGAGATCCGGCCGGCGCATGGAGCCGCGATGATCGGGTCCGCGGCTGTCGAGACGGGCCCGTACTGAGGCCCACAGAGGCCGTAGACCCGGCTCACACAGTGATTGTGGGACCGGCGCAGGTCCCGCGGGGCGGGCCGTCACAGAAGGGATCCCTGTTCGATGCGGACCTCCACCGCGTAGCGCCAGGCCGCTGGGAGCAGCTCAATCCACTCGTCGGATACCTGCGCCAGACGATGGTCCTGGAGCAGTTCAAGAACGTCGTCGGTGAGGAACTTGGGGTTCTCGGCGATCTGCCCCCAGTGACGGCTCCGAACCCGGTGGACCTCGGCCAGTTCCGTGACCGCTGCCACCGCAGCGCTGCGTTCGACGGGGTTGCGGTCGGCCGCGACGAGACGGTCGATCAGCAGCAGCGCGGCCTGGCCGACGGTGCCCCCTGCGGGGAAGCGGCTGTCGGTGAGGCCCCCCTCTGGATCGATGGCTGCGAGCCCCTCGGCCCGGGCCTCGATACTCAACCCGAACATCTCGTCGAATATGTCCCGCTCATCACCGAGGCGGCGCCGCAGCTCGGACCACTCATCGTCGGTGAGGTCGCTGCGGTACACCACCGGCTCCTCCAGCAGCATGGACCGCATCCAGGGCCTCGACGCGCGCCGCTGGTCGGAGCGCTCGCGCAACTGCTCGGGCGTCTCGGACCGTGCCAGCACCGGCAACGGCAGCATCGCCACCCGGTCGGGCCTGACCCGCAGGACGGCGTCGGCGGAGCCGTCGGATGCATAGCTGTCGACGCGGGCGTGCACTTCTGCAACCATGCCCCAGCCGATCAGCCACCGCAGCGCTGTCACCAAGGCCCTCCGGTCGGAGGGCGTCTCGCTGAGCGTCACTGCGGCATCGGCTGCAGCCGAGCGGATCTCTTGAATCAAGTCGCGTAGGCTGATGACCTCGGGCCCCGCCGCCATCGCGGCGAGCGTTAGCGCCAGCATCGTGTACTCCCGTTGGGCGAAGGGCCGGTCGCGGGCAGCTTCGGTGCGTAGCGGGCGCCTGCTGGCGATCGTCGACGACTTGAATAGCCGGGCCGTGTCGGCGGACACTTGGAGCCGGTAGCCGAAGCGCTGGGTGAACCATCGGTCGAGCTGGGCCTCGTGTCTGCGTATCAGACGGAACATCTCGGGTTCCTGCTCGGCCGCGACCATCGGATGCAGGACGAGGTGCCGGGCGGCCGCGCGCAGGTCCAGTGCGATCTCAGGGGGCGGCTCGCTCGCCGGCCGCGCCGGGGAGTGGGTCGAGGCCTCCGGGTCGGCGCGACTGCTTCCGGGCTCGGTAGTCATGCGGCCGCGCTACTCTCGACAAGGGGCAGGATCGTGACGATCAGGCCATGCATTACCAGGCGGCCCTCGGGTGACTCCACGACGGTGCGGGCGTCGTTGGCGCGGTGTACCTCGCAGAGCACCCCGCCGTCGGCGGCGCGACGGACCTCGGCGCCGGGCTTGGCCCCGTGGCTCGAGCGGCTGATCAGGTCGCGCAGCATCGCGAAGGCCTGCTTCGACAGTGCCGTCCCGTTGATCAGGCCGGCGTCGTCTGCGCACGACAGGAGTTCGGCGGCGGTGCGCTCCCTCGCCACCCGCTCCCGGGCGCGGCGCTGCTTGAGTTCGTCGAGTTCGGCGCGCCGGTCCCGGATCGGCGACGTGCCGCCGCGCGTCGAGATGTCGCCGCGTTCTCGCAGCGACACCGGCACAGACGCCCGGGCCGCTTCTCGCCATGGCGTGGCGGTGGGATCCGGGTCGTCCACGTCCGACGACAGCGTCCCGAGGCGGCGGCACGATCCGAGCCCGAACGCGGCGTCTGCGATCTCATGGGCTTGCTCCACCGTGAACGCACGGTCGAAGAAGCCGGCCAGCCTCACAAAGTCTGAGCGTTTCGACGCAGTACCGGTGCCCAGGCGGGCCAGACGGCTGACGTTGGTGGTGAGCGTGCGTACTGCGGCCAGCGCCTGGCCGGCATGCTGATCGAGGCGGGACGGGCGGCCCGACCCAGCGACGAACCACGCCGCGAGGTGTCGCCAGTCCTGCTCGGTGGCGCCCTTGGGGCTGCGTACCGTGACGCTGTCGCCCAGCCCGGCCTCATCGACCCGGGCCGCGAGCCCCGAGTGCAACGCAGGCAGCAGTTCTTCAAGACGGGTGAGAACTCGCTCGACACTGCGCCCGATGGGCCGCGCCATGCGCTCGATCTCGGTGAGTTGCTCGCTCACGTAGTCCACCAGCACGCTGGCGAACACATGGACATCCTCGGCGGTGAGGTCGTAGCGGTTCTGCCATTCGTTGAGCTGGGCGAAGAACCTGGTCAGCTCGTTGGTGAAGCGTTCGTGTATGTCGAACACGGCGCGGACCGCGTCGGCGAGGTCGTCGGATGACGGGTCGATCCCGGCATCAGCCTGCTCGTTGAGGGAATCGAGGGCGCGGCGCAGATCCCGGAGGCGTCCCGCCTGCGGGTCGATGATCTCGTCGGCGGCGGCCAGCACCCGCTCCACCACCTCGAAGACCTCCTGGCCCGAGCGGGTGATGAGATAGCAATTGTGCTGCCGGTAGTAGTCCTCAATGCTGGCGGGGCTACCCACCGACGACGACACGGTCAGATTCCCCCAGCGCCGGAGGCTCTGAAGGCGATCGCGCGCCACGTCGACGTCAATGAGGGTACGAGAGGCCACGTCCTCGGGGGTGAACTCGGCGAAGAAAGTGTCGGCGAAGATCTGCAGGATCGCTCGGTACTCCCGCCATTCGTCGCCGCCGAGATACCGGAACAGCAGTCGCGTGTCGTCCGGGTCCACGCCGGTCGGGCCGGCTGTGGCGCGGTCGGCGGCCTCGCCGGTCACGACACGTCCTCGCGCTCCAGGGTGTTGCCGTCCCACCGGTAGTGCTCGAGCAGGATCGTGCTGAGCGTCGCGTCGCGGATCACCTCGGTCACAGCCAGCGCGGGGACGGTCTCGTGGGTTCCCCACAGCCGCTCGCTGGTGGCGATGAAGTCGAGGTCGAGTTGGACGAGCAGGCCGAACAGCGCGGCGTGATTGTCTTCGGACACCTTGGCGAACGCGTCGTCGAGCAGAACGAAGCGGGCGATGCCAGGCTTCTCGTTTGGTGCGGCCTGTTGCTCGGCCAGCGCGTCGCAGGACGCTGACGCGGCCGCGAACAGCGGCAGGTAGGTGACCAGCTTCTTCTCGCCCTCCGACAGCGGCGTGGATCGGCTCAGCCTGGTCTCCTGGCTACCCTTGCGCACCATCACGGCCATGTCGTGCCAGTTCTTGTAGTCGAGGGTGTCGGCGATGAGCTGGCGGTAGGGGACATCGGGCTGCTCGGCTCTGGCATCGTCGAGCCGTTGAGACAGGGCCCGGCGCAGTTCGTGGTCCTCGTCGGGGGTGCGTAGGTCGGGCCTCTTCGCCAACAGCTCCACCATGCGCTTGGTGGCATCGTCGAGTTCACGCGAGCGGCGCCACCTGAGCCGCACGCCGACCCGGTGCGCGGTGGTGACCTCCCCGAGTCGCCGGTTCATGTGCTCGACGAGCCGCTCGGCATCGAAGATCCGCCTGGCGATCTCGGACGCGATCAGGCCCTGCAGCAGCTCACGCAAGGCGTCGTCCTGTTTGCGGCTGAGCAGGCCGGCGACCTGCTGGTGTTGTTGCGACACGGCCGTGACCGAGTCCGCCAGCGTCGCTCTGCCCAACGGGCCGGTCACCTCTACCACCAGCGGCATCGCCGGATCCGGCTGGCGGGCCTCGGCGTCCCAATTTGCTCCGAGGACGTCGCGCCGGCGCTGCAGCGACTGGTACACGCTGTCGGGCTGCACCTCGGCCAGGTCCGGCGGCACGAGCGGGCCGAGAGCGTCGACCATCTCCTGGAGTCCCGCCGAGCCCGCAGCCGCGGCAACGACGGCGTCTTCCGCGTGCTCGGTGTCGGCGCGGATCCGCGCCGCGGCGAAGTACCCGGGCGTCGCCAAGGCCGCGTCGAGCGAGACTCTGGTCACCTCGCAGTCTTGCTCGGCTTGTTCTCTGCGCTCGCCGGCTGCGGTAGCCTCGGCTTGCGCCTCAGCCTTGTGCAAGAAGGCGGCGTCTCGCTCCGCCCGCACCTCCGGCGCCTTGGCTTCCACGTCTTCCAGTTCGGCTCCGCACCGATCCAGGTCGGCGACCACCTCGGCGTACTCCGCGCCGATGCTGTCCTCCAGGGTTGCCAGGGTGGCCTGTTCGTCGTCGTGTCTCGACTGGCGCCGTCGAAGCTCGGCGCGCTCAGCTTCGAGCGCTTCGACCGCGTCACGCCAGCGGCCGAACCAGCGGTGCCCATCCTGCACCGATCGCCCCAGCGCACCGAGCAGTGATCGGCACCGCTGGAGGGTCGAATCGGTCTCGGCCAGGTCACGTTCGAAGGCCGCGAGTCCCTGGCCGTCCTGGGGCAGCGACAGCGTGGTGGCGGTGCGCTGCAGGGCGTCGGAGGCCTTCACCAGGGCCCGTTCCGCTTCGGCCGCTGTCCGGGCCGCGTCGCTTCGACGGGCAACCGCCTCATCTAGGGCGGCGGTGGCTGCGTCGACGGCGGCCCTTGCGCTGAGGATCGGCTCGGTAGTCGGCAGGATCGAGCGCTGCCGCTGTGCCGACCGCTGTGACTCCCGATGGCCGGCGAGCTCGTCGCGGCTCAGCCGGACCGCGTCCGTCGCCTCGTCCAGCCGTGTCCTCGCCTCGGCGCGGGCCTGCTTGAGGGCGGCCCGTCTGGCCGTCGAGCCGATGTGCTCGGCCCGCTCCTTGCTGTGGAGGCCGCGCAGCGATCCCACCTTGAAGGCGCCGCCGAGGGTCGCCAGCGCGGTCGCACCGGACGACGGGCTATAGGAGATCGACTCCAGCAGCTTGCGGATCGAGCCCTCGTCCACCTGGCCTTCGAGTCTCGGCGGGACCGTGACGATGAGGAGTTCGCTCAGCGGGTTGGCCACGCCGGGGGACGCGACGGCGGCCAAGTCACCCACCTCCAGTTCGACCGCTTCATCGGCAGGCCGAGCCGACAGGAGCCCGGAAGACTGCAGCGCTGCCTCGAGCCCGGCGCGCTGGGAGTCGTCGAGACCGGGCGCGAAGTCGACTAGGTCGGCCAGGCAGTAGTCGGCTTCACTCTGCCAGTCGAGGCGCGGCGCGGTGGGCTCGGTCCGCAGCGCCAGTTCGTCCACGAGATTCTGGGCTTCCTGCTCGGCCTCCAGCTCGCGGGCGAGTCTGGCCTCGACGTCGCCTGCGGTGCGGAGCCAGAGGTCGACCAGGGCTTCGGTCTCGGCGTGCAGGCGGGCCCGCAGGTCATCGGGGTTGTGGGTTGCGGCGTCTTCGTCGCTGGCGCCGGGTCCGGATCCGGGTTGCGCCACCGCCGCGGTGGCGGGCGCGTCGAGTCCCGCCGACTCGATGAGAATGCGGGTCGCTTCCGCCCACTGCACGATCGCTTCGGCCCATTCGCTCCTGGCGGCATCCAGGAGTCGGGTATTCTCGGCCAGCCGCTCCGAAGCCTGATCGGCCGCCGTCGCTGCCTGTCTGTGCGCCGACTCCGACTGCTCCAGCCTTCGTTCGACTGCCTGCTCGGCGCTCAGCGCGTCATGCATGTGCTCGGCGTCGGTGCGGCGACGCGCGACCGCCGCGGCCACGGCGTCCAGCCTCTGGTCGACGGGGCGGGGGTCGAAGGGCGCTGAATCGGAAGGGCCGAGGCCGGTCGCGCCCGCCCCGGCCCGCGCGCCCCGGCCCCGCGGGCGGGGGTACCCGCGGCCGCGTTTCGCCCGTTAGCCCCCCCCCGCCCCACCCGCGGTGTGAGCGGCGCGGGAGCGGGGG
>JAPPLH010000073.1:53199-57759 GCA_028819505.1 Acidimicrobiaceae bacterium
GGGGCCCCCCGCCGCCGCGCGGCGCCCGGGGGCCCCGGCGGGGGGGGGGGGGGGGGGGGGTTTTGGGGGTTTTTCGGGGGGGGCGGGGGGGGGGGGGCCGGGCCCCGCCCGGGCGCGACCGGGCCCGGCGGTCGTCGATCCAGGCGGCAGCGTTGCGCCAGTTCGCCCGCCGCGGCCAGACCGGCGTTGAGAGCGTCGCGGTCGCTGCGGGCGGTCCGCTCGGCGCGGTCAAGTTCGCCGGCGTCCGTGGACGCTCGCTTCTCCGCGGTCTGGACCCGGCCGGTTGCCGCCTCGCACTGCTTGGCCAGGTCGTGCACGAACTTGCGGAGGTCTTCAAGTTGTTGGCCCCGCTCATATGCCTGCGACCTGCGAAGTGCCTCGATCTCGCGGCGCAGTCGCCGCTCGTCACCTCCGAGGCCGTCCAGTTTGGCGTCGAGCCGGGCTATCTCGGCCTCGGCGGTCTCTGCGGCCCGTCGCCGTTTCTGCTCGTCGCGGCCGCAGTTGAGCCGGGCGGCGAGGCGCCGGCGGCCCTCGTCGATCCGTCGTCCTAGATCGCTCAGACAGTAGGACCCGTAGACGTCGAGAAGGCCCCGGACGGCGTCGAGGGTCTGTGCCAGAGCAGCGACGCTGCGACGGTGCTCTTCGAGGTCGTCGAGGGGCCGCGCGGCATCTGTCAGCGCCCGCTCGGAGATCTGGGGCAGCGCGTCCACCAGATAGTTCCGCAGGTCAACGTCGATGCGGTCGCCGACCCGTGGGCTGCGGACCTTGTTGAGCAGGCCGATGTGCTGCTCGATGGACGCGCCGCCGAAGAGGTGCTGCTCGACCGCGCGCCGGTAGTCGCGGCGATGGCGCTCGATGAACACCTCGTCGCTGTCAAGGGCAGCCCGCAGAGCCTCCGACGACAGCGCGACCCTTCCCGAGACGAGGTCCAGGTCGATCCCCGGGCGCTTGGAGGTCAGGAACCACCAGGTGTTGACCCGCTCGGACTGCCGGTTGGCTTTGATCCCGCAGCCGCAGACCAGGAAGTCGCCCCGTCGCTCGAACTCGATCCACAGGTAGCCCGCGGGCTGGGCGTCGTCGCGCCCGCTGAGCATCCAGGACTTGAGGATCCCGCTCTGCTCTCCTGCGGCGTCGATGCGGCCCTCCCGCGTGGTCAGCAGGAACGGCAGCAGCATGTTCATCGCCGTTGACTTGCCCGAGCCGTTCACGCCGCGCAGCAGCAGCCGGCCGTCCGCGAAGTGCAGCACCTCGTTGCCGTACTGGTACACGTTGATGATCCCGGCCCGGTTCAGCCGCCACCGGCAGGCAATGTCCGTCCCGTTTGGAGTCTGGCCCGCCGCATGCTCGCTCACGGCGAGGGAAGATATCGCGCTGCTGCGACACCATCTAGAGCGTCAATTTCGAGTGAGTCAATCTCAGTGTAAAATCATGACACATATTGTAAATACTTGACAGATGTCACACCAGTGTGAGATACTGTCTTCATGTTGATCGAAGCCGCTCGACGGGCTGAGGCTGCTGCCAGGGAGATGCTGGCGCTGGTGAACGAGGGCTCGGTGCCGTGCGTGGAGATTCGTGAAGCGCTGGCGGTATCCAAAGCGATCGCCGGGATCAATTCTGCGTTCCAGGTCGCCGGCGCGGCCAGCATCGCCGGCAGCGAGCGACACGGCGACGGCGGCGCTGACGTACTCGCCGGTGCAGCCGGGTTGTCGCGTCAGGAGGCCCGGAGCCAGGTCAAGACGGCCGAGGCGCTGCGGAAGGTGCCGAAGCTGCGTGACGCTGTCGAGTCGGGGCGGGTGCCGGCAGCCAACGCCAGGCGCCTCGCCGAGGCGGTCGAGGGGACCAGCGCAGCCGATGTCGAGTCCGACTCTGAGTTGTTGGCCAAGGCGGAGTCGCTGCGGCCCGAGCAGTTCACCAAAGAGGCCCGCCGTTGGACGGTCGAGCGCCAAGACGACGGCGGTGCGTCTGAGCATGCCCGCCAGCGGGCGAGGCGTTGTGTGCGCGTCTGGGACGGCGACGACGGGATGGTGCACCTGCACGGCCGGTTCGACCCGGTCACGGGTAAGCGCATCGCCACCCGTCTGCGAGCCGACGCCAGCCGCATACACGAAGCCGACAAGACGGCGGCCAAGAACGGCGGCGCTGATCGGCGCAGCTTCGACCAGTGCATGGCCGACGCCCTCGACAACCTCACCGCTGGCGCGGCCGGCCGCGGCAAGCCCTTTGCCGACATATGCGTGGTCGCCCACCTCGACGACGCCACCGGCAAGCTCGCAGCGGAGACCCCCGAAGGCCACCGGCTGCCGCCGTCCGTATTCGAGGAGTTCGCTTGCAACGCCAAGTTCACCGGCGTGCTCTTTGACCGCAAGGGCAAGCCCATCTGGCGCACCGAGCCCACACGCCGCGTCACCGACGCCCAATGGCAGTTGCTCATCGCCCGCTACGGCGGGTGCTTTCACTGCGGCGCTAACCCGGGCATCTGCCAGGCTCACCACATCGAGCCGGTGTCACAAGGCGGACCCACCAAACTCGACAACCTCGTGCCGGCCTGCTGGATCTGCCACCACAGAATCCACCACGATGGATGGCGGATCCACAAGAGCCCCGACGGCAACCACACATTGCACCCGCCCGACCACATCCACTACGGACCCGCCCAAGCGCCCGACCCGCCAGTCCTGTTCGGATCGAGCGACCACAACAGTCTCGAAGCGTCGGCGTCCCCGGTCGGCCCGCACCCGGCCGCGCACGTGGCAGCCGACCACGCCGGCCCGCGAACGCGTCCCGGTCCTGCGTCTGCCAGGGCTGCACTACGAAGCGTCCGCAATGAACGCGCCGGGCCCGCCCAGATGACCGCCGAAGGATGAGCCGATGGGCTCGTGCGGCTCCTCCCGTTCAAGTAGACGCGGTCACAGGCAGCTCCGGCTCTCGCCTCCTAGAACGTGCCGGTAGCCTTCGGGGTTGTGGCTGGTACGCCCATGCACGACAAGCTCGAGGATCTGAGAGCCCGCAAGTCCGAGGCGATGGCGGCCGGTCCCGAGCGGGCCGTGAAGCGCCAGCACGACAAGGGCAAGCTGCTGGCCCGGGAGCGGCTCGACTACCTGCTCGACGCCGGATCGTTCCACGAGCTCGACATGCTGGCCCGGCACCGCGCCCACGACGCCGGGCTCGACGACCGGCCCTACACCGACGGCGTGATCTGTGGATGGGGCACCATCGACGGCCGCAAGGTCTTCGTGTTCGCCCAGGACTTCACGGTCATGGGCGGCGCGCTGGGCGAGGTGTTCGCCGAGAAGCTCCACAAGGTGATGGACCTGGCCCTGTCGGTCGGCGCGCCCATCGTCGGCCTCAACGACGGCGCGGGCGCCCGTATCCAGGAGGGCGTCGTCTCGCTCGACGGCTACGGCGGGATCTTCTACCGCAACGTCCAGGCGTCGGGCGTCATCCCCCAGATCAGCGTGATCCTCGGACCGTGCGCCGGCGGCGCCGTCTACAGCCCGGCCATGACCGACTTCATCTTCATGGTGCGCTCCAAGTCGCACATGTTCATCACCGGACCCGACGTGGTGAGGACGGTCACCGGCGAGGAGGTGACCCTCGAGGACCTGGGAGGGGCCACCAGCCACAGCACCAAGTCGGGGGTGGCCACCTTCGTCGCCCCCAGCGAGCACGACGTCCTCGACGACGTGAAGACGCTGCTGTCGTTCCTGCCCTCCAACAACCTCGAGCAGCCCCCGGCGTACAAGTCGGCCGACGACCCCGACCGCGAGTGCCCGGCACTGGACACGCTGCTTCCCGACAGCCCCAACGTCCCCTACGACATGAAGGACGTGATCACCGAGGTGGCCGACGACGGCGACTTCCTCGAGTACCACGCCTCCTGGGCCCGCAGCATCGTGTGCGGGTTCGCCCGCATCGACGGGCGCTCGGTGGGCGTCGTGGGCAACCAGCCGATGGTCCTCGCCGGCGTCCTCGACATCGAATCGGCCGAGAAGGCGGCCCGCTTCGTGCGCACCTGCGACGCCTTCAACATCCCGCTGCTGACCTTCGTCGACGTGCCCGGCTTCCTGCCCGGCGTCGACCAGGAGCACGGCGGCATCATCCGCCACGGCGCCAAGCTGCTGTACGCCTACTGCGAGGCCGCGGTGCCCCGCATCTCGGTGATCACCCGCAAGGCCTACGGGGGCGCCTACGTGGTCATGGACTCCAAGGGGGTCGGCTCGGACCTCTCCTTCGCGTGGCCCTCCGCCGAGATCGCCGTCATGGGCCCCCAGGGCGCGGTCGAGATCATCTACCGCCGCGAGCTGGCCGACGCAGCCGACCCGGGGGCCCGCCGCGACGAGCTGGTGGACGACTACACGCGGAGGCTGGCCAATCCCTATGTCGCAGCCGAGCGCGGCTTCGTGGACGAGGTGATCGAGCCCTCGCAGACTCGCCGCAAGATCGCGGCCGGTCTGCGGGTGCTGGAGTCCAAGCGCGAGGAGATCCCCGAGCGCAAGCACGGGAACGTCCCGCTGTGACGGCCGTGGATGCGCCCGCGCCGCGGCGGCCAGTGAGCGC
>JAPPLH010000084.1:0-1086 GCA_028819505.1 Acidimicrobiaceae bacterium
CGGTGAGTGTCGGGCTGCTGGGCTGCGGGCGCATCGGCTCGATGCACGCCGAACTGGTGTCCCGACGGGTGGCGGGCACGGACCTGGTAGCGGTCTACGACGTTTTCGACGAGGCGGCGGCCTCGGTGGCGGAGACCTACGGCGCCTGGCATGCGTCCAGCGCGGCCGAACTGATCGAGGCCGACGATGTGGACGCGGTGGCGATATGCAGCTCGACCGACACCCACGTCGACCTCCTGGTGGAGGCGGCGGCCGCGGGCAAGCCGGCCTTCGTCGAGAAGCCGCTGTCGCTGGACCTGGCCGAGGTGGACCGGGGCATCGCGGCGGCCACCGCGGCGGGGATCGCGGTGCAGGTCGGGTTCAACCGGCGCTTCGACGCGGCCCACCGCCATGTGCGCGACCGGGTGGCCGCCGGCGATGTGGGCGACGTGCATCTGGTCCGCATCTCCAGCCGGGACCCCGACCCGCCGCCGATCGCCTACATCGAGGTGTCGGGCGGGATCTTCTGCGACATGACCATCCACGACTTCGACATGGCCCGCTTCGTGACCGGCAGCGAGGCGGTCGAAGTGTACGCCACCGGGGGAGTGAGGGTGGATCCGGCCATCGGCGAGGCCGGCGACCTGGACACCGCCGTGGTTGTGGTGACCCACGCCAACGGCGCCATCACCACCATCGACAACAGCCGACGGGCGGTGTACGGCTACGACCAGCGGCTGGAGGCGTTCGGGTCGGCCGGGATGGCGTCCTCGGACAACCCGCCCTCAGCCACGGCTCAGTACTGGGATGGGGACGGCTCCCACGGCCTGCCGCTGCCCTACTTCTTCCTGGATCGCTACATCCCGTCGTATGAGGCCGAGTGGGACGCCTTCGTGGCCACGGTCGGCGGCGCGCCGTCGCCGGTGAACCTGGCCGACGGCCGGGCCCCGCTGGTGATGGGCCTGGCCGCCTGGAAGTCGGTCCGCGAGGGCCGCCCGGTAGCCATCAGCGAGATCGGGTGACCCCGACCATGCGATCCGTCAGCGCCTCATCCCGGAATTGGCAGGGTTTTGCACGGTATGCGTGCATCGTGCTGCCAGTTCGGCG
>JAPPLH010000084.1:1186-2280 GCA_028819505.1 Acidimicrobiaceae bacterium
CCGGAATTGGCAGGGTTTTGCACGGTATGCGTGCATCGTGCTGCCAGTTCGGCGGCCGACCTACTGGATGCATCGGTGATGCGGGCCTATGTGACCGGGGGCACCGGATTCGTCGGGTCGAACATCGTCAAGGTGTTCGCCGAGCGCCACGGCGCGGAGGTGCACTGCCCGGTGCACCGGTTCGTGCCCGCCGCTGGGGGAGCTTTCACCACCGAGCGCCTCGACCTGCTCGACGACAAGGCGGTGCTGGCCAGTGTGGGGGCGTTCAAGCCCGACGTGATCGTGCACTCGATGATCCTCAACGACTTCGCGGCCATGTACGCCGACCGGGACCTGGCTTGGCGGAGCTTCGTCGGCACCACCGAGACTCTGGCCGGAGCGGCCGACGACGTGGGGGCCAAGCTGATCCTGGTGTCCACCGACTGGGTGTTCGACGGCACCCAGGCCGGCGCCGACGAGGACACCCCGCCCAACCCGGTGAACCTCTACGGGGTGCTCAAGGTGGCCAGCGAGCAGGTGGCTCGGCTGGGCGCGGCGAGGTCCGCGGTGGCCCGGGTGTCGGCGGTCAGCGGCATGCACTGGATGCGCGACCACACGCCCCGCGTGCAGGACGGCGGCTTCGGCTACTTCGTCACCTCGATCGTCGGCGCGCTGGAGGAGGGGCGCCCGTTCGGGGTGTGGGAGGCCGACAACATCAACATGGTGGCCTCGCCGTCGCTGGCCAGCGAGTGCGCCGAGGTGATGTGGCGCATCGCCGCCAACAACGGCGCTGTCGGGGTCTTCCACTGCTGCGGCGGCGAGTCCGCGGGCCGCATGGAGTTGGCCCGCGCCGCGTGCGAGGTCTTCGACCTCGACCCGTCTTTGCTCAGTTCCACGCCGCCCGACGCCGGCGCGGTGGGAGCCGCGGGCGAGTTCCCGATCCCCTACGACACCAGCCTCACGGTGCGGCGCACGCGGGAGGTCCTCGACTACGAGCCGCCCGGCATCCGCGAGCTGCTGACCCGGTTTCGCCGCGAGCGCTCCACCGGCGCCCTCGCCTATTGATTCTCGGGAGGGTTTCGGGTGTATGCGACTGGTTTTCGACCCGAGATTCT
>JAPPLH010000084.1:2380-32588 GCA_028819505.1 Acidimicrobiaceae bacterium
ATTGATTCTCGGGAGGGTTTCGGGTGTATGCGACTGGTTTTCGACCCGAGATTCTCGCCCGCCGGTTCTCGGGAGGGTTTCGGGTGTATGCGACTGGTTTTCGACCCTAGATTCTCGCCCGCCGGTTCTCGGGAGGGTTTCGGGTGTATGCGACTGGTTTTCGACCCTAGATTCTCGCCGCTGACAACGGAGGCAGGAACATGACCAGTTCGTCGCTAATCCATCCGACCGGCGGGCCGGGACGGATCCTCCATGTGACGCCGGACACCGCAGGCTGGGACCATGTGGAGTTCGGGGTGGTCGAGGTGGGCCCGGACTCGTCGTGGTCGGGCGCGGCGGCCGACCGCGAGACCGCCATCGTGCCCTTGGCCGGCGAGGGCCGGGTGGTGGTCGGTGACGGCGGCATGGAGGTCGAGCTGAGCCGGGAGTCGGTGTTCACCCAGATGGCCGGCGTCGTCTACCTGCCGCCGGGGACCCCGTACCGGATCGAGTCCGAGGCCGGGTTGCAGGCGTCGGTGGGTTCGGCGCCGGCCGAGGGCCGCTACCCCGTGCGGGTATTCGACCCGTCGGAGATGCGGATCGAGATCCGCGGCGGTGGTCAGGCCTACCGCCAGGTGGTCCATTCGCTGTCCCATCCGCTGCCGGCGGAGCGGCTCATCCTCTACGAGGTGTACGTGCCCCGGGGCACCTGGTCGGGGTGGCCCCCTCATTGCCACGACGGCCGTGACGGCTCGCCGTACCTGGAGGAGGTCTACTACTTCCGTCTCGACCGGCCCGAGGGCTACGCCATCCACCGCAACTGGCGGGACGACGAGGACTACGACGAGGCCATGGTGGTGGCCGACGGCGATGTGGCGTTGGTGCCCAAGGGCTACCACACCTCGGTGGCCTGCCCCGGCGCCAACCTGTACTTCCTCAACTACCTGGCGGGCGAGCTCCAGGACGACGAGCGCCGCACGCCCCCGTGCTTCATGGCCGAGCACACCTGGATCGAGTCCGACTGGACGGCGGGGGAGTGGGGCCTGCCGGTGGTGACCCCGGACGGCCCCGGAACTGGGTCGTGAGCTTGGACGGGATCCCGGGTTCGGGACCGGCGCTCCCATGAGCCTGGACGGGATCTCCGACGGCGGTCGCTTCGGGGTGCTGGCCATCGACCACCGCGACTCGCTGCGGGCCGTGCTGGCCCCCGACGATCAGGCCTCGGTCAGCGCCGGCGACATCACCGATCTGAAGCGCGAACTGGTCGGGGCACTGGCTGCGGGCGCCACGGGGGTGATGCTGGAGCCCGAGTACTCGATTCCCCAGCTTCTCGACGGCACGCTTCCCGCCGGGGTGGGGTTCACCGCCGCTCTGGAGGCTCAGGGCTACGCGGCCGATCCCGAGGCCGCGGCCACCAGAGTTCTCGAGGGCTGGTCGGTGGAAGCTGCCGCCGGCTGCGGGGCCTCGGCTGCCAAGCTGTTGGTGCTGTACCGGCCGGATCGCCCCCACGGGGCGGCCCAGGAAAGAGTGGCGGCCGAGATCCTTGCCGAGTGCCGCCGGGTGGGGATCCCGCTGGTGTTGGAGCCGCTGTTCTACGGGCTGAGCGACCCCGGCGCCCGTCGCGCCATAGTGATCGAGACCGTCGAACGGTTCGCGGCCATGGACCCCCATCTACTCAAGCTGCCGTTCCCTGTGGACCCGGTCCACGAGCCCGACCGAAGCGTCTGGGCGGCCGCCTGCGCGGAGATCAGCGAGCGGTGCCACATGCCCTGGACCCTGCTGTCGGGCGGAGGTTCCTACGAGTCCTACCGCGACCAGCTTGCGGCGGCTGTGTCGGCGGGCTGCTCCGGATTCATGGCTGGGCGGGCGCTGTGGGGCGAAGCAGCCCTGGCCCCGCCGTCAGACAGGCCGGGGATCATCTCCGACCTGGTCGCCCCCCGCCTAGCCGAACTCCGCAGCTTGCTCAGCCAGTCGCGGCCTCCGGGCCTTCGGGCTGGCCGGCGCTCGTAGAGTGGCGGTCTGTGAGCACTGGCGCTGAACGTCTGGACGCTAGCCGGGGAGCGATCCCGGCGGCGATCGGGATCAAGGTCGCCCTGGCTCTGGCGTTCGTGGTCGCCCTGACGGTGCCGCTTGATCAGCTCGAGGGCAAGGGCATGGCCTTCAGGTTCCCGCTGTTCATGCTGTCGGCCGCGATCGTGCCGCTGGCGTGGCGGCGGCGCTTCCGGCCCTATCCGGCCACCGCGGACGTTCTGGTGGTGGCGCCCTTCCTGCTGGACACCCTCGGCAACCTGGTCGGGCTCTACGACGCTTACGACGCCACCGACGACGTGCTGCACACCATCAACTGGATACTCCTGGTGGCCGCGTTCCACGCCTGGCGCTTCCGCCGGGACGGTTCGGCGGAGTCCATGTCCAAGGCCGACGCCTGGCTGCTGGGGGCGGGCATCGGCGCGCTGGCCATCGTGGGCTGGGAGATCGCGGAGTGGATCGTGGCCGAGACCGGCGCCGGCGGTGGCCTGGCCCTCACCTACGGCGACACCGTCGGCGACCTGGCCCTCTCCACCGCCGGCGGCATGGTCGGCTCCTGGCTTGGTGTGCGCTATCTCGGCGACAGCGGTGTGCCGTCAGGCGCCGCCGACCTTGGCTAGCAGTCAAGCGCAATCCCAAGAGTCGAGGCCGGTGTCAGTAGCCGAGGGCTACGTCGACTCGGCCGAGCAGGTCGTCGCCGGCCAGCCAGCGGCGCACGTTCTCGCGCACCCGGTTGGTGATCAGGGGCAGGCCCATCTCGCGGGTGTTGCCGATGTGGGGCGTGATCACGCAGTTCGGCAGGGTCCACAAGCCTGAGTCGTCGGGCAGCGGCTCGGGGTCGGTCACGTCCAGCACCGCCCCGGCGATGGTTCCCGCCCGCAGCGCGGCCTCCAGCGCGGCGTGGTCGACGTGGCCGCCCCGGGCCACGTTCACTAGCCAGCACTGCGGCCCCATGGCCTTCAGCAGGGCTCCGTCCACCACGCCGCGGGTCTCGTCGGTCAGCGCCAGGGCCACCACCACCGCGTCGGCGCCGGCCACAGCCTCATGCACCGAAGCCAGCGTCACGGTCCGCACGGCCCCCTCGAAAGCCTCCGCGGAGCGCCGCACCACCGTCACCTGGCAGCCCCACGGCTCCAGCAGCCGCATGAGCGACTGGGTGATGCCGCCCCCGCCCAGCACGGTGATCCGGGTCCCGAACAGGTTGCGTCCCGACTCAGCGCACCACGAGCCGGCCGCCGCGAACAGATGGAAGTCCCGCAGCCCCATCAGCAGGGCGGCCATCACCCACTCGGCCACCGGATCGGCGTAGACGCCTTTAGCGCAGGTCCACGTCAGGCGGGCGTCCAGATGGTCGAGGAACGGCTCCACACCGGCGTAGGGGAGCTGCACCCACTCCACCGACGGTGCCGCGGCGATCACCTCCGGGTACATGGCGGCCGCATACGGGTCGGCCCAGATCAGGGCTTCAGCTTCGGCCAGGTCCGCCACCTCGCCGCCGCCGTCGCGCACCGCGGCCGCGAAGGCGTCGTGCATCACCGGCCGGGTGTCCGGCGCGACCGCGACGAGCCGGCTCATGTGATCACGCCCACCGCGCAGCCGTTCTGCGAGCAGATGTGCCGACTGAGGCGGCTTCGTTGCTCAGAGAAACCGCGGCCTCGCCTGCAGCCCCGGCTCATGGGTTGAACTGGCGGTCTCCGGCGTCGCCGAGACCCGGCAGGATGAACCCGTTGTGGTCGAGCGCCTCGTCGACGGCGGCCACGCAGACGGCGTCGGCCAGCCCCGATACGCGCACCCGCTCGATCCCCTCGGGAGCGGCCAGCACGCACACTGCGGTGACCCGCCCGGCGCCGCTCTCCCGCAGCACCTCCGAGGCGTGGACGCAGGAGCCGCCGGTGGCCAGCATCGGGTCGAGGATCAACGCGTCTCGCCCCTCGAGGCTCTCCGGGAGCGTGCTCGCATACTGGCTGGCCTCGAGGGTCCGCTCGTCGCGCCTGAGGCCCACGAACGCCGCCTCCGCGTCGCCGAGCAGCCCGAGCGCGGCGTCGAGCATGCCCAGCCCGGCCCGCAGCACCGGCACCACTACCGGCAGGCGCTGGAGGCGGGCGCCGACCGCCGGGCCCATGGGCGTGACGAGATCGACGGTCTCCAAGGGCGCCTGCCTCATGGCCTCGTACACCAGGATCGAGCTCAGGTCGCGCAGCAGCCGCCGGAACTCGTGGTTGGGGGTGGACGAGTCGCGCAGGCGGGTCACCCGGTCGGCGACCAGCGCATTGTCGATCACATGGACTTCGGTCACGGCCTCCGTATCACCTCGATACGTCCACCCTCGCCGTAGAGCGCGGCTGCCAAGGCCTGCACGTCCTCGGGGGTCACGCCGGCCAGCAGTCGGGCCCGGCGGTCCTGGGTCAGGACGTTCTCGGCGCCGACGAGGGGCTCGGACAGCAGCACTCCGAGCAGGTGGCCGTTGGTGGTCGTGCTGTAGTCGGACTCCAAGACGGCCATCGCCTGGGCGAACTCCTCGGGGGTGAGACCGCTGGCCGCCACGTCGGCGAGGATGGCCAGGACCGTGGAGTAGACCTCGTCGTAGCGGTCCGGGTCGAGGGTGGCGAACACCCACGAGTCGATCACATGCTCGGGGACGGTGGCGGTGTCGATCTGTGCCCCCGCGACGTAGGAGGATCCCAGCTCCTCGCGGATGGTGAGGAACAGCCGCGCGGAGAGCGCGGTCGACAGCACGTCGGTGGCCACTGCCCGGAGCGGGGTCACCTCCAGGTCGGACTCCTGGTAGATCGCCAGGATCGCGCTCTCACCCTCAGTCAGCTTGATCTCCCGCTGCACCACCCCTGATGGCATGGGGCGGCGCCGGTTGGCGTAGGTGCCGGGCTCGCCGGCGGGGAGCGTTCCGATGTAGCGGCGGGCGAGATCGTCGATCACCGTCACGTCGATGTCCCCGACGACAGCGACCACCATGTCGTCGACCGAGCCGAGGCGGCTCTCATACAGCGAGAGCAGCCGCTGCGGGGTGAGCGAGGCGATCTCCTCTCGGCTGGCGATGATGCGGTGCCAGGTGTCGCCGAAGCGGGCCTCCCAGTAAGCCACCGACGCCTGGAACCGGGGGTCGGTCTCGGCCAGCGTCGCTCTCTCCTCGGCGGTGTTGATGGCGTCGTCGTAGGCCAGGTCCTCCACTCGGGGAGCGGTCACCAGCAGGTGGAGGAGCTGGAACAAGGTTCCAATGTCGTCGACGCTGGCTCCTCCTTGGAAGCCTTCGACTGCTTCTCGTATGTACGCGCTGAGCGACACGGCTTCGTTCTCGAGGAATCGGTTCAGCTGCGGTCGGGTCAGGTCGCCCACGCCGCTGCCCCGAACAGCGTCCAGCGCTATGGCCGACAGGCCCCGGTCGCCCGGCTGGAGCACCGACCATCCTCCGAGGGACTGGGCTTGCACGTTGACGATGCCCGCGGCTATGTCGGAGGGAGCGAAAACGACTCGGGCGCCGTTGGCGAACTCCCACTGGTATGCGCCCGGGAGCAGGTCACCCGAACCCTCCGAGACCGGCTCCACCGGCACGGGAGCGGCCATCAACTCCGTGACGGCGGCCTCCTCGGGTGGTGGCGGCCCGGGCTCGGCGGCGGCCAGGGCCGCATCGAGTTCGGCTGCTGTCGGCACGGCGGACGGGTCGGGGCCCACTGCGATGGCCAGCAGGCCGCCCCGTTCCATCTGCCAGCGGTAGTGCTCGGTGAGCTCCTCGGGTGTGAACTCCGCCAGCAGAGCCAGGGTCCGGGCCACCGAGCTCTCGACGGCGCTGATGTCGGCGCCGTACAGGTAGTGCTTCTCGTAGCGGTCCGCGTACTGGCCGTGCTGGGTGCTGGCAGCGTTGGCCAGCTGAAGCTGCAGGAACACCGCCTTCTGGGCTGCGGCCCTCTGCAGGTCGCCGGCGGTGAAGCCGTGCTCCTGGGCGGTGAGCAGCACCGACAGGTAGTCGGTGGAGGCGGTGTCGAGGTTGTCGCCCCGCCAGTTCGTGCCGTAGAACCTCAGCCCGCGGTTGTAGGTGAAGGATGTGAACGACGGCGGGTCGACCTGGCTCAACTCACCACGGTGGTAGGCGTCGTTGAGGCGGTTGTCGATGATGATCTTGATGAGGGACTCCATCGTGGACAGCCGGTCCCCGCCCACGGTGCTCAGGTCGTGGGGCGCGATGGGGATGTCCAGGGAGATGTAGGAGTAGCCCCGCCTGGGGTCGGTGATGACATGGGAGGAGGACTCCGGGTCGGGCGTGATGTCGATGCCGGGGGGCCGGCGTCCCTCGCCCGGCGGCAGCGGCCCGAAGTGCTCCTCCACCAGTGCCTGGAGATCCTCCGCGGCCATGTCGCCCACGGCCACCAGCGCCATGTTGGCCGGGACGTACCACTTGGCGTAGAAGGCTCGCAGCATCTCCGGTGTCATCGAGTTCACGGTCTCGAGGGTGCCGATCGGGTCGCGTCCCTCATAGTGGGTGCCCCGGGTGTAGGCGTGGTCGAATCCGGCGAGGATCACGCCGTCGACGCTCTCGCGGCCGAGGCGCATCTCGTCGAGGATCACGCCTCGCTCGGACTCGACGGCCGCGTCTTCGAGGGTGGCCGCTCCGGCCATCTGCGAGAGCGCGTGGAACACCAGGGCCACCTTGGCGGGATCGTCGGTCTGCACCTCCACTTCGTAGACGGTCTCGTCGTGGCTGACGTGGGCGTTCAGGTCCGGTCCCAGCTCCACCCCGATGTCCCGCAGCGCCGCTCCCAGGGAGTTGCCCGGGTATTCGCCGGTGCCGTTGAACAGCATGTGCTCGATGAAGTGGCCGATGCCGGCCTCCTCGTCGGTCTCGTCGACCGACCCGAGGTTGATGATCAGCCTCACATCCAGCTTGCCCATCGGGCTGTCGTTGTGGCGCAGGTAGTAGGTGAGGCCGTTGTCGAGGGTGCCGATGGTCACCGCCGGGTCGACCGGCAGCGGGGTGTGGTCGTGGGCGGGCACCGGTTCGGCCGGATGCACCACCCCGATCGCCCGGGCCAGGAAGGTGGCCGTCTCGCCCCGGGTCACATTGCGCCGCGGGCAGTAGCGGGCCGGGTCGCGGCCGCACCCGGCGGTGATCCGCGCCACTGCGAGCCGGTCGATGTCGTCGGCGAAGGCATGGTCGGCGGGCACGTCCGCGAAGCCGGCCCTCACACCTTGGTCCAGGTCGAAGGCCCGAGCCAGGTACGCGGCCATCTGGCCGCGGTCGACGGGATCGTCGGGGCAGAATCTCAGGGGATCGGTCGCGCACTCCTCGATGATTCCCAGCTCGGCGAGGCGCTCCGCGTGCGGCGACCACCACGCATCCGGGTCGACGTCGGCGAAACGCGACGAGCCGGTGGCGGGCGGGTCGGAGCGGTCGTGGATCCTGGCCAGCCAGACCGCCGTCTCCCAGCGGGGAAGGTCCTCGCCGGGGCAGAGCTGGTCGCTGTCCGCGCAGCCGGTGCCCGCGAACAGGTCCACGCCCGCGAAGGAATCGAATTGTAATTCCACCAGCGCATCGATGGACGGCTGATGGACGCCCGCGTCCTGGCTCTGCGGCGGTGCCTGTGCCGGTGCCGTCTGGGCCGTCTGGCCGCCGGCGGCGGGTGCATGGGCGAAGACCGAGGCCGCGATGGCGAGGGCGGCCAGCAGGGCGATGCGGCGGTGGGCTTGGGTCATGGCTGAGTCTCCTCAGTTCGCGTGGGGAGGCGGATCAGGCGGCGGGCTCGCTCTGGGCCGCCTCCAGCGGAGCGTATCGGGGCTTGATGATGCCCTCGATGATCTGGAGCCGCTCCCGGAAAGGCAGGAAGCTCGACTTCATGGCGTTGACGGTCAGCCACCGCAGGCGGGTCCAGTCGTATCCGAACGCGGCGACGAGGGCGGCCATCTCCGAGGTCATCGACACGTTCGACATCAACCGGTTGTCGGTGTTGACCGTCACCCGGAACCGCAGGTCGACCAGGGTGTCTATCGGGTGCTCGGCCACCGAGGCGAACACTCCGGTGTTGACGTTGGAGGTGGGGCACACCTCCAAGGGGATGCGGCGGTCCCGGATGTAGTGGGCCAGCCGGCCCAGCGTGCGCCCGCCGGGGCCTTCGGCGGCGGTGTCGGTGACGTCCTCGATGATGCGGATGCCGTGCCCGAGGCGCTCGGCGCCGCAGAACTGCAGGGCCTTCCAGATGGAGCGGGGGCCGTAGGCCTCGCCGGCGTGGATGGTGATGTGGAAGTTCTCGCGGTGGCAATACTGGAACGCGTCCAGGTGGTCGTCGGGGGGATGGCCGTCCTCGGGTCCGGCGATGTCGAAGGCCACCACACCGTGGTCCCTCCAGCGGACCGCGGCCTCGGCCACCTCGACCGACCGGTGCAGGTGGCGCATGGCGGTGCAGATCGCCCGGATGGTCAGGTCGGTGCCGGCGGCGCCCTCGGCGAATCCGTCGAGGACCGCCTCGATGGCGCCGTCGAGGCTCAGGCCCCGCTCGACGTGCAACTCGGGAGCGAACCTGACCTCGGCGTACACGACCCCGTCGGCTGCGAGGTCCTCGGCGCACTCGCGGGCCACCCGGGCGACGGCCCCGGGAGTCTGCATCACCCCGACGGTGTGGGCGAACGTCTCCAGGTAGAGAGTCAGGTCCTTGCGGTTGGCGCCCTGCCGCATCCAGGCGGCCAGACCGGCCGGCTCAGTGGTGGGAAGCTCCGTGTAGCCCGTCTTGTCGGCCAGTTCGATGATGGTCTCGGGGCGCAGCCCGCCGTCGAGATGGTCGTGGAGCACGACCTTGGGGGCGCGGCGGATGCGACCGGGGGTGGGAGGGCCGACCTCGACAGCGTTCACAGGATTCAGGATCCTACAACGGTAGCCTTGTATGCCTGATGACTCTCTCAGATCCGCTCGTAGAAATCCGCTCCCTGGCGGCCGACGGTCCGGCGCCGGTTCAGGCCGGATCCGGCACCTTCGCCGACCTCGGGCTGTGCGACGAGATCTTGGCGGCGCTGGCGGCGCGGGGCATCACCGCCCCGTTCCCCATCCAGGCGCGCGCCATCCCCGATGCGCTGGCCGGCCGCGACGTGTGCGGCAAGGCCAAGACCGGTTCCGGCAAGACGCTCGCCTTCGGCCTGCCCATCCTGCAGCGGCTTCCCCGGTCGAAGCCCGGCTCGCCCACCGGCCTGGTGCTCGCTCCGACCCGCGAGCTGGCCAACCAGATCTGCGACGAGTTGGCCGCTCCCGCGGCCGCAGTCCGGCGCCGGGTGCTCGCCGTCTACGGCGGGGCGCCCATCGACAAGCAGATCGCCCGTCTGAGCGCCGGCATCGATCTGGCGGTGGCCACGCCGGGCCGTATGATCGACCTGATCGACCGGGGCGCGGTGAGCCTGCGGGCCGTGCGCCACGTGGTGGTGGACGAGGCCGACCGGATGGCCGACATGGGCTTCCTGCCCCAGGTGGAGTGGATCCTGCGCAACGTCGAGAGCGGCCACCAGACCCTGCTGTTCTCGGCCACCCTCGACGGCGCCGTCGACTCGCTGATCAGGCGCTACCAGAGCCGGCCTTCGATGCACTCGGTGGCGCCCCGCGAGATCACCGTGGCCGAGATGGTCCACCGCTTCGTGGGCGTCCACAAGCTCGACAAGGTGAAGGTGGCCGCCGCCATCGCCGGCACGGCGCGGCGAACCCTGGTGTTCACCCGCACCAAGGTGGCCGCCGACCGGCTGGCCCGCGACCTGCGGCGCGAGGGCGTGAAGGCCGCGCCGATCCACGGCGACCTGCGCCAGACGGCCCGAGAGAAGTCCCTGCGGCAGTTCATCGAGGGCGGTCTGCCGGTGCTGGTGGCCACCGACGTGGCCGCCAGGGGCATCCACGTCGACGACGTCGACGTCGTGGTGCAGTACGACCCGCCGTCGGATCACAAGACCTATCTGCACCGGGCCGGGCGCACGGCCCGGGCGGGCGAGTCCGGTGTGGTGGTGACGCTGTCGCTGTGGGACGAGGAGCTCGAAGTGAAGCGGCTCCAGCGGCGTCTCGAACTCGACGAGCCGATCGTGGAGATGTTCTCCAACGACGCCCGCCTGCGCGACCTGGTCCACGGCGTCTAGGGGCCGGGCGGATCGTCACAGACCACCGGTTGTCGTCGCGGGCGCCGGGCGAGGCTGTGGCCCGGGCGGCCCGTGAGCGAAGCGAACAAGGAGCGGCACTCCCTGCCGGGGGACCGCCTCGGGCCGGCGGGCACGATTCCGCGGCCGTGCCGGCCTAGAATGGTCCGCGACCCTCACGGGTCAAGTCATCAAGAGCGGTCCGGCCCCCGGGTCGGGCCCGGCAACCTGGGACGGACACCCAAGGTGCCATCCCGCCTCCGGGCGGGGATGCGGCGCAGGCCAGCCGGCGCAACCAAGTGTCCTCAGGGGGAGCACCCCCGGAGTCACTGGCCCTTGAGTATCCGGTCCGGGCGCCGGTCGTCGTTCCAGGCGGAGCGGCGGCGTTGAGCACCGGCGACGAGGAGCAAGGTTGAGCGCAGGTTCCCGCATCGAGCCTCCGGCTCCCGCGGGCGGGCGAGCCGGCCCCGGGGGGCGCTTCCCGGCCGGGCTGCCCGTCACCGGCGCCTGGCAGCCCGGCGACCCCGCCGGCGACCGCCGGTTCGTGACCATCACCGGCGGCAGGCCCTTCGCGCTGGACTGGGGCGGCCGGCTGACCGAGGTGCGGCTGGCGTACGAGACCTGGGGCCGGCTCGACGAGAATGCCTCCAACGCTGTGCTGGTGTGCCACGCGCTGACCGGCGATTCGCACGCGGCCGGCGACAGCGGCCCGTCGCATCCCACCGCGGGCTGGTGGTCCGACATGATCGGTCCGGGCAGGGCGATCGACACCGACCGCTACTTCGTGGTGTGCAGCAACGTGGTGGGCGGCTGCCAGGGCACGACCGGCCCCGCCGACGTCGACCCGGCCGACGGCCGGCGCTACGGGCCCCGCTTCCCGGTGGTGACGATCCGCGACATGGTCCGGGCCCAGGCCCTGCTGGCCGACCATCTCGGGATCCGCCGCTGGCTCGGAGTGGTCGGTGGCTCGATGGGAGGCATGCAGGTCCTGGAGTGGGCGGCCATGTACCCCGGGAGGGTGCGGTCGATCCTGCCGCTGGCCACCTGCGCCGCGGCCAGCGCCCTGCAGCTCGCCTGGAGCGCGGTGGAGCGGCTGGCCATCGCCACCGACGGTGGCTGGCACGGCGGCGACTACTACGACAAGCCCGAGGGGCCCTGGATGGGCCTGGCGGTGGCGCGCCAGATCGCCCAGGCGACCTACCGGTCCGGCGAGTCCTTCGAGCGCCGGTTCGGGCGGCGGCTGTACGACCCGGAAGAGGATTTCGACCTGTGGGGCCGCTTCCAGATGGAGTCGTATCTGGACCATCACGGCCAGAAACTGGTGCGGCGCTTCGACGCCAACACCTACGTGGTGCTCAACCGGTCGATGGACCTGCACGACATCGGCCGGGGGCGGGGCGGCGTCGCCGCCGCGCTGGGCCGCATCGACGTGCCGGTGCTCACTGCGTCGGTCACCAGCGATCGCCTGTACCCGCCCCGTGAGCAGCAGGAGCTGACCGACGGGATCCTCGCCGGCGGCGGGGACTGCCGCCGCGTGTTCATCGACAGCGACGAGGGCCACGACGGGTTCCTGCTCGAGCACGAGTTGCTGCACGGTCCGGTGAGCAGTTTCCTGGAGGAGGTCCACGATGGCTGACGAGCCCACCACGGGCGGTCTTCACGCCCACACCCGGGCGATCCGGGCCGGGCGGGCCGACAACCAGAACGCGCTGGCTCCGATCCTGTGGGCCACATCCACCTTCACCGCGGACAGCGTCCCGGAGGCCCGCGACCTGGCCGTCGACAGCCACTCGACCCGGTTCTACACCCGCTACGGCAACCCGACCGTCAAGGCGTTCGAGGACGTGGTGGCCGACCTGGAGGGCACCGAGTCGGCCCGGGCGTTCGCCTCGGGCATGGGCGCGCTCAGCGCCGTCGTTCTGGGGCTGTGCTCCAGCGGCGACCACATCGTGGCCCAGCGCCAGCTCTACGGCGGCACGCAGCTGCTGCTGCAGACGGCCTGCCCCCGCTTCGGCATCGGCGTGACCTTCGTCGACGGCACCGAGCCCGGCGCCTTCGCCGAGGCCGTCATTCCGGGCCGCACGATGCTGGTGATCGCGGAGTCGCCGGCCAACCCCAAGCTGGACGTGATCGACCTGGCCGAGGTGGGGGCCATCGCCGGGCCGATGACGGTGGTCGACTCGACGTTCGCCACGCCGCTGGCCCAGAGACCGGCCGAGTTCGGGGTCGATCTGGTGGTGCATTCGGCCACCAAGGCCATCGCCGGCCACAACGACGCCACCATCGGGGCGGTGGCCGGCAGCGAGGAGCTGCTGGCGTGGCTGTGGAGCTACGCGGTGCTCCACGGCGCGGCGGCCTCGCCGTTCGACGCTTTGAACGCTCTGAGGGGCATCCGCACGCTGGCGGTGCGATTGCGACAGCAGACCGACACTGCCACCGCCCTGGCCGAGGCGCTGGAGGGCCGTCCGGCGGTGGAGGCCGTCCACTACCCGGGCTTGGAGTCGCATCCCCAGCACGAGCTGGCCGCCAAGCAGATGGAGCTGGCCGGGGGTCTGGTCACGTTCGAGCTGCGGGGCGGGTACGAAGCCGGCCGCCTGTTCATGGAGGAGGTCCGGGTGGTGCAGTTCGCCACCTCGCTGGGCGGCCCGGAGAGCCTGGTCACCCACCCGGCGTCCACCACCCATGTGAGCCTGCTTCCCGCCGAGCTGGAGGCGATCGGCATCGGCCCGGGCACGGTCCGGTTCTCGGCGGGGCTGGAGCACACCGACGATGTGGTCGCCGACGTGATCGGCGCGCTGGATCGGGTGGAAGAGATCGTTCCGGCGGCGGATCGGTAGCGTCGGGCGCCGTGCGTTTGAGCCGAGGCTTGGTGGCCGCACCGCTGCTGGCGGTTGCGCTGTGCCTGCTGGCAGCCTCGCCGGTCTCGGCTGCCGATCCCGATGGGGCGGTGGTCGGCGCTCAGGGCTCGGACGTTGTGCGGGTGGTGGACTCGGCCCAGTCCGAGGTGGAGGCCGATCCCGATTCGGATCCCGACCGGCGCCTGGTCGACCGCGAGAGCAGCGAGCGGATCGATGCGGTGGTGATCGCCCTGTGGACGATCGCCGGGGTGATGACGGTCCTGCTGGCGCTCTTCCTGTGGCACACCAGCCCCCGCCGGCGCTTGAGGCTGGCCGGCGGCGGGGCGGCCGAGTTGTCCGGTGAAGCTGAAGGCGGCGCCGAACCGGCTGGGGAGGAGCCCGGCGAGGACGAGCCGGGGGCGGATTCGTCGAAGGGCGGCTTCGAGGGGATGGGGCGCGAGGCGCTCCTCTGGCTGCGCTCGAGGCTGGCTCCGCGAGAGCAGTCCGAGCCGGTTGACGACAGCTCCGAGCAGGAGTCTGAGTCCGCTCGCGACGGCGCCGAGCAGGTGTTCGAGCGTGGCGGTGACGGCGCCGAGCAGGTGTTCGAGCGTGGCGGTGACGGCGCCGAGCAGGAGTCTGCAGGCGAATCCGTGGACGAGTCGGCGGTGTGGAAGTTCAGCGAGGCGAACGGCGAGCGGCGTTCGGTCTAGATTGGCGGGCATGGCCGACGGTTTCGACGCTGACGCGATGATCGAGCGCTTCCGCGAGCGCGCTGCGGGGGTGAAGCGGCGGAACCTCCCGCCGGTGGCCGGTGAGGAGCGGCGGCACTTTCTGGAGCAGGCCCAGCTGGACTTCCAGGACTTCGCCATGATCGGCGACGCCGAGGCCACGATGGAGGACGGCGTCCTGCGCCTGAGCATCGATCTGCGCCCCTCGGAGGTCGGCTGAGACAAGCGCGAGACCGAACTTCAATGAGTTAGCCACCTCTGTGGTGGTTTACCCATTGAAGTTCGGAGGGACGCTCGGGCCACGGCGGCTCGACCTCCGGGGGCGCGGGCCTCGGGGTGGGGCGGTAGGATCGTCCATCCCGCGGACGTAGCTCAGTTGGTAGAGCGCAACCTTGCCAAGGTTGAGGTCGCCGGTTCGAAGCCGGTCGTCCGCTCGGATGGATACCGCCGGAGCCCTCCGCGCCGAGGTCGGAGCGGGGCTCGGCGAGGGAGCCGGCACGATGCTCCTGGTGCTCGGCGACTACTGGCAGCCCGACCGTGACGAGCGCACCGAGATCGGCGAGCTGGTCCGCCGGGCCAAGGATCAGGGCGATCCCGGGGCCGCGTCGGAGTTGGCCGGGCGGTTCGCCAGCCTGGCAACGGCCCTGCCGGAGGCGGCCGACGGTCTGCCGCGCCTGGTAGTGCCGGTGCCGGCCGGCGACGGTGACCGGCCGGACCTCGCGGCGAAACTCGCGTCGTCGCTGGCGGCCGCGGGAGTGGGGGAGTACCGGCCGAGCCTCGTCGTGAAGGGCAATCCCACGCCCCGCATGCGCCACCTGGAGCCCGAGCGTCGGGCGGAGGTGGCGGCGTCGGCCGGCTACAGGGTCCGCGAGCCGGTAGCCGGTCGCCAGATCGTGGTGGTCGACGACGTAGTGCTGACCGGCACCACGCTCGACGCGGTGGCGGCCTGCCTGCACGACGCGGGCGCGGCCTCGGTCACCGCGGCGGCCGCAGCCCGCACTAGGCGCCGCTGAGACCGCCTGTCATTAGGGTCGGCGCGGACAGATCGGATGCAGTGCCAACCTCGGCCCCGATTGCAGCGACCCGACAGGATGGGGAGCGTCAATCCGCGCACGTTCTCAGGCAGGGATTCCGTCAGTCCCTTTCGATAACCGGTTGCTCGCGCATGCGCTGCAGCGCCGTTGCGATGTCGTCAACGCTCAGGGCACCCGCCGCCACGGCCATGACGAGTTCATACACGTCATCGTTGGCGGCCGCTCGCACGCTGGCGTCGTTGAGTTCCAGGAAGACGGACGCCGCGAGCCAGCCGAGCCGCTTGTTCCCGTCGATGAGGGGGTGGTTGTTGACGATCGAATGCAGCAGCGCTCCGGCCTTGGTCCAGACATCCGGGTACGCGTCCTCGCCGAACGCCGAGGCTTGGGGTCGCGCCGCGGCCGCCCCGAGAAGTCCGACATCGCGCACCGGCGGAGGATCGCCGAGCAACCGGCGAGTGAGCTCCAGGAGATCCTCAGTGTCGAGGTACTCGAAGCCGAGGCTCACTCGCCCAGCCGCCGGAGCGCGTCGGCGTGGCGCTGCATGATTACATCGGCTGCGGCTCCGACCCGGTCGCGATGCTCAGCCCTGGCGACGTACTCGCGTACTGCCCGTCGGACCGCCTCCTGCATCGATGTGCCGTCGAGCGCGGCCCGCATTCGCAGAGCGTCCTGCTCATCATCGGTCAACCTGAGTGTCATAGCCATGGCAATATGGTATCAGATCGATATCATTCTGCGTGTGAAGCTGCGAGCCGGCCGCGGTATGCCGCCGGTACGCTGCGAGTCCCTGCGCCGGTGCCCGAGCGGACCAAGGGAACGGCCTGCAAAGCCGTAAAGCCGCGGGTTCAAATCCCGCCCGGCGCTCAAAATTGGTATCGGTTTTCTGAGGCCGTCATGTTCGGTCTTCTTGCTGGAACGCGCCGTCGGCACGTTCTCGGGGCTGCTGCCGGGCGCGTTGTGGCCCGGGTGCGAAGTTCCGCGCGGACCTGCTAATGCCGCGCTGTGGTGTGGTGTCCGCGGGCGCGCTGACGCTGACGGGCAAGGACCGTCAGCGTCGGGCCGGTGTTTCGGCTGGGATAGGGCGGCGCTCGGGGTGGTGTTTCGCCGTCTCTGGCCTCGGGCTGGTCGGTGAGAGCACCACGACCTGAGGGTCGGTCTCTCTCGCTCGCGGTACGCCCAGATCGCCAGGCGTGCTGTCGCCCACACACGCCAGCCCCTCGGCCATTACCCATGTGGCAGGCACGGCAGCCGCTACCCATCTGCGCACCGTCGCGGCGACCACGAGCCACACGCCAAGTCTTTGGCGGGGAGCTCAGCGGGCTTGTAGGACGACAACAGCGCTTCCCGTCAGCGCTGAGCCGGGGAGCTTTGCGGCGGCTCACCGCAGTTCCTCTCCGTGCGCCCGGAACCTCAGGGAGGCGGGCGGGATCCGGCCATCGCCGCCGCAGTTGCCGTGATGATGTTGGGGGAGACGGCACGGCAGGCCGGTTGACTTGACGATTCGGCCGCACAACTGCGGTGTTGTCGGTTCGGTGGTCTTTGCGGCGGCCTTTGGGCCTTGAGGATCTTCTCGACCTCGTTCACGATGCCGAGATACACGTTCTGGGCTTGCTGGAGGCTGAACCCGCTGGGGATGAAGCCGTTGGCGATCTCGTGCTGCAGGGACTGCTGGAATTTGGTGGTGGCGTGGAACTCAGAGACCACTTGGCGCGCTTTGCCCGCAGTCCACTGCGGGATCCAGAACAGGCCGTCGAACCGCAGCGCGACTGCTGTGTCGGAGAGGCCCGGGATCGTCTTCATGTCGAGCAGGTCGGACAGGTCGGGCGGCTTGTTGCGGCCGCGGATGGCCGCAACCTTGGATGCGGCGAGGGTCACCGGGTCCACGCAGGAGACTGGGGCCGAACCCGAGAACCACCCAGAGGACATCACGACGGTCTGCGGCCGGGCGGTGGCGGCCGCCTGCATGTGGTGGGGGCTGCGGGCCAGCTCGGCTTTGATGACGACCATCGATTTCAGTCGGCTGGGGACCGTCAGGCGGAACTTGACGAACTTGCACACCGAGCCCGGCCACGCGCCGGCACTACCCCGATGGGGTTCCCGTCTGGCACTCAGTCGAGCGGCTGAGCGAGTGGGGTATACTCCATAGTATGCCTGACTCGACTACCATCAAGGTCTCAGTGCGTACTCGGGATGCCCTGCGCGAGCTCGCCGACCGTGAGGGCCTCACCTTCGACGCACAGATCGAGAAGCTGGTCCGACGGGAGCGTCAGCGCATCATCGGCGCCCAGCTCGCAAGCGCTCCGCCCGATGCTGACGACAAGGCCTGGCTTGATGCGTCCGCAGGCGATGTCGCTGATGCGAGCGGGTGACCTCGTCCGCTGCGATTTCGGGACGCCGGCGCGGGGTGAGCCGGGGTTCGTCCGGCTGGCCGTCGTCATCACCTCCGATGAGGTGCTCGAGTTCCGGCAACACGCGATCGTGGTCCTGCCCTGCACGACCACGAGGCGAGGATGGTTGAGCGAGGTCGACATCAACGGATTCGGCGTGGCTCAGGCGCACCTGCCGACGACCACAAGCGTCGACCGCGTCGTCGAGACGACGGGCACGAACGTCGGGCCCGTCGCGCTGCGACAGATTCGAGAACTCATCGCCGACCTGCTCGGAATCTGATGTTGCCACGGGGGGTCCGGCACTGGCCCGGGCACCCCCAGGGTCTGCGCTGCCAGTCTGAGGGTGCCTGAACCGTGGGCCGGACCTCAGCGGACCGCTTTGCGGACTATGGCCGCGAGCTTGGCCTCGGTGGCGTCGTCGAGGGTGGTGAAGAACCACGCGCATTCCATGAGCTGGTCGGGCGCGCCTTCCTCCAGTTCGAAGCTGGCCTTCTCGGTGAGACCGAAAGTCATGTAGTCGTCAAGCCGGAAGAAGCACAGGACCGGGCCCGAGCCCTTCGCATATCCCGGCATCCCGTACCACGGTCGGGCCTCGAGTTCCGGCGCGCTCTCGAGGATGAGTTCATGGAGCCGCTCGCCCATGGCTCGGTAGGGCTCGGGCATCGCCGCGACCTTCTCCAGCACGGCCGCTTCGTTGTCGATCTTCTTCTTCGTCGGCTGCTTGCGGGTACTCGCCATCGGACGTCCTCTCTAGATGTTCTACAGGATCAGGTCGGTGAGCAGGCCCGCGGCGGTGGCCACGACGAACACGTAGGTGAAGAACGCGGCGACGACCCGGCCCCGCGCGATCTTGGTGAGCAGCGCGAACTCGGGGATGTTGGCACCGGCGCCGGCGATGACCAGAGCCACGATGGAGCCGGTGCCCACTCCCTTGGCGTGGAGGGCGTCGCCGATGGGAATGAAGAGCTCGGTGCCGAAGTAGAGCGGGACGCCCGCGGCCGCGGCCGCGGGAACGGCCAGCGGATTGCCGGCGCCGGCGATGCTGGCGAGGGCGTCGGTGGGGACGAGCAGGCCGATGGCCAGACCCAGGCCGACGCCTACTGCGATGAGCAAGGCCATGCTCCTCAGCAGCGCCACAGCCCGGCGCCACGCGGCTCGCGATTCGGTCTGCCAACCGGCCCACAGCGCTCCGTCCGGTGATGAGCAACTCGCCGGCGGCGCCGGGGTTGGCGGCTCCGTGGGGCCGCTTCGCGGGCCGGGCTGCCCGACGAGCGCGGGGACCGGCTTGAGGTGCGGGGCGATGTCGACCGCGTCGACGATGAGAGCCAGCGTGAAGGCCGCCGCGAAGGCGGTGGCGACGTAGGCGGCCGCTCCCGCGGGCCCGATGATGATGGCCAGTGCGCCGATCAGCACCGGGTCGACCACCGGCGCGGCGAAGATGAAGGCGGCGTACCCCGCGGGCCGCACACCGGCCTGGCGCATGCCTACGAGGACCGGTATGGCCGAATAAGTGCAGAACGGCGTGACGAAGCCGACAGCGATGCCCTTGAGCGCGGCCCGGCGGGGCGGCCCGCCCATCCATCGCCGGATGGTTGCGTCACCGAGCCGGCGCTGCAGCAGTGTGACGCCGAACGTGACCGCCAGGAGCAGCGCCACCATCTCCGCGACCAGCACAGCGGCCCCCGACAGGGACGTCATGCGGGATCGGAGCCCATTATCCGGGCCGCCGCCTCGGGCAGTGCCTGCAGGCAGTCGGCGTTCACGGTGACGAGCGTCCGGGTCCCGTCGGCCCGCATGTGAACGAAGCGCTCTTCGGCCAGCACGCGCAGATGGTGCGACACCGTCGATTGGCCCACGCCGACGCGATCGACGATCTCTCCGACCGTCATGGCTCGATCAGCGCTCGCCACCGCGTTGAGCACCAGCAGCCGAGTCCCGTCGGCCAGGCACCGGAACCAGCTCGCGTACTCGTGAGCGTCTTCCGTGGAGAGCGCCGGTCGGACGGGGTTCTGTGAATGCCTACTCATCGACCATCGACGATAATCGATGATTGACTGGCCAGCAACCTGCTTAGCCGATCTGTCCGCTCCGCTCGGAGGTTCTCGGGGCTTGGAGTACCGCTGCGAGTGCTACCCGGCTGGGTCGACGAGGCGGCCTACGAACAGGAGGGCTCCGGTGTCCTGATGGACGATGGCCCACAGGAAGGGCCTGTCGGCGACGATCATGAGGTCGGGCTCGGGCGGAATGGACGTCGGGAACATCCCGGCGGTGGCCGCGGCCGCTTCGGTGCCCTTCTCGTCGACGATCACCTTGGCGCCGTGGAGTGCGGCCGAGAGGAAGATCCCGGGGGCGATGCCCTCGAAGCCGGCCCCGGCGCAGAACCCCAGCGGGCACAGCCACTCGAACAGGTCGGTGGGCGGCAGGGTCTGCTCCCACTTGGGCATGGTGACGTCGACGAGACCGGTCTGGGCGGCATCGGACAGTCCGGTCAGCGTGGCGGCGTTGAGCGATTCCTCGACGGCGGCGAGCCCGGTGGGGTCGCGGGGCACGACCAGCCACATGGCCAGTTCGCCTCCCTGGTAGGCGAGCTCGACCGCGTCGGCGCCCTCGAGCCGCACGAAGCGGCGATGCTCCGGCACCCGGTCGCGCATGAACGGCACCGTCACCGACTGGTTGGCGGCGGTGGTGAACGGACCGTTGCTGGTGAAGTCGGGCAGGAACGGCACGGTCCAGTCGGCCTTCAGGTACACCGTGTTCACGAGGACCAGCTTCTGGTTCTGGACGGCGCCTGGGTCGACGATGGTGGGGATGAGCCCTCGGGTGCGCTCAGACGCCCACCGGTTGATGGCGTCGGCGGCCGCCGCGCCGTTCGAGGTGTCGACGGGCTGGAGGTCTGCTCCATACTGGCGGGCGGCCGTGGCGAGGAAGTCGGGCAGCAGCGAGAAGCCCTCGTCGGGGAACAGGCGGTTGGCCACCTCCAGGGTGGTGGGCTCTGCCGATGCCTCGGCCAGCCTGAGTTCGACGGCGTTGGCCGCGCCGTGGGTACCGGCCTCGGGGAACCCGAAGATGCCGTCGAGGGCCGCCCCGGAGTCGGGCGACGCCCCGGCCCGGCTCAGGCTGAAGGCCATTCCGATGCTCATGGGGCTGGAGACGGCGTTGCCCTCCAGGTGCCGGTGGAAGCCCCATCCGGCTGCGTTGACTCCGGCTACCCAGTCGCCGGCCGGGGCGTCGGGATCGGCCGGCAGCCGATCAGCAACCGGATCCGGCGGAGTGGTGGTGGTCGTCGGGGCTTCGGTGTCCGGTTCTTCGTTGGTGTCGGGATCGACCTCTGGTTCGGGAACTGTGGTGGTTGTGGTGGTAGTCGTCGTCGTGGTGGTCGTTGTCGTCGTGGTTGTGGTTGAGGTGGTGGTCGTAGTTGTGGTTGTGGTGTCCGGGTCTTCGCTGGCGTCAGTGTCGCCGACCGGCTCTGCTGCTGCCGTGGTCGTGGGTGGTTGGGTGTCTGGATCGTCGCCGGTGTCGGTGTCGGTCACCGTCTCGGGGACTGTGGTGGTGGTCGTGTCGGATGGCGCTGCGCCCGCGTCTTCAGCGGTATCGATGTCGGTCACCGTCTCGGGGACTGTGGTGGTGGTCGTGTCGGATGGCGCTGCGCCCGCGTCTTCAGCGGTATCGATGTCGGTCACCGTCTCGGGGACTGTCGCAGGCGTGTCCGATGAACCACACGCCGCGGCCAGACAGGAGACCACGACAAGGAGTCTGAGCATCTTTGTCATGACCATTGGACGCTATATCAGTGCCCCAGGTTCCCGAGGCCATTGGTAGCGTCTGCCCGATGACCGACTCTGTGGCCATCGAGATTGGCGACGACTACGTGGCCACCATCGAGTTGCGGCGCCCGCCCAACAACTTCTTCTCGCTGGAGATGATAACCGCGATCGCGGAGGGGTTGGAGTCGTTGGACGACGATCCCCGGTGCCGGGCTGCGGTGATGTGCGCCCAGGGCAAGCACTTCTGCGCGGGAGCCGACTTCTCGCCCGAGGGCGCCCGCTACACCACCGAGGACCTGTACGCGGCCGCGGTGAGGATCTTCCGGACCCACACTCCCGTGGTGGCTGCGGTGCAGGGCGCCGCGGTGGGCGGCGGGTTGGGCCTGGCGCTGGCCGCGGACTTCCGGATAGCGGCGCCAGAGGCCCGCTTCAGCGCCAACTTCGCCCGGCTCGGGTTCCATCAGGGCTTCGGCGTGAGCGTGACGCTGCCCCGGGTGGTGGGCCCGCAGGTGGCGGCCGACCTGCTGTTCACCGGCCGGCGGGTGCCGGGGGAGGAGGCTGCGCAGCTGGGCCTGGCCGACGGCCTGGCGCACCGGGACGACCTCCGGACCGCGGCGTGGGGGACAGCACGCGAGATCGCGATGTCGGCGCCGCTGGCGGTGAGGTCCATCCGGGCCACGCTGAGAGGCGATCTGGCCGACCAGGTTGAGGCGGCCGCCGCCCACGAGCACCGGGAGCAGTCCCGCCTCCAGCACACGGCCGATTTCGCCGAAGGCAGCCGGGCGATGCTGGAGCGTCGCACCCCCGAGTTCCGAGGCGAGTGACGCCTGCTACCCTGCGTGGCTCGGGGCCGTTAGCTCAGCCTGGTTAGAGCGCCTGCTCGACACGCAGGAGGTCAGAGGTTCAAATCCCCTACGGCCCACTGACTGACTGACACTGACTGAGACTGACTGACTGAAACTAACTGCTAGACCGTCCAAGCAGACCAGAGCGGCTCGGGGTGTCGTGTCCAGTGTTGTTGTCAACGGTGGGTGTGGGGACTAGCAGCGTCAGGCTCTGGGCAGCGGCCCGGGCAGGGCCGCTGCCATCATGTGCAAGGATCCGCGCTGTGCCCCGGACGCGCTTGCGTTCTTTGCGCGTCAGGGCGGCGTTGGCGGCGTCTTGTGGTGTGATGAGCGCCGCGAGTGTCATCACGTCGAGGAGGTGGCGCCTGTTGCCGCGTCCTCCCGGCGGGCCTGCCGCCGCGGCGATCTTGATGAGGAGAGCGCCGACGAGATCGGGGCGCGGGATGAGCGAACGCTGCTGGTTGCGCTCAACTTCCACCCGCCCTGAACGCTTCAGGGCTTGTGTCCCGCCCGCCGCTTGCAGCGTGTTGCCGCGACCGAGGCGCGGCAGGTGTCGGCCGAGATGGTCCGGGGCGAGCACGTCGAACACGGTGCCGGCCGCGTCCACGTACCGATGGCCGATCGGCAGGATCTGCTGGTCGAATCCGTGGTCGCACAGCACCGAGTCGATGTGGCTCATCCGGGTCCGGTTCGTGCGGAGGTTCACCACGACGTCCAAGTCGTAGCTCCAGCGCAGACTGGCACCGCTCGCCGGATCAGCGCCGGCGGGCTGGCGTTCAGCTTGGTGCAACAGCACCATCTGCCCGCCGATCAATGTCCAGCCTTCGCCGAGGTTGGCGGCGACAGCCATCAAGGCGTCCCAGGCCAGGGCCTGCTTGCCGGTGAGTACCGGCAACACAACCACCGGCGTTCTCACGGAAGGCTCTCGATGATGGCGCCAGCCACGCGCTGCTCGCGCGGGTGCGGCGAGACGCACAGGTCCAGCGCGACCGCCGGTGCCGGAGCGACCAGACCGGCTCCGTTGTCTGCTGAGTGCACGGCAGCAACACCAGAACGCTCTCGCAGCTCCTCCCAGTTGGCTTCAGACACAGCCCGCACCAGAACCCGACCCAGCGGAGAAGGCGCAAGGCCGCGCATCGGATGCAGCGGGTCGAGCCGCTGTTGCCAGCCTTCTCGGATGTAGAGATGCGCTTCGTCGGCCAACGGGTCGAGCATGTCCACATAGGCGGCCGCGGCGTGCATTCCGCTGACGATCACCTCTGACCTGGCGAGCAGCGACGACACCATGCCTGACCCGGCGCTGTATCTGGCGAGCACACCGCGGTTCTCGTAGCGGTAGGGGTCGTCAAAGTCGACGCTCGCGGCGAGGATGCTGCGCCAGGCGGCGGGTTGTGACAGCGGGCGGCCCCCGCGGGGTGGGGCTTCAGCGAGAGCGTGGACTTCCGCGGCGGGCAGCACCCACACGTTGGCGATCTTCGCGGCGGGCAGCAGGCCGCGGTGCAAGTAGCGTCGGACCTGCTCGGCGCCGATACCCAGCACGCGGCCCGCTTCGGCCAACGAAATCATCTCCTCGACGCTCACACAACGACAATACCATAACTAGAGGAGTTCTCCACCAGTAAAATGGCGGCTGGCTGCAGTCCTGACGCGGCTTGTTACGGCAGCCAGCCGAGCCTCAGGAGCCGATTCGCTATTGCAGCAATCTGCGGTCTACGTCCTTGGCTACTGCGGCGGCCGAGTCGACCACGAAGCTGCCGACGTCGGTGATGCTCACAGCTGCGGTTGCCTTGTGGGCAAGCATCCCGGCGGTGATTCCCACCAGCAGCGCGGCCCCAGCGGAACCTCCAACAGCTCCAACGGCGCCCACCGCGGCGATAGTCGCCGCCGAGCCGACAGCGCCCCTGAAGCTGCCATCGGCCAAGCCGCCGTAGTCCCCGTCGCTGCGGGCCTTGTGGAACGATCTCGCCAGCGCGACGATCGCCACCATCATTCCCGGCGGGTTCGCTGCCGCGGCGGCCGACACGCCGCAGCTGGCGGCAACCGCGGCGAATGCCTCGGTGTCGGCGCGGTTCCAACCGAACACGACGGCGACGGTGCCTGCAGTCGCGGCGGCAACATCTGCGACGTTGTAGGTATTCACCTCGTAGAGCCAGTTGGCTGGGATGCCGAACCGGTCCTGCAGCCCCGCAGCGACCGCGTCGAAGCGGGCCTTGTCCCACGTAGTCAGCGGTAGGCCGCGCACCGTGGCGGCGTCCTTCAGTAGTGCTGTTGCGGTGCCGGCGGCGTCGGCCACGATGGTCTCGCCGGTGTCTGCGGCATGCACGGCTTTCGCAGCCCCAACGAGCGAGTGGCCACCATCGAAGAGCCGGTGGTAGCTGCCGCCTAGGAGAGTGTTGAGCAACTGGGTTGCTGGCTGTGTGTTTGGGGGGTTGGGGGCGGTGCGGGCGCGGTGTTTGGGGTTGGGGCGGCTCGTGTCGGGCGGGCCGGGGCCGGTTCTGACAGCGTCTTGGCGTCTCGGTCGTCGTCGGCGCTGCCGGCGGCGCGGTGCTCATCGCCGCTGCCCGATTCCTTGAGGCTCTTCTCCAGGTCTGCCAGCAGGCGTCGTGCCTCTCGCTGCTCGTCCTCATGTCTCGGGTCCCCAACCCGACGAATCGCTTCGCTCGTCGCTGCGCGGAGCGCCGACATCAGCGTGTCCGTCCTCGCGGCGCGCTCTTGCTGCGTTGTGCGGGAGTGCGTGGTCAAGGGGATGCGCTCGTCGTCGAACACCGCGGTCACCTCGAGTCGGCCTCCCATGCCTTCCACAGCCATCCGCAGGGTCGAAACCAGGTTGTCGGCAGCGGTCTCCATGGCCGACACCGACGCTTGGGCGCGGTCCAGCCGCCGGGCCAGCTCGGTCTGGGTGAGCTCGCGGTGTCGGCGCAGCTCCCCGAGGGTGTAGGTCACCATCTCGGCGCGGGCCTCGTCCTTGAGCGCCTCCACCCTTGCCCTCTGCTCGGGAGTCAAGTCGCCGATGAGGTCATCGAACTTGTGATATGTCATGTCTTGTGTCCTTCGATGTGCTGGGGGGCGCGGCATCTTGTTGGCTACGGGTCCGGGAGTTCGCCTTGGGCCGTGAGTTCTGCCAGATACTGCTCGTAGAGGCGTTCGGCCGCTGCGATGGCGGAGCGGTACCACTCGTTCCATTGGCGGGCCTTGCTGCCGCCGTACAGCAGGATCGCCTGCCGGCGGGGGGTCGAACATGAACAGGATGCGCAGGTCCCTTCCCGCGGCGCGGGGCCTGAGTTCCTTCATGTTCTGGTATCGAGAGCGGTGGATCCGCTCGACGATGGGGCGCCCCAGCGTCGGGCCACCCTCGCGGAGCAGGCTCACGGCAGCAATGACTGAGAGCTTCTGGTCCTTGGCGAGCGAAGCCAGCCAGGAACGGAACTCGTCGGTCGCGTTGATCTCCCATGCCACTCAGAGAATATAGAGACTACTCGATATAGATGCTGTCCGTGCCGACGCTCCCGAAGCTGCCGCACACGGACCTGCCTCAGCGGTTCGGAGGTCGCAGCCCCGGCTGCAACCGAGAGAAGTACGAAGACGACTTAGAGACGGCGCCGGTTAGCGCACCGGGAAGAAGATGTCGGTGCGCCACCTCGACTGGTCGGGCTCGGCGGCGGGGTCGTTCACATAGACCTCCCAGGGCGAGTCCGCGGCTTCGAGCCCCTGGGACTCCATCCACGCCGTCAGCGCCATCCACGTCTGGGGGAGTCCGTCGTACGGGCCGAGGTGGGTGACGGTCGCGGCCCTCCCGGCGGGAAGCTCTCCGGGTCGGACTCGATCCTCGCCCGGCATCGGCGACGCCACCGGGATGGCGCATTCGAGTTCGACGGTCTCTCCCGGCGGCGAGTGGTATCTGGCCAGGGGCATCCCGGCCGGCTCCTGACCGCTCTGCGCGATGTGTCCGCTCAGTTCGCCGAACAGCGGACCCATGGCGTTGCCGATCTCGCTCATCGCGACGGTCGTGCGAATGCCCACTATGGGCTGGGATTCAAGCTCCCTCACCCCGAACTCCAGCGTCATCGTTGCTGTCCTCCAGTGCTGTCGACCAGCTCTCTTGCTTCGCGGCGGCCGAGCCCCGGCTGCCGCAGCCGCGGACCGTAGGCAAGCTCTACCAGTGGCCGCAAGTCAGTCCAGCAAGAGCCGTGGGCTGAGGGGATGTGGGCTTGCCCCCGACGAGCGCCTAAGTTCCGATGGATCGCCGATCGGAGGCTGGCCATGAGGCGGATTCGATACAACTGTGCCATGAGCCTCGATGGGTACATCGCAGGCCCTGACGACGAGTTCGACTGGATCGTCGTCGATCCAGACATCGACTTCGAGGAGTTGTTCGGGCAGTTCGACACCTTCCTGCTCGGCCGGCGCACCTTCGAGGTGACTGGTGACCCCGGTGCCTCCGCCCAGTCGGGCACCCGAACGTTCGTGTTCTCACGGACGCTGAGCCAGGACGACTACACCGATGTCACGATCGTCGGAGACAACTGGAAGGATGTTGTTCGGTCGCTTCGAAAGGAACCGGGTGGAGACATCTGGCTGTTCGGCGGCGGCGCACTGTTTCGCAGCCTCTGCGAGGAAGGGCTCGTCGACACGGTGGAAGTCTCGATCGTCCCCATCCTGCTCGGCGGGGGCATTCCCCTCGTCCCGGAACTGTCCAAGCGGATCGGACTGACGCTGACTGGACAACGAGTCTTCGAGAAGACCGGCACCGTGAGCCTCGTCTACGAGGTGAACAAGCCTGACCGCCACCGGCACACCGAGGAACGGACCGCCTCACCGGACGACTGACCACCGGCTGACGGGCCCTTGAAGGTCACCTGTCGTGTGACGGGCGCTACCGGCTGAAGGTCACGGGTAGCTCTCGTCGCTGGGACCGTCGGGCGCGTCGGGGAGCATCTCGTCGATCGCTTCGACAATGGCAATAGAGTGCGAGCTGCCGGGCACGGAGTCGCGGCCGCTGGGCGCCGTGGGCGGCCCCTAGGCTGGCAGGCATGACTGGAACACCGATCGAGGCCGGCGAGGAGGCGCTAGCGGCCGTCAAGTACAACGGCGACGGGCTGGTGCCCGCCATCGTGCAGGACGCCTCCACTAAGGCCGTGCTGATGATGGCGTGGATGAGCCCCGAGACCCTGGCCCTGACCCTGGCCGAGGGCCGGACCGTGTTCTGGAGCCGGTCCCGTCAGGAGGTGTGGCGCAAGGGCGAGACCTCCGGTGAGAGGCAGTGGCTGCGGGAGGCCTACTACGACTGCGACGGCGACACCCTGCTGTTCGTGGTCGAGCAGGAGGGCGGCGGCGCCTGCCACACCGGCAGGTACTCGTGCTTCTTCCGGTCCTTCGACGGCTGACCGCCGGGTCGCGCCATGCACCGGCCCAGCCAGGAAGAGTTCCGGGAGTTGGCCCGCGCCTACCGGGTGGTCCCGGTGTGGCGGGAGGTGCTGGCCGACCTGACCACGCCGGTGGCCGCCTTCGCACGGGTAGTGGGCGCCGGCGACGGGTTCCTGCTGGAGTCGGTGGAGCACGGCGAACGGTGGAGCCGCTGGTCGTTCATGGGCCGCAACCCCATCGCCACCCTGGAGGCCCGAGGACGTCATGTGGAGGTCACCGGCCACCTCGGTGTCAACGTTCCCCGGCACGAGGGCATGCTCGCCGCGCTGGAGGTGCTGCTGGACCATTACAAGGCGCCGTCGATCGAGGGCCTTCCGCCGCTGCACGGGGGCCTGGTCGGCTACCTCGGCTACGACATCGTGCGGGAGGTGGAGCACCTGCCCGACATGCCCGTCGACGACTCGGGCCATCCCGACGCCGTGATGTCGCTGATCGGCGAGTTGGCGGTGTACGACCACTGGCGCCAGCGAGCCACCCTGATCTCCAACGTGCTCGTTCCCGCCGGCGCCGACGACCGGACCATCGACCGGCTCTACTACGAGGCTGTTCTGCGGGTGGAGGCCGTCGCGGCCGACGGGGCCAAGCCCCTCGACGAGCCCCTGGTGGCGCCGCCCGGACCCTCCGGCACCGGCGAGGCGGAACCGGTCGCGACCACGTCGACCATGGGCCTGGAGCTCTACTCGCAAGCGGTGGAGGCGGCCCGGGAGCACATCTTCGCCGGTGACGTGTTCCAAGTGGTGCTGTCCCAGCGCTTCGACTTCGAGCTGGGCGCCGACGCCTTCGACGCCTACCGGGTGCTGCGCCAGGTCAACCCCAGCCCCTACATGTACTTCCTGCGCCACGACGGGCTGGAGGTGGTCGGCGGATCGCCCGAGCCCATGGTCCAGCTCCTCGACGGCAAGGTCATCAGCCGACCCATCGCCGGCACCAGGCGCCGGGGCCGCACCGACGCCGAGGACCGCCGCCTGGCCGCCGAGCTGGCCGAGCACCCCAAGGAGGTCGCCGAGCATGTGATGCTCGTCGACCTGGCTCGCAACGACGTCGGTCGGGTGGTGGAGTTCGGATCCCTCAACCTCGACGAGATGATGACCCTTGAGCGCTACAGCCACGTGATGCACCTGACCTCGCAGGTGTCGGGCAGGCTGGCCGCCACGGCCACGCCCATCGACGTGCTGAGGGCGACCCTGCCGGCGGGCACGGTGTCGGGCGCGCCGAAGGTCCGGGCCATGGAGATCATCGACGAACTGGAGCCCACCAAGCGCGGCCCGTACGCGGGCGTGGTCGGCTACATCGACTTCTCGGGCAACATCGACACCGCCATCACCATCCGCACGATGCTGGTGCGCGACGGACGGGCATCGGTGCAGGCGGGGGCGGGGATCGTCGCCGACTCGGTTCCCGCCGAGGAGCACGCCGAGTGCGAGAACAAGGCCCGGGCGCTGCTGGCTGCGGTCCCAGCGGCCCGGAGCATGACCGCGGCCCGCAAGCGGGCGCGCCGGACCGGATGACGGCGACCGTCGCGGCGCTGGTGCCGCGTGACGTGGTCCGGGCGAGCGGCGGGGACGCCGCGACCTTCCTGCAGGGCCAGATCTCCCAGGACGTCGAAGCCGTGGAGGCGGGAGGCTCAGCGTGGTCGCTGGTGCTGGCCCCGCAAGGCAAGGTGGACGCCTGGTTCCGCCTCGCCCGCTGCGAGGACGGCAGCTTCCTGCTCGATGTCGACGCGGGTTTCGGGCCCGGGTTGGTGGCTCGCCTCGAGCGGTTCAAGCTCAGGGTCGACGCGACCTTCGAACTCCTGGAGGGCTGGCAGATGCTGAGCGTCAGGGGCTCGTTCGGCAATCCGGACGGCCTGGACGCGGTTCAGGCCGAGCTTCGGGCCACCGTGGCGTGGCCGGGTTTCGAAGGAGTCGATCTGCTGGGCCCGCAGGTGTCGTTGCCGGCGGGCGCCGAAGCCTCGACCGCGGCCATGGAAGTGGCCCGCATCCGGGCCGGATGGCCGGCCATGGGCCGCGAGCTGACCGGGCGCACCATCCCGGCCGAGATCGCCGGTCTGGTCGAGTCGTCGGTCAGCTTCACCAAGGGGTGTTACACCGGGCAGGAGCTGGTGGCCCGCATCGACAGCCGGGGCGGGAACGTGCCCCGTCCGGTGCGGCTGCTCGAGATCCACGGCGACGGAGTGTCGCCCGGCGCCGGGATCACCGTCGACGGCAAGGCGGCCGGCGAGATCACTTCGGCTGCGGCTGACGCGGACGCGCGGGTGACCGTGGCGCTCGGACCCGTGCACCGCCGTGTCGAGCCGCCCGCAGCGGCCACCGTCGCGGGCCGGCCAGCCACCGTTCTGTGAGCAGATATGCCGCTACAGGCGGTTTGGATGCTCGCAGAACGCGGACGCGCCTGCGGTCCGCACCTACGATGGCGGGATGGACCCGTACGCGGTGCTGGGCGTGGCCCGCGACGCTCCCACCGAGGAGATCAGGCAGGCCTACGTGGACCTGGCCCGGCGCACCCACCCCGATGTCCGGGGCGACGACCCAGCGGCGGCCGAGCAGATGCGTCGCATCAACCTGGCCTGGGAGATGCTGTCCGACGCCGAATCGCGGGTGGCCATCGACCGTCGCCTCCGCCAGCCGCCCTCCTCGCCGTCGCCCGGCCCGCGCCCCTCGCCAGCGGACCAGCCAGCCGCCCGCCCGCACCAGGACGACTTCGACGGCGGTCAGGACGACTTCGACGGCGACGACCGGCCCCTCACCGGGGGCAGCCTTCCCGGCTGGATGCGTGCCGGCGCGCCGCTCGCCTTCGTAGCGGGCGTCTTTGCGGTTGTCTTCGGCGTGCTGGCCGGAGGCTTCGTGCTGGTTCGGTTCGGCATCCTGCTACTGGGACTGTCGGCCCTGCTGTTCCTGCTGTCGCCCTTCGTCGTGCTGATCCGCAGCCGGGGCGGGCCGGTGCGCTGACGGCGAGCATCGGCAGTCCCCGGATCGGGCCGGTGCGCTGACGGCCGGCATTCCCGGAGCGGGCCGGTGCGTTGACGGCGAGCATCGGCAGTCCCCGGATCGGGCCGGTGCGCTGACGGCCGGCA
>JAPPLH010000084.1:32688-35654 GCA_028819505.1 Acidimicrobiaceae bacterium
GTTGACGGCGAGCATCGGCAGTCCCCGGATCGGGCCGGTGCGCTGACGGCCGGCAGTCCCCGGATCGGGCCGGTGCGCTGACGGCCGGCAGTCCCCGGATCGGGCCGGTGCGCTGACGGCGAGCGCTCACAACGCCGCACGGCTGACGATCAGGCCGCGCAAGGCTCCGACCCACTAGCGTCGGAGCGTGTTCGTGAAGATCTGCGGGACGACCAACGAGGACGACGCGCTGCTGGCCGTGGCCATGGGCGCCGACGCGGTCGGGTTCGTATTCGCCCCGTCGCCCCGCCAGGTGTCCATGGACAGGGTCCGGGACATCGTGCGCCGCCTGCCCGGAGATGTGCTGAGTGTGGGCGTCTTCCGCAACGAGCTGCCGGCCCGGGTGGTGGAGATCACCTCCAAGGCCCGCCTGGGCGCGGCCCAGCTCAGCGGCCACGAGTCGCCCGACGACACCGCCTGGGTGGCCGAGAGGGTGCCAGTCACCATCAAGGCCTTCCCGGCCGGCCATGGGGGTCTGGGACGTCTGTGCGACTACGGCGCCGACGTGGTGATGCTCGACAACGAGCAGCCCGGCTCCGGCGAGGTGTTCGACTGGTCGCTGGCCGAGGGCGCGCCGCTGGCCGGCCACCGGCTGCTCCTGGCGGGCGGCCTCGATTCCGGCAACGTGGCCGCGGCCATCCGGCGGGTCCGGCCGTGGGGGGTGGACGTGGCCACCGGCGTGGAGAGCAGGCCGGGCCGCAAGGACCCGACCCGGCTGAGGGCCTTCCTGAACACGGCCAAGGAAGCCGGGGCCGCGACTGCCAGGGAGCAGGTCCGGTCGGCCGACGAGGTGCGCGGCCACCCGTCCGGGCCCGGTCCCTACGACTGGGAGCAGGACCCGTGACCGGGACCACGGGTGCCGCACCGGGCGAGCTCATGGGCGAGCCCGAGACGGCGCCATCCGGGCAGTTCATGGGCGAGCCCGAGACGGCGCCATCCGGGCAGTTCATGGGCGAGCCCAGCGCCGACGGCCGCTTCGGCGAGTTCGGGGGCATGTTCGTGCCGGAGACCCTCGTGCCCGCCTGCCAGGAGCTCGACCGGGCCTTCCGCTCCGCGTGGGGCGACCCCGGCTTCCGGGGAGAACTCGACCGGCTGCTGCGCGACTACGCGGGACGGCCCTCGCCGATGACGGAGTGCCCCAACCTCTCCGAGGAGTTGGGCGTACGCATCCTGCTGAAGCGCGAGGACCTCAACCACACCGGCAGCCACAAGATCAACAACGTGCTCGGCCAGGCCCTGCTCGCCCAGCGCATGGGCAAGACCAGCCTGGTGGCCGAGACCGGTGCGGGCCAGCACGGCGTGGCCACGGCCACCGCAGCCGCCCTGTTCGGCATGGACTGCGTGGTGTACATGGGCACCGTGGACATCGCCCGCCAGGAGTTGAACGTGTTCCGCATGCACCTTCTGGGCGCCGAGGTCCGGGCGGCCGAGACCGGGTCGCGCACGCTGAAGGACGCGGTGAACGAGGCCATGCGCCACTGGGTGGCGGTGGCCGACACCACCCACTACTGCCTGGGCTCGGTGATGGGCCCGCACCCGTACCCGTGGATGGTGCGGGAGTTCCAGAGAGTCGTCGGGGAGGAGGCCCGCCGCCAGTGCGCCGAGATCCTCGACGGCGGGGTGCCCGACGTGGTCACCGCCGCGGTGGGGGGAGGCTCCAACGCGGCCGGGATCTTCGCCGGATTCGCCAACACACCCGCCCGGCTCGTCGGGGTGGAGCCGGCCGGGGGCGCGGCCGTCGGCCGGGGCGTGCCGGGTATAGTCCACGGGTCCCGGTCGTACCTGATGCAGGACGAGTGGGGCCAGGTGCTCGAGGCCGAGTCGATCTCGGCCGGGCTCGACTATCCCGGCGTCGGGCCGGAGCACTCCCACCTGGCCGCCACCGGCCGGGCGACCTACGAGCAGGTCGCCGACGCCGAGGTGATCGAGGCGTTCAGCCTGCTGTCGCGCACCGAGGGCATCATCTGTGCCCTGGAGTGCGCCCACGCCCTGGCCTGGGTGTCGCGGGCCCGCGCCGATCTGGCCGGCCGCACCGTGCTGCTGAACCTGAGCGGTCGGGGCGACAAGGACGTCGACCAGATGATGGGCATCCTCGGGTGACCGCGGCGAACGGTGCCACCGCACCCGGTGGTGCTGATGGTTGGGGGAGGATCGAGGCCGCGCTCCGGGGCCGCCGCCGCGCCGGCGCCAAGTGCCTCGTGCCGTATCTCACCGGCGGTCTGGGCGACGACTGGCTGGAGACGATCGGCGCGGTGGCCGCGGCCGGCGCCGACGCCATCGAGATCGGCATCCCGTTCTCCGATCCGGTGATGGACGGCACGACCATCCAGCAGGCCAACGACCGGGCCCTGTCCGGGGGCGCCACACCCCAGTCGATCCTGGCCGCGGTGCGGGGCGCGGCGGCCGACATCGGCGTGCCCACCGCGGTGATGACCTACGTGAACATCGCGCACCACATGGGCTACCAGCGCTTCGCCTCCTCGCTGGCCGCCGCCGGCGTCAGCGGCTGCATCCTGCCCGACCTGCCGCTGGAGGAGGTGGGGGAGTGGGCCGCCTGCGCGGATGCGGCCGGCGTGGAGACGGTGCTGCTGGCCGCGCCCACCGCGCCCGACGAGCGCCTGCGGCGGATCTGCGCCCGCTCCCGCGGCTTCGTGTACGGCGTGGGCCTGATGGGAATCACCGGGGTACGAGAGGAGCTGGCCGCAAGTGCCACGGCCACCGCGGCCCGCTTGAAGGAGGTCACCGACCGGCCCGTGCTGGTCGGCGTGGGGGTGGGCACACCAGCCCAGGCAGCCGAGGTGTGCGAGGTGGCCGACGGGGCGGTGGTCGGCTCGGCCGTCGTCACCCGGATGCTGGAAGGCGCCGGCCCCGAGGGCGTGGCCGGGTTGGTGTCCGAGTTCCGGGCCGCCCTCGACGCGGCCCACCCC
>JAPPLH010000084.1:35754-51293 GCA_028819505.1 Acidimicrobiaceae bacterium
GGGCGTGGCCGGGTTGGTGTCCGAGTTCCGGGCCGCCCTCGACGCGGCCCACCCCCTCTACCGGAATCTGTGAGCAGATTTGCCGCCCAGAGCGGCTTTATTGCTCACAGAAACCCGTCGGGCGGATGATGGACCACGACCTGATCGTGGTGGGCGGCGGCGCCGCCGGGCTGGGAGCGGTGCGGGCCGCGCTGTGGGCCGGCGCCGACGTGGCGCTGGTCACCGACTCGGCGCCGGGCGGCGACTGCACCTTCACCGGCTGCGTGCCGTCCAAGACGCTGCTGGCCGCAGCCCGCGACGGCCTGGGCTTCGCCGATGCGATGGCCCGGGTGCGGTCGACCGTCGCGCGCATCGCAGCCACCGAGTCGGTCGAAGCGCTCCAGAACGAGGGAGTGACGGTCATCGAGGGCCGGGCCCGCCTCGTCACCCACGACACGGTGGCGGTGGGGGAGCGGCGCATCACCGCGCCCCGCATCGTACTGGCCACCGGCTCGAGGCCTGCGCTGCCCGACGACATCCCCGGACTGTCCGAGGCCCGGCCGCTCACCAACGAGACCGTCTTCGGCCTCACCGAGGCACCCCAGTCGCTGGGAATCATCGGCGGCGGCCCCACCGGCTGCGAGCTGGCCCAAGCCTTCACGCTCCTCGGGGTGGAGGTGACCCTGTTCGAGCACCTGCGGCAACTCCTGCCCGGCGAGGAGCCCGAGGCTGGAGCTCTGGTCGCGTCCGCGCTGCAGCGGTCCGGCGCGACGGTGCTGCTGGACACCCGGGTGGATCGCATCGAACAGTGGTCGGGGGACCGCTTCACGATCCGGACACAACCCGCGAAGGATGCCGTCGCCCCGTCCGCGGTGGCTGTCGACGGGCTGTTGTTGTCGGTGGGACGGACGGTCACAACAGAAGGACTGGGCCTGGCTGAGATGCGAGTGAAGCTGGACGGCAGCGGCCATGTCATCACCGACGGCCGTCTGATGGCCTCGCTCAAAGGCGTGTACGCGGCGGGCGACGTGACCGGGCGGGCCTTCCTGTCGCATGCGGCCGACGAGATGGGCCGGGTCGCGGCCGGCAACGCCCTGGGCAAGGGACTGCGGGGCCGGTTCCGCGGCGACTCGGTGCCCAGAGTGGTGTATACCGACCCGGAGGTGGCCTCGGTGGGAGTGATCCCGTGGTGCGCGCCGCCGGGCAGCCGGGTGGCCTACCTGCCGCTGGCCGAGGTGGACCGGGCCGTCACCGACGGCCGCACCGACGGCTTCATCGCCATCGTTGCCGGACCGCGGCGCCTGCTGCGCAACGCCGGGGGCGGCCGCATCCTGGGCGCCACAATCGTCGCGCCCCGGGCCGGCGAGATGATCTCCGAGATCGTGCTGGCCATGCGCACCGGGGCCTTCACCGGCCGTCTGGCCCAGACGTCGCACGCCTATCCGACCTGGTCCAGCGGCGTGCAGAAGGCGGCAGCCCAGTTCTTCGGCGAGATCGACGGTCGCCGGGCCCGCCCCGTGCCCTGACGCGCCCATACTGCACGACAGGCCGGTGATGGCGGCCGGAATCTCGCCGGACGCTGTCTCCGAGATCTGCGCAGTCGAGGAGGCTGCTTCGCGCGGCTAGCCGGTGGTGAGGCCTCCGTCGACGCTGAGGACGGCGCCGTGGATGCCGGGGCAGTCGTCGGAGGCCACGAAGGCGAACAGCGCGGCGATGTGCTCGGGCCCGCTCATCGGCTTGAAGGCCATCATGCGGCGGATGAAGTGCGGGTCGGGGTCGGCGACCATCTTGAAGTTCTGGGTCATGGGGGTGTCCACCCCGCCGGGGGCGATGGCGTTGACCCGCACGCCGGTCTTGGCCAGCTCCACGGCCAGTGCCCGGGTCAACTGCACCACAGCGCCCTTGGTGGCGCAGTAGTGGGTCGTGTAGGCCAGCCCCTGGAGCCCGGCGTTGGAGGCGATGTTCACGACGTTGCCGCCGGAGGCCAGCAGGCGGGGGAGCGCGGCCTGGGTCAGGAAGAACATCCCCTTCACGTTCACCGCGAACATCCGGTCCCAGAGCTCCTCGGTGATGTCCTCCACCCGGTCCTGCCACGAGAGGCCGGCGATGTTGCCGAGCACGTCGATGCGCCCGAAGGCGTCCACGCAGCCGGCCGCGGCCTGCCTGCAGTCGGCCACGGCGCCCAGGTCGCAGTGCTGCGTCTCCATCCGCCCGCCCGTGCCGGCGACCTCGGAGGCGGTCTCGGCCAGGCCTTCGTCGTTGACGTCCACCCCGAACACGGCCGCACCCTCCGAGGCCAGGCGGATCGCCACCGCCCGTCCCATGCCTGAGGCTGCTCCGGTGATCAACGCCACCCTGCCGTCGAACCGTCCCACGCAGTTCCACCTGTTCCTCTGATACTGGCCCGCGTTGCGGCGGAGGCTACCCCCGTCCCCGAAACTTGCGCAACGAAGCCGCCTGAGACGGCATATCTGCCCACAGAACCCAACGGTTGCGATATTACATGCAGGTGCAATATATTTCGTTGCTCTATGGAAGCCGATCACGCGCTGATCTCGTCTCATTGTCGCAGGCAGTACGGGCTGATCTCCCGCGCGCAGGCATTCGACGCCGGCATGACCAGGCACCAGGTCCAGCGCCAGCTGGACACGAGACGATGGCGCGCCACGGCGCCGGGCGTGTACCTCGACACGGCAGTCCCGGAGACTCCGCACTCACGGCTGCTGGCGGCCTGCATCGCGCACGGCGGGCTCGCCAGTCATCGAGCGGCCGCAGCCCTCCACGGCATCGACGGCTTCAGGCTGGTGCGACCCGAGATCGTGGTCGCACCGGGGAGGGGACGGTCGGCATCCGGCGTGCGGCTCCACCGGTCGACCCAGATGAACCTCGCGAGGCCCGTCCCCCGGGAGGGCATCCCATGCACCGGGTTGCCCCGCACCATGCTCGATCTCGCCGCGGTGGTCGACCGCCGGAGACTCGAGAGCGCCCTCGACTGCGTTCTTCGAAAGGAGCGACTGACATGCAAGGATCTCCACGAGGTGGTGGTATCGCACTCCCGCCAGGGACGGAACGGCTTGACGCGGCTGCGGTCCGTCCTCGACGACCGCTGCGGTGACGATCCCGTGCCGCTCAGTGACTGGAGCCGCTGGGTGAGCGATCTGCTGGTCGAGTCCGGACTGGATCGCCCGGCACTGGAGTACCGCGTGCATGACGCCGCGGGAGGCCTCCTGGCTCAGGTGGACCTGGCCTATCCGGGGCGGCGCATGGCCATCGAGTTGGACAGCGTCCGCTGGCACCACAACCGCGAGTCCTTTACTGGCGACCGCAGGCGGCGCAACAAGTTGCAGGCCGCCGGATGGGACGTCCTCAACTTCACGTGGGAGGACTACTCCGACCGATCCGCGGAACTTTGCGCCGTCGTCGCCAAGACTCTCGCGGCCGCATGACCGAGCGCCGCCAAGTTCTGTGAGCAACGAAACCGCCCCGGGCGGCATGTCTGCTCACAGAACGGGTTGGGAGCGGGTGCGGCGGAAGGTGACGCTCATGCGGGGCGGCGCGGCCGCGACCTTGGGCACCGAGTGCTCCCAATTCTGCTGGCAGGCTCCTCCCATCACCAGTAGGTCCCCGGATGCCAGGGTGAACGACCGGCTGGTCCCGCCGCCGGTCGGTCGCAGCCGGAACCGCCGGGGGCCTCCCAGCGAGACGATGGCCACCACGGCGTCGGCGGGGTCGATCCCGATCCGGTCGCTGTGCCAGGCCACCGAGTCGTCGCCGCTGCGGTAGTAGTTCACCCACACCGAGTTGAATCCGGCCCGGTAGCGAGCCTGCAGCGCTCCCGCCATGCCGTCGAGAAGCGGCGGGGCGCCCCACGAACCGGGCCGGACGAACGCGCCCAGGCGGGGCTCGTCGACCATCCGCCCGTACATGGGACGCTCGGCTCGCGTCCAGCGCAGGCGGCTCGCCAGCTGCGCCAACAACTCGTCGCCGCCGCAGAGCCACCTCCACGACACGTCGATCCAGCTGCGGTCGTCCAGATGCAGCCGCTCAACGGCTGCCGCCGGGTCGAGAGCGGGCGGCCCCTGAGCGAACAGGTCGCCCTGGCGGGGTCCCACTGCGGCGTCGGCGCCCGAACGGGAGATCCTCACTCCCCAGACTATACAGAACATGTGTTCGGCACCAACCGGCTTCACCTCATCCGGCAACTCCCAGTTCACCTGCGTGCTGCGCTGAGCGTGGGCAAGCCGGCTTGGGCGGCTAGTTGTCGGTCGGGTTGCGGGGGTACAGCCGGAGGCGGTTCAACTCCCCGTCCTGGCGGGCGAACACCTGCCACCACAGCTCCTGGGGGTCCTCCGAGAACGGGTCGGACCAGTCGAGATCGAGCACGAACCACGCGTCGTCGGCCAGTTCGGCCTCGAGCTGTCCCGGCGTCCACGCCGCGTATCCGGCGAATATGCGCACCTCGTCCAGTCCGCCGATCTCGCCGGGGTCGCGCTCCAGATCGACGGTGCCGATCCGTCCCATCACCTGCGACCAGTTCTCGTCGGCGTCGTCGAGGGCCACCGACGCCAGCGCGATCACCGAGGACTGGCTGACCGGACCGCCGACGAACACCACGCGGGGCTTGCTCACCGCCGTCGCCCAGTCGCCGATGGCGCTGCTGACGGTCAATTCGCTGGGCCGGTTGAGGACGACACCCAGCGCACCGTCGCTGCTGTGTTCGAGCATCATCAGCACGGTCTGGCGAAAATTCGGGTCGGACAGGCTCGGCGCAGCCACGAGAAGTCTCCCGCGGGTCGATTCCATGCGTGGGTCTTCCGGATAGCGGACGGATCGGGGAGCGGCACGGTGGCGATCCGGCGACCCCGAGCGATGGCGGTGCGGTGAGGTGGTTGTGTGGCACGATCTAGGGTCGTGGTGTCGACCATGCCGCCGGTGCTGCTCACGATAGCCGCTTCGGACCCTCTGGGGGGCGCGGGCGTGCAAGCCGACCTGGCCACGTTCGCCGCCCTCGGGGTGCACGGCGCCAGCGCGCTGACGGCCGTCACCGCGCAGTCATTGACCGCGGTCACCGCGATCGAGCCGGTCGAGGCCGGCCTGGTGGCCCGCCAGATCGACTCGGTGGCGTCTGAATTGGGGGTCGCGGGCGCCAAGACCGGGCTGCTGCGCCGGCGCGAGGTGGTCGAGTTGGTGGCGGACAGGGTCGAGAGCGGCGTCCTGCCCGCGCCGGTGGTCGATCCGGTGATGGTGGACGGCAAGGGTGTGCCGTTCGTGGCCGGCGAGGTGGAGGAGGCCTATCGCCGCCGGCTGTTCCGGCTGGCCCGGGCGATCACGCCGAACCGGCGCGAGGCCGAGTTGCTGGCCGGCACGCCGCTGCCCGGCCCTCAGGCCGTGCTGGAGTGCGCCGAGGCGTTACGCGCCCTCGGGTCCGGCGCCGTGGTGGTGACCGGCGGCGGCTTCGACGGCCGCCCCGACGACGTGGTGATCACCGCGGCCGGCGAGGCCTGGGTCGAGCCCGGCCGACGCGTCCACACAGGCAACGTCCGGGGCAGCGGCTGCACGTTCTCGGCGGCGCTGGCGGCCGCCCTCGCCCTCGGGGCCGATCTGGAACGCGGCGTGGCCGCCGCGGGCCGCTTCGTGCGCTCGGCCATCGAAGCCTCCGCGGCATGGCCCTTCGACGGCCCCGGTCCGGTGTCCCACGCCCTGGGGCGGCAGGCTTTCCCGGCAGTCCCGGTCCCACTTCCCCACAATCCTGATGACTTTACATAATGGGCATTTCCGGCGGTCGGGCCGAAGGCGTCGGCGTCGGCGGCGGGAGGTGGATGCTGTGCTCGTTGTTCGCGGCTGCTCCGAGACGTGTAGCTTGGTGGGCCGTGTCCCGGCGACTAGAGATCGAGTTGACGAGCCAGCGCCCCGACGGCAGCTGGACCTGGCGGGCCGCCGGCGCGCGCCGGCCCAAGGGCGAGGTGAGCGGCGACCTCGTCCCGGATGCCGCCTCGATCGGTACCGTGCTCAAGGCTGAGGCCGACGGGGGGCTCGACGGCCTCGAGATCATCGCGGTGTCCACGCCGCGGGTTCGCGCCGCGCCCTCCGATCGGCTGGAGTTGATCGGCGGCGGTGGCGCCCCTCCGGTGACAACCACGCTGGTCCGGAGGTCCCGGCGCCACGACCGCGGCCGCGAGAGCGACCGGGGGCGCGTTCGCCCGGACGCCGGCAACGACGCGGGTCGCGGCGGTCGCGACGTTCGGGACGAGGGAGCAGGCAGCGAGGGCCGCGACGGCCGCGACCGCAAGAAGCGCAAGCCGCGGCGGACCGAGGGGTCCAAGGCGGAGCCCCGGTCGCATCGCTCCGGAGCCGATTCAGGCAAGGACCGGAGAGCGCAGCGTTCCGACCGCCGCGACCGGCGACCCGCCGACAGGCGGTCGAGAGACGGCAAACGGTCCGAGAGTCCGCGCCCGCGGGGCCCCGGCCTCAAGGCCAAGCGCGTCCATCGCCAGGCCGCGCTGGCGTCCCTGCCCGAGAACCAGCAGCCCCTGGCCCGCGAGGTCCTACGGGCGGGCGTGCCGGGCGTGCGCAAATCCATCGAGCGCATGAACGCCAAGGCGTCCGCCGAGAGTCTCCCCCCGATCGACTCCGAGGCGGTTCTGGCGCTGGCCGAGCGTCTCGCCCCGACGTTGAAGGCAGCCGAATGGCACGACCGGGCCGACGCGGCGCTGGCCGGCATCTCCAAGATCGACCTGCGAGACATTCGCTCGGTGATCGCCGCCGCCGACCCGGCCGCCCGGACCGAGGAGACCAGAGCCTTGGCCGAGAGCCTGCGAGCCGGTCTCGCTCAGCGCCTCGAGGTCGATCAGCGCCAGTGGTTGGACGAGTTGGCCGGCACCATCGGCGAGGGCCGCACCATCAGGGCGCTGCGCCTGAGCTCGCGGCCGCCCAAGGCCGGCACGCCGCTGCCCCCCGACATGGCCGAACGACTCGCCAGCATGGCGGCCGAGGACCTGAGCCCGACCACCAACCAGCAACGGTGGTCGACGGTTGTGGACTCTGTGGCCCTCTCCCCCGTCCGCACTCATGTGATCCCGGTCGGAGTACCGGAGAAGCCCTCCGACGATCTCCTCGCCACCATCAGGCGGCTGGCCGACCGGGTCCCGCAGATAGCGACCCTCTTCGGTGTCGAGCCGCAGGCAACGACTCTCCGGGCCCGCCGACCGCCCCCGCCCCCGCCCCCGCCCGCTCCCGCTGCCGGCGAGCATTCCGAGGAGCCGCCCGGCCCCGCAGAACAACCGACCGGAACTGCTGGGCAGCGGACCGGCGCCGGAGCGGCAGCGGACTCTCCTGGGCAGCGGACCGGCGCCGGAGCGGCAGCGGACTCGGCAGAGACTTCGTGATCGACTTCGAGGCCGAGGGCAACGTCGCCCTCATCACCATGAACCGCCCGGAGGCCCGCAACGCCATCGACGGCACCATGTCGAGCGGGCTGGAGGACGCCATTGACCGCCTCGAGGCCGACGACTCCCTGTGGCTCGGCATACTCGCCCACGCCGGGCCGGTGTTCTCCGCGGGCGCGGACCTCAAGGCGATCGCGGAGAAGCGTTTCCGCGAGTTGTCGACGGCCCGGGGCGGCTTCGGCGGCATCGTGCTGCGGCAGCGCGCCAAGCCGATGATCGCCGCCATCGACGGCCCCGCCCTCGCCGGCGGAACCGAGATAGCGCTCGCCTGCGATCTTCGGGTGGCGTCCACCGCGGCCCGGTTCGGACTCCCCGAAGTGAAGCGGTCCCTCATCGCCGCGGCCGGTGGGCTGGTTCGCCTGCCCCGCACCATTCCTCTGGCTGTCGCGATGGAGATCGTGCTGACGGGAGACCCGATCAGCGCCGAGCGAGCCCTGGCTCTGGGCCTCATCAACGAGCTGTGCGATCCCGGCGGGGCGCTCGACGCCGCCCGCAGCCTTGCTGACCGGGTCAATGCCAACGGCCCCCTCGCGGTGAGGGAGTCGCGCCGGCTGGTGTTGGAGGGACTCACCCAGACCGACGCCGAGTCGATCGCCGCGGCCGGCGCGGCCCAGATGAATCTGCGCACCACCGAGGACTTCGCCGAGGGCCCCCGCGCCTTCATAGAGAAGCGCCCCCCCGTGTGGAGAGGCCGCTGAGGTCAGGCGATCGTGGGGATTATCCCGTGGTCGTAGAGGAATTCGGCCAGCCCCTCGACCAGCGGCAGCGCGGCCACCTCCGAGACGGGCCACCATCGGGCCTCCGCAGCATCCGAGCCGGCCACCGGCTCGAGATCGCCGGTCACGGTGGCCTCGAAGTCGAGGATCACGAAGTGATGGTCCTCGCCGGTGCGCTCCACCCAGCCGACCAGGGGTCCGCACACCGCGCGCAGCCCGGTCTCCTCGTGCAGTTCCCGTACGACCGCCTCCATCAACAGCTCCCCCGGCTCGACCCGTCCTCCAGGAACGGACCACTCCCCCGCCGCGGGCGAGCGTCCCCGGCGCACCAGCAGCAGTTCGCCGGAGCGGCGGACGATGGCGCCCACCGCGACCTCGGCCCGTTCGATCACCTGGCTCGTGGCGGCTCGGCGGCGTCCGGCAGCGTCCGATGGACAGTGATCGCCCGGGCTACCAGGCCGTGCGTCTCGAAGAAGTTCTTGGTGCCGCGATCTCCGGGCAGCGCCAGGCTGTCCACGCCGATGCAGCCGCGCCGGCCGGCCCAAGACATCAGCAACTCCATCATGGACTCGCCGACTCCCACGCCACGGGCGTCGGGATGCACATAGATGTCGCCGACGCGTCCCACCGTCGAGCCGTCGTGCAACTCCACGAGACGGATCGCGCCGTAGCCGACGATCGCCTCGTCGATGGTGCCCACCACCACCAGCGCATCGTCGGCTCGCAGGTCGCGGACCAGGCTCTCCAGCTGCGGCTCGGGCCGGGCCTCCAGCAGGGCCCACACGGCGCCGCCGCGCAGTTCCGACATCTCGGCGGTCGCCCGGGCCGCCAGCCGGGCCACGCCGCCGATGTCAGCCTCGACCGCCCGTCTAGCACCCTCGTCGATGGAGGTCATCGGCAGGGTCGGGTGACGGGCACGGCGGCGTCACGCCCGCTCTTGTTCGCTGCGCTCACGGGCCGCTCGGGCCACGGCCTCGCTCGGCTCCTCGCCAGGATGCTCACAGGTCGCTCCCAGTTCGCTCGGCCTCCGCTCCTGGCCTCTCAGCCTCCGAGCACCCTGTCGATCGATTCGCAGGGCTCCTCGCCCGACGGGCACAGAGGACTGGAGCGCGAACCGAACTGGGTGACGCTCACGATCAGGAAGCACTGGTTGCAAGTCCATTCGTCCGAGCGGGGCGGCGCAACCACCGTGGTGGCCTTCGGCTCGCCCGTGTCCTCCTCCTCGTCCTCCGCGTCGTCGTCGCCGGCGGCTATGCGATCCCTGAGGATCTCCTCCAGATCAGCCTCGACGTCGCTGGGATGGACCTCGTCGTCATCGTCGTCGTCGGCCGGCATGGGCACATCGTCGTCATCGTCGTCATCGTCGTCGTCGTCGAGATCCTCGTCGTCGTCGTCCCCGTAGCTCTCGTCGTCGTCTAGATCCTCGCCGTCGTCGAAGTCGTCGCCGAGGTCCTCCTCGTCGTTGTCTAGATCCTCGCCGTCGTCGAAGTCGTCGCCGTCGTAGCTCTCGTCGTCATCCAGATCCTCGCCGTCGTCGAAGTCGTCGCTCGGGCCGCCTTCGAACGAATCAGCGTCACCGAAGGCGTCGTCGTCGCCGCCGTCGCCGCCGTCAAGAGAGTGTTTCTGGTTCATCGCTCCAACTGAAGGGTCGGTTGGCACCGGATGTGGGGCGGATCATAGACACTGATCGGCTGGGCGCAACCGCATCCCGATCAACCTCGGGCCAGACCTCCGTCGTCCTCGCCGTCGCGGCCGGCGGACAGGTCCGATGAAGGATGAGGCTGCACGGTCCGCAGCCTCTCCACCCGGTTCTCGGCGTCGAGGCGACCCAGCCCGGGATCGGCGGAGTGATTCACGAAAGACATCAACTCGGCGACGGCGGCATGACCCGCTTCCTCCGCGATGAGTGTGTGCATCCGCTGGCACACCCTGCGGTAGGCGGGATGGCCCTGGGGAGTGGTCCGCAATTCCACCATGTGCATCGCCTCGCGGGCGTTCATCTGCATCGAGTACCGGATCCGGTAGGCGAGTGCGACGGCGTAGGAGGCCTGGTCGCCGAACTCGGCGCTGAGGGCCTCGTAGAGCCGGGCCGAGCGGGCCATGACCGCATCGAACTTCTCGTCCTCGCCCGCCGCGTCCACCGCGGAGGGCCGGACATAGCCGTGCCGTGTGGACAGCGGCTGCCATTCGACGGTCAGCATCCGATGGCGCTGGAGGTCCCGGAACGCCCCGTAGTCGGACAGCACGTCGAAGCGGTAGTAGACGCGTTCGAGCGCCCGGCCGGGGCGGTGGCGACGGTTCTGGCGGTCCCCGCAGTAGGCCCTGACCACGGCGGCACGCTCGGCCGACGACATGGCCCTCACCCTGGACTCGACGGTGCGGTCCGCCAGCGACGTGTGGGGGTAGAGCATCGCCGCGACCATCTTGGTCTCGCCGTCCGGGTCGAAGTCCACCAGCTCGACCGAGTCGTCGGCGACCGGCCCGCCCACCGCGTCGCCGAAGACGCGTCCGGCCAGGTCCTCCATGGTGCCCCGGTTGTCGGCCAGGTAGCGCGAGGTGAGCCCGCCGCGGTCGGGCAGGTCCACCCGCTTGAGGAACGAGGGGATCACCTTGCGCAGCTCGGTGAGCATCATGTCGGCGTAGAGACGGGACTCGGGAAGGGGATGGGCCCGCATCCGCAGCAGCAGCGCCTCGTAGGCCTGGCCGGTGCCGTAGATGCCGACGTTGCTCAGCGACGCGGCCGGGAGCAGCCCGCGGATCGAGTCCAGGGCCCTGGCCTTGATCGCCTGCCGGTAGGCGAAGTCGGAGTCGCCGGACTCCTTGGGCACGTTGGCCCGGAAGAAGTCCTGCATGACCGGCACGAGCTCCGAATAGGTCGAGAACATGCGGTCGATGTCGCCCACGTAGCGCGTGCCCAGCGACGAGTTCAGCACCTGCGAGTCGCGGTAGTAGCGGTAGCGGCCCCCCAGACGCTGGTCGTAGGCGATGTAGCGGGTGCTCTGCTCGAGGTAGGCCATCAGGCGGCCCCACTCCAGCACCTTGGTCAGCAGGTTGGAGGCCTGCTCGCAGGCCAGATGCACGCCGCCGAGCTGGGCCACGGAGTCGTCTCCGTACTCGAAGAAGACCCGGTCGTAGAGAGCCTCGGCCCGGCGCAGGCCGACGGTGGCGTCGATGGTGACGTCCCCGGCGATGTCGAGATCGTCGACGAACTCGTCGAGGAACAGCCGGCGGAGGCTCGACACCGACCGGGAGTAGCGGGCGAACAGGGCGCCCTTGACGACCTCGGGCAGGTTCACCAGCGCGAACACCGGCTCGTCGAGGTTGGTGAAGTACCGGCGCAGGATGTCGGCTTCCTCGGGCGAGAAGGACTCCGCCGTGTACAGGTTCACGGGCGCGACATTAGAGGCGCAGCCGGCGCGGGGCGCGGATGACGCGAGCAGTCAGCCTGCGGCGAATTCGGCCCGCACAGCAGGCAGCACGGCGTCGTCCATCCAGCAGTCCAGCGCGGTCATGGCCAGCGCCTTGGCGCCGTCGATCACGGCCGAGTCGCCCCCGGAGCCCCGGGCGTGCTCGGCGAAGCGCGGCGTGTGGATGGGCACGTCGTCCGGCGCGACCTTGATCATGGGATGTATGGAGGGAACGGTGTAGCTCACGTTGCCCATGTCGGTGCTGCCCACCACCCGGGCCTGGGGGTCCGACGACAGGGTGCGGCCCACAGCGTCGAGGTTGGACAGATAGCGGCCCAGCAGGGTCGGGTTGTCGTTCATGTCGGCATAGGCGCGATCGACCCATTCGAGGTCGACCTCGCAGCCGGCCGCGGCAGCGCCCGCCGTCAGGCAGGCGGCCACCCGCTCCTTGAGCGGCTCCAGTGACGTGAGGTCGGTGGAGCGCACGTACCACTGGACCGCGGCCGTGGCCGGAACGATGTTGGCCTTGGCGCCCCCGTCGGTGAATATGCCGTGGATACGCTCGTCGTCGCGGATGTGCTGGCGCAGGGCGGCCACGGCGTTGTAGCCGAGCACGGCCGCGTCGAGCGCGTTGCGGCCCTTCTCGGGCGCGGCCGCGGCGTGGGCGGCGGCACCGGTGTAGCGGGCGTTGAGCCGCTGGACCGCCACCGCGTGGAACACGCTCAACTCGTGGTTGGCGGGATGCACCATCATGGCCGCGTCGGCATCGGAGAACGCTCCCGCCCGGAGCATGATCTCCTTGCCGCCCCCGCCCTCCTCGGCGGGGGTTCCCATCACCGCGACCCGCCCGCCGGCCTCGCCGGCCATCGACGCCAGGGCCAGTCCCGCCCCCAGCCCGGAGGCGGCGATGATGTTGTGTCCGCACGCGTGGCCGATCCCGGGGAGGGCGTCGTACTCGCACACGACGGCCACCAGCGGCCCGTCGCCGTCGCCGGCTCGGGCCTCGAAGGCGGTGTCGAGGCCGTAGGCGCGGCGCTGCACGTCCATGCCGTGATCGTCCAGCACCGTCGTGAGCAGGTCGTGGGCGTGGTGCTCCTCGAAGCCCAGTTCGGGCCGGGCATGGATGCGGTGCGACACGTCGAGCAGTTCGGGGGCCAGACGGTCGATCTCCGCGCAGACCCGTCGTTTGGCGTCAGCTATGTCCATGGCCTGATCCTAGAGCCGGATGCCGAGCGAACGAGAGCGGGACTTCACGTCGGGATCCAGACTTCCAGAGCGCCGGGCTCGACCCGCAGGCTGAGCGTGCGGGCCCGATCCAGGCGCACGCCGTCCAGGTAGACGTCCAGGCCGGGATCCAGGTCGTACTGGGCCGCCGCGATCCGGCGCTGTGTGATGCGCGGATGGGGGACGTGGGTTCCCGAGGGCAGGCGTCGCCGGGCCGCGAGTCGCACCGGCAGAGGAGGGTCGGCGTCGAACACGTCCAGGCGGCCGTCGCCGGGATGGGACCGGGGCGCCGCGTTCCAGCGACCGAGGAACGATGCGTTGGCCGCCACCAGCAGCCGGCCCCGCCACCAGGACCTGCGGGCGACGAGATGGGCCACGAACCAGTGCAGCCGGCCGTCCACCAGCGCCGCGCCCACATCAACGGCCACCCGCGTGCCGGCCGTGCCCGTCGTCGCAGCCGCGCCCAACGGCGCGCCGCCGTTCTCCACGCCGAGGGTCCGGGCCAAGTCGCCTCCGGTCAGCACCACCGGGGGTATCGCCTGGTTGGCCCTGCGGGCCTCGGCAACGATCTCACCTGCGGCGGCGTCGCTGCCCGCCGCGAGGGCGTCAGGCGGGATCTCGCCCGCCACGCCGTAGTCGACGCCCCAGCCGGGGCCTCGCCCACCGATCACGCCGCTACCTCCGGCCCGGCCAGTCGTTCACAGCCGGCAGATGTTGGCAACGGTCTGGGGGGACACGTGCGCCGCTGCAGCGATGTCCCGGAGCGAGGCGCCGTTGGCATGCGCGAGCCGGATGGCCGTCTCCCAGAGGGTCCGCGCCTCGTCCTTGCCGCGCGTCGTGCGCTCGACGACCCGCAGTGCCGCTCCCCGGGCGCTGTTGGACACCTCGATGTCGTCGAGAACCCAGCGTGACGTGTTCCTGCTCATTCTGCCTCCCCGATCGCCCGCAAGATCTTGGCGACAACGTCCCGGATGACGAGGGCGGCTACGAGTTCGTCACTGCGACGCTCGAGGACCTCGGCCACCCCGCCGAGCGCTTCGAGGGTGTGGGCGAGTTCCGCCTCGTCGAGTTCGAGCGTGACCCGCACACCCTAATCCTATCAACTGGACGCCACGTCTGTTTCTTGGACACACGGGCGGCCTGCCGACGACTAGCGGTATGTCGTGGGTGCGATTGCGGGACCCTGCAGTCCATAGCGCGAGGTCACAGACTTGGTAGGTCGTTCAACCAAACCCGCGGCACACCACTAGGAGACACTGGAACCGGGCGGCTCGACGGCGCCTGACATGGCCACCACTCCCCTGTTGAGCGCGGCGACCGTCTGCCGGGCCGCGGCGGCGGTGCCCGGGTCCGGAGCGACCGCGGCGATCCGCCGGGCCAGGTCGATCAACTGTTTGACGTTGCGCACGAAGTCGCCGGCCGAGAACCCCTCGTCCTGGAGCGCCTCGAACGACTCCCCGTCCGCCCAGCGATGGGCCGCAGGCCCGAAGCCGGTCTCCAGCGGCCGGGTGGGCTCGACGCCGAAGCTCCGCTCGGTGCGGTGCAGGCTGTCGAGGCCCGCGCCGATCCGGCGCATGCGGCGGTAGGCGGCGCCCGAGGGGATCCACACTTCGGGCCTCGGGCCCGGCGAGCGGTGCTCGTAGGTGAACGCCGACAGCACCGAGGCCAGTTCGGGCGGTGACAGGCCGTCGAGGAGCCCGCCCCACAGGGCCTCGGCCACGGCCAGGTCGGCCTCGTGGAAGATCCGCGACACCAGCGATCCCGAACCCGTCGGGGTCCAGCCGTTGAGATGGCCCCGTTCGCGCAGCACCCCGGCCACGGCGTCGAAGCGACGGGCCAGATCGACAGGCAGCGACGCCGCCTCCGCCTGGTATTGGGCGAAGGAGCGGTCCATCAGGTCGCGGGCCGCTCCGGCAGACATGCGGCCCAGCAGTCCGACCACCATGTTGTAGGTGGGCCGGAAGGCCGAGCGGAGCTCGAAGGAGCGGCTCGATGCCAGCCGGGCCACCTGCTCGAAGGTGGTGTCCGGCGACCACAGCGCCACCGCCCACCCCTCCTTGTCGATGCCGCGGCGCCCGGCCCGTCCGGTGAACTGGGTGTACTGGGCGGCGCTGAGAGGAGCGGTGCGCCGGCCGTCGTACTTGACGGGCTTGTCGATCACCACGCTGCGGGCGGGCATGTTCACGCCCAATGCCAGGGTCTCGGTGGCGAACACCACCTTCACCAGGCCCTCGGCGAAGCACAGCTCCACGGCCTCCTTGAACACCGGCACCAGGCCGGCATGGTGCGACGCGATGCCCAGGCGCAGGCGGTCACGGAAGCGCTCGGCGCCCAGCGCGGCGAGATCGGCAGGATCGAGCAGGCCGAGGCGAGACTCGACCAGTCCGTCGATGCGGGCGGCCTCGGCGTCGTCGGTGAAGCGAGCCCCGTCGCGGACGAGGCGGGCGGCGGCCTGGTCGCACCCCTTGCGGCTGAACACGAACCAGATCGCCGGCAGCAGGCCCCGCTCCTCCAACTCTGCCAGCAGGTCGACGCGGCGGGGCGGCCGCCATGCCACACGCGGACGCGGCCCCCGGTGCTCCGAACCACCGTGTCCACTCGGACCGCCACGCCGAGACCGGCCCGAACCGCCGGATCCTCGACGCTCGCCGAGACTCGACCGGTCCGAGCCTCGCGGCCCGCCTTGTCGAGACCGGTCCGAACCTCGGGGCCCGTCTTGTCGAGACCGGTCCGAACCTCCGGCACCGCCGCGCCGTGGCCGACCCGGA
>JAPPLH010000084.1:51393-55646 GCA_028819505.1 Acidimicrobiaceae bacterium
GTCTTGTCGAGACCGGTCCGAACCTCCGGCACCGCCGCGCCGTGGCCGACCCGGACTGCGAGGCGCCTGAGAGCCTGCCGGTGGGTCGAACCGGCCTCCTTCGGGGTTGGGCCTGCCGTCGACGAGGGTGGGCACGATCTGCACGGCGTCGGAGCGGCGGCGACCCACGGCGTAGAGATTGGTCAGCGGAACCGGCCGCCGCGACTCGGCCACCACCGCGGTCGGGCCGCGCACCCGCTTGAGCCAGCCGCCCAGATGCTCGTGGTTGGAGACCGTGGCCGACAGGCACACCAGCACGACGCTGGAGGGCAGGTGCAGGATGACCTCCTCCCACACCGGCCCGCGGTAGCGGTCCTCCAAGTAGTGTACCTCGTCGAGCACGACCGCTCCGAGCCGGGCGTCAACTGCCTCGGCGTAGAGCATGTTGCGCAGCACCTCGGTGGTCATGACCACCACGTCGGCGTCGCCCGCGATGACGTTGTCGCCGGTCAGCAGGCCCACCCGGTTCGGGCCCAGCCTCTGCCGCAGATCCCGGTACTTCTGGTTGGACAGGGCCTTGATGGGAGCGGTGTAGAAGGCTCTCTGTCCCGCCGCGAGAGCCCGGTCGACGGCGTGGTCGGCCACCACCGTCTTGCCGGCGCCGGTGGGCGCGCTCACCAGCACCGAGCGTCCGGCGTCGAGGTGCTCCAGGGCGCGGCGCTGGAACTCGTCGAGGACGAAGCCCGGCCTCCCCGAGCCGATCACCGCTCAGAACCTGCGCCCGCAGGCGCAACCCGAGGCGTCGGGGCGGGGTGTCTCCCGCTCCTGTTCGCTGCGACCTGCGGGCCGCTCGGCCACGGCCTCGACCGCATGCACCGGACTCGCTCGCCTACCTGCTCGAGCTCTCGGCCGCGTCGCGCTTTCGGCGCCGGCGGCCGGCGAGCACACCCCACAGGATCGCGATCTCGTAGAAGGCGTACATCGGAATCGACAGCGCCATCAGCGTGAAGGGGTCGCCGCTGGGGGTGATCACCGCCACCAGCACCACGATCCCGACCACGGCGTAGGAGCGGATCTTGCGCAGGGTGCGGTTCTCGACGATGCCCATGGCCTGCAGCCCGATGAGGACTATCGGGAACTGGAAGGCGATGCCGAAGGCCACCATCATCCTGACCACGAAGCCCAGGTAGCGCTGCGGGCTGAACAGCGACACCAGGTCGGGGCCGCCGATGTCCTTCAGGAAGTCGAGGGCCCGGGGCAGGCTCCAGTACGCCAGCGCTACGCCCAGGAAGAAGAGCAGCACGCCCGCAGCCACGAACGGCACCGCGTAGCGCTTCTCGTGGCGGTACAGGCCGGGCGCGATGAACCGCCACGCCTGCCACAGCAGCACCGGCATGGCCAGCGCCAGCCCCGAGTAGCCGACCAGCGTGATGCGCACGCTGAAGGGCTCCAGAGGACTGGACACGTAGAGGTTGCAGCCGCCGTCGGGACCGAACAGGTGGGAGTCGATCCGGTCCTCGACGGGGAAGGTCTTGCAGTACGGCTCGAGCAGGAGGTCGAGGATGTACGGGTAGAGGATCCAGCATCCGACCACGCACACCGCCACCGCGATGACCGACTTGATCAGACGGTTGCGGAGCTCGGCCAAGTGCTCCATGAGCGTCATGTGCCCGCCGTCGCCGCCGTCCGGGCGCTGCATCGGGGCCGTGTCGTCGACTGCGTCGGTCATCGCTGAGGCTGGGAAGTCCTAGCCGGGCGTGCCGTCGGTCTCGGGCTCGACATCCGGCTCGACAGCATCGGCGGTCGCGCCGGCGTCTTCGCTGCTGGACGCGGGCGGGGGGCTCACCTTCGCCTCGGCGGTGCCCCAGGAGACCGGGCCCGCCGTGGCCGCTCCCGCGCCCGCCGCGGCAGTCTCCGATCCGTCGCCGCCCTTGCCCGACGCCGCGGTGTCCTTGGCCTTGTCCTTGGGGCCCGGCGGGGATTCGATCACCTTGCGCGGATCGGCGGCCTTCAGCGTGTCCCTCATCTCCTTGAGGGGCTTCTGGGCGGTCTCACGCAGGCTCTTGTCGGCCGCCCTCAGATCGGCGGTCGCGTCCGTCAGAGGCTTGGCCGCCTCGCGCAGCTCCGCCTGGAAGCCTTGGCCGATGCGGCGGATCTCGCCCACGACCTTGCCCACTTGGCGGACGGCCGGGGGCAGCTTGGTCGGACCCAGCACGATGAGGGCCACCAGCAGTATGACCAGGATCTCTCCCCCGCCGAGGTTTCCCACCCCGTCAGCCTAGAGGCCGAGCTTGCGAGGCCGTGGCCCGAGCGGCCCGTGACACCCCGGATATGGTGCCGACATGGGAGAGCCGGAGGGGTGACCTCCGGCTCTCCGTCGAAGCTTGGGGCAGATGCTCTCGAGCCTCGAACGGGCCTGGCCAGGTGGCGGCGGTGGCCTCTAAACCCGTCCGCAGGGGTTCGAGTCCTCCCCAGGTCCACGCCCAGCGTACCACAGGTGCTCGCATTCCGAGCTGCCTGACTGGTGTCAGTTCCGGCGTAGGTGAGCTTCCTCCGGCTGGTGGACTGTCGGCGGGCGTTTCTGGGCTCGCAGCCGGTCGGCCGCGGCCCTGGTGGCTTCGGCGTGGTCGCCCAGCCGGGCCGCGAAGTGTGAGAGTTCGTCGCCGGCCACGGCCGCCGACGACGACTTCCGCAGCGACCCCGTCAAGTCCGTGGCGGCATGAGCCACGGCCCTCATCCCGACGATGAGCACCCCGAGGGCGATGACGGTGGCCGCGGCCGGTGCCAGCATCCACATGTCTGGCACGATACCCGCGAGCCGCCGAGGCTCCCGATGGACTACGGGGGATTCAGGCTCCGGCGTCGTCGGTGAAGCGGGCGAGTGTCTCCACCATCCGGTCGACGTGGTCGCTGTACACGCCGTCGATGCCGGCGTCGACCAGTTCGGCGATCTGGCGGGCCTGCTGTGCGTCCCATCCCAAGGCGAACCGGCCGAAGCGGTGGTAGAGCGTGGTGAGCCCGCCGTTCCAGTCCTCGCGGCGGAAGTTCACCGCGTCGATGCCGGCCTCGGCGAGATCGGCGGCGTGGCGCTCGGGGCCTCGCGGGAGCCGGTCCAGGCGGGTGGAGTGAACCAGCCGAGCCTCGGGCGCGGCGTCCCGCCAGGACCGCAGCACGCCGGCGTCGTGGTGGCAGACCCACAGCCGGCCGGCCGCGCCGTGGTCCCTGGCCACCGCGATGAGGCCTGCGAAGGCGGCCGCGTCCTTCACGTCGACGCTCAGTTCCAGATCGGTGCCGCAGCGCTCGTAGTACTCGCCGAGAGTGGGAATGTGGGCGGGCAGCCGCGATCGGGGCAGGCCGGCGACGGGCCGGCCCAGGATCCGAAGGTTCGACAGCGTGGGCAGCCCGCCGACGGCTCCGTCATGGTTCAACACGATCTCGCCGTCGGCGGTGACCCGGACGTCGGTCTCGATGCCGGTGGCCCCCATCTCGCGGGCCAGCGCGAACGCATCGAGCGTGTTCTCCCGTGCATGGGCCCGCGCACCGCGGTGAGCGAAACCGATGGGCGGCGCCAGAAGAGCCGGTATCCGGGTACCCATCAGGCCAGTATCACGCAACCAGCCCGGCCCGCGGGGCGGCTAGACGCCGCCGATGTCGTTGGGGGGCCAGATCTTCATGAAGGCCCGGCCCACGATGTCGTCGACGTCCACCGGTCCGAAGAAGCGGCTGTCGCGACTGTCCTCGCGGCTGTCGCCCAACACGATGACCGCGCCCTCGGGCACCTCGCAGTACAGCGCGTCGGCTTCGTTCGCGCAGCCCCGGATGGGCGCCTTGGGAAGCGTCGCCTCGCCGTCGCTGAGGTAGGGCTCCTCCAGCCGGGCGCCGTCGATGTACACCGAGCCGTCCCGGATCTCGAACGTCTCGCCCTCCAGGGCGACGACCCGCTTGATCAGGTCGTCGATTCCCGGACCCTGCCCCGGATTGTCGAACACCACCACGTCGCCCCGGTTCACGTCGTGGAGGCGGTACCCGAGCTTGTACACGACCACCCGGTTGCCCACCATCAGGGTGGGCTCCATCGAGCCCGACGGGATTATGAACACCTCCACCAGGAAGGTCCTGAGCAGCAGGGCCAGACCCAGTGCGCAGACCAGCACGACGAGCCACTCGACGGCCACAGACAGCGGACGCCGGACCGGAGTCGGTGGTGGCCCGTCGGCGCCGCTCATGGGCGCGGCATCCTCGGCGTGCGTTCCCGGCGGCTGCGTTCCGGGTCT
>JAPPLH010000084.1:55881-57128 GCA_028819505.1 Acidimicrobiaceae bacterium
GGCGGCTGCGTTCCGGGTCTGTGCGTTCCCGGCGGCTGCGTTCCGGGTCTGTGCGTTCCCGGCGGCTGCGTTCCGGGTCTGTGCGGTCCGGGCGGCTGTGTTCCGGGTCTGTGCGTTCCCGGCGGCTGCGTTCCGACCGCCCTGGCCGCCTTCTGCCGACCGGACTCCACCGGTGACGGTTCCGCGGGCTCGCCCGGACGGGCCGTCGCGCCTCCGGTCACCGGCGGTACCGCTCCAGCATCCGGGCCGCGGTCGCCGCCCGCAGATCCGGGTCGATGGCCTCGTGGAGGTCGATGATCTCCGCCTGGGGGCCGAGCTGCACCAGCAGCCGGGCCAGCCACGACTCGCCGGCCACCGCGAACACCGCGTCGATGGTGCCGTCGGGATTGTCGTTCCGCTCGCGCGCCGAGTGGTAGTCGGCAGCCCAGGCGGCCTCCGGCGCCAGCCGCAACGTCGCGGTGCGGTCCACGCTGTCGATTGAGAGCGTCGGCGACGGTCCGGGGGGCAGGTCGACCTCCGCATCCGATTCCAGCACGGTCAGCGTGCGGATCCGGTCGACGCGGAAGACCCGCTCGGCGCGGGCCCGATGGCACCAGCCGAACAGGTACCACACGCCGTCGTGGCTCATCAGCCGAGCCGGATCGACGACCCTGGACGTCATCGCGTCGCGGCCCTGGGAGTAGTACTCGATCTCGATCTGCCGCCGCCCGCTGATGGCGCGCCGCAGTTCGTGGAGGGTGTGGGACGGGGCGCTGCCCAGGCTGACCTCGATGTGGTCGGAGCTGTCCGCTCCCTCCGAGCCCAGCGACAGCCTCAGCTTCGCCAAGGCCCGCACCAGCGGGGCGGCCTCGTCCTCGTCGTCGTCGCCCGACGGTCCCCGCCCGCTCGCCTTCGTCATGTCGAGCACGCTGCGGCCCGCGGCCAGCAGCCGGGTCGCCTCCTCCACCGACAGCCGCATGGGCTGCGAGAACCAGTCGGCGTACTGGATGTCGACGATCCCGTCGGAGATGCGCACCTCGATCAGCGTGTCCGGGGTGAACGGGTGCACCCCCACGAAGAACAGGCGCTGCTCGAGGTCCTCCAGGAGCTGCTCCCGGGGGTAGTCGAAGCGGGCCGAGATGTCGTCGAGGTGGGCGCCGTCCTGCTCGACCACCCAGGGCACGACCCCCAGCAGGCGGGCCATGCGCTCGGCCACCGACAGACTGGTCGGGTTCGCAGCCGGCGCCGAGGTCACCCCACCACCCTAG
>JAPPLH010000047.1 GCA_028819505.1 Acidimicrobiaceae bacterium
GGGGCCTCCTCGGGTTGGTGGTTGTGTCAGGCGGGAGGGCTGGCTCCCGCCCTTGAGGGTTAGGCGTTCACCGTCAGCGTGAACCGGGCGACAGCGCTCGGATCGGTGGGATTGTACCCAGTCGCTCCGACCATATTGGCAGCACCGGTGTCCTCCTTGGCGAGCTCCGCCTCGAAGGCCGCCATAGTGGCGTTCGCCGAACCGATGACGAACTGGTCGTTGTCGTCGTACACGAGCCGCTGCGGCGCCTCCGAGGCACTGCCTCCGACGATCACAGTGTTCGTATCCGCCTCAGCCACCCGGAGAACTCCGGCGGTGACATCGCCCACTGCCGTCGGCGCGGACACCCAGTAGAACGTCGTGGCCAGCACTCTGGGCTGCGCCGCGAACAGCATCGAAAGAGACCCTGCTATCATGTGATCCTAGAATTCGCTTTCGGGTTGGGCGGTGCTCGCCGCGGCTGCGCTAGTCGCCTCTCTGCCTGCCGTCGGCGCCGAACCGGCCGCGGCTGCGACCGACAGGGCCGACCACACAACCCGGCTGTCGGCCTGCGTGAACCCGACCGGCCCGGCAAGCAACCGCCTCGTGTGAGGGAGGTTGTCCCTGCCGCGGTCGGTGGCTGACTAGGCTGGGGCTCGCAGGTCTTGGACACGGGGGTTGCCGATGCTCCACCGATTCAGCAGGCGCAGCAGGGGATGGGCGGCGTTGGCGGTCGGCGCGCTGGTCGCCTCGCTGCTCGCCGTCAGCGCTACCACCGCCACCGCCACAACCGACAGGGCCGACGAGACGAGCGACGTCACCGCCTGCCTCGGCGAGGCCAAGGTCGACCAGGGCTTCACCGACGTGCCCGAGAGCCACACCTTCCACGAATCCATCAACTGCCTGGCCCACTACAGGATCACCATCGGCACCGGCGACGGCACCACCTTCTCGCCCGGCGACCCCGTCAAGCGCTGGCAGATGATGCTCTTCCTGGCCCGGGCCCTCGACCCGGCCGGCATCAACCTCAGCCGGGCGCGGGCCCAGAACTTCACCGACCTCGGCAACCTGAACGACGAGACCCGCGACGCCATCGACCTGCTGGTCACCAACGGCATCGCCACGGCCGCTTCGAGCACGACGTTCGACCCGAACGCCGTCGTCGACCGCACCGAGATGGCGCTGCTGCTGGTCCGCTTCCTCGACGCGGCCGGCGACGTGGTGGACATAGACAGCAACGGCGAGATACTGCTCGACGCCAACGACGACGGCATCCAGACCGAGCCCGACGACTACTTCGAGGACGCCCGCGACCAAGTGCCGGCCGCCGCCGACCGGGCCATCAGCGCCGCCTACGAGCTCGGCATCACCACCGGCGACAGCCCCACCCCTGCCTCCGGCACGGCCCAGCCCGGTCTGGACCTGTACTACCGCCCGAGGGACTCGGTGACCCGGGGGCAGATGGCCGCCTTCATCATCCGCACGCTGGGCCACACTCTGGCCCGACCGAAGGGGCTGAGCGCCCAGTACGACGGCAACGAGATCAGGGTTTCGTTTCGCGGCGCCGACTTCGAGCCGGTCGAGGATGCTCCCATCGACATGTTCTACATCGAGACCGACGACATCGACCTGGCGTTCACGTCGCGTGACGAATGCGACGGCGTCGACTTCGTCCAAGGCGACTACCTGTGCGAGATCGACGGGTCCGACCTGACCACCGACGACGACGGGGAGGTCTCCCTCGACGTACCCGATCCCGTCTTCGACGGCACCGACACAACGGTGTGGGTCTGGACCGGCGACGACGGCGACGAGGTGGACCGGCGCACCGACCCCGTCCGGCTGGACATCGAGCCGTCGGACCAGGCCCGGCCCGCGGCCCGGGTGGAGATCTCCACGCCGTTCAGGGGCAAGAAGGCCAGGTTCGGCACCACCGTCACTGTCTTCGTGCAACTCCAGGACTCCGAGGGCCGCGACGTCCGCGTCGGCGTGGACGGCGATAGTCCCGCCGAGTGGGAGCTGGTCGAAGAGCTGCTGGCGGAGACGGGGACTGTGGACGGGATCACGGCCGGTGCCGGCGAGCTCCTGTCCAGGACCCCGAGAACGGTGAGGTCGGACCCCAGCGGCCGGTTCAGGTTCTCGATCTCGGTGTCGGACCCCAACCGGGCCTCCACCGGCGATTCGCGCACCCGTACCTTCAGGCTTGTGCCGGGGCCCAACGCTCCGAGCACCGTCGAGATGGACGCGAACTTCGGATTGAGTTCGGGCAGGCCCGGCGGCTTGGAGGTGTACTACTTGGAGTTCAGCGACGCGGCGGCCGACCCCGAGCAGGCGGTGGTGACGGTGACCCCGAAGGTCAGGTACGTCAACGCGCCCTCCCGCGGCTCGGCCCGCAACAGCGTCGTCGTTTCGGCGTTCGACGAGTACGGCGCGGCCCTCGCCTCGGCCAGGGCCAGTCTGGACAGCGACGTTGCCGCCGAGATCCCCGAAGGGTTCCTGGCGATCGGCCGGGACGGCGAACGCCAACTCTCCTACAGCTACGACAGGTTCGTCGGAGAGGTCGAGACCCTCACCGTCACCGTCGATTTCGACGGCAGGACCTCCACCATCGACGACCGGCAGACAGCGACCGCGCACGTGTTCTGGCCTGTGCTCACCGCCGCAAGCGGCAGCACCGACCTGTCCGATGGCGGAGCCAAGAAGTTCATCCTGTTCGGTGACACCGATCGCAACGAGATCATCGTTGACGTCGAGGACGGCAGTGCAGGCGATGACTGGCCGGTGGGCCCCGACGCCGAGAATCCGTCCACGGTGCCCGAGCGGGTGGAGTACGACAGCAACGATCGCTTCGACGTGCAGGGCCCCAGCGACACCGCGCCGAGGCCGGTGAGGTCGATCGAAGACTTCGAGAAGGCGCTGGCCGAGTACCTCGCCGTCACACCCGCAGGCGACACTGGCACCGGCGCCTGTCTCGAGTGGAGAAACTACGACCCGCGCCGGTCCCGCTTCGAAGCCGAGATCAGGCTCTGGCACACCTGCCCGAGCTAGCACGCACAGGGCGCCGACGACGCTCAATCGCTGGTCATGGCCGGCAGCGACCAGGAAGGCGTTGTCCCTCACCCGTCAGTGTCGGAGAACGCTGCAGCCGTCTTCGCGATTCGATCGTGACAGTAGAGGTCTCGCTAGTGGTGAGCGTGACGCTCGCATTGCTGACTGGGTCGCCGTACTGGTCGGTCACCGTCACCGTCACCGAGTTGCTCGCTCCGCGGGCCGAGGCCGCCAAGAAGTCGGCAGCCGATTTCACTGTGACGGTGCCCGTCATGTCTCTGGTGCTCGCCTCAGTGCTGAACGTGAGGCCATCAGCCTGAGTCGCCGAGCCCGAGATCACAGTGACGACGCCGTTTGCTGGCGTCGCAGCGGTTTCCGCATCGCCGATGAAGAAGACAGTATGGAGCCAAGAAGTTCATCCTGTGCGGTGACACCGACCGCAACGAGATCATCGTTGACGTCGAGGACGGCAGTGCAGGCGATGACTGGCCGGTGGGCCCCGACGCCGAGAATCCGTCCACGGTGCCCGAGCGGGTGGAGTACGACAGCAACGATCGCTTCGACGTGCAGGGCCCCAGCGACACCGCGCCGAGGCCGGTGAGGTCGATCGAAGACTTCGAGAAGGCGCTGGCCGAGTACCTCGCCGCCACACCCGCCGGCGACGCTCAATCGCTGGTCATGGCCGGCAGCGACCAGGAAGGCGTTGTCTCCCACCCGTCAGTGTCGGAGAACGCTGCAGCCGTCTCTGCATCTGGCGGGAGCCTCCTGGGGGTTGGTGGTGTCAGACGGGAGGGCGGGGCCGAGCGCCGCTCGCTGCCGGACGCGGGGAGGCCCCGGCCGTGGGGCCGGGGCCTCCCTTAGGGTCTTGGGTTGGTTCGGGAACCTAGAAACCCCTACGACGGGCTGGTGTCCAGCGTGAGCTCCGAGGTGTTGCGTGGCCCGGACCGGTAGTTGCTCCAAATCAGGTTCACGTCAGCCGCGCCAGGCTCGAGGGCCGCAGCCAGCGCCTTCTCGAAGGCCGCCATCGAGCTAGGCACCCCAGAAGTCACGGCAGGCGTGGCGTTCGTAGCCTGGAGGTTGAACCTGTCGTCGTCGTCATAGGTCACGACCATCGGCACTTCATCGACCACCACGACGATCTGGTTGGCGTCGACATCACCGGCGACCACTTCTGCCGTGGTTCCGGTGGGGTCTGCGTCCTGAGCCCAATGCACCATCTTGGTCTTGATGTTGGCGTTACCGTCCGCGGGGATGGCAGTCGTTCTGGCCGAGAGTGTCTCGATGGCACCATCGCCGGACCATGTGTACGAGAAGGGGTAGGTGCCGTCGCTCTCCGTCAGAAACACCCGCCCATGACTGTCCGCGCCGTCAGCCTGTGCATTCGCTGGGGTATCCGTGAGGCTGCTGTCCTGGTTGGTGCCGTCGCCTTGGCCGCGGTCGCTGGTCAGGGTGATCTTGGCCTTGCTCACGGGATCGCCGTACTGGTCCGTCACCTTCACCGTGGCCCGGTTGACCGCCTTCCGGCCGGCACGGGCCACCACCACATACGAGGAAGTATCGATCTCGATCTCTTCGGCGGCGGCTCTCGCATCGCTGAACACGATCAAACCGGTGTTGTCCTGGCCAGAAGGATTCGTCAGAAGGTCGCCGTCGCTGATCGTTGGGAGCGACATGATGGCCGGAGGCGTGCCCTCGATGGCCGGAGGCGTGCCCTCGGCTGCGACGGGTGCACTGCACGAAATCCATGCAGTCCCGGCGGTGTCTGCGGTGCATCCGTTCGGGTCGGCGGTCACGGTGTACTGGACGGTCCACGACTGGCCCCGCGTGTCGGGGTCGGGGTCGGGCGGGGCATCGACCATGAACGTGCCCTTGCCGTCGGGGTCCGACTCGAACCTCACCGTGCGGACCCGAACAGGAGAAGCAGAGGAAACGTCAGCCGGGGTGCCGCTGAAGGCGCGGATGGTGGCGATCCACTTCGCGGGCTCGTCGGCTTCTTCGGCGCCTCCGGTCACGTCGTCGCCGTCATCGTTCTGCAGTTGCAGCGTGACGGTGAACGACGACCCCATCTTGGCCATAGAGCCCTCGAGATCAGTGGAGATGTGTGCTGTAGTGGACGTCTCGGCATCGACCATCTTTTCCAGCTCCACACGAGACACGTCGACCTCGTCGGTGTCGAACTCGTCGCCGATGTCGCCGGTCCAGGCCCAAGCGACCGCTCCGCCTTCGGGGACGGGTATGGCCGTCGTCGCGATGTCGCCGGTGCCGACGGTCAGCAGGTCGTCGCCGTCGATCTCGCAGACGAAGTCACCGTTGGCGTTTCGGACCCGCGGGCCGCAGGCGCCGTCGTCGAGCGCGTCGTCCTCGTCGGCGGCCTCGATCCAGAAGACGTCGACGTAGGCGTTGATCTCCGGCGCGAAGTCCTCGCCGCGCACCGACACCAGCACCGTGTTGCCGACCTGCTGGGCGGTGACGCCAGCAGGACGGGCGCTGGTGTGAGCCAGGGCCCGAGTGATGAACGCCGCCATCTCGCCGCGGGTCACATCGCCGTTGGGATCGAAATTGACATCCAGCGGGGTCTTGGAGTCGTCCACGACCGCGGCAGGGGCGCCGCCGTTGGTCACACCCAGCTCATACAGCGCAGCCGAGGCGCGATCCGCCGCCTGCGGGCTCAGCGCCCGAGCATCCGCGAAATAGTCGTCAGCGTCGTCCTCGGGGCCGTCGTCGCCCAGATCGATCGTGCCGTCCTTTCTGATGTCGATCGCCCCCGCCGCGTCGAGCAGCCCGACCAGCGCAACCGCCATCTCGGCGCGGGTCATGTTGTCGCGGGGCCTGTAGCTGTCGCCCTTGGGGATGATCCCCTTCTCCGCGAGCCGGTTGATCGCATGGCGAGCATCGTCCCAAGTGTCGGCGATGTCGCCGAAACCGGCGTCCATGGCCTCACCGAGATCCACACCGGCGACCCCCGCCGCGCGGGCCAAGAACACCGCCATCTCGTCGCGGGTCACCTCGTCGTCGGGGGAGAACGTCGAACCGTCGCCGGACCCTGTGGTGATCTTGTAATACTTCACACAGCTGATCGCGTCGCTGAACTCGCTCATATCAGACACATCGCTGAACCCGTGGGCCTCTTCGGCCGGGCCCACACACGCGGACGTTGCCGCCTTGTGGTCCGCCTTCTCTTCATCAGCAACCGCGGGGCTCGTCCCGACCGCGAGGAGCGATGCGACCATGGCGCCCACGGCGAGCACTGCCCAACCCG
>JAPPLH010000017.1 GCA_028819505.1 Acidimicrobiaceae bacterium
GAGCTTGCGTGCGGTCACCGTCATGTGGGCGGCGCTGGCGGGGGAGGCGGTCACGGGTGGCTCCACAAGGGGTCGGCGAGGCTCATGCCGGACATCGGAGCCCGACGTGGTGCTAGACATTATGGCTCATTCGGCTCACCGACCCCGAAGTGCAGCCGGTAGCGCGGCCGCCTGACAGCGGCGGACCCTCTTGCATCCGGCCCGATGATTGGCGCCTCGCGAGACCTAGTGAGGGTGACTTGGCGGGGGAGTCGCGCACCACTCGGCCCGCCCGGACGCGCCTGAACGGCGATTCGGGGGCTGGCGGCTAGCAGAACGGGCCTCAGCTGGCTGAGACCCGAGGGCGGAGACGGTGGGATTCGAACCCACGAACGACTTGCATCGTTACTTCCTTAGCAGGGAAGCGCCTTCAACCGGACTCGGCCACGTCTCCGGGCGATCTCAGCGTACCGGCGTTGTGGCTAGGAGCAGTCCTCGCAGGACACGTCGTCCACGTCGGCGCCGGCGAGGAAGGCGGTGAGCCAGTCGAGGAAAGCCACCCCCTCCACCTCCTGGGTGTAGAGCAGGTCCCTGAACAGGATCGTGTGGTCCCTGCCTGGGGCCGTGTAGCTCGCCTGGTTCACCCCGGCCGCCTCGATCCGGGCCTCGTTCTGGTGCATGAACTGGTCGATGCTGCCGGCGTCGAAGCCGGCCAGGGCCGCGTAGAACTCCTGCGTGCTGTCGAAGGCGTTGTCGTAGCGGGCGAACCTCACATGCGGCGCATGCAGGCCCGCACGGATGAACAGTTCGGGCAAGCCCCATTCGGCCTGCGTGACACCTTCGTTGACCGGCCAGTCCGGCACCACCCGCATCGTGCCCCACAGGCTGCCGATGTAGGTGTTGATCCCCGGGTCGCTGGGGTAGGCGCCCGAGGCGTCGGCCACCACCGCGACGCTCGCGCCCTCGAACAGGTCGGCGGCCAGCCCGCCATAGAGCGCAGCCGAGGCCGAGCCCGCGCTCGATCCGGCCACCACCACCTCGGTGGCGCCGCCGAAGCGCTCGAAGGCCGCGTCCAGCGCGGTGTTGGCGTTGACGAAGCCGTTGTGGTGTACGATCACGCCGCCCCCGTAGTCGTTGGTCCGGTCGCCGACGTGCAGGTCGCCGGTGCAGTACAGCGCCACCACGAACGAATGGTCCCTCACAGGGTTGAGCGGGTTCTCGAAGTCGAAGATGCCCCGCCACATGCTGGGGTTGTTCCCGATCTCGGTGATGTCGGTGGCGTCGCTCGACGTCCCCTCGCTGCCGGACGCGCAGTCCGCCCGGGTGAAGCACGCCCCGCCGCCCTGCAGGTAGAAGACCACCTTGTCGGGGTCGCCCTCGCGCACCCAGTAGTGGTAGTCGCTCCCGTCGGCGCAGACGCACTCCTCGCCGCCGTTGAAGGCCGTCCATTCTCCCGCGGCCGCCACCGGTTCGGGCTGGGACGGCCCGGCGGCCGCGACGGACTGGGACGTGGTCGTGGCGGCCGGGGCGGTGGTGGTTGGGGCGGCGGTCGCCGCGGCCGCGGTTGTGGTCGTAGTAGTCGGGGCGGTTGTGGTCGTCGGGGCGGTTGTTGTGGTGGAGGCGGTTGTGGTCGTAGCAGGCGGGGCTGTTGTTGCAGTCGGGGCGGCGGTGGTGGCAGGCGCCTCGGTCGTAGGCGCGGCTGGCGGCTCGGCTGCCTCCTCGCCGCCGCCGGCGCCGCAGGCTGCGGCCACGAGAGCCGCGACGGCCGGAGCGACCAGCAAGCGGATGCGGATCATTGGGGGGCTCCTTCGGAGGGTCGTGGAGGCAGGCTAGGAGGCCGTGGAAAAAGTCCTCAGTGGATGGCTGTCCGATCACAAAACCCTAGGTCAGAGCGTTGTGGACCTTGTCAGCTGAGGCGCATCCAACGGGACTTCCCGTGTTGCGGGTGGGGACTTCCCACGCCTTGTGAGTGGTGGTGCCATAGTGCGGTCCGTGTCGGGTGCCGGATCGACCGATGAGGAGTCTCCGATGCGTCGATCCGCGCAAGATGTGGCCCGCGGTTCGGGTCAGGGGCCGAGCAGTGCAGCGGGGATGACTCCGACACCGTCGGCTCTGCGGTAGGCCTGCCGGCCGGTCGACAACACCGCGGCGTCGAGCATCCGGGAGCCGATCTGGTCGCGCAGCCATTGCAGGTGACGGACGTCTCTGTCCTTGATGACCGACTTGAGCTTCACCTCCAGCGCCACGTGTCGGCCTTGCACTCCTCATGCACCATCCAGATCTTGGGCGCTGCGCCAACAATCATCTAGCGGAGGGAGGGGGATTCGAACCCCCGGGACCCGTGAAGGCCCAACGGTTTTCAAGACCGTCGCAATCGTCCGCTCTGCCATCCCTCCGCCGCCAAGGATAGGCGGGACTCTCACCGCAGGATGCGGCCTCTCAGGTCGTCTATCCAGGCGGCCGCCTTGCGCACCTCCACCTGGTTCATCACGTGGTCGTGGTGGTCGGCGGAGGCCGACGGGTAGGAGCCGAGGAACTTCACCCGGGAGGTCTTCATGCTGAGGTTGCGCAGCGCGTCGGCCACCACCTCGTCGGCGATGTGGCCCTCGCAGTCCAGCAGGAAGCAGTACTGGCCCAGGCTGGACTTGGTGGGGCGGCTCTGGAGGCTCGTCAGGTTGATGGCCCGGGCCGCGAACTCGCCCAGGATGCCGATCAGCGAGCCCGGCACGTCGGAGCGCTGGTAGACGACCATGCTCGTCTTGTCGTGGCCGGTCGGCGCGGCGACGACATCGGCCCCGACCAGCACGAAGCGGGTCTGGTTGTCGGCGTGGTCGGCGATGCCGGCGGCCAGCACGTCCAGCCCGTACACCTCCGCCGAGCGCAGCGGCGCGATGGCTGCGGTGGCGCGGTCGCCTGCCTCGGCCAGGCTGCGGGCCGCGTCGGCGGTCGAGTTGGCCGCCTCGAACACCGCGCCGGGGAGATGGGCGGCCAGGTACTCGCGGCACTGGGCGTGGGCCACCGGATAGGACCGGATCCGCTCCACCGACTCCATCGCCATGCCCGGAGGGCCCAGCAGGTTGAGGTTGACGTCGATGATCACCTCGCGCTGGATGAACAGGTCGGTGTCGAAGGCCAGCGCGTCGAGGGTGGCCGTCACCGACCCCTCGATCATGTTCTCGATGGCCACCAGGCCCAGGTCGACCTCGCCGCTGCCGACCGCCCTCAGCACGTCGATGATCGAGTTGATGGGACGGTGGTTCATGGCCGCCAGGTCGGGCTGGGAGTAGACGGCCTGCTCGGTGAACGTCCCCGGCGGACCCAGGTAACCGACCGTCAGACTGCGCGACTCTCCGAACTGCCCCATTCGGGGCAGGGTACGGCCCCGGAGTCCCGTTCAGCGCCGCTGCCAGGCCGTCGGCCGAGTTGCGCGCGGCCCTGGCCCGAGCGGCTCTCGGGTCGCAGCGAGCAGGAGCGGGAATAGGGTGGTGGGCCGTGGACGACCGGCTGTACTTCCGCCAGCTGCTGTCGGGACGCGACTTCGCGACAGGCGACGGGGTGGCCCGCCAGATGGTGAACTTCGTCTACGCCATCGGCGACCGCGACAGCGGCCAGGCCGTGCTGGTCGACCCGGCCTACGACACCTACGGGCTCATCGACCTGCTCGAGGCCGACGGCATGGCCTGCACCGGCGTGCTGGCCACCCACTACCACCCCGACCATGTGGGCGGCCACATGATGGGCATCACCATCGAGGGCATCAGCCGGCTGCTGGAGCGGGTGTCGGTGCCGGTCCACGTGCAGGCCGCCGAGGCCGGTCTCGTCAAGCAGGTGACCGGCGTGGGCGACGACTGCCTGGTCAGCCACGCCTCCGGCGACGTGGTGACGGTGGGCGCGGTCGAGATCGAGCTCATCGCCACGCCGGGGCACACCCCCGGCAGCCAGTGCTTCCTGGTGGACGGGCGCCTGGTGGCCGGCGACACCCTCTTCCTGGAGGGATGCGGCCGCATGGACCTGCCGGGCTCGGACCCGGCCCAGATGTACGAGAGCCTCACCACCCGGCTGGCCCGGGTGCCCGACGAAGCGGTGCTCTACCCCGGCCACCGCTACTCGCTGGAGTCGTCGGCCACCATGGGCGCCACCCGCGAGCGCAACCATGTGTTCCGGCCCGCCGGCCGCGAGCAGTGGCTGGCCGCCTTCGCCTGAGGTGCGCGAGGGGGGACTTGAACCCCCACGTCCTTCCGGACACAGGAACCTGAATCCTGCGCGTCTGCCAAATTCCGCCACTCGCGCGTGGCCCCGGCCCGCGGGCGGACCGGGCACACGAGACTAGCGGCCCGCTGAGGGAACCGCCTGCCTGCCGGGCGGTCCCGAGGCCGGCTCCCGATGGCCGTTAGCATCGCCGGAGTGCGCCTGGACTACGGGGCCGCCACCCATATGGGCCTGCACCGCCGCGAGAATCAGGATCGTTTCCTCGCCGACGGCGCCGTCTTCGCGGTGGCGGACGGGCTCGGAGGCCACGCGGGAGGGGGCACCGCGGCGGGCATGGCCATCGAGGTCCTCGCCGGCGGCGCCGGCGTCGAGTCGCTGGAACAGCTGATCGCGCTGGTGGGCTCGGCCAACGCAGCCATCCTGGAAGCGGCCAAGGACGATCCGAGCCTGTTCGAGATGTCGACCACCCTGTGCGTGCTGGCCGCAATCGGCGGCGAGGACGGGCCGCGGCTGGCCGCCTGCAACGTCGGCGACTCCCGGCTGTACGTGCTCGCCCCGGACGGCTTCGGCCGCATCACCGTCGACCACACCATCTCGGAGAATCTCGTGCGCGACGGCGTCATCTCCAAGGCTGAGGCGGCCACCCACGCCGACCGTCACACCCTCACCCGGGCCGTCGGGTTCGAGCGCCGGGTGCATGTCGACGGCTGGGAGCTGGCAGCCGTGGAGGGGACACGCTTCCTGCTCAGCAGCGACGGGCTCACCAACGAGGTGCCCGACTTCGAGATCGCCGGGATCCTGCGATCCGTCGACGACGCCGGCGCCGCCGCCCGCAGCCTGGTGGAGCGAGCGGTGCGGCCGGGGCGCGGCCGCGACAACGCCACCGCGGTGGTCGTCGATGTCGCGGGCGACCCCGGGCTACGGCCGCACGGTCCGGACCGGATCGTCGTGACGTTCCTGCCTGCCGTGCCGGCCTGATCGCGGCGCCGGTCCGCCGCGGCGATTCTCGGCTCTGATCCCGGCTTGGGGCCGCCCGTTACAATGGCTGGCGGTGTCAGACGAGGGCCTGACCGTCTTCAACGGTCGCTACGAGTTGCTCCGCCGCATCGCGCGCGGCGGGATGGCCGACGTCTACCTGGCCCGGGACGCGTCGCTCGACCGGCAGGTGGCGGTGAAGGTCCTGTTCCCGGAGTTCGCCAACGACCCGAGCTTCGTCGAGCGCTTCCGCCGGGAGGCGAAGGCCGCGGCCAACCTGAACCACCCCAACATCGTCGGCATCTACGACTGGGGCCAGGAGCAGGGCACCTACTACATCGTCATGGAATACGTGGTGGGCCGCAGCATGGCCGACGTGATGCGCTCCACCGGGCGCCTCAGCCCCGACCGGGCCGCAGAGATCGCGGCCGACGTGGCCGAGGCTCTCAGCAGCGCCCACAACGCCGGTCTCGTGCACCGTGACATCAAGCTCGGCAACATCATCGTCAGCGATGACGGCCAGGTGAAGGTGGCCGACTTCGGCATAGCCACCGCCCTGGCCCGCAGGACCGGCGACAACCTCACCCACATCGGGTCGGTCATGGGCACGGCCACCTACTTCTCGCCCGAGCAGGCCCAGGGCAAGGCCCTCGACGGTCGCAGCGACCTGTACTCGCTCGGGGTCGTGCTCTACGAGATGATCGTGGGCAAGCCCCCCTTCACCGCCGACACCTCGACCGCGGTGGCCGTCAAGCACGTGCAGGAGCGCCCGCTCGCGCCGTCACTGCTGGGCGTGAGCATCGTGGAGTCCCTCGAGGCCATCATCCTGAAGCTGCTGGCCAAGAACCCGGCCAACCGCTATCCCAAGGCGGAGGACCTGCGCGCCGACCTTCAGCGCTACCTGGCCGGCGCCCACAGCATCCCGACCCGCACGGGCCAGTCGCCCCGCGTCGCGACGGGCCGGTCGCCGCGGGTCGGGACGGCTCAGTCGCCCCGCGTCGGGACGGGCCAGTCGCCGCGGGTCGGGACGGCTCAGTCGCTCCGCGTCGGGACGGGCCAGTCGCCGCGGGTCGGGACGGCTCAGTCGC
>JAPPLH010000148.1:0-1242 GCA_028819505.1 Acidimicrobiaceae bacterium
ACGGCGGAGAGTCTGCCCTTGCAGCGGTCGGCAACCCCCAGCGAGCCTCGTGCGGGTCGTTGCCCTGCGGCCCGGCCGGAGACGTTAGGGTTCGTCCGTCCATCGCCGGCCCGGACCGGCCCCGCGAGATCGGAGACGTCCATGGACGCCACCACGACCGTGCAGTTCAACCCTCCCGGACGGCTGGGTGATCCCGAGATGACCTTGGCCACCGACCCGCGTGCGGATCCGCGCATGGTGGCGGCGATCGAGCCGCTGGGCCTCGCCGGGCGCACCAATCCCGTCCCCCTGACCCCCGAATCGTCCCTGGACGACATCCGAGGCCTGGCCGCTCTGGGCGAGCCGGGCTTCGAGCAGCTCTTCGACGTCCTCTTGGAGGCGGTGCCTGCCGTCGAGGGCGTCGAGTCGCGCGCCGAGGTGGTCTCCGGCGTCGACGGCAACGACATCAGCCTCTACATCCACCGTCCGACCGGCGCCGCCGGCCCGCTTCCGGGAATCCTGCACATCCACGGCGGGGGCATGGTGATCCTGTCCGCCGCGGGCGCCGTCTACCGGCGCTGGCGCGACTCGCTGGCGGCGCTGGACATGGTCGTGGTCGGGGTCGAGTTCCGCAACGCGGCCGGGGCGCTCGGCTGCCATCCGTTCCCCGCGGCCCTGAACGACTGCACCTCGGCACTTGAATGGATGCACTCCCACCGGGACCAGCTCGGGGTGTCGAGGCTCGTGGTGTCGGGCGAGTCCGGCGGAGGCAACCTCACGCTGGCCACGTCACTCAAGGCTCGCCGCGAGGGCCGGCTCGACCGGATCGACGGTGTGTACGCACAGTGCCCCTACATCTCGGGCGCCTACGCCAGCCCGCCGCCGGAACTAGCGTCGCTGCACGAGAACGACGGGTACTTCATCGCCAACGACACAATGGGCTACTTCGTGGAGGCCTACGACCCGGGCGCAGCCAACCTGACCAACCCGCTGGCCTGGCCCTGGCACGCCCCGGTGGACGATCTGGTCGGCATGCCGCCCCATGCGATCTCCGTGAACGAGCTCGACCCGCTGCGCGACGAGGGCCTGGACTACTTCCGCAAGCTTCTCGCCGCCGGTGTTCCCGCCTACAGCCGCACCGTCAACGGCACCTGCCACGCCGGCGACCTGCTGCTGCCGGGCGCCATGCCCGAGGTGTACGCCGCCTCAGCCCGCGACCTCGCCACCTTCGCCCACGGACTCTGACCCGGTCCTGGCTGGGGA
>JAPPLH010000148.1:1342-56622 GCA_028819505.1 Acidimicrobiaceae bacterium
TTGGCAGCGGGGTGTGCCCTGTCGGGTGCTGAGCGCTGCCAGTTCGCGTGGCTGACCTGGTCCTGGCTGGGGATTGGCAGCGGGGTGTGCCCTGTCGGGTGCTGAGCGCTGCCAGTTCGCGTGGCTGAGCGCGGTTCGCGTTGGTCGGCGCGGATACCGTGAGGCTGTGCGGCAGCTGATCACCGACGCGCTGATCGTCGCCGGCGACGGGTCCGCCGAGCCTTGCCGCGGCGACGCGCTGATCGACGGTGACCGGGTCGTCCATCTCGGCGAGGTGCCCCCCAGCGCAGCCGCCGGAGCGGAACGCACCATCGCTGCCGGCGGCCGGGTGCTGGCGCCCGGCTTCGTGGACACCCACAACCACGGCGCCCTCGCCGGCACCCGGGTCGGCGAGCACGGCATCCCCGTCAGCTGCGAGATGGCGGTGCGGGGCGGTGTCACCAAGCGGATCTGCGGCGTGGACGGGCTGTCCCCCGCGCCGGTGGTACCCGATCAGCGGGCCGAGTACGCCGCGCAACTCGCGCCCCTCGACGGCATGGCGGGCCCGCCGGGCGATCCCGACGGCGACGACCCCGCCGGCGGCGGCCAGTGGCCGTGGACGACGACGGAGGAGTTCCTGCGGTGGCACGCCGGCCGGTCGGTCACCGACCTGGGGATGCACCTGGGCCACAGCGCAGTGCGGCGCACGGTCATGGGCAACCTCGACCGCACCGCCGACGACGCCCAGATCCGGGCCATGGCCGAGGTGGTGCGCCGGGAGGCCCCCTGGTGCCTGGGCCTGTCCACCGGGCTCGTCTACAACCCGGCCGTGTACTCCGACCAGCGGGAGATCACCGCCCTCGTGCGAGCGTTCAACGAGGTCAAGCCGGGCGCCCTGTACCCGCACCTGCGCTCCGAGAGCGACGACATCGTCGAGGCCCTCAATGAGGTGATCACCGCCGCGGTCGAGGGCGGGGGCGGCTACTGCAGCGAGCACTCCAAGATCGCGGGCCGCCGCAACTGGGACCGGTTCGGCGACGTGGCCAGCCGGCTCGACGACGCGGCCGGCTCGGTGCCGACCCTGGGGAACATGTACCCCTACACCGCGGGCAGCACCACCGCCGACGCGCTGTTCCCGCCGGAGGTGCGCGCCGGCACCCGGGCCGAGTTCATGGCCCGGCTCACCGACGACGACGTGCGCCGGTTCGCCTTCGAGAAGATCTACGCCGACAGCACCGGCTGGGACAACTTCGTGGCCTTCTGCGGCGGGTTGGAAGGCATCCAGATAGCGGGGGTGCTCGACGGGGTGGGCGACGACTTCCTGGGCAAGCGCTTCTCCGATGTCGTTCTGGCCGCAGGGGTGACCGACATGAACTCGATAGAGGCCCACGACGCGGTCTGCGACTTCTTCCTGCACAACCGGGGCGAGGTTGCCATCATCAGCCACTACGGCAACGAGGCCACCGTGGAGAAGTTCTTCCGCCGCCCGAACATGGCGCTGTGCACCGACGGCCTGATGCCCGGGCCGGGCCAGAAGCCCCATCCCCGCTCGCTGGGATCCTTCCCCAAGGCCCTGCGCATGGCCCGGGAACTGGGCATCGGTGTGGCGGAGATCGTACACCGGCTGGCGGTGCTGCCGTGCGAGTTCATGGGCCTGCCGAGCCCGGTGCTGCGCGAGGGCGCCGACGCTTCGCTGGTGCTGTTCGACTGGGACCGGGTCACCGAGCGCAACAGCTACGAGGATCCCCTGGTGCCGCCCGACGGCATCGACGCGGTGTGGGTGCATGGGGACCTGGTGCAGCACGAAGGCCGCATCCATGCGCCCAAGTCCTTCGGTGGTCGCCACCTGCTCACGCCTCCGACTCGTTCTTGATGTAGTTGACCTCCTCCTGTGAGGTCAACTACATCGAGAATGGCCGGGCGCTAGTCCGCCGGCTGGTTGGTCAGGTGGGTGGCGGCGTTGTCGAAGTGCTCGAGCATGGCGGCCCGGATCTCGTCGGTCAGCGGGCGGCCGGCGCCGTCGGCGATGGTGGCCGCGTCGAGCGATGCGGTCATGTGGGCCATCCAGGCGTCGCGCTCGGCTTGTCCGATGGCGAACGGGAAGTGACGCATCCGCAGCCGGGGGTGGCCGCGCTCCTCGCTGTAGTGCGGCGGACCGCCCCAGTACTGGGCCAGGAACCCGGCCAGGCGCCGCCGGGATGGCCCCATGTCCCTCGGATACATCGGCCGCAGCAGCGAGTCGTCCTCCACCGCGTCGTAGAACCGGTCCACTAGCTCATCGAAGAAGCGCTGGCCGCCCACGATCTCGTACACCGTCGGCGGCGCCTGCATCGCGTCGCGCAGCGACCCCTTCAGGTTCAATCCCGCCTGCCAGCTCTCACCCTCGCTGCCCGCGGCGTCGTCATGGCCGGCAGCCGGCGTTTCGGCGTTGGACTCGGCGGTCACGGCCGGGGCATCTCGCGGAACTTGGACGGGTCGTAGGGGGCGCCGCAGCGGTCCAGGGCGGCTCGCCATGACGGGCTGTTGCGGAGTCCCCAGCGCAGGAACGTCAACAGCGTGGCCGTGGTCTGGCGGGCGCCGGGGCGGGCCTTCAGGCCGAGCACGGAGGTCAGCTCGGGGGGCATGGTGCTGATCGCGCCGTGCATCAGCACGTCGTAGCCGACCCGCTGGCGGGCGGGCAGCGGCGGCTGCCGCAGGAAGTCCACCGCAGATCGCATGCCTGGGCTGGGCTCCAGCGCCGGGTTGGTGCGGACCCAGGTGTGCAGCTCGGCCGCGGTCCGGGGCAGGGGAGCGGCCCCGAGCATGGCCCCCACCTGGGACTGCTCGACCACGAACCGGTCGGCCTCGGCCTCGGTGAGCCCCGGGCCGAACTCCCGGTACGAGGTCAGGAACGACTCGGTGAGGGTGTTGTGCACCCATGCGGCCAACTCCGGCATCGCCGCGTCGTAGGCCATGCCCCGGTGCGAGGTGCCGCTCACCCCCTGGTGGGCGGCCCGGACCCGGTCGACGGCCTCCTCCACCTCGGGCATGGCTCCGAACGTCGCCGACGTCACGTAGAAGGCGGTCCGGTTGAGGCGACCCATGGGATCGTCGCGGTAGCGGCTGTGGTCGTCTACGCCGGCCACCGCCTCGGGATGGGCGGCCTGGATCAGCAGGGCCCGGATGGCTCCCACGAACACGCTCACGTCGCCGATCGCCTTCCAGCTAACCGAGCCCGGTCCGCACAGTCCGGCGTCGCCGGGATGGTCGGCGGTGCGCTGCAGCGGCATCTCGCCATGGGAGAACAGCCCGCTGACCGAGGCCCCCAGCCGCGCCCGGTAGCGGGTTGCCGCGGTCTGCGTGCAGGAGGACAGGCTGCTGGCCAAAGCCCCCAGCCGGGCCCGGCAGCGGTGCAGCGTGTCCATGCCCGCACGCTACTGCCGCGGCCGGTCTCGGCGGCGCCGTTGGCGGGGCCCCGGCCGGAGGGTCGATGTCACACCGCTGTGGTTGGCTGGTGGTCGGCAAGCGAGTGTGTCAGGAGTCCAGTGCCCGTGGCCAACGAGCAGGACAACCAACCAGACGAGGCCAGCGGCGGCGCGGCTTCTGTGGGGGCGGCGCGGCTAGCTGCGACGGCCTTCGAGGCCGCCGTCGGCAAGTACGAAGCGCCAGAGCCAGCCAGCGGGAATGCGCCTGCCGGTCCCAACTCGAAGCGCCGACGGCGAGGAATGCGCTTGCGTGTCCTAGCACGAAGGTAACGTCGTTTCGTGGCTTCTCGAATCTCGGAGAGCGCGTTCAACGCCGGGTTTGCGGGTGCGCTGCGCGACCGGCATCCGCGGTGGGGCGGATCCGCGGTGCTGGCCGAGGCGACCGGCGTGTTCCGCGGTGCGGCGGCCCGCCGGCCCGACATACTCGTGACCGGCGAGGCCGGGGTGCCGGTCGTGATCGAGACCGAGTACGAGCCGGCCCGCGGCGTGGAGTCCGAAGCGGTCGGCAGGCTCGGCGCGGTGATCGACGAGACCGGCCGGGCCGTCGCTGCGGCCCTGGCGGTACGGGTGCCGCTGGAACTGCGGGACTCTCCCGCCGGGCACCTGTCCGATCTGGTGTCGTCGGCGCGATACCGCTTCTGCTGTTACACGACGAACTCCGCGGCGGCCACGGCTGACGAACCGGCGGAGACGGCTCGGTTCCCGGCGCGGGGCTGGCTGACGGGCGGCGTCGACGACATCGCCGGGCTTGTCGAGCGGGTCCTGCTGCCGGAGTCGGCCATCGCACAGGGAGCGCTCCTGTTGGAGCACGGCGTCAACGACGCGGCCGCCGTCCTCGACCGGCTCGGAGCGCGCCACACTGCGGTTCTCGCCCGCGTAGCCGGATCGCTGCGCCAGGAGGACGGCGAGCAGACGCGGCGCATGGCGATGGCGATCTGCGCCAACGCTCTCGTGTTCCAGACCGCGGTCGCCGGCACGCACCCCGAGATCGTCGGCCCGCCGGATCCGTCGCTTCTCACAGACACCGGCAGCCTCTCCAAGCGGCGGGTGCTGTCGGCTTGGCGTCGGATCCTCGGGGTCAACTACTGGCCGATCTTCGCGGTCGCGTCCGACGTCGTGGCGGCCCTCCCGAGTGCTGCCGCCTCCGAAGTGCTCGACCGCCTCGTCGGCGTCGCTGAGGGCCTGGCCGGCCTCGGAGCGGCCACGACCGGCGATCTGGCCGGCCAGATGTTCGGGCGGCTGATCTCGGACCGCAAGTTCCTGGCGACCTTCTACACGCGGCCGGCCTCCGCGACGCTGCTGGCAGAACTGGCGGTCGATCGGCTGGCCTGCGACTTCAGCAGCCGGACGGATGTCGCCGGTCTGCGGCTGGCGGATCTGGCTTGCGGCACCGGCGCCCTGCTGTCGGCCGCCTACCGAGCCGTCGCCGCTCGCTACCGGCGCAAGGGAGGCGACGACGAAGCACTGCACGCCGAGATGATGGAGGCCTGCCTGATCGGCGCCGACATCATGCCGGCCGCCACTCATCTGACCGCGTCGATGCTCTCAGGCGTGCATCCGTCGGTGCCGTTCGGCAATACGCGGGTGTACACGATGCCGTACGGCCGTCAGAGCTCCCTGCGCCCGGTGGCCATCGGCTCCTTGGAGCTCTTGGGCGACGAGCAGGTGCTGTCGCTGTTCGGCACGGGCCGCTCGGTGGCTTCCGGCGGCGGCGAGCGGTCCTCCGAGGATCTGGGCAGCCGGGCAGACGTGCCCGACGCCAGCCTCGACGTGGTGATCATGAACCCGCCGTTCACTCGGTCCACCAATCACGAGGGCGCCGCCGCCGGAGTCCCGCGTCCCGCATTCGCAGGCTTCGACACCAGCGAGTCCGAGCAGCGCCGGATGGCTGCCCGCCTCGACGACATCTACCGAGGCATGAGGTGTCGAGCCGGGCACGGCAACGCCGGCCTGGCGTCCAACTTCGTCGACCTTGCCCACGCCAAAGTGAAGCCCGGGGGCGTGATCGCCTTCGTGCTCCCCGCCGCGATGGCGGGCGGCGGTGCCTGGCAGGCCACTCGCGACATTCTGCGGAGGGAATACACCGGTGCGCTGGTGGTGACCATCGCTTCGGCCGGCTCGACCGACCGCGCCTTCTCGGCTGACACCGGGATGGCGGAGGCCCTCGTGGTCGCCACGAGGCGGGCTGATCCCGAGTTCACTCCCGGCGATGACGCCGTGGTCTGGGTCAGCCTCAAGGAGAGGCCGCGCGACGGGGTGGCGGCAGCCGAGACAGCCAGAGCGATCACTGAGGCTGCCGTCGCCGCTATGGAGATGGCGGCGGCAGCCGCCGACTCGGGGCACTCGTCCGGCAGCGGGGACCGGGGATCGCCGGGCCGGGCCTCCGGCATGCTGCAACTGGGAGACGAGGTCATCGGCTGCTGCGTGCTCGGGGGCTGGGGCGACGGGGGCTGTGTGGGCGTGGCCAACCCGGATGTGATTGAGGCTGCCGCGGCCCTGGCTCAGGGTGTGTTGCGACTCCCCGGCCTCGACGACCAGCACATTCCCTTGGCGCCGTTGGCCGAGTTGGGCGAGCGCGGGCTCTACCACCTCGACATCGCCGGACCGGCACTGTCGAAGGCGGGCGTGCCGCGCGGGCCGTTCGACATCGCTCCGCTGCCATGGAACGAGGCGCCGCCGTCGTATCCGGTGCTGTGGGGCCACGACGCCGGCCGTGAGCGGCGCTTGACGGTGCAGCCCGACAGCCAGGGGACGGTTCGTCACGGCCGGCGCGACCATGCTCTGGCGGTTTGGGCCACCGCTACTCGGCTGCACTTCAACTTGGACTATCGGCTCAACTCGCAGTCGCTGGCGTGCTGTCTCACGCCTGGCAAGTCGGTCGGTGGCCGGGCCTGGCCCAACTACCGGCTCGACGGCGACGACGACGATGAGATTGTGAAGCGCGAGCAACTGACGGCGCTGTGGATGAACTCCACGCTCGGCCTGATCGGCTTCTGGTGGTTGGGCACTCGCCAACAGCAGGGCCGGGCCGTGATGACCATCACAAGGCTGGGGGACCTGATCGCCGTCGACCCGCGTCGGCTGGCGCCGGATCAGACCCACAGGGCCTCGGAGATATTCGACGAACTCGCCGGCCGCGACCTCAGGCCGGCGCACGAGGCGGTCGCCGACCCCGTCCGCCACCGTCTCGACGAGGCCGTCCTACAGGAGGTGCTCGGCCTGTCCGGCGAAGTGCTCGACCGCCTCGCAGTGCTGCGCGAGCAGTGGTGCGCCGAGCCCTCAGTACACGGCGGCAAACGGCTGCGCGGCTAGACAGCGGCCAAGCCGAAGCCGTCGTGCATCTGGCTCCCCGTCCCGCAGCGGTGCTGACTGACATCTGGCGCCGGCTGCTTCGATTGTCGGAGGACAGGCCCCTCCCGTTCCGCGGTCCGTGTCAGGACTGGGTGCCGGCCTGGGCGCCGCGGCGGGCCTTCATGCGCTGGCGCATGCGGGCGTGGGCCTCGGGGGTGCCGTCGTGGAAGGTGCCGAAGAGCTTGTCGACGGGCACGGGCCGGTTGCCGTAGTTGCACTCGAAGTAGCGGTGGTGCAGGTGGTGGAAGTAGTCGGCGCCCGGCGTGGTGCGCCCGCCGCGCCGGCCGACCTCGAAGCGCTCGAACCCCGAGTGCGACACCGCCGGCGACACGCCTTGGAACAGGCCGGCGAGGACCACGATGAACGGATGGGCCGGCACCACCCACCACAGCACGAACACGCTGAAGTAGATCAGGTGCTCCAGCGGGTGCATCGAGATGCCGGTCCAGGGCCCGGTGTTGACGTTGCGGTGGTGCAGGTAGTGGGCGTGGTCGTAGAACCAGCGGACGTGCAGCAGCCGGTGGTTCAGGTAGAAGTGGGTCACCGACCACAGGAACGCCCCGACGGTCAGCGCCGACAGGTACGGCCACCCCGTTGACCACTCCACCTGCGGGATCCGGTCGGTGGCGTAGAGCCACATCGTGAGCGACTCGTACCCGGTCCAGACGGCGACGCCGCTGACCAGGCTCCAGAACACGTTGTCGCGGGTCTGGTCAGTCCACAGGAACTCGCGGTTGGTGGTGCTCATCCACTGCCGGTTGTACTTGTAGCGCTGCTGCTGGGTCCGCCTCACATAGAGCGCCAGGTGCAGCGCGCCCGCCACCGCACTGAGGATCAGCGCGTTGCGGAGGTAGATCTCAAGGATCCACCTTGGATGAAGGCTCGCCATGCGGTCCATCGACGGCGTGAGGTAGTTCCAGGTCAGCGCGGCCAGCGCCACCCAGAACACGCCGTAGGGCAGCATCACCGGTTTGACCAGGTACCGGAGAGTGGCCACCGGCCGCGGCGGCCAGTCGAACATCGGCGAGGTCGTGATGGGCACCTCGGGCTCGAAGCCCTTCGGGCCGGGGCTGGCGACCGAGCCTGTCGTCGGGGACATGTCCGCCATAGCCTGCGACCCCCTTAAAGCCGAACGACCCGACCGGGTAGCCCGGAATGCTACAGCCCGTGCAGGATTCTCGGATCGATTCTGAGGGCGTGCGGAACATGCCCAACCCGAGATTCCGAAGTGACCGACCGTCGCGGCGGCATCCTGTGGGCGTCCGCGAGTGGATGAGAGCCGGATGCGTTGCGACGGTGTCATTCCCGCTCTTGTTCGCTGCGCTCACGGGCCGCTCGGGCCACGGCCTGGCCCGCGCCGGCCGGCCGGTCGTGGTCCATTTGCTCGGCCTCTATGCTCTCGGCCATGAAATACGCCTCCCCGACGACGGTGGCCGAGGCTGTGGGTCTGCTGGGTTCCGAGCCGGACGCCCGTGTGTACGCGGGCGCGACCGACCTGATCCCGCAGATCCGTGCCGGCCGACCTGAACCGAGCGTCATGGTCGACCTCAAGCGCATCGAGCGCCTGTGCGCGATCAGCAGCAGCGGATCCACCTACACGGTCGGCGCGGCCACCCCCACCGCCGACATCTGCGCCCACGCCGGGCTGGCCGCCGCCTTCCCGGGCCTGGTCGAGGCCAGCGGGCTGATCGGCTCCGACCAGATCCAGAGCCGTTCGAGCTGGGGCGGCAACCTGGCCAACGCCTCGCCCGCAGCCGACACCCCTCCCAGCCTCATCGTCAACGACGCCCGGGCCGTGATCGCCGGGCCGGGCGCGGAGCGCACCGTGGCCGCGGCCGACGTGGCCACCGGCCCCGGCGCCACTTCGCTCGGGCCGGGCGAGATCATCGTCGAGTTCGAGCTGGACGAGCCGCCGGCCCGCACCGCCGACGCCTACCTGCGGCTGATCCCCCGCACCGAGATGGACATCGCGGTGGTCGGCGCGGCGGCCCGGGTCACCCTCGACGGCGACGGCAAGGTCGCCTCAGCGGCCATCGCCCTCGGCGCGGTGGCCCCCACCGTGGTACGGGTGCCCGACGCCGAGGCCGCCCTGGTCGGCAACGAGCCGGCCGGCGATGCGCTGGCTGCCGTCGGGGCGGCTGCGGCGGCCGCTGCCAATCCCATCGACGACAAGCGGGGCACCGTCGCCTACCGCCGGCAGGTTGCCGGCGTGCTGGCCCGCCGGGCGGTGTCCATCGCAGCCGAGCGGGCCCGCGAGCGAGGAGGCCAGTCATGAGCCGTGTCCACGTCACTTGCACCATCAACGGCGACCCGGCCGAGTTCCTCTGCGACGGAGGCCAGACGCTGCTCGACGCCCTGCGCGACGAGGTGGGCCTCACCGGGGCCAAGGAGGGCTGCGGCACCGGCGACTGCGGGGCCTGCTCGGTCGTCATGGACGGGCGGCTGCTGTGCTCGTGCCTGGTGCTCGCCCCCGAGGCAGAGGGCACAACCATCTCCACCGTGGAGGGCATGGCCAGCGGCGACGACCTGCACCCCTTGCAGCAGTGCTTCCTGGAGGGCGCCGCCCTGCAGTGCGGCGTGTGTACCCCCGGGTTCCTGGTGGCGGCCAAGGCCCTGCTCGACCGCAACCCCGACCCCGACGAGACCGAGATCCGCTACGGCCTGGCCGGCAACCTCTGCCGGTGTACCGGCTACGACAAGATCGTGAGGGCCGTGCAGGCCGCGGCCGCAGCAATCAATGAGAGCTAGGAGCCGCACGTGACCGTCACCGAGCCCAAGCCCAGCTACAAGTACGTCGGCACCCGGCCCGTCCGCCACGACGGGCTCGAGAAGGTGACCGGCCGGGCCCGCTTCGCGGCCGACCTCAACATGTCGGGGCAGCTCCACGGCATCGTGGTGCGCTCACCCCACGCCCACGCCCGGATCACCTCCATCGACACGTCGGAGGCCGAGGCCATGGCCGGCGTCAAGGCGGTGATCACCGGCGACGACTTCCCGGCCGTCGAGCCCGGCCACCGCCAGTACGACATGTGCGTCAACGTCATCGCCCGCGACAAGGTCCTCTACGAGGGCCACGCGTTGGCTGCGGTGGCCGCCTCCACCCGCGACCAGGCCCAGGCGGCCGCGGCGGCGGTCAAGGTCGAGTACGAGGTGCTGCCGGCGGTGCTCACCATCGACCAGGCGCTGGCCCCCGACGCCCCCGTGCTGCACGCCCACATGATGACCGCCGGAGCCGACCCGCCCGCGGAGGAGCCCTCCAACATCCCCAACATCACCCGCTTCTCCAGCGGCACGGACATGGACGCCGGGTTCGCCGAGGCCGACCTGGTGATCGAGCGGGAGTTCACCACCCAGCCGGTCCACCAGGGGTACATCGAGCCCCACGCCTGCGTGGCCGACACCGGCCAGGACGGCCATACCACGATCTGGTGCTCCTCGCAGGGGCACTTCAACGTCCGGTCGTCCACCGCCACGCTGCTCGGCTGGGAGAACACCCGCATTCGGGTGATCCCCGCCGAGATCGGCGGCGGTTTCGGCGGCAAGACCACCATCTACCTCGAGCCGCTGGCCGTGGCCCTGTCGGCCAAGGCCGGGCGCCCGGTGAAGATGGTGATGACCCGCGACGAGGTGTTCCGCGCCACCGGACCCGCGCCGGGCACCAAGCTCAGGATCAAGCTCGGCGTCCAGAGCGACGGCAACCTGGTGGCCGGGGACGCCTACCTGATCTACACCAACGGCGCCTACGCCGGCCCCGGCGGGCTCCTGGGTGCGATGACCGTGTTCGAGTCCTACAAGATCCCCAACTTCGAGATCGAGGCGCTCGACGTGGTGATCAATACGGCCCGCTCGGCCGCCTACCGGGCCCCGGCCGCGCCCCTGACCGCCTACGCGATGGAGACCATGCTCGACGAGGTCGCCACCGAGCTCGGCATCGACGCCATGGATCTGCGGCTCCGGAACGCGGTGGCGGAGGGCGACCCGTCCACGATGGGCTTCCCGTTCGCCCGGATCGGGTTCGTGGAGTGCCTCGAGGCGGTGCGCGACCACCCGCACTTCACCGCGCCCCTGGGCCCCAACCAGGGCCGGGGCCTGGCCGCGGGCTACTGGTTCAACATCGGCGAGTCGTCCAGCGCCACCGTCAACCTCAACGAGGACGGCACCGCCACCGTGGTCACCGGCAGCCCCGACATCGGCGGCAGCCGGGCCTCGATGGCGCTGATGGCCGCCGAGGAGCTGGGCATCGATGTCTACGACATCCGTCCGGTGGTGGGCGACACCGAGGCGGTCGGCTTCACCGACGTCACCGAGGGCAGCCGGGCCACATTCGCCACCGGCATGGCCGTGGTGGAGGCCTGCCGCAAGATGGTGGTCGAGCTGCGGGGACGGGCGGCCAAGATGATGGGCGCCGACGTCGACGAAGTCGACTGGGTGGACGGCCAGGCGGTCTACACCGGCAGCGACGGCGACAAGGATCCGCTGCCGGTGGCCGCGATCTGCGCCAAGGCCAAGCGCACCGGCGGTCCGCTCACCGCCACCGGGTCGCTGGAGGCCCACGGGGCCGGCCCCGGCTTCGCGGTGCACCTCTGCGACGTGGAGGTCGACTCCGAGACCGGCGTGGTGCGGGTGGTGCGCTACACCGCCTCGCAGGACGCGGGCACCGCCATCCATCCCAGCTACGTGGAGGGCCAGATCCAGGGCGGTGTCGCCCAGGGAGTGGGCTGGGCCCTCAACGAGGAGTACATCTACGACTCCGACGGCGTGATGGAGAATCCCAGCTTCCTCGACTACCGGGTGCCGGTGGCCTCGGACCTGCCCATGATCGACGCCATCATCGTGGAGGTCCCCAACCCGGCCCATCCCTACGGCGTGCGCGGCGTGGGCGAGACCGGCATCGTGCCCCCGATACCGGCCGTGGCCAACGCCATCTACAACGCCACCGGATGCCGCATCCGCGACCTGCCGATGTCGCCGGTCAGGGTGCTGGAGGCCATCACCGCCAACGGCGGCTCGAACGGCGCCTAGGGCGTTCCGGCGGAGGGGTCGGTGGCCGTCAGCGTCCACCTGAGTTCCAACCTGCGAGGCCCCACCGGGGGTCTCGCCGAGGTTGAGGCGGAGGGCGCCACGGTCGGCGCCCTCATCGACGATCTCGACAGTCGCTACCCCGGCCTTGGCGACGCCCTGCGGTCCGGTGTGTCGGTCGTGATAGACGGCCTGCTCATCGCCCACCCCGAGTACGAGCCCCTAGCCGACGGCGCGGTCGTCTACTTCGTCCCCCAGACCGCCGGCGGCTGACCCCACTTCGCGATCTGGCAGCGGTCGATGATGGTGATGAAGTGGCAACCAGTCGCTACGTTGGGTTAGTGAGGTCAGTCGGGATCAAGGCCCTGAACAGCCGGCTGAGCGAGTATGTCAGGCTAGCGGCGTCGGGTGAGACGATTCTGGTGACCGACCGCAGTACGGCATTAGCCGTCGTATCAGTGCGATATTGGCCGTCGGAACGGTACGGTAGCAGCCGTCGGATCAGTAAGATCACCTTTGTCGGCACAGCAAGCAGCAGTCGACAGGCATGGCTCGGCCCGGGGAGGGCGGGGTGGACCTGGGAACGTACTACCCGAGAATCGTCGACGGTGAACTCGACGTGTTGTGCGACGAGCTGCCGGCGGTTGCGGTCGAGGGACCACGAGCGGTCGGCAAGACCGAAACCGCCTTGCGGAGGGCGGCCACCGTGTACCGCCTCGATGATGGTGCCGAACTCGACATCGCCCGAGCGGACCCGGCGCGGCTTGCCGACGGACGGCCGCCGATCCTTATCGACGAGTGGCAGCGGCTGCCTGTGTCGTGGGATGTCGTCCGCCGTGCCGTCGACGCCGACCCGCGCACGCCCCGGTTCCTGCTGACCGGGTCGGCCGCGCCGGCGGAACTGCCGACCCACACGGGCGCCGGGCGGATCGTGACCGTCCGCATGCGCCCCTTGGCGCTGGCGGAAAGGGGGGTTAGCGATCCCACGGTGAGCCTCGGCGAGCTCCTGCAGGGAAGCCGGCCGAGAGTTGAGGGCGCTTCCGGTCTCGGGCTCGCGGACTACGCGGCGGAGATCACGGGCTCGGGGTTCCCCGCGGTGCGGGGCCGCTCAGCTCGCGCCGTGCGCACCTATCTCGAAGGCTACATCGACCGCATCGCCGAGCGCCATGTCCACGAGCAGGGCCGCGCCGTGCGCAGCCGGGCCGCGCTGCGCCGCTGGATGGCCGCCTACGCCGCCGCCACGTCGACAGCTGCGACTTTCGAGTTGATCCGCGACGCGGCGTCTCCAGGCGAGGCCGACAAGCCGACGAAGGCGACCACGATCGCCTACCGGGCAGCCCTCGAAGGCCTGTGGATCATCGAGGATGTGCCCGCGTGGTTGCCGACTCGCAACCGTCTGCGGCGTCTCGCGTCGGCACCCGTGCATCAACTGGCCGACCCGGCGCTCGCGGCCCGCCTTCTTGAGCTGAACGCCGACGGTCTGCTCGACGGACAAGACGGCGGTCGGGCCGTGCCCCGCGACGGAAGCCTGCTCGGCGCGCTGTTCCAGTCGCTTGTGACTCAGTCGGTCCGCGTCTACGCGCAGGCGAACGAAGCCAAGGTGTTCCATCTGCGAACGCACGGCGGCGAGCACGAGGTCGATCTCATCGTGCAAGGCGTAGACGGGCGGATCGTCGCCGTCGAAGTGAAGCTCGCGGCAGCCGTCTCAGACGGCGACGTCCGGCACCTTCGCTGGCTCGCCGAGCGCATCGGGCCGGAAATGGCAGACGCCGCGGTGATAACCACCGGGCGCGAGGCATACCGCCGCCGCGACGGCGTGGCCGTGATCCCTGCAGGCTTGCTCACAGCCTGATCCGCGCATCGACTAGGTCCATGCCATCGACCGCACCCGGCCGTCGCAGGGGCGGCGATGACGGTTGACGAAGTCCCTCAGACCGTCGGCGGCGTACCCGGTGTCTCGAAGTCTGCCGGGCTAATGTGACGCGTCCTCGAAGTACGAAAAACTGAGCCCTCTGATTACGAAATAAATGGCCCTCGAATTACGAATTTGGCATGTCCCGTCGGCTAGGCTGTGACCCGTGCCCCGACGATTCGCTCGCCGAGCGGCAGAGCTTGTCTCCGCCCGGCTCCGGGAGGAGCCCGTCGTGGCATTGCAGGGGCCGCGCACGGTGGGCAAGTCGACGCTGCTGGCGGAGGTGGCCGGGTGGCACGGGGCGGCAGTCGTCGACCTCGACGACCCCGTGGTGCGCGACGCAGTGGCCGCCGACCCGGCGACTTTCGTGTCGGGTCCGCCGCCGGTGTGCATCGACGAGTTCCAGAGGGCGCCGGTCGTGCTCGACGCGATCAAGTCGGAACTCAACCGCCGCCTGGCGCCGGGCCGGTTCGTGATCACCGGGTCCACCCGTTTCGATGCCCTTCCCCGTGCCGCGCAGGCGTTGACGGGACGCATTCACATCATCGACCTGCTGCCGTTGTCGCAGGGGGAGATGGAGGGCAGGCGCGAGGACTTCCTGGAGGTGGCGGCGGCCGAGCCCGGCGCGGTGGTGGGACGCTCGCGGCAGGCCGCGACCCGGGCCGACTATGTAGAGCGGATCTGCCGGGGCGGGCTTCCCCTGGCCGTGGCCCGCAGCGGCTCGTCGCGTGCCCGCTGGTTCGACGACTACGTGCGGGTGTCGCTGGCGCGCGACGTCACCGAGCTCTCCAAGGTCCGCCAGGGGGCGCTGCTGCCCGCGTTGCTGAGACGCCTCGCCGCTCAGACCGGGCAGGTGCTGAACATGGCTTCGGCCGGGCGGTCGGCCGGCCTGGAGCCCCGGACCGCGGAGGCCTACACGGGGCTTCTCGAAGATCTGTTCCTTGTTCGCCGCCTCCACGCATGGGGCCGCACGCTGCGGTCCCGAGCGTCGGCGTACCCGAAGATCCACGTCGGCGACAGCGGCCTCGCGGCTCGGCTGCTGGGGGTGACGCCGCAGCGGATGTCGCGTCCCGACCCGGCCGCGCTGGCCGAGTTCGGCCACCTTCTCGAGACCTTCGTGGTGGGCGAGCTCCTCAGACAGGCGTCATGGAGCGGTGAGGTCGCCGCAGTGGGCCACTGGCGCACCCACGACGGCCAGGAGGCCGATCTGGTGATCGAGCACCGCGACGGCTCGGTTCTCGCGTTCGAGGTCAAGGCCGGCGCCCGGATAGACCGCCGCGACGCCCGCGGCCTGCGAGCGCTGCGCGGCGCGCTGGGCGACGCCTTCACGGCGGGCTTCGTCCTCCACACCGGCAGGCTCGCCTACCACCTCGACGACCGCATCATCGCCGCCCCCATCGACACACTGTGGACCGCCCCCCACGGCGCCACAGGCGCGCCGCCCAAGCCTCCACCGGTCGCCCGGCTCGATGAGGTGTTGGCAGAACTGGACGAGGCCCGGCGCGACCGATGATCTATGAGCGCACGCAAATTGGTGCCAGCGTCTCACGTTGAGGTGTGGTCATTCGACGGGGGCCTGTCACCGCGAACCGCTGTCGCTGCGGGCCTGGCGCGGTCTCAGCGCTCGGTCGGGCCGTCGCGTGCGGCTTGGGATGCTCTTGCGGTTCGGAGCGCGGTTCGTGCGGTGGCCGGTCCCGGCCGGGTGCTGCGACCTGAGCTGGAAGTCGTCGGCTCGGAGCCGGGCTCGGGCGGCAGCGGTGACGGTCTCGTTTCCGGCGTGGAGGTGGCGGCCGTCGATGACATCGCCTGCGCGGGCGGCCTGACCGCACCCTTTTGTCGCGCCACCTGCCGCGGCAGCGGGCTGCGGCCCGACACGACAGCAGCGACGCAACATGCCCGGCGACCCCGACGACCCCCCACCGTGCCTGCCCGGCGAGGGACCCCTCGTCGATCTCGACACCCTCCAAGCCGCCACCCGAGCGCTCGTCGCGGCCACCCAAGATGCCCCGCCCCGCGCCAAGAAACCCCGCAACGGCTGCCCGGCACCGAGCATCCCCCACAGCGATCCTCGAACCCCACCCGGCTAGCCACGTCAGTCGTCACCGAAATCATCGCTCTGCATTCTGGTGGCGATAAAGGGGTGCAAGGCAGGACTGCACACGCGAGTGTTGAGAAAATACTCTACCACGACTACAGTGGCAATTGTGACTCGCCTCATGGAGATCGCTGATGTGCGCCAGGGGCTGGCGATGGCTGGTCGGGGCGCCGGGGCCCAGCGGGGCGACTGGCGGGTTCGCGTTGTCGACAGTGCCGACATTCTCGACGATCAACTGTCCTTGCGGGAGCTGCGCGAGGTTGGGCTGCGGCGGGGCGCCAGGACGGCCGCTCATCTGCTTGAACCCTTCGACGTCGTCGTCACGGCCCGCTCGCGGGCGGTGAAGGTGGCGCTGGTGCCGCCCGGCATTCATCGCACCGTCGCGGCGGTGACGCTGCTGGTAGTGCGCACACCAGATCCCGGCACCGGGTTGGCCCACTACCTCTGGTACTACCTGACCTCGACCATCGGGCGAGCCGAGGTGGCTGCCAGATTCACGGAGACGTCGCTGCCGACGCTGTCGGCGCGGGCGCTGGGGGAGGTGCCTGTCGCCGTGCCGCGGGAGGACGAGTTGCCGCGTTTCGCAAACCTGGTGGAGGGCGCGGCGGCATCGCGCCGTGCCGCGCTTGAGGCCGTGCGGGTGCGTCACGATGTCGTTCGGGACGCTGTCATCGCCGCCATCGGCAGCGCTGAATAGAGGAGACTGCCGCTATGCCGCTCACGACCACCGAGTTGGAGTCGAAGCTGTGGGGTGCAGCCGACATCCTGCGCGGCCAGATCGACTCCAGCGACTACAAGAACTTCATCTTCTCGGTGCTGTTCCTGAAGCGGCTCTCCGACCGCTTCGCTGAGGAGGTGGACAGCGCCGTCGGTGCCGGCCTCGACCGTGAGGTGGCCGAGAGCGACCACGACGAGCACGAGTTCTTCGTCCCGCCGGAGGCCCGCTGGAGCGAGATCGTCCGTCACTCGATGAACCTGGGCGAGGTTCTGAACCGTGCCGGCGCCGAGATCGAGGAGGCGAACGCGCCGCGGCTTGACGGCGTGCTGCGCAACACGAACTGGAACGACGAGTCGAAGCTCGGCGGTCCCGCCAGCCGCGACCGCATCATCGGGAGCCTCCTGCGCCACTTCGACACCCTCGACCTGAGCGACGCCAACCTCACCGGCGAGGGCGAGCACGGCGCGGTCAATGTTCTCGGCGACGCCTACGAGTACCTGATCCGCCAGTTCGCCGACGACGCCGGCAAGAAGGGCGGCGAGTTCTACACGCCTCGCTCGGTGGTGCGGCTCATCGTCGAGCTGCTCGAACCGGCCGAGGGAATGCGGATCTGCGACCCGACGGCGGGATCGGCCGGCATGCTCATCTACACCGCCCAGTACGTGGCCGAGCAGGGCGGCGACCCCCGCAACCTCGTGCTGCACGGACAGGAGCGCAACCTCGGCACTCTCGCCATCGGCAAGCTGAACCTGCTGCTGCACGGCCTGCGCTCGGCCCGCTACGAGGCCGGCGACGTGATCAGCGACCCGCAACTGCGCGACGAGCGGGGCCGCCTGCTCGCCTACGACCGGGTGATCGCCAATCCGCCGTTCAGCCTGAAGGCCTGGGGGCGCGACTTCGCCCCCGGCGACCCGCATCACCGCTTCGACCGCTACGGCGCGATCCCGCCCAGGACCAAGGGCGACCTCGCCTTCGTGCAGCACATGCTCGCGGTCACGAACCCCGGCGGGATGGTCGGCGTGGTGATGCCCCACGGCATCCTGTTCCGCGGCGGGGCGGAGGGCACGATCCGCAAGGGCATGATCGAGGCAGACCTGTTTGAGGCGGTGATCGGGCTGGCCCCCAACCTCTTCTACGGGGCCAGCATCCCGGTGGCGATATGCGTCTTCAACAAGGCCAAGCCGGCCGACCGCCGCGGCCGGGTGCTGTTCGTCGACGCCGCCCAGCCCGACTACTTCCGTTCCGGCAAGGCGCAGAACTTCCTCGACCCTGAGCATGTCGCGGCCATCGTCGGGGCCTTCCGCGCATACGAGGAGGTCGAGCGCTTCGCGCACGTGGCCGACCTCGACGAGATCGCGGCCAACGACCACAACCTGAACATCAGCCGCTACGTCGACACCACCGAGCCGGTCGAGGTCCTGAGCGTAGAGGACGCCCTCGCACAGCTCCGCGAGGCCGAGCGCAGGCGCGACGAAGCCGCCGTCCGCATGGATGAACAGCTAGCAGGTCTGGGCTATGCCCGAGACCGCTAGAGAAGCGATCCGAATCGTCGAGCGCGACGGCTGGTACTACGTGGGAACCAAGGGAAGCCACCGTCATTTCCGCCACCCCGTGAAGCCGGGCAAGGTGACGATTGCTGGGCCATTGGGCAAAGAACTGCCGCGCGGCACGTTCGCTAGCATTCTGAAGCAGGCTGGCCTAGACAGGAGGAGCAAATGAGACTCAAGTATGTGGTCGTCTTCGAGAGGACGGCGAACAGCTGCGGCGCCTATGTGCCCGATGTCCTCGGCTGCGTCGGCGTAGGCGACACCTGGGAGGAAACACTGGAGTTGATCAAGGAAGCTCTGGCCGGCCACATTGAGTTGATGTTGGAGGATGGCGATCCGGTGCCGGAGCCGACGGTCTCCCTTGACGATGTCATCAGGTCCCATCTGGAATTAGTGTCTGAGGACTTTGGGGACCTGATGCAGGGTCCTGATGAGCCCTCGCCCACGGTCGCCGTGAGGTTTGAGCCCGTCGAGATCGAGGTCCGAGTTCCAAATGCGGTTCAGTCAAGCCATGCCCCTCGATCCGCCCCGGTCCCAGCAAGATGACAGTTCGTTCTCCCGTCCCGAAGCCCCACCCAACGCACTTTCGCCACCATCGGTGATCAGATAGGACTGTCGTGCCCGTAGCAGCCACGACGAGAGCACCAGACGCAACCCAAACCCCCGACGGCTGGCGCCTCGTGAGGCTTGGCGAGGTATCGGCGATCCGGCGCGAACAGGTCAAGCCTCGCAAAGGCGATTCTCGCCCTTTCGTCGGCCTTGAGAACATGAGGTCCGGGGGAGCACTGAATGGCCACAGTACAGCAGATGAGTCGATAAGCAACAAGACCGTCTTCCTGGAGGGCGACACCCTCTACGGCAAGCTCCGCCCAAACCTGCGCAAAGTGGTTCGTGCTGACTTCGATGGCGTTTGCTCAACCGATATTCTCGCGATTCACGCAAGTGAGAGACTGACCGGCAGCTATCTCAACCACTTGGTCCGTAGTGACATTCTGTACAAACACGCCATGCGCGGTGTAGCGGGCACCAGGATGCCGCGCACATCGTGGACACATCTGCGGAGCTTCAACTTGCTCCTTCCGCCGCTGGCTGAGCAGCGAGCTATCGCTGCGGCGTTGGACTCTATCGATGAGGCGATCAAGCGTGCCGACGAAGTCATCGCAGCTACCGAGCGCCTCCGCAACGCCCTCCTTCACGGACTCCTGGCCCGAGGTCTCCCCGGTCAGCACTCAGAGTGGAAGGAAGTGCCTGGCCTCGGCACAATCCCCGCTTCTTGGAAGGCCGTCCGTCTCGGCAAGGTGTGTGACGTTCCCCGGTACGGTGCTGGCGCGCCGGCGCGACCGTTCGACCCGACCCTGCCTCGCTACGTTCGAATCACCGATATCACTGATGACGGACGTCTTCGTCGAACTGACGCTCGTTCGGCCGATCCCGAGAGGGTCGAAGGCTATGCACTCCAAGCAGGCGACCTGCTCTTCGCTAGGAGTGGGAGTGTAGGTAGATCGTATCTCTATCGACCGGAGGACGGCCCATGTGTGTATGCGGGATACCTGATTCGATTCCGGGCGCGGAGCAACGTCGCCGTCCCGAGATTCCTATCACTCTGGACCCGCGGACAGTTCTACCGCAGATGGGTCGCCTCAATGTTGCGTGCAGGTGCTCAGCCAAACATCAACGCGACTGAGTATTCGTCTCTACCGGTAGCACTTCCACCTCTGTCTGAGCAGCGGGCTATCGTTGAGGTACTCGACAATGTGGATGCCAGCATTGAGCGAGCGCGCGAGGAGCGGGACGTTCTTTCGACTACCGCAAGGTCGGTTGCGGATGCACTGCTCACAGGACGTGTCCGAATTCCCAGGAGAGCATGAGACGGTCATGGCTAGGCCTAGACGCGAGATCGTGATGGCGCGATGCGCGGGATCCGCTCTTCTGGCAGCAATCGAGATCTACAACAAGCCTACAGTCAAGTACCGGGAGCAAACCGTTGCGCTTCTGATGGTCAACGCCTGGGAGATTCTCGCTAAGGCCAGGCTAGTTCAGCAATCTGGCAGCCGAATTGAGGCAGTCTACCGAAGGAAGAGCGACTCCAGGCACTTCGAACGAGACGCTGAGACACAGGAACCCCTTTCGCTGAGCCTTAGCGAGGTGCTCAATAGGATCGATCTACCCCAAAAGGCGAACGCCAACATACGAGGGTTGGCTCAGATAAGGAATCGGGCTGCGCACTTAGGCCTATTGACACCTGAGGCTCAGCGCATGATTCTTGCCTATGGGACTGCAAGTGTGCAGAACTTCCTGAAGTTGTCGGATGAATGGTTTAGAGAAGCGCCTCCTTTGCCTCCCTTGCTACCGATCGGGTTTCTGGGTGATGTACCGGCGGCAACAGCAGCAACTCCGTCTGGTCAGAGGAACCTGCTGAAATTCCTACAGCAACTTGCTGATGAGACGGCATCAGCCGCGTCAGATTGTGCTGTGACCATGCATGTGAATATCGAGGTAAATCGGGGGTTTAGCGGAGGCGGCAATATCGGGTTGACTGGAGATCCGGCGGCCCCTCGTGTGCGGATGAGCGATGACGAGGTGCTGGCTAGATTCCCGGCGACCTACGGGGACCTAGTTTCGGAATGCAAGAAGCGGTATCGCGACTTCAAGCAGAATCGTGACTTCCATAGCCTCATGAAGGATGTGAATGCTGACCCCCAATGCACCTATATCCGCAGGCTTGATCCAACGCGTGCGTCGAGCAAGACCTGTAAGCGATTCTATAATGCTCAGTCCGTATTCGAAGTACTTGATGACTCGTATGAGGTCAAGTCATGAAGCAACTCAGTTGTACAGATGTCTTGGATGCACTTCGGAAGCATATGGCAGTTCTTTGTGAGCAATATGGAGTGACGGACCTAATCTTGTTTGGTTCGTTCGCTCGAGATCAGGCTACTGAGACAAGTGATCTCGACCTTCTCGTTCGGTTTGATGGGCCCGCAACGTCTCGAGCGTACTTTGGGGTTCAGTTCTATCTTGAGGATTTGTTCGGTCGGCGTGTCGATCTTGTGACGGACAAGGCGCTGCGGCCCGAGTTCCGGCCGTATGTTGAGCGGGAGGCCATCGATGTATGATGCGCGAGGGGAGGATCGTCACTGGAGGCTCTACGTTCAGGACATGATCGACTTCGCGGCGCGTGCTGTTGCCTACACATCGGGATTGGACCAGGATGCCTTTGTTGGCGATGGGCGCACCTACGATGCAACTCTGCGCAACCTCCAACTCATCGGAGAGGCCGCGACTCATATCCCCGCGGACGTTCGCGAGGCGAACCCTCAGATCAAGTGGCGACAGGTGATCGCAACATGGAATCGATTGGCGCACGCCTACCTGGGACTCGATGACGACGTGATCTGGGACATCATTCAGACCGACCTTCCCGACCTGCTGGAGAAGGCCACGCGGCTCTTGGAGGAGGAACAGTCATAGCCGGGACCGCCAAGCTCGACGAGTTCAACCTGGCTGAGAGGCCCGCTCTCGAACTGCTGGAGCGGCTCGGTTGGACCTACGTGTCGCGGGAGACGCTGGCACAGGAGCGCGACGACGAGCGGGATGTGCTGCTGGCCGGTCGGCTCACAGCGGCTCTCAAGCGTCTCAATCCTTGGATGACCGACGACCAGGCGCAGCGGGTCATCTTCAATCTGCGACATATCGATGCCACCGGCCTGGCCCGCAACCAGGCTGTCCACGAGTACCTGTCCCATGGCATGCCCCTCACCATCGACCGGGGTGGCCGCCAGGAGACGCCCACCGTGCGCTTCTTCGACTTTGCGCACCCCCAACCGGGTGTGGGATTGAACGAGTACGTCGTCACCACGCAGTTCCGGGTGCGCCGCGGCAGCGAGCGCGGCGCACAGCGCGCCAGCGAGAACGACGAGCGGGTCGTCAAGCCCGACTTGGTGCTGTTCGTGAACGGCATCCCCCTCGTGGTCATGGAGGCCAAGTCGCCGACGCTGCTGGAGATCTGGAAGGAGCAGGCGGTCAAGCAGCTGCACCGCTACCAGGAGGCCGGTCCGGAGTGGCACGGTACGGGTGCCCCCGAGCTCTTCGACACCAACCTGCTGTGCGTCGCCCACTGCGGCGCCGACGCCTGCTTCGGGGCCGTCGGCGCGCCCCAGAGCGCCTACACCGGCTGGAAGTCGATCGAGCCGTTCACCGAGAGCGACTTCGAACCACGTCTCGGCACGCCTCCCGACGGTCAGGCGCGGCTCATCGCCGGCCTGCTCAATCCCACCGTCCTGCTCGACATCCTGCGTGACTTCGTGGTCTTCGAGCACGAGCAGGGACGGCTCACCAAGAAGCTGCCCCGCTACCAGCAGTGCCGCGCCGTGACCCGCGCCATCGAGCGCATCGTGCAGGGCCGCACGCCGGCTGAGCGCGGCGGGGTCGTCTGGCACACGCAGGGCTCCGGCAAGTCGCTGACGATGCTGTGGCTCGCCACGAAGCTGCGGCGCACGCCCGCCCTGCGCAACCCCACCATCGTCGCCGTCACCGACCGCACCCAGCTCGACCGGCAGATCACCAGGACCTTCCAGCAGTCCGCGGTCGACGTGCCCGAGCGGGCCAAGACCACCCGGCGCCTCCGCGAACTGCTCCAGACCAACAGCGGCCGCACGATCATGACCACCATCCAGAAGTTCGAGGACGTGCTGAACGCTCCCGCCGGCCCACGCACCTGGCTCAACGACGCCGGCAACGTCGTCGTGATGGTCGACGAGGCCCACCGCACCCAGTACGGGCGCCTCGCCGCGAAGATGCGGGCGGCCATGCCGCAGGCCACTTTCGTCGGCTTCACCGGCACCCCCATCGACAAGGGCTTCCGGCGGACGACACTGGGAGTGTTCGGCGACCTGATCGACTCCTACACCATCCCGCAGTCCGTCGAGGACCGCACCACCGTCCCCATCCACTACGAAGCCCGGCTCCCCGACCTGCACATCGAAGGCCCGCAGACGCTCGACCGGCTGTTCGAGGCGCTCTTCGGCGACGAGCCCGAAGTGACGCGCACCGAGATCCGGCGACGCTACGCCAACAAGGAGCGCATCGCAGAGGCAGCCAAACGCATAGAGCAGATCGCGCTCGACATCTCCGAGCACTTCGCCAAGAAGGTCCAGCCGAACGGCTTCAAGGCCCAGGTCGTGGCCGCGAGCCGCGCCGCCGCATTGCGCTACGCGCGGCATCTCAACGACTTCGGCCTGTCCGCCTACCCGATCATCACCACCTCCCACAACGACGGCCCCGAGTTCGCCCGAGCCAGGGAGCTCGACCAAGACAAGATCGTCGAGGACTTCATCGACCCCGACGGCGAGCCGCAGATCCTGGTGGTCGTCGACAAGCTCATCACGGGTTTCGACGCGCCCGTCGAGCAGGTCCTCTACCTCGACCGGTCAATCCGGGAGCACACGCTGCTGCAAGCGATCGCCCGGGTGAACCGCCGCTTCTCGCACTCCAGGAACGGCGTCGCGACGGAGAAGCACCACGGGCTAGTGGTCGACTACCACGGCGTGTCACGCGAGCTAGAGGACGCTCTCGCCGTCTTCGACGACGGGGACGTGAAGCAGGCGCTCACCGAACTGGAGGATCCGGGTCCCGTGATCCAGGCTGCCGCCGACCGCGCCGAAGCCCACTTCCGCGGCCGCGACCTCGACGACCCGTGGTCGTGCGTGAGCCGGTTCGCCGCCGACGAGGCCACCGAGGGTGACTACAAGGCCGACGCCTACGAGCGGTTCGACCGCGACTACAGCGACTTCTCGACGCTGATGGACCGCTACCTGCCCGACCCTGCGGCGCTCGCCTATCTCGACCGCCTGCGCCGGCTCACCGTCGTCCGGTCCTACGTGCGCGCCCAGTTCCTGCGGGAGCGGGCCGACATCGACTGGACCGCCGTCGGCGCGAAGGTCAAGCACCTGATCGACACCCGCATCGACGCCAGCGTCCGGTGGCTGATGGCGCCCGTCTCAATCCTCGACCGCGACTTCGAGCAGAAGATCGAGAGCCTGCCCCACGACGAGGCACGGGCCTCGCTGATGGAGCACGCGCTGCGGGCCCAGATCAACGAGCGGGTCGCAGAGAACCCGGTCCTCTACGAGAGGCTCTCTGAGGCGCTCGCCCGCATCATCGGCGAGCTGCGGGCCAAGGTGATCGACGCGGCCGAGGGCTGCAAGCGCATGGCCGCGCTGCGCGAGCAGGTCACCAAAGAGGAGATGTTCGCCGCAGACCAAGGCCTCTCGCCGATGTCCTACGCGGTGTACGGCCTGCTGGACCGCAAACGCATCGAGGCGACCGACCCCAGCGACCACTCGCCCGCTGCGTCGGAGCACCCGGAGTTCCAACCGGCCGACGTCGACGCCAAGGCGAAGGAGATGGCCCTCGACATCGAGGTGATCGTCCAGAGGCTCCAGTCCCTGATCGACTGGCACGAGAACCTCGAGAGCCAGCGCGAGGTGCGGCGCGACATCAAGCGCCGCCTGCGTGCCGGCCCATACGGCGAGGGCGAAGTCGAGGAGCTGGCCCGCCAGGTGATGGAGATGGCCCGCAAGAGGCTGGCGTGAGTGAGCGCGGGAAGGTCGTCTTCGGCGACCTCGGCGGTGATCTCGGGGGCGGTGTGACTGAGCGGGGGGAGGTCGTCTTCGGCGAAGCCCGGATCAAGTACCAGGTTGTCCGCAGCCCGAGGCGACGCAAGACGATCGAGCTGACCGTCGATGCGCCCGGTGTCGTCAGGGTGGCGGCGCCTGTCGACACGCCTGCGGAGCAGGTCGAGGAGACTGTGCGCCGCCGTGCCGGTTGGATCATCCGCCACGACGGCGCGGCCGCGGCGGGCGCACCGCCTCGCCGGTTCGTGAGCGGCGAGTCCCTTCCCTACCTCGGCCGATCGGTGCGCCTCACCGTGCATCCCACCGACGACGCCAGGGTCGCGGTCAGGTTCCATCACTGGGAGTTCGACGTCGACGTCCCCCGCTCTCTCCAGGGCGAGGAACGGCTCGAGAAGGTGCGGGCCGCATTCGAGGCGTGGTACCGCGACCGTGCCTCGAAGAAGCTCCCGCCGCGCGTGAAGCGCATCGCCAGCCTTCTCGGCGTGCAGCCGAAGGCGGTCCTCATCCGCGACCAGCGCCGCCGCTGGGCGAGTTGCGCCCCGGACGGCACGCTGCGGTTCAACTGGCGCGCTGTCATGGCCCCGCCCGCCCTCCTCGACTACGTGATCGCGCACGAACTCGCGCACCTGCGCGTCCGCGGCCACACGCCCGAGTACTGGGAGGTGGTCGCCCAGGCCGTGCCCGACTACCGCATCCGGCGCGCCCGCCTCCGCGAGGTCGGCCCTCTCCTCAACATCTGACCCCAGAGCGGCCGCGAGTCAGGGCGGGATCAGGCGTCTGCGCCCGCCGTGGCGCGGCGATGTGCCTTCAGGCGTTGCCGCGTCCGGGGCTGAGCCTCGTTCGTCCGTCGGTGATGAAGCGAGATTCTCGGGTGACTTGTGTGTCGTGGAGGCACCGCTGCTCACCCGAGATCTTGCCGCGGCTGCCGCGACGCGTGTCGAAGCTCGAGGATCAGCCCGGCTGGGCCACTTCGGCCAGGGTGGTCAGGAAGCGGTCGTTCTGGGCGGGGGTGCCGACGGTGACCCGGATGCCGACCCCCGAGAACGGGCGGACCACCACGCCCCGCTGCTCCAGCGCGATGCACACCTCGTCGGTGCGCTCGCCCAACTGCATCCACACGAAGTTGGCCTGGGCGTCGGGAATGTCCCAGCCGTCGGCGGCCAGCGCGGCCGCCACCCGGCCCCGCTCGGCCTTGATGGCGTCGATGTTGGCCTGCGCCTCGGCGGCGGCGCCGCCGTCTTCCAGCGCGGCCAGGGCCGCGGCCTGGGCCAGCCCGTTGACGTTGAAGGGGATGAGGCACTTGTCTATGGCCGACACGATCTCGGGGTGGGCCATCACGTAGCCCACCCTCAGGCTGGCCAGCCCGTAGGCCTTGGAGAACGTCCGGGCCACGGCCACGTTGTCGAAGCGGGGCAGCAGGTCGGCCACCGGGTCGCCCAGGGCAGGGTCGGCGAACTCGCGGTAGGCCTCGTCCACCAGAACCACCGCGTCGCCGGGGATGCTCTCGGCCAGCCTCTCCACCGCGGCTGTCGACACGGCTGTGCCGGTGGGGTTGTTGGGGGTGGCCAGCAGCACCAGCTTGGTGCGCCCGGTCACGGCGGCAGCCACCGCGTCGAGGTCGAAGGCGTGGCCGGCTGTCAGAGGCACCTTCACCAGGGTCCCGCCCATGGTCTGCACCGAGATCGGGTAGGCCTCGAAGGAGATCCACGGTGTGACCACCTCGTCGCCGGGGTCGACGTACGCCGTGGCCAGTTGATAGAGCAGCGCCACCGAGCCCGCGCCGACCGTGACCTGACCTGTGGCCAGCCCGAGCCGGTCGGCCAGCGCCTCGCGCACCGCCGTGGCCCTGTGGTCGCAGTAGATGTTGCCGCCGCGACAGGCTGCGGCCACCGCTTCGACCACCGCGGTCGGGGGAGGGTAGGGGTTCTCGTTGGAGGCCAGCTTGATGGCCTCGGCGATGTTGTGCTCCCGCTCGGCCTGCTCGGCAGCCTTGCCCGGCTTGTACGCGGGAAGGGCGTCCACCGCGGGCCGCACCCGCCCCACCGCGACCGCGAAACGCGATTCGGACGACGACATCCTTGCCATCCTTGCCAGTCTGCCCGAAGGGTCGCTCAAGCGCTGCTCTCGGGCGCCGTTGACCGCTCGGCCTCCGGGCGGGAATATCCGCGGGGTGTCGGGCGTACCCTTGAGCGCATGGGAACCGGGTCGTCGATGAAGGTCCGGACCGACATCCGGGTGGACGGCATGACCTGCGGCGCCTGCGCCGCCCGCGTTGAGAGCGCGCTGGGCGCCGCTGAGGGCGTGGTCGACGCGCGGGTGAACTTCGCGTCGGGCCGGGCCACCGTCCTCCACGACGGCAGCACCGATGATGCCGTCCTGCGCCGGACCATCCAGCAGGCGGGCTACTCCGCGCCGGAGCGGCCGGAATCCCATGACGAGGCCGAACTGCGGCGCGTCGCCGCCCTGCGCCGGCGGCTAGTGGGAGCGGTGGTGCTGGGTGTGCCGGTGATGGCCGTTTCGATGCTGTCGCCGCTGCGCTTCGACGGCTGGCACTGGGCTGCGCTGGTGGCCTCCGCGGTGGTCATATTCGGCTCGGGATGGGGCTTCCACCGGGCTGCGCTGCGCAACCTCCGCCACCGGGCTGCGACCATGGACACGTTGGTGTCGCTGGGCACCACCGCGGCGTGGATCTGGTCGACTGTGGTGCTGGTGGCCGGAGTCGACGGCGGCCACGTTTACTTCGAGACGGGCACCGTGATCGTCGCCCTGGTGGTCCTGGGCAAGTGGCTGGAGGCTCGGGCGACCCGCCGCTCGGGCGAGGCGGTGAGGGCCCTGGCCCGGTTGAGCGCCTCCACCGCCCGCCTCACCGACGGCACCGAGATACCCGCTGAGGACCTTGCCGTGGGGATGGTCTTCGTCGTCCGCCCCGGCGAGCGGATCGCCACCGACGGCGTGGTGGTGAGCGGCGCCTCGGCGGTGGACATGTCGATGGTGACCGGCGAGCCCGTCCCCTTGGAGGTGTCACCGGGCGACGAGGTGATCGGAGCGACCGTCAACGCCGACGGCACCCTGGAGGTGGAGGCCACCAGGGTCGGGGCCGACACTGCTCTGGCCCAGATCGTGCGCCTGGTGGACGAGGCCCAGGGCGGCCGGGCCGCGGTGCAGCGGCTGGCCGACCGGGTGGCCGGCGTGTTCGTGCCGGTTGTGATTGTGCTTGCCGTGGCCACGCTCGGGGTCTGGTTCCTGGTCGGATCGGCTGCCTCCGAGGCCTTCACCGCGGCGGTGGCGGTGCTGATCATCTCGTGCCCCTGCGCGCTGGGGTTGGCCACCCCGCTGGCCGTGATGGTCGGGACGGGCCGCGGCGCCCAGTTCGGCGTGATCATCAAGGGCGCAGAGGTGCTAGAGGACACCCGCCGGGTGGATGCCGTGATCCTCGACAAGACCGGCACCGTGACCGAGGGTCGCCTCGAGGTGGTGGACACCGTGGCCGTATCGGGGTTGGACGCCACGGCCATGGGGCTGCTGGCCGGGGCGCTGGAATCGCGCTCGGAGCATCCCGTCGGATCGGCGATCGCCCGGCGCTGGCCGTCGAACTGCACCGTCACGGACTTCTCGAACCGTCCCGGCCTGGGCGTGGTCGGCCGGGTGGACGGTGCCGAGGTCCGGGCGGGGCGGCGACCGCTCTTCGAGGAGATCCCGGACGAGCTTGAGGAGGCTCTGGCCAGAGGCGAGGCCGCCGGGCACACCGGGGTCCTGGTCGGCCGGGGGGCGGTCGCGGAGGCCGTCGTCGCGCTGGCCGACACGGTCAAGGCCACGTCCCGGCAGGCCGTACAGCAGATGAGGGAGATGGGTCTGGAGGTGTCGCTGATTACCGGCGACAACCGCCGCACCGCTCGTTCCGTCGGCGACGCCATCGGCGTGCGCGACGTGACCGCCGAGGTGCTTCCCGCCGACAAGGCGGGCGCGGTGGTGAGGCTCCAGGAAGCGGGCAAGCGAGTGGCGATGGTGGGCGACGGGATCAACGACGCCCCGGCGCTGGCGCAGGCTGATCTCGGCATCGCGGTCGGCACCGGAACGGACGTGGCGATAGAAGCCTCGGATCTCACCGTCGTGGGCGGCGACCTGCGGGCGGTGCCCGACGCCATCGCCCTGTCGCGGCGCACGCTGGCCACCATCAAGGTCAACCTGTTCTGGGCGTTCGCCTACAACGTGGCTGCCATCCCCCTGGCCGCCACCGGCGTGCTGAGCCCGATGGCTGCCGCGGCCGCCATGGGCCTGTCGTCGCTGTTCGTGGTGAGCAACAGCCTGCGCCTGCGCCGCTTCCGCTCCCTCAGAGCCTGATCCGGCGACGAGCCGATCGGCCGGGCACGCCCGAACTTTCCCGCATACTGGCGGAGTGCGGCCGTGGCGAGAATCTCGGGTGAGAAACGGTGCCTCCACGACACAGAAGTCACCCGAGAAACCGCGGGGGGCGAGCGGTGTCTACAAGATCTGTTATAGGCTCTAACAGCTTGCCCGGAGCGCGCCGGGCGCAACAAATCGCGGCTGACGGAGGGACCCAGAGATGACCCGCATGACCCCCAGCGAGGCGTTCGTGGAGACGATGGTGGCCCACGGCGTCGACACCATCTTCGGAATCATGGGCAGCGCCTTCATGGACGCCATGGACATCTTCGAGCCGGCCGGCATCGAGCTGGTGCCGGTGGTGCACGAGCAGGGCGCGGCCCACATGGCCGACGGCTTCTCGCGGGTGTCGGGCCGCCACGGAGTGGTGATCGGCCAGAACGGCCCCGGCATCTCCAACTGCGTGACCGCCATCGCGGCGGCCTACTGGGCCCACAGCCCGGTAGTGATCGTCACCCCCGAGGCCGGAACCATGGGCATAGGCCTCGGCGGCTTCCAGGAGGCCAACCAGCTGCCCATGTTCGAGGAGTTCACCAAGTACCAGGGCCACGTCAACAACGAGCACCGCATGGCCGAGCTCACGGCCCGATGCTTCGACCGGGCCCTGTCGGAGCTGGGCCCCACCCAGCTCAACATCCCCCGCGACCGCTTCTACGGCGACATCGACGCGGACATTCCGCATCCCCAGCGCCTCGACCGGGGCCCCGGCGGGGATCGCACCCTCGACGAGGCGGCCGAGCTGCTGGCCGGTGCCGCCTTCCCGGTGATGATCGCCGGCGGCGGGGTCGTCATGGGCGACGCCATGGCAGCCACGGTGGCGCTGGCCGACCGCCTGGGGTGCCCGGTGGTGAACAGCTACCTGCACAACGACTCGTTCCCGGCTTCGCATCCCCTGTGGTGCGGGCCGCTCGGGTACCAGGGCTCCAAGGCGGCTATGCGCCTCATCTCGCGGGCCGATGTGGTGCTCGCCCTCGGCACGCGCCTCGGCCCGTTCGGCACCCTGCCCCAACACGGCCTCGACTACTGGCCCGCCGGGGCCAAGGTCATCCAGGTGGACGCCGACTGCAAGATGCTCGGCCTGGTCAAGCGCATAGACGTGGGCATCTGCGGCGACGCCGGCGCGGCCGCGGCCGCGCTGAGCACCAGGCTGGCGGGCCGGGAACTCGCCTGCGACGCCGGCCGGGTGCAGCGGGCCGCTGACATCGCCGCGGAGAAGGCCGGATGGGAGGCCGAGCTCGACGAATGGACCGAGGAGACCGACGACTTCAGCGTGGACATGATCAAGCAGGCCGCGGCCTCCCCCGACGACTGGATGCACCCCCGCCAAGTGCTGCGCGAGCTCGAGAGGGCCATGCCGGAGCGGGTGATGGTGTCCACCGACATCGGCAACATCAACTCGGTGGCCAACAGCTACCTGCGCTTCGAGGAGCCCCGGTCGTTCTTCGCCGCCATGAGCTGGGGCAACTGCGGCTACGCCCTGCCCACCGTCATCGGGGCCAAGAAGGCCGCTCCCGACCGCCCCGCGGTGGCCTACGCCGGCGACGGGGCCTGGGCCATGAGCATGGTGGAGACCATGACCGCGGTGCGCCACGACATCCCGGTCACCGCGGTGGTGTTCCACAACCGCCAGTGGGGTGCCGAGAAGAAGAACCAGGTCGACTTCTACGGCCGGCGCTTCGTGGCCGGCGAGCTCGACGGGGGCGAGGACTGGTCCGAGGTGGCCCGGGCGATGGGCGCCGACGGCGTGCGGGTCCACCAGCTAGAGGACGTCGGGCCGGCGCTGACAGCGGCCGTCGACGCCCAGATGAACGGGGGACGCACCACCGTCATCGAGGCCATGTGTACCAAGGAACTGGGCGACCCGTTCCGCAAGGACGCCCTCAGCCGCCCTGTCCGCTACCTGGAGAAGTACCAGGACTACACCTGACGCCTGCAGCCCGGCCCGGGAGCCGGACCGCAGGCGTTCAGGCTGAGGTCTAGCCGGCAGGCAGCTCCAGCACCCAGCCGATCAGGATCAGGTCCGGGTTGCGCAGGCTGCGGCCGTCGGCCTGCACCCGGCCCCGGTTGAGGTCGAAGATCTCGCGCCAGCGGTCGCCCGAGCCGAGGTGGATCCGGGCGATCCGCCAGAGGCTGTCGCCCCGCTTGACGGTGACCGTGACCGGCTCGGGTTCGGCCTCCACCGCAACGATGCGGTCGTCGCCGCCCTCGGGATAGTCGGTGGCGGTGATCGTGCCGCCCAGATCCTCCGCGATGTAGTTGGCCAGGGCCTGCTGGTAGCTGACGCCCAGCTTGGTGAACTCGATGTCGCCCAGCGGGTAGCAGTCGCCGCCGTTGGCCAGGAAGTCGATGGTGACCAGCACCACCGGACCGCCCGGCACCACCGCGCCGTCGCGCACGACGGCGGTGCCGTCGTCGAGGGTCACGTCGCGGATCCTCGACCCCGGATCGCCGGCCAGCGAGCAGTCGCCGGCCCGGTCGGTCTCGCGGGCCGGCGCCGACGGGTCGTAGCTGAAGGTGAACCCCGAGACCTGCGGGAACTGGCCCCCGGCGCCCGGGATCCGGTCCACGGCCTGCTCCAGCAGCACATGGAAGGTCTCGCGGGAGACCTCGGCCACCACCACGAAGTTGCGGAACGGGGCGATGTCCCAGGTGTCGCCGGCGGTGATCGGCCCGGCCGGGATCACGGCGTCGTTGCGGATCCCGCCGCCGTTCTGGATGGCGACGTCGGGCATCGGCGTGCCGAAGTCCGCGGCCAGGTTGGCGGCGGTGGCCCGCAGGGCGTCGGCGTGCAGGTTGCCCTGGTTGGAGGAGCCGGTGCGCACGCTGGCCCGGCGCCCGTCCAGGTCGACCTCGCTGGTGCCGATCACGTCGGCGTCGATCTCGGCCACGGCCGCGGCCAGGGGCTCGATCACGCTCGACTGGACCGCCGGATCGGGCGTTGTTGCGAAGCTCACGCCGACGGAGCGGCCCGAGTGGCTGACGATGCTGCCGTCACCGTCGAATACGACGGTCAGCGCGCCGATGCAGCGGTAGCCGCCGGGCGCGGTGACCACCGGCACGTCGGTGCCGGTCGAGTCGGCCACCAGCATCGGGTAGGGGCCGGCCGGCTCGTCGTCGGGCATGCAGGTGTCGCCCTCGTTGCGCAGGAGGTCGTCTCCGCCGCCGGCGATGACCACGTCCACTCCGGCCAGGTCGGCCACCAGCGCGACCTCCTCGGACACCCCCTGGAGGTGGCTGACCAGGATGATCTTGTCGACTCCGGCTTCGGTCAGCGACCCGACCTCGGCCTGCACCGCGGCCAGCACGCCGGAGATCGCCACGTTGCGCGGCGTCGAGATGTTGCGGAGCAGGGGAGTGACCGCGCCGATCACGCCGACCTGCTGCCCGCCGGTCTCCACGACGGCGCTGCCGGCCAGCACGCCGGAGTCGACCAGCGCCTGCAGCACGGGCTCGCCGGAGAAGTCGGCGTTGGCCGACAGGAAAGGCACCGCCGGGTCGAACCCCTCGATGAACCGGGCCGTCACCTCCGGGCCCAGGTCGAAGTCGTGGTTGCCCAGCGCCATCGCGTCGTACAGGCCGCTGAGCGCGATCGAGTCGTAGAGGGCGCCCTCGCGGGACAGCGAGACGTTCAGTTCCTGGGAGGCCAGGAAGTTGTCGCCCGAGGTGAGGGTGACCACCCCGGAGTCGGCGGCCGCGGCCTGCAGCTCCTTCATCTGCGTGGCGAAGCGGGCCACACCGGGAAAGCCGGCGTCCTCGTCGGGCAGCAGCTTCGACTCGCCGTCGTTGTTGTGGAGGATGGTGAGCGAGAAGGTGTCGGCGCTGATGGGCACCGGCGTCTCCTGCGCGCCGGCCGGCGACACCAGCGCCGCGGTCGCGGCGATCAGGGCCAGGGCAGCAAGGGCAGCCAGCACTGCCGCGGGCTTCCGGGGGGACGAACTTGCCATTGGGGTGGCCTCCTCGGGTCTCGAGTTCGACGGAGGCGGAAGCTAGCAGACTCGATCGGCAGTCACTCCGGGAAGCGAAGGGGCATGCCAGAATTCCCGGCCGGTCGGGTTGAACTTGCCTGCTGTACTCGTGGTGCCCCCGGGCCGGCGGAGCGGGCGGACCTGCAGCCCCCGACGCACACCGGCCCCTTCGGCCGCTCCTCCGCCCGGCGTCACGGCACTGAGTCCGCCGGCCCTGACCATCAACCGTGCCGGCCGCTTCTCCGCCCGGCGTCACGGCTTGTCTTGTCGGGGCGCAGCGGCTAGTGCAGGAACGGGGCCGACCGCAACGGCAGATCGGGTGTGAAGTTCCAGGCGTGCCGCCTCCTGGCGGTCACAACGCGCAGCGTATCTGCGCGGGCCGGGCAACCGGAATGCAGTCTCGCGCCTCCGGATCAGGCCACCTGGATGAACTCCACCCAGTTGCCGTCGGGATCCTCCACCATGGCGATCGTCACGCCGGGACGGACCTCCAGCAGAGGCCACACAATTGGCCTGCCGGCCGCCTCGCAGTCGGCCACCGCAGCCGCAATGTCGTCCACCGTGATGGTGAAGTAGCGCATGCCGGTGCTGCCCTCAAGGCCGCCGCCCACCCCGGCCGGCACCTCGCCCATGGTCGTGACGAGCTTCAGGACGCTGTCGTTGCAGCGCAGCCGGTCCATCCGGGAGATCCCGACCGCCTCGAGCTTCATCGTGGCCTCGAACTCGAGTCCCACGACGTCCCGGTAGAACTCGAGCATCGCGTCGCCGTTGTTGGTGACGATCCCGAGGTCGAGTCCCGGTTTGACAATGGCGCGGCCCATGCCGTTCCTCCATTCGCGTGTCGGCGGAGATTGCCGCTAGTGAAGCATCGCCTCGATCGACGTGCCAACGATCCGTTGCGGATCGGGCCGGCTAGAGGCCGGCGGACAGGATTTGGGCCGTCTCGGCGATGGCGTCGTCCAGCGGGGTGGGCTCGATGTCGCCCAGGAGTTCGGTCAGGCCCGCCGGCGACAGAGCGTGGGCGAAGGGCAGCGGCTCGGTGCCGACGCCGAGGTCGTCGAAGCCGGTGATGCGGCGGACCCGGTTCACGAAGTCGTCCACCGACGTCACGTGGCCTCGGAGATTCACGGCCGGTGCCGCAGGAGAGTCGAGGTCCACCCGGGCGGCGGCGATGAACGCCCGGGCCACGTCGGGCGCGTAGTGGAAGTCGGTCACTCCGCCGTACCCGACTCGGTACGGCTGGCCCCGCACGGCGCTGTAGATGGCGGCTGTGGGCTGCGAGGTGACCCCCTGATCGCGGCCGGCGCCGTACACGGTGAAGGGGCGCAACCCCACGCAGGTCAGCCCGTGGTCGGCCGCGTACACCGCGGCCGTCTGCTCGTTGGCCACCTTGTAGGCGCCGTACAGCGTGGCCGGCTTGGGGAGGGCGTCCGGCCCGAGCACCGGCTCGGGGTAGAGGTCGACGGGCCCGAAGATGGCCGCGCTCGAGGCGTAGGCCACCGGCGAGATGCCGTGCTCCACCGCGGCCTCGAACATGTTCACCGTGCCCTGGACGTTGACCGCCGCGCCGCCGCTGGGATCGGCCTTGCAGAACGGCACCTGAAGCGCGGCGAGGTGGATGACCCGGTCGACGCCGGCCATGGCGTCCACCACCGCGGCCCGGTCGGTGATGTCACCGATCACTCGACGGAAGCGGAGCGGGGCGCCCTCGGCGACGAGCCGGTGCCGGCTGTCGTTGGCACCGATGTCGAAGGTGGTCACCTCGACGCCCTCGTTGAGCAGCAGGCGCACCGTCCAGGCGCCGATGCATCCGTCGGCCCCGGTCACAAGGAAGTGCTCGGCCATCAGTAAGTCGCCCTCCCTCCGGAGATGTCGTAACAGGCGCCGGTGCTGAACGAGCAGTCCTCGGAGCACAGCCAGCCCACCAGCGCGGCCACCTCGGAGGTCTCGCCGAGCCGTCCCATCGGGATCTTCGACAGCATGTACTCCAGGACCTCGGGGGCGGTCTCGAGGTTCATGGGGGTGGCGATCACCGCGGGCGCGATCGAGTTGACCAGCACGCCTGTGGTGGCCAGCTCCTTGGCCACCGACTTGGTGAGGGCGATGACCGCTCCCTTGCTGGCCGAGTAGGCGCTCAGGTTCGGGTTGCCCTCCTTGCCCGCGATGCTGGCGATGTTGACGACCCGGCCCCAGCCCCGCTCCACCATGCCTCCCAGCGTGGCCTGCATCACGTTGAAGATCCCGGTGACGTTCACGTCGAAGGTGCGCTCCCAGCCGTCCAGGGGGGTCTCCAGCAACGGCACGTTGGGCCCGACGACACCGGCGGACTGCACCACGATGTCCATCCGGTCGATGCCGTCGATGGCCCGCACCGCGGCGGCGTCGGTGACGTCGACCTCGCAGACGGCGTCCAGTTCACCGGCCCGGGTGGCCATGTCACCGGCGTGCAGGTCCACCGCAGTCACCCGGCAGCCCTGGGCCAGCAGCCGGTCGACGCACGCCGCGCCGATGCCCGACCCGGCTCCGGTGACCAGGGCCCTACGTCCAGAAGAAGTCATGAGCCGACATGGTAGGCACGGACAGCGGACTGTTGGCACTCGGGGCGCCCCGTCCTGTGACGGGGGAGCTGGGATGGGTCCCAACGGGAATTCGCCAGCGGAGGGCGGCCCGGCCGGCGTAGTTCTATAGGACTGGCCCGCACGTAGGGGTGACAATGGCTCTCGGGCCGCTGGGCGCGGCCGGGCCTCCCAAACTACCTTCGGCGCGGGCTAGCGGTTGGAGGGCTAGTTGACCGCGCACGTTGTCGACGAGCGGGAACTTCAGCTCAGGCGGCCATTCGTGCTGCCGCGATGGGTGTCGCGTGCCGCGGTGTGGGTGCCGTTGGCCGCGGCGGCCCTGTGGGTCCTCGTCCTGGCCCGCAACACATCGGCCGGCCCGGCCATCCGGGAGCCCGGCGAGTTCGTGGTCACGCTGCTGGACGGCGTCACCTTCGCGGGGCTGCTGTTCGTGGTGGCGTCGGGGTTCACCCTGATCTTCGGCCTGATGCGCACGGTCAACATGGCCCACGGGTCGCTGTTCCTCGGCGCGGCCTATGTCGCGCACGAGATCCAGACCAACATGGTCGGCAAGGACGCCAACATCGACGCCCGCGATGTGAGTCTGCTGGCCTGGATCCTGCCGCTGCTCGCGGCCGGAGCCGTCGTCGCCCTCCTCGGCCTGCTCATGCAGCAGCTGCTGCTGCGCTGGAACCAGGGCCAGGACCTGCGCCAGGCCCTCATCACGCTGGCCATCTCGGTGATCGCGGCCGACCAGCTGCTGGCCCACTTCGGCGGCGTGGCCCAGCCGCTGAAGTGGCCCGGCGCCGTCACCCACTTCTTCGAGATCGTGGGCGAGCGCTACGCCACCAGCCGGCTGTTCATGCTGGGGGTGGCGCTGCTGGTGGGCGCGCTGCTCTGGCTGTGGCTCAACCGCACCCGCATGGGCATGGTCATCCGGGCCGGCGTGGACGATCAGGAGATGGTCCGGGCGCTGGGCATCAACATCACGCTGGTGTTCGCGATCACGTTCGTGGTCGGGTCGTTCCTGGCGGGGGTCGGCGGCGTGCTGGGCGGGTCGTTCGCCGGCTCGGTGGCGCCGGGAGTTGACGGTGCCTGGCTGCTCAATTCGCTGGTGGTGGTGATCATCGGCGGGCTCGGGTCAGTGAAGGGGGCGGTGGCCGGGTCGCTGCTGTACGGCATGGTGGTGGCCCTCTCGCCCGCGTACCTGCCCGCCGGGTACACCTACTACTCGGTTATATTCACGTTCGCCCTGCTGGCGGTGGTGCTGGCGGTGCGACCCGCCGGCCTCTACGGACGGGTCGAATGAGCCCGACAGGCGCCGCGCCCGGGCGGGCCCAGTCGCGCCGAACCCTCCGGCGGCTGCTGTCGGCCCGCAACGTGGTCGTGGCCGCGGCCACCGCGCTGGCCCTGCTGCTGCCCCTGTTCGGCTCGAACTTCTTCGTCGAGTTCGTGATGACCCGGACCATGATCCTCGGGATCGCGGCAGCCACCATCGTGTTCCTGGCGGCCTACGGAGGCATGGTCTCGCTGGCCCAGTACCTGCTGGCGGGGGTGGCCGGCTTCATGGTCGGCAACGCCGTCGTCGCCCAGGACGCCTGGTCGAAGGGTCTCAAGCTCGGCTGGAACCCGTGGGTGGCGGTGCTGTTCGCCCTGGCGGTCACCACCGCGGTCGCCTTCGTGCTGGGCGCGCTGGCGTCTCGCACCACCGGCATCTACTTCCTGATGATCACCCTCACCTACGCGGTGATCGGCTACTACGTGTTCGGGTCGATCACCCCGCTGTCGGGCTTCGGCGGGATCACCGGCATCGACCCGCCCGGCCTGTTCGAGGACCACCCCCAGCGCATGTACCTCGCCCTGGTGGTGCTCTCGGTGCTGGTCTATGTCGCCTTCCGGGTGCTGGCCGTCACCCCGTTCGGGCTGGCACTTCAGGGCATCCGCGACGATCCGGTGCGTATGGCCTCGCTGGGCTTCAACGTGTCGCTGCACCGCACCCTGGCGTTCACCCTGGCGGGCTTCACCGCCGGTCTGGCTGGCGTGTTCAACGTCTGGTGGAACGGCCAGATCGACCCCACGTCGATATCGATCGGCCCCACCCTCGACCTGCTGATCGTGGCCGTCATCGGCGGCACCCTCAGCCTCGAGGGCGCCTGGCTGGGCGCCTTCGTGTTCGTGGCGGCCAACAACTACCTGCGCAACCTCCCCCTCGTCGACCACATCGGCATCACCGAGGCCCGCTTCAACACCATCGTCGGCGTGCTCGTGCTGCTTATCATGATCCTCTCGCCCGACGGCCTGGCCGGGATCATCGATCGCATCCGGCTGGGCCTGCGCCGTCTGGTCCATCTGTCGCGGGGATCCGGAGCCGGCCCGGCCGAAGCCGCGGCCGGTTCGAAGCCATGAACTTATTCACCAAGTTCGCGACCGCACACGCGGTCCGAAGCGGACGCATGTCCGCCCCCTAATGGAGGGGATTCAGCCCATGAGAGAAAGGACCACTCCATGAGATACAAGCCAACCTTCCGAAGGCTCCTGAGCCTTGTCGGCATCGTTGCCGTGTTCGCGTTGCTCGCCGCCTCTTGCGGCGACGACGACGACGGCGAGGCTGCGCCGGCGACAACGGCCGCCCCGGCGGAGCCCGAGGCCCCGGCCGAGCCTGAGGCCGAACCCGAGGCAGAGCCTGAGGAGATGGAAGAGATGGAGGAGATGGAGGAGATGGAGGAGATGGACGACCACGCGCTCGTGCACCTCGGCATCCTCGGCGAGTGCGAGGGCGCCTTCGGCGCGTTCCACGAGGACGTCGTGGCCGGTGCGTCGCTGCCGTTCATCACCTTCGCGGGCGGGACATCGAACTCGCCCACCAGCGCGCTGGAGGGATTCAGCGGCGCTGTGGTGGCCGGCGTGCCCATCGAGGTCGTCGGCATCGGCTGCGGTGACGACACACCCGACCGCATCATCCAGGAAGTTCGCAAGATCGTCGAGCAGGACGGCGCCAACGTGGTGATCGGCCCGCTCTCGGGTGACGAGAGCATCGCGATCGCCAACTACGCGAAGGACCATCCCGACGTGACCTTCCTCAACGGGATCGCCGGTGCCCAGGAGACCACCATGGTCGTCCAGGCCCCGAACTTCTTCCGGTTCAACGGCGACGGCGCCCAGTGGAACGCTGGTCTCGGAGACATCCTCCACAACGAGGCCGGATGGGACACCGCGGCCGTGATCGCCGATGACTACAGCTTCGGCTGGACCTCCACGGCGGGCTTCATCGCCGAGTTCTGCGCGGTCGGCGGAGAGGTCATATCGAGGGTGTTCCCGCCCCTGGGCACCACCGACTACTCGTCGTTCGTCCAGCAGCTTCCCGACCCGGACGAGGTCGACGGCTACTTCTGGGCCGTCGGCGGCTCGGGCACCAACGCCTCGCTGGAGGCCTTCCTCGCGGCCAAGGGCGACCTGACCGGCGACCAGCACGCGGGCAACCTGTTCTTCAGCCCCGCGCTGGCCGCGGCTCTGGGAACCGACATCGCGGGGGCCTACGTGGGCGGCTTCGCCACCCTGCCCGGCGACGTCTCCACCCCGGCGATCCAGGAGTACCTGGCGTCGGCCGAAGCCGCGTGGGACTCGCTGGTGAGCCCCATGTCCGGCATGGAGCCCGGTTCGCCCGCGGCTGCCGCCGGATTCGGGTTCTTCTACGGCTTCTACAGCTCGGCTCTGGCCTTCATCATGGCCCTCGAGCAGGTCGGCGGCGATCTGTCCGACAACCACGCCGCCCTGCGCGATGCTCTGGCCAACATCGAGATCGACGGGCCCTACGGCACCATCACCCTCGACGAGAACCGTCAGGCCATCGTCGACACGTCGGTCCAGCAGCTCGTGCTGAACGACGCCGACGAGGTGGTGTCGCAGACCGTTGCCCTGATCCCGGCCGTGGACCAGAGCTTCGGTGGGACGTTCAGCCCGCAGACGCCGCCACCGGACCGTGAGAACCCGGTGTGCGAGACGCGCGATCTGCCCTGGGCCGGCAACGCCATCCCAGTGGTCGACGGCGTTCCGCAGAGCTGAGCGAACCGTCCACCAACCGACTGAGCGGTTCAATCACCTGAGCTGAGTCACCGATGAACACCGACGCTGCCGCCGCCGCCTCCGCCGACAGGCGCGGTTCCCTCCTGAACCTGGAGGCGGTGGTGGTGGCGTTCGGTGGCCTGCAAGCCCTCGGAGGCGTGGACCTCCAGGTCTGGAAGGGCGACCGCCTGGCGCTGCTCGGACCGAACGGCGCCGGCAAGACCACCCTGTTCAACGTGATCGCAGGCGACGTCAAGCCCACGTCGGGGCGGGTGACCATCAAGGGGATCGACTGCACCGAGCTGCCGGCACGGTTCCGTCCCCGCCTGGGAGTGGCCCGCACCTACCAGAAGACCCGGCTGTTCCGGGGATTGACGGTGGAGGACAACCTCTACCTCGCCCAGACCGGGCGCTCGGGCCGGCACCTGGCGCTGCTGCGTTCCGGTGTCGACGCCGAGTTCCGGGAGAGGGCCCGGGCCATGGCCGAGACGGTCTGGCTCGCCGATGTCATCGGCGTCACCGCCGGCGACCTGTCGCACGGCCAGCAGCGCCAACTCGAGATCGGCATGGCCCTGGTGACCGGGCCGGAGTTCGTCATGCTCGACGAGCCGGCCTCGGGCCTGTCGCGGGGGGAGAGGGAGCGCCTGGTGCAGCTGCTGCTGAGCCTGGACCCCGACATCACCCTGCTGCTGATCGAGCACGACATGGACGTCGCCCTGCGCGCCGCCCAGCGGGTGATGGTGATGAACGAGGGTGAGACGGTGGCCAGCGGCACGCCCGACGAGATACGGGTCGACCCGCTGGTGCACGCCATCTACCTCGGAAGCGAGGCAGGCCTGCGAGGAGCGGACCCGTGACCGCGGCGGACTCCCTTCTGACCGTGGAGGATCTGCAGGCCGGCTACGGCACCTCGCGGGTGCTGGACGGCCTGACCTTCTCCATGGGCACCGAATCGGTCTGCATCGTCGGACGCAACGGCATGGGCAAGTCCACGCTGTGCAAGACGATCATGGGGATGGTGTCGCCCACCGCGGGTGCCATCACCTTCTCGGGCCGCCGCATCGACGGCCTCGCTCCCGAGAAGGTGGCCCGCTCCGGGATCGCCTACGTCCCCCAGGGGCGCCGCCTCTTCCCGTCGCTCACGGTGGAGGAGCATCTGGCCATGCTGGCGCCCGAATCGCGAGGCAAGCGCTGGACGCCGACGGCCGTCTACGAGCTGTTCCCCCGTCTGGCCGACCGCCGCAGCAACGGTGGCGCCGAGCTCTCCGGGGGTGAGCAGCAGATGCTGGCCGTGGGCCGGGCCCTGCTGCTCAACACCCCTCTCATCGTGATGGACGAGCCGTCGGAGGGGCTAGCCCCGAGCATCGTGGACGACCTGATCGCCGTGGTGCATCGGCTCGTGTCCGAGGGAGTGGCGGTGCTGGTGGTGGAGCAGAACCTGCGGGCGGCCACCGCCATGTCGGCCCGTCAGCTGGTGATGACCTCCGGTCGCATCGAGATCGAGTTGACCGCCGCTGAACTGTTGGAATCGACACAGCTCCAGAGCACCTATCTGGGCGTGGACGCCTGAGACAACCTTGACAACCACACCTGTACAAATGCCAGATCCGACCCTTACCGAAATAGCGGAGCGCGCGGGCGCGCCGGCTGCCGGCCGGCGATCCGGCGACGGCTATGATCGCGGCGGCATGGCCTCCGTCGGCGCCCTCTCGCTCAATGCCGCCATGTTGCGGGGCGAGCTGGAGGGTGATGAGGCGCTTCAGGCCAGCCGGCACATCTTCGAGCTCGTGCTCAACAGCGTGCACCACGCCATCTGGTGGAAGGACGCCGACTCGAGGTTCCTGGGCTGCAACCGCAAGCTCGCCGAGTACGCCGGGGTCGGTCATCCGAGCGAGCTGGTCGGCAAGACGGACGCCGACTGCGCCTGGGGCAATGCCGAGCTTCCCCGCAGCGGAACGCCCTGGTTCCAGGACCACGACCGCATGGTCATGGAGACGGGTGAGCCGCTCATCGGGTTGCGCGAGCAGGTCCGCATCGCGGACGGGCGGGTGATCTGGGTCGAGACCAACAAGGTGCCGCTTACCGATTTCGACGGCAGGGTCGTGGGCACGCTGGGCACGTTCACCGACATCACCTCCAAGATCGAGGCCGAAGCCGAGCTGCAGAGCACCCTCGAGGACCTCGACGAACGGGTGCGGGAGCGCACCTCCGAGCTGTCGCGGGCCAACCAGACGCTGAGGCGGGAGGTTGAGGAGCGGGTCAGGCTGGAGGCCCAGGAGCGAGCCCAGCGCAGCCATGCCGAGGCATTGCGCGACACCGCAGCCGCGGTCGCCCGCTCGCTGCAGCTCGACGACGTGATCGAGCAGGTGCTCATCGGTGTCGAGCGGCTCTGCGACCACGAGCGCAGCTACGTCGCCTTCTACGACAACACCGGAGTGCTCGAACTGGCCGGCGAGCGACATCCGGGCCGTCCCGACCGCGGCGCTCCCGAGCCGCACACCCGCGTCACCGACCCTCTCGGTGGATGGTCTCCACCCGAGGAGACCACAGAGGACGGCAGTTCTAGGGCCGCCGCGGGCGGCCGCGCCGCAATGTCGAAGGTGAACGGGGCGGTGGTGCTGCCGCTGGAGGCAGCGGAGAGGGCACTCGGCTGCCTCGTCATCGAGCCCCGCCCGGACCAGGACCTGAGCGACTCCGACGTGGACCGCCTGGCCATCCTGGCCGATCAGGCGTCCTCGGCCATATCCAACAGCCGCTCGCTGGTGATGGCCCGCTCGCTGGCCGCGCTGGAGGAGCGCCAGAGCCTGGCCAACGACCTTCACGACTCGGTCAGCCAGACATTGTGGACGGCGACCCTGCTGGCCGAGACTCTGGCCCGGGCGTCCGATCTCAGCGCCGAGCAGCGCGACCGGGCCGACAGGTTGCATGCTCTGACCGCGGGAGCCCTGTCGGAGATGCGCACCCTGCTGCTGGAGCTGCGTCCCTCGGTCATCGAGGAGACTCCGTTCGCGGACCTGGTCCACCAGCTGGTGTCCGCCTTCGAGAGCCGGCGCCGGGCCAAGTGCGAAGTTCACCTCGACCGCGAGGTGGAGCCGCTGCCGACCGTCAAGGTGGCGCTCTACCGAATACTGCAGGAGTCGCTCAACAATGTCTCCCGGCACGCCGACGCCGAGGGCGTGCATATCTCCGTCGAGGTGACGCGCGACGTTCTCGAGATGCGGGTGAGAGACGACGGCGAGGGCTTCGAGATGGGATCGGCCTCGGAGCACTTCGGACTGCGCATCATGGCTGAGCGGGCCGAGGCCATCGGTGCATCACTGCATGTCGACAGCCGCCTGGGAGAGGGGACGACGGTGTCGGTGTCGGTCCCCGAAGTGATCGAGTTGCTTGTGCGACCCCCGGAGCAGTCGCCATGAGCGCCGCATCCGGCGGAACGATCAGGGTGGTAGTGGTGGACGATCACGACCTGCTGCGCGAGGGCGTGACCGCCTGCCTCGACGGCTACGACGACATCGAGGTGGTGGGCACGGCCCACAACGGCGTCGTCGCCGTGGACCGGGTGGTGGAGATGCACCCCGACGTGGTGGTGATGGACCTGATAATGCCGGGAGGCGGGGGAGTGGAGGCCATCGCCGAGATCGCCCGCCGGGCTCCCGACACCAGAGTCCTCGCCCTGACCAGCTTCACCGACGGGGCGCTGCTGCGCTCTGCTCTCGAAGCCGGGGCCACCAGCTTCCAGCTCAAGAGCGTCACGGGCGACGATCTGGCCGCGTCCATCCGCTTCACTGCCGCGGGGCAGTCGGCCATGGACTCGTCGGTCACTCGTCTGATCGCCTCCGACCACGACGTGCTGCGGGATCTGACCGACCGTGAGCGCGAGGTAGCGGACCTGCTGGCCACGGGCCTGTCCAATGCCGAGATCGCCGAGCGCCTCTATCTGAGCATCTACACGGTAAAGAACCATGTGAGCAACATCTTGATGAAGTTCAACGTGCAGTCCCGCACCGAGCTGGTGGCCATGATCCTCAACGCCCGCTACCAGGACCGTCCCAAGCTCCCACCCCGCCCATAGACCACTGGAGGGCTGATGGTGCGACTAGTGCTTTGGAGCCACTCCTATGGGGGTGGGCAGGTTGCTCCGCTGGTGCCTGTTGCAGGCTGCCGGGGTCAACTTGAATCCGAGGACAGCGCTAGAGGTGCCGGGTCGGTCTGTCGCGGGCGGGGTCGAAGCACCACCAGGAGGTTGCCATGACATCAACGGCTGCGGTGAGCATGCCGTCCTCCGAGGCTGAGGCGGTGGCCGCCGTAACGGCGCAGCCGTTCGCGACGGTGCTGGCGGGCGGCACGCTGCTGGTGCCTCAGCACACTTTGGGCCAGGTCGAGGTGGAGCGAGCTGTGTGGCTCGGCCGGGCCGAGATGGACGGGATCTCGAGGTCGAACGGACGCATGACGGTCGGCGCGGCAGCTCCCCTCGCGGCCTGCGCGAGGCTGGATGCTCCCGTCGGTGCATGCGCGGCCGACGTCGGAGACAACGAGGTGAAGGCCCAGGCCACCATCGGCGGCAACATCTGCTCGCCCGCCCCATACGGCGATATGCGCGGCCCGCTGCTGGCGCTCGGTGCGGTGCTTCGCTGGGCCGATCCCGACGGCACCCACACCGGCGGCATAGCCGACTTCGCAGCCTCAGGCGGGGCCCGGCCCGGGGTGCTGCTGCTAGACATCGCTTTCGCGGTTCCCGAGGCCGGCTCGTTCGTGGCGCTGCGACGGCACCACACCCAGTCGTTGACCGCCATGTCGGTAAGCGCGGTCCGCGGCGCCGACGGGAACGTGACCATCGCGGCAACCGGCGCGGCGCCGGACGCCTGCCGGCTGCTCTCGGCGGAGGCCGTGCTGGCCGGCGGCGGCTCGATCGCTGAGGCGGCGGATGCCTCCGTCGCCGATGCCGACCCCTACGACGACGTTCTGGCGTCGGCGGCGTACCGTCGGCGGGTGCTTCCCGTCTACGTCGGCCGGGCCCTCGAGCAGCTGGGAGAGTGACATGGAACTGACCGTCAATTCGGTGGCCCGGACGGTGCAGTCGCCGCCGCTGACTTCGCTGTTGACCGTGCTGCGGGAGGAGTTGGACATCACCAGCCCCAAGGCGGGCTGCGAGTCTGGCGGCTGCGGGGCGTGCACGGTGCTGGTGGACGGCCAGCCCCGCCGGTCGTGCCTCACTGCGGTCTGCGCCGTTGACGGCGCCGAAGTCACCACCGTCGAAGGCTTGGGCACGCCCGAGGACCTGTCCAGGGTCCAGCAGGCCTTCATCCACCACTACGCCGCCCAGTGCGGATTCTGCACTGACGGCCTGATCGTGGCGGCCACCGCCTACGTCGGTGGGGGAGGGTCGGACGACACCGGCGACATCGGCGAGGCCCTGGCCGGGCACTACTGCCGCTGCACCGGGTACGTGAAGATCCTTGAGGCCGTGGCCGCCGTCGCCCGGGGCGACACCTTCGACACGGCGTCCACGGCGTCCAGCGCCAACAACACCTACGTGACCATCGCGGGGGCCGAGTCGTGAGAGCCGCCGACCGCTTGACACACCGAGGAGGTCAGACATGAAGGTCGTAGGAGCTCGCCTGCCGCGCTACGACGGAGTGGGCCACGTGACCGGTCGCACCACCTACGTGGACGACGTGCGGGTACCGGGCATGCTGCACGCTGCCGCCCTGCGTTCGGTGCACCACAACGCCCGGATCACCCGCCTCGACACCGGCGCGGCCGCCGCCATGGCCGGCGTGCATGCCGTGGTCACCCACGCCGACGTGCCCCTGCTGGTGTACGGCCACCTCTCCGGCGCGGGCATCCCCGGCGACGAGCCCCTGCTGGCCAAGGACCATGTGCGCTACCGGGGCCAGCCGATCGCGCTGGTGGCCGCCGACACCGTGGACATCGCCCGGGCCGCGTGCGCCGCCATCGAGGTGGACTACGAGGAGCTGCCCGCGCTGTTCGATGTCCGCCTCGGCTTCGACGGCGACGCACCGGTGATCAACGACACCTTCGGCAACTGGTACGACCAGTACGAGGGCAACCTCGACGTCCGCCAGATCCGCAAGGGCGACATCGATGCGGCCATGGACGCGGCCGACCTCATCGTGTCGGGCGTCTACCGGACCCAGTCCGTGGAGCAGGTCCCCCTGGAGACCCAGGTTTGCGTGGCTATTCCCGAGCCTGACGGGCGCCTCACCATCCACACCTGCACCCAGGCGATGTACTTCTCGCTGGGCGTGGTGTGCTCGCACCTCCAACTGCCCATGAGCGAGGTCAAGATGGTGGGCGGCACCGTCGGCGGCGGCTTCGGCGGCAAGGTTGACACCGCCTCGGACACGCTGACTGCGCTGGCCGCGCAGAAGTCGGGGCAGCCCGTCAAGTGGCGCTGGACCCGGGAGGAGGAGATGCTCGCCTCGGGAAACCGCGGTCCCTGGCACATGGAGATCATCGACGCGGTCACGAGCGACGGGTGGATCCTGGGCCGCAAGATGCTCACCATCCACGACGCCGGCGCCTACGGCCGTTTCTCGGTGTACGGCCTGACCAAGCACAGCTTCCACCACACCGGCGCATACAGCATCCCCAACCTGCACTTCGACGGCTACGTGGTGTTCACCAACAAGATTCCCACCACCGCCATGCGGGGCTACGGCGTCACCGGCCTGTCCACCGCCATCGAGGTACACGCCGAGCGGGTCGCCAAGGAGTTGGGCATGGACCCCTACGAGTTCCGGCTCAAGAACGCCAACCGGGTCAACGACACTTCGCCCAACCGCATCGCCTACGAGGATCCCAGCACGGTGGAGGTGCTCCAGTCTCTGGCGGCCGCCACCGGCGTCGAGCTGGGCGACGGCCTGCGGGCGATGACCAGGGAGCAGCGCTCCGGCGACATGCTGCCGGACCACCTGGTGGCCCAGATCGGATCAGGAGGAGGTCACTGATGGTGTCGCTCACGACCAGCCCGTACCGCGCAGCGGGGCCGCTGACGGGATCTGGGAGAACACCGGACCGAGTTGAGCGAGGAGGTCACTGATGGCTGTGCACCGAGGCAAGGGCCTCGCCACCGTCGAGTACCCGACAGGCATGAACCAGAACGGCGATCCGTCGCAGGCCTGGATCAAGGTCAAGCCCGACGGCCGGGTGGACGTGTTCTCGGGCACGGCCGACATCGGCAACGGCTCCAAGACCGTCCAGTCGCAGATCGTGGCCGAGACGATCGGCGTGCCTTACGACTGGGTCACCTACGACAACTCCAACACCGACTCCTCGCCCATGTGCACCGGGACCTTCGCCTCCCGGGCCACGTTCGTGGCCGGCAACGCGGTGCTCAAGGCGGCCCGCCAGGTGCGTGAGCGCATCCTGGCGGTGGCGTCGCGAGAACTGGAAATCGATCCGGCCGACCTTGAGGTGGCCGACGGCGCGGTGTCGGTCAAGGGCACGCCCGCCAAGTCGATGGGCGTGGACGAGGTGGCCGGGGCGGCCACCTTCGTGCACGGTGAGCTGCTCACCGGCGACGGCGCCCACCTCAACCCGGGCGCGGCCATCATCGACCCCACCACCGGGGAGGTGGACAAGCCGCCCCACGCCGCCATCTCCTACGCGGCCTGCACGGCCGAAGTCGAGGTGGACGACGAGACCGGGGACGTGCGGGTGCTGAGCCTCACCCAGGCCTACGACATCGGCCGGGCCATGAACCCCACCCTGGTTGAGGGCCAGATCGACGGCGGCGCGGTCATGGGCCTGGGTTTCGGTCTGCTGGAGGACTGCTACCCCTACTATCCGACCGCCGAGCATCGGGGCGACGGCATGAACACCTACCACGTGCCGACCATGGCCGAGCTCCCCGAGATCAAGAACGTGCTGATGGAGAACCCGTCCTCGGGCGGCCCCTACGGGGCCAAGGGCATCGGCGAGATGTCCAACAACGCCCAGCCCGCCGCCATCGCCAACGCCATCCACGACGCTGTGGGGGTGTGGGTCACGGAGTTCCCGATCACCCCCGAGCGGGTGCTGGCCGCCCTCGACGCCAAGCGCGAGGGCCGCAGCGAGCCCCGCCGCGAGGGCCGGGTGGTGGCTTTCGACGAGGAGCTGTCGATCAACAGCTTCACGTCGGCCAAGACCTGGGGGGCGTGACGTCTCGACACATTCTTCCAAACCGTCAACAGGAGGCTGAACAATGACCCTGCGCGCCAACGACGACAGATTCTGGGGGCTCGTTGACCGGGATGCCGCGGTCGAGGTGATCGGCAGCGGCTTCACCTTCACCGAGGGCCCGATCTGGCATCCCCGGGACCACTACCTGCTGTTCTCCGACATGCCCGGCGACGTGCGCCGCCGCTGGCAGGACGGGGAGGTGACCGAGACGCTGCGGCCGGCCGACAAGTGCAACGGCATGACCTACGACGCCGACCTGAACCTGATCGTGTGCGAGCACTCCACCTCCAAGGTGATGCGCGAGCGCCCCGACGGCAGTCGCGAGACGGTGGCCTCGCACTTTGAGGGAGTGGAGCTGAACAGCCCCAACGATGTGGTGGTCCGGGCCGACGGCACGATCTACTTCTCCGACCCGTGGTACGGCCGCATGCCGGGCTTCGGCGTGGAGCGGCCCCGCGAGTTGGGCTGGCAGGGCGTGTTCCGGGTAGCGCCCGGCGCCGACCGCGCCACGCAGCTCTGCGTTGACCAAGACACCTTCGACCAGCCCAACGGCCTCTGCTTCTCGCCCGACGAGTCGCTGCTGTACATCAACGACACCACCCACGCGCTGGTGCGGGTCTACAGCGTGAACGCCGACGGCTCCCTCGACGGTGGCGACGTGTTCGTCGACGGCCTGTCCGACGACGACGTGGCCGGCGTGCCCGACGGCATGAAGTGCGACGAGCAGGGCAACATCTGGGTGACGGGCCCGGGCGGCGTCTGGGTGTTCGACTCCGACGCCAACCACCTCGGCGTCGTCGAGATCGACGAAGTGGTGGCCAACCTGCACTGGGGAGGACCCGACTTCCACACCCTGTTCTTCGCGTCGTCCACGTCCGTGCGCTCGCTGCCGACCATCGTCGGCCCCCACGTCGAGGGGTTCATGCGGGCCTGACGGTCCGGCCGAGCGAGTCGACGGAACCCGCAACTCCCGGCATCCACCACTCAATCTGAAGGAGTCAATCCGAAGGAGGCCCCATGGCACTGGAACTAGACCCCGGACGCTGCGCCCTGATCATCCAGGACATGCAGAACGCGTCCATCACCGAGGGCGGCGCGTTCTCGACGCCCGAGTCCCGCGCCCACCACGCCGAGCAGAACCTCGAAGCCAACATCAAGCGGCTCGCCGATCGCTGCCGTGAGCTCGGCATCCCGGTGATGCACGTCTGGTTCATCGTGGAGCCGGGCTCGCCGGGCTTCAAGGTGAACGCGGGCCTCTTCGAGGCGGTGGCCTCGTCGGGCAGCCTCGACCGCGGCACATGGGGAGCCGAGCCGTCCGCGGCCACGGCCCCTAAGGAAGGCGACTTCATCATCGAGAAGATGCGCATGAGCGCGTTCCATGACACCAAGCTCGACACCATGCTCAAAGGCTTCGGGCGGGACACGCTGATCCTGAGCGGCGTGCTCACCAACATGGCCATGTCCCATACGGCCCGCACCGGCGCCGACCTCGGGTACTACGTCGTGTTCCCGGAGGACGCAGCCGGCTCGTTCGACGGTGAGTGGCACCGGGTGGCGGTCGACTACGCCCTCCAGAACGTCTCCACCGTCACCGACACCGACACAGTCTTGGCCGCGCTCGGCTGAATCAACCGGAATTGGCAGCGTCATGCACGGTAGGCGTGCATTGTGCTGCCAGTTCGGCGACGGGGTGGCGTGGCGCTCCGCCGGGGGCGTGGCACGCTATGGCGGTGACCGCGGCCGCCGAACCAGGCACCTCGCACCCCGGCGCGCCGCCCCCGGCGCCGGCCGAGCGGGTCTTCCGCACCTCGGTGGCGGTGTCGGGGGTGCGCTGCTTCCTGGCCTACGTGCTGTTCCCGTGGCTGCTGCCCGCGGCCGGCATCGCCTCGGGGGTGGGCTCGGGCCTCGGCCTGGCCATCGGAGCGGTCGCCATCGTGTTCAACGTCCTGAGCATCCGCCGCTTCCAGCGGACCAGGCACCGCTACCGGTGGCTGATCTCCGTGCTCAACGCGGCGATCATCGTGCTGCTGACGGTGCTTATGGTGATCGACCTTAACGACCTCCTCGGCTGAGCTGTGACCACGATCCCGGACTTCTCGCTGGTCGAGCTTCACGGCGGTGACGCTGCCGGTCAACCGCCGGCCGCCGCCATCGACCCGGTGCCGTTCGAGACGCCGGAGGGCATTGGTGTGCCGCCCCTGGCCGGCCCCGACGACCTCGCCGGCGCTGACTTCGTGGCCAGCTATCCGGGTCTGCCGCCGTTCGTCCGCGGGCCCTACCCCACGATGTACGTGACCCGGCCCTGGACGATCCGCCAGTACGCCGGGTTCTCCACTGCCGAGGAGTCCAACGCCTTCTACCGCCGCAGCCTGGCCGCCGGCCAGCGCGGCCTGTCGGTCGCCTTCGACCTCCCCACCCACCGGGGCTACGACTCCGACAACCCGAGGGTGGCCGGCGATGTCGGCATGGCCGGGGTGGCCATCGACTCGATCCTCGACATGCGGATCCTGTTCGACAGCATCCCGCTGGACAAGATGACGGTGTCGATGACCATGAACGGCGCGGTGCTCCCCGTTCTGGCCCTCTACGTGGTGGCCGCCGAGGAGCAGGGCGTGGAGCCCGAGCAGCTCGCCGGGACCATCCAGAACGACATCCTCAAGGAGTTCATGGTCCGCAACACGTTCATCTACCCGCCGGCGCCGTCGATGCGGATCGTGGCCGACATCATCGCCTTCGCCGCCGAGCGGATGCGGAGGTTCAACTCGATCTCGGTCTCCGGCTACCACATGCAGGAGGCGGGGGCCACCCTCGACATCGAGCTGGCCTACACCCTCGCCAACGGGGTGGAGTACACACGGGCCGGGCTCGCCGCCGGGCTGGGCATCGACGAGTTCGCGCCCCGGCTCAGCTTCTTCTGGTGCGTGGGCATGAACTTCTTCTCCGAGGTGGCCAAGCTGCGGGCGGCCCGGCTGCTGTGGACCCGGCTGATGAGCCGGTTCGAGCCCCAGGACCCGCGCTCGCTGTGCCTGCGGACCCACTGCCAGACCAGCGGCTGGAGCCTCACCGCCCAGGATCCCCACAACAACGTGGTCCGCACATGCGTCGAGGCCATGGCGGCCACCCAGGGCCACACCCAGTCGCTGCACACCAACGCATTCGACGAGGCGCTGGCCCTGCCCTCGGACTTCTCGGCCCGCATCGCCCGCAACACGCAACTGTTCCTCCAGCACGAGTCGGGCATCACCCGCACCGTCGACCCGTGGGGCGGCAGCTACCATGTGGAGCGGCTCACCAAGCTGCTGGCGGAGCGGGCCTGGGCCCACATCTGCGAGGTCGAGGAGCTCGGCGGGATGGCCGCGGCGATCTCGACCGGCCTGCCCAAGCTGCGCATCGAGGAGGCCGCGGCCCGCACCCAGGCCCGGATCGACTCGGGCCGCCAGGCCGTGGTCGGCGTGAACCGCTACCGGGTCTCCGACGGGGAGGGCGCGCCGGTGGAGGTCCGCCGCATCGACAACGCCGAGGTCCGCCGGCAGCAGATCGCCCGGCTCGAACAGCTGCGGGCCGGGCGGGACACCGCACGCCTGCGGGTGGCTCTGGACGCCCTGACGGCGGCCGCCCGCACCGGTGAGGGCAACCTGCTGGCGCTGTCGATAGACGCGGCCCGGGCCCACTCGACGGTCGGAGAGATCAGCGACGCCCTCGAAACCGTCTACGGTCGTCACGTGGCCGAGATCAGATCGGTGGAGGGCGTGTACCGCAACGAGGCACAGCCAGCCGGCTCCGGCGGGGGCGACCGCGACGCCGGCATCGACGCGGTGAGAGCCCGGGTGGACGAGTTCGCCGGCCGGCATGGCCGCCGCCCCCGGATCCTGGTGGCGAAGGTGGGACAGGACGGTCACGACCGGGGCCAGAAGGTGATCGCCACCGCCTTCGCCGACCTCGGTTTCGACGTTGACGTGGGGCCGCTGTTCGCCACCCCCGCCGAAGTGGCCCGCCAGGCGGTGGAGGCCGACGTGCATGTGGTCGGGGTGTCGACGCTGGCCGCAGGCCATCTCACCCTCGTGCCCCAGCTGCGCGACGAGCTTGCCGGGTTGGGCCGGGGCGACATCGCCATCGTGGTGGGTGGGGTCGTCCCCGCCGCCGACATCGACGAGCTGCTGGCGGCGGGAGCGGCGGCGGTCTACCCGCCGGGCACCGTGATTGCAGAGGCCGCCGCCGAGCTGCTGGAGCACCTGTCGGGATGAGATCGAACTTCAATGGGTTGACCACCTCTGAGGTGGTTAAGTGCTTGAAGTTCGGGCCGCGTCCTCTCAAGTGCGTCAACGGCGGTGGGAGACAGGGTGAATGACCTGACGGCGGGTGTGCTGGCGGGGGACCGCACCGCCGTAGGTCGGGCCATCACCCTGATGGAGTCGACTCGCCCCGAAGACCGGGAGCTTGCCCGGGATCTGGTCTCGCAGCTCCTGCCCCATGGGGGCGGAGCTCACCGGGTGGGCATCAGCGGCGTGCCGGGCGCGGGCAAGTCCACGCTGATCGACGTCCTCGGCTCCCGCCTCACCCGCGCCGGCCACCGGGTGGGCGTGCTGGCCGTCGATCCCTCGAGCATGGTCACCGGCGGATCGATCCTGGGCGACAAGACCCGCATGGCCGCCCTGGCAGCCGACGAGAGCGCCTTCATCCGGCCGTCGCCGTCGGCGGGGACCCTCGGTGGCGTGACCGCCACCACCCCTCACGCGGTCACCGTGCTGGAAGCGGCCGGCTACGACGTGGTGCTGGTCGAGACGGTGGGGGTCGGCCAGTCGGAGGCGGCCGTGCATGCGTCGGTCGACTGCCTCTGCGTGTTGACGCTGGCCGGCGCGGGCGACGAGCTGCAGACGGTCAAGAGGGGCCTGCTGGAGGTGGCCGACGTCCTCGCGGTCAACAAGGCCGACGGCGACAACCAGCAGGCGGCCCGTCTGGCCGCAGCCGAACTCCGGCGGGCCCTGCCCCTGCTGGCCCCGACGGCCGAGGGTGGACCACCCCCAGTGATGACGGTCTCGGCTCTGACCGGCACGGGGGTGGACGAGCTGTGGGACTGCATCGTCGAGCACCGCCGCATGCTCGAAGCCTCCGGCGCGCTAACTGCACGTAGAGCCCGGGGCCGCCTGGCCTGGATGCGAGCACTCCTGGAGCGCCGCCTAGTCGAGCAGTTCGAGGCCCAGCCCGGCCTACCAGACCGCCGAGCCGACCTCGAACACGCCGTCGAGCAAGGCAAGATCACCCCCGAAGCCGCCGTCGACCAACTCCTCTCCCGGTAGTTGACGGCGGCAATTCTGGATTGATGGGCAAGCCTCGCAGCCAGCCGCCAGCCCCACAACCGAAACGGCCGTCACGACCCCCGGCGGAACAAAAGCAGGAGGCGGGGCGCCGTGGCCTGGCTGCCTCGCCTGCTTCGAAGCGCTGCTATCGTGTGCTACAATGAAGTAACGCATTTGCAGCGCTCCAGCCCTTTTGCTCATCTCTATCGTGTGCTACAATGAAGTAACGCTTTTAGGGATGGAGCGATGTACGGAGACATCCGCAGATGGGCACAGCAGCTGCCAGTTGGCGAGCTGTTCGATCTCGACGACGTGCAAAGAGCTTTCCCCGACAAGTCTCGAGACGCTGTCAAGATGGCTTTGGGCAGGCTCTGCCGCGGCGATGACCCGCTCATAGCGCGCGCTTGCCGAGGGGTCTACGGCCGCCGCCGGGTCGGGGCCCGCTACCCGACGCAGCTGCCGGCCGCGGCGCTCAGAGCGTTGCCGTGGCGGGTCGCGGGGCCCGGCGCCGGCATCACGGGGCCCGCCGTCATCAACCTGATCGGCTGGAGCACCCAGGTGTCGCCGTGTCCTTGGGTGGCTGTGGTGGGGCGGCCACCACGATGCCCAGAAAGCGGCGCGGTGTTCTTCGAGCGCTCCAACAAAAAACGCTTGGGCCTGCGGCGATGGGAGGTGTCGCTGCTTGAAGCTGTCCGATGCTTCGACGACTGGGCCGAGATGCCTTGGGATGAGGCGCTGGAGAAGTTCAGCCGCAACAACCGGCGCGGCTACTACGGCGAAGAGGTGCGCACCGATCTGCTGCTCGAGGCAGCCGAGGCCGAACGCGGACTGGGCCCGGATTTTCTGTCGAGATGCCGCGCTCTCGCCGCGGCGGCCAACGGCGGCGGGCGGCGCTGACACCGAGCCAGAAGTGGTGAACCGCTCCGAGGTCGGCCCCATCCGCGGCGAGCCCGCAGCTGGCTGTGTACGAGAAATCGGCCCGCTCGTCGCCTGCGGCGAGGTCTGGGACGCGGTCCTCGACGCGTTGGCTGACAAGTTCGACGCTTCGTAGAACATTGAGCAGATGGTCCACAAAGACCTCTACGTGACCGAGGCGATCCGCCATGCGGTAGTGCCGTCTGAAGAGTGCCCCGAAGTCTTGGTGGTATTCAAGGGCGGCACGTCTTTGGCGAAGGCGTACCCGATCCTGCATCGCTTCTCCGAGGACGTGGATGTGAACATCGTGCCCCCGCCCGATCAGCAGTTCGGCGACAGCCGACGCAAGAGGGTCCGCCGAGAACTGCAAGCGAGGCTTGAGGCGGGGATCCCGTTGCCGATAGACCACCTCCAGTGCGGCACCAACTTCGCCACCACAACGATCCACTACCCGCCCGTGCCGCCAGGTCCCGCCGCGGGGCCCGGCGGGCCTGTCTTTGGCGAAGTGCTTGTCGAAATGAGCATCCGCGGCCAGCCGCTGGGCACACACAGCAACCAGATGGTCGCCTCCTTGGCGGGCGAAGCGGCCGCCCGCTTAGACCCGGCGCTGCTGGAGGAGCACCCGCTGCTGCGGCCATTCGAAGTCCTCACCGCAGACCCGGTCATCGCAGTCGTGGACAAGCTCGACGCCCTGCACTGGCGCAGCAGCTCCGACGACCCCAGCCAGGCAGGCGACCGTGTGAGGCACACCGAAGTCGGTCCTTTGGGCTGCGATGTGCTCGACCAGGCTCACCGCGTCGCCTCCTTGACCCAAAGGACCACTGATCGTTTGAGCACATCACGCTCCATCTCCAGCTCGGCGCAGCGCTTGCGCAGCCGAACCAGCTCGGCGCGCTCGTCGCCGTCGAGGCGCTCGCCTGAGCGCTCGGCGCGGTCCTTGCGGACCCAGTTGCCCAAGGTGCCCGCGCCGATCCCCAGCTCGCGGGCCACATCAGTGACCGATCTGCGAGTCTCCAGGACGATCCGCACAGCACCCGCCTTGAACTCAGGGTCGTACTGTCGTCGTATCTCAGACATGGCATCTCCTCTTAGACGATGCCTCCAAGATCAGGGGGGATGCTCACCGGAACAACGGCAGGTCGTTCTGAGATACATCGCCTGGCGTGACGACAGGCGAT
>JAPPLH010000018.1:0-1319 GCA_028819505.1 Acidimicrobiaceae bacterium
TCGGCGCGAACTGGCAGCGTAATGCACGCATAGCGAGCGTATCGCTGCCAATTCGGCTATTGCTTGACGCTCTTGCCGTCCACCCAGACTCGGCTGATGTCGTCGGCGGTGGCCAGCCGGACGACCTTCTCGAAAGCTCGGGCGTCGTCGTCCAAGCCCTCCCACAGCCGGACGGCGCCGCCGGGCCGGTCGGCGCGCACTGCCACGGCGTCGAAAGCGCGGCCTGATTCGATGAGCCCTACCGGCAGGTCTATAACCGCTGCGCCTCCGGCGGTCGCCAGCCAGAAGGCCGTCACGGTGTCGATGCGCGACTCGGGCACGCCCCGCTGCGGCGCGCCGAGAGCCGGGTCGACGCCGTCCTCCAGCATGCGGGAGACGGTGACCGCGTCCTGGCACACGCCCAGCAGGCCGGGCCGGGCGCCGCCGGCGATGTCGCTGCCCAGCCCCACGCCCACGCCAGCGGCCAGCGCCCGCCGCACCCCGAACACCGCGTTGGCGAAGTAGGCGTTGGACAGGGGGCAGTGGGCCACGCCCGCACCCCGTCCGGCCGCCAGGGCCATCTCGCCGGCGGTCAGGTGGTCGCTGTGGGCCAGCACGGTGCGGGGGAGCATCAGGCCGAAGCGGTCGAGCGCGACGGGGTCGCTGGCGCCGAAGCGGTCGAGGGCGTAGCCGCAGTGCCAGTCCGATTCCGCGCAGTGGGTCTGCACCCGCACGCCGGTGGCCGCGGCCAGCTCGCCCAGTCCCTCGAGCAGGGCGTCGGTGCAGGCGGGGGTGAAGCGGGGCGTGATGACCGGCTCCACCAGCGGGCTTCCCACGGCTGTGACGGCCTCGATGGACGCCGCCGACGCCTCGACGCCGGCGCTGGCGGTTGCGTCCCGGTACCACTCGGGGGTGCCGGTCGGATGGTCCATGGCCACCCGGCCTACCAGGGCCCGCTGCCCGTGGCGGGCGCAGGCTCGGGCCAGGGCGGTGGTGGCGTCCAAGTGGTTCGACGAGAAGTAGACCGCGGTGGTCGTGCCCATGGCCAGCAACGAAGGCACCAGGTCGTCCCACACCGTGGCGGCGAACCCGGTGTCGGCGTAGCGGGCCTCGAGCGGGAAGGTGTAGTCGAACAGCCAGCGCTCCAACGGCAGGTCGAGCCCCGTGCCGAGTTGGGGCCATTGGGGCGCATGGATGTGAAGGTCCACCAGCCCGGGCATCAGGAACGTGCCGTCGGCAAGGTCCACCCGCTCGTCTGCGGAGTCCAGCGCAACCCGCCCCGAAGAGGCGCCCTCCGAGGTGGACCGGTCGTGGACCGCGGCGACCTTTCCGGCGTCGTC
>JAPPLH010000018.1:1419-2684 GCA_028819505.1 Acidimicrobiaceae bacterium
GGCGTGGGTCGGAGGTTGGGTGATCGCGGCGACGGCCGTTGTTCGACGTATCGCGGCTGACCGGTCGAGCCGGCGGGTCTCAGGCCAGCAGTTCGGCGAAGGCCTCGACCGCGGTCTCGATGTCGTCGGCGGAGACGTCCAGATGGGTGACGAGCCTGGATTGTGAGCCGTTCCAGCGGGTGCGGATGCCACGCTCGTCCAGATCCTCCTGCAGGCCCGGATGCGCGCCGAGGACTTCGTCGTCGAGGCGGATGAACACCATGTTGGTGGCGCACGAGTCGATCTTCACGCCGTCGATGGCGGCCAGTCCCTCGGCCAGGCGGGAGGCGTTGGCGTGGTCGCCGGCCAAGCGTTCGATGTGATGCTCCAGCGCGTAGAGGCCGGCGGCCGCCACGATGCCGGCCTGGCGCATCCCGCCCCCGAGCATCTTGCGCCACTTGTGGGCCTCGTCGATGAGGTCTGCCGGCCCGACTAGCACCGATCCGACCGGCGCGCCCAGGCCCTTCGACAGGCAGACCGACACCGAGTCGAACGGCGCGGCCGCCGCCGCAGGCGCTACGCCCAGCGCAACGGCCGCGTTCCACAACCGTGCCCCGTCGAGGTGGTGGGACAGGCCGTGGCGGGCGGCGACCTCAGCCGAAGCCTCCATCTGGTCCAGCGTGAGCACCTTGCCGTCGTTCGTGTTCTCGAGGCACAGCAGGCGGGTGCGGGCGAAGTGGTGGTCGGGGGCCTTCACAGCCGCCTCGGCCGCGGAGAGGTCGATCATGCCGTCGTCGCCGGTGGGCACGGGCTGGGGTTGGATGGAGCCGAGCACCGCCGCGCCGCCGCCCTCGTACATGTAGGTGTGGGCATGGTTGCCGACGATGTACTCGTCGCCGCGCCCGCAGTGGGCGAGCAGCCCGCAGAGGTTGCCCTGGGTGCCACTGGTCACGAACAGGGCGGCCTCCTTGCCGAGCAGCGCCGCGGCGGCCTCCTGCAGCTCGTTGACGGTGGGGTCCTCGCCGTGCACGTCGTCGCCCACGGCCGCTGAGGCCATGGCCGCACGCATGGCCGCCGTGGGTCGAGTGACGGTGTCGGAGCGAAGGTCAATCACGACCTCAGGCTACGGCCCCCCGACCGGCCCGCCCGGAATTGGCAGCGTTTTGCACGGGTGGCGTGCATTGTGCTGCCAATTCGTTTTTTGGGCGGAGGCGACGGGGGAATTGGCAGTGTTTTGCACGGGTGGCGTGCATTGTGCTGCCAATTCGTTTTTTGGGCGGAGGCGA
>JAPPLH010000018.1:2784-5326 GCA_028819505.1 Acidimicrobiaceae bacterium
GTTTTGCACGGGTGGCGTGCATTGTGCTGCCAATTCGTTTTTTGGGCGGAGGCGACGGGGGAATTGGCAGTGTTTTGCACGGGTGGCGTGCATTGTGCTGCCAATTCGGGGTTCAGGCTGATCTACGGCCTCGTTGGTCCAGCATGGATCGCGCCAGTTCCACCACATAGTCGGAGTCCTGCAGTTGGTGCCAGGTGAGGTACGTGACCTGCCAGCCGGCCATGGTGAGCTGGTGATCGCGGTCGTGATCGGCTGCGGTGTGGGCCGCGCCGAAGTGGTACTTGCGGGAGTGGCACTCGATGCCCCACTTGACCGAGGGCCATGCGATATCAATCCGGGCGGACTGGCCGTTCGGCAGCCGGACCGGATGCTGCAGAGCGGGCGGGGGCAAGTCCGCCGAGTCCAGAATTCGTGCCGTCATGCGTTCGAAGATGGAGTCGGGGGTGGCTCCCAGGCGCCCGGGATCGCGCAACAGCCGCAGCAAGACGCCGGTACCGCTTGGGCCAGGCCGGTGCAGACGTTCAACCGTCTGCTCGATCCACTTGAGGGAGTAGCCGCGCCGTAGGGCGTCGTCCAGGGCCTGCTCTACCTGGGATCGGGGCACGACCGCACCCAGACGGGCCAGAGTGGAGGCCACGCCCGACGTCGCGATGGAGTCGACGTGGGTGTAATCCTGAGGATCGGGTCCCGTCCAGCGGTGAACGACGATGTCGCCGCGAGTCGGGTATCGCCCACGAGTCACGGTCACTTCGATGGGTTGAGGTTCGTCGAATCCATCCAGTTGGTGCAAGCAGGCTGCGGCTCGGTGCGAAGCATGGCTTTCGCCCCCTGCCAACGTGGCCGCCATCAGCCTGGAGCGCCATGTGTGGGGCGCACCCGCGAACCTGAACACACCTGGATGGAGGCGTTCGGCCGCACCTCGTTGGACCAACCGGCCGACGATGCCCCGTGACAGCCCGACGTTGACGGCTTGCTGCCCAGTGAACACTCCGTGCTGGGCAGAGGCGACTTCACTCAGCGCAGTCCAGTTCTCTCCCAGAATCATGCTTGTGAATATATGTAAATGATTCAATTTTCACAACCCATCAAGAATTGGCAGCGTTTTGCACGGGTGGCGTGCATTGTGCTGCCAATTCGGTTCTTGGGCGGCGCCGGCGGTCGGCGTGGACGTCGGGCGAGGCGATATGGGGCTGGCGGTCCGACGGGGTGCCGTCCACGTTGAGCAAGTCGGCTCGACCGTGCGCCACGGCCCGGTCGGATCGTCGGCGGCGGCCAAGCGGAACGACTGGCCACCGTGGTGCGCGAAGTACATCACATAGTTGCCCGGCCGGTCGGGCATCCACTCGGGTGCAGCCAGCACCGACGGCCCGTTCACGTTGAAGCGGTCATGATCGCGGCGGATGCCGGGGGTGTCGGCGTCGAGCACGCGGACGCGAGTCTGAGTCATCGGCGACTCATCGGCGACTCATCGACGACTCATCGGCGACTCATCGGCGGTCGAGGGGTCACTTGCTGCCGGGGAAGCCGTGGGCGCCGAGCAGGGGCACGAAGCGGACGGGCGTGAGGCGCTCCTCGCGGTACTCCTCGCCCGGCGAACCATTCCCGCCGCCGTGAGCGGCTTGCCGGCCGCGCCGCGTGTAGCGCATGAGGTGCTGGTGGCCGTACCGCGGGCCGATCGGTATCACCAGGCGCCCGCCGGGAGCGAGCTGCTCCAGCAGGGGAGGCGGAGGCGCCGGACCGGCCGCCGTGACGACGATGGCGTCATAGGGCGCCTCGTCGGGCCAACCCAGCGTGCCGTCGCCGACCACGACCGTCACGTCCCCCAGTACCTGCCCGGCCAGTGCGGCCCGGGCCTTCTCCGCCAGTGCCGGTCGCCGTTCGATGGTCACCACCCGGCCGGCCAGAGCCCGCAGCACCAGCGCACCGTACCCGGAGCCGGCCCCGACCTCGAGCACACGGTCGTGGGGGCTCAACCGGGCTGCTTCGGCCATCATGGCCACCATGGCGGGCTGGCTGATGGTCTGGCCCTCGCCTATGGGCAGCGGACCGTCGTCGTAGGCGGCCGACGCGAACCGGCGGGGGACGAACCGCCGGCGCGGCACCCGGCCGATGGCCTCCAGCACGGCCTCGTCGCGCACTCCGTGTCGGCGCGCCTGGTCGACCAGGTCGGACAGCTGCCGCGTCGAACCTCGCATGCGATTCTCAGGGCGCGCTTCCGGCCGCGGCCGAGGCCAGGCGCCGCAGCGGGGGCTGGCCGCGAGGCGGCGTCCGGCGGGGCGGCAGCGTGGCCAGGAGGTCGGCGGTGGCGCCGGCGACGAGGGCGACGGCCTGCTCGAAGGCGGCTTCGGTGGCGGCGGACGTCTTCTGCACCCCGCTGACTTTGCGGACGTACTGCCGGGCGGCTGCCTCGATCTCCTCGCTCGTGGCGGGCGGGGCCAGACCTCGCAGGGTCGTGATGTTGCGGCACATGGCGCCGACTCTACGCGCGGCGAGCTAGTGGTCCTGCCGTCTGGTCCGCTGGTCGTGATGTTGCGGCGCATGG
>JAPPLH010000018.1:5426-27538 GCA_028819505.1 Acidimicrobiaceae bacterium
GCGCATGGTGCCGGCTCTGCGCGTGGCGAGTTAGTGGTGCTGCCGTCTGGTCCGCTGGTCGTGATGTTGCGGCGCATGGTGCCGGCTCTGCGCGTGGCGAGTTAGTGGTGCTGCCGTCTGGTCCGCTGGTCGTGATGTTGCGGCGCATGGTGCCGGCTCTGCGCGTGGCGAGTTAGTGGTGCTGCCGTCTGGTCCGCGGGTCGTGATGTTGCGGCGCATGGCGCCGGCTCTGCGCCCCAGTCCACCTCCGCTCTCGGGGACATCGCCGGGTCTCGGTCGGACGGCACGCTGCTTCATGGACTACTCCGGCGCGGTAGTGTGCCCGGGTCGCCCGCAAGCACGGGCAGGAGGAGGACCGAGACATGCCCCAGACAGTGCGAGGAGTGGTGTCGATGGCGGAGGGCGAGCCCGTCACGATCACCGACGTGGTGGTGCCCGACCCCGGTCCGGGCGAGGCGGTGGTCGCCATCCAGGCTTGCGGCGTGTGCCACACCGACCTCCACTACCGGGAGGGCGGCATCAACGACGAGTTCCCCTTCCTGCTGGGCCACGAGGCCGCCGGGGTGGTGGAGTCCGTCGGCGACGGGGTGACCGAGGTCGCGGCCGGCGACTACGTCATCCTCAACTGGCGGGCGGTGTGCGGCCAATGCCGCTCATGCCTGAGGGGCCGGCCCCACATCTGCTTCAGCACCCACAACGCGTCCCAGAAGATGACCCTGGCCGACGGCACGGAGCTGTCGCCCGCGCTGGGCATCGGCGCCTTCGTCGAGAAGACGCTCGTGGCCGCGGGCCAGTGCACCAAGGTCGACTCGGACGCCCCAGCTACTGCGGCGGGACTGCTCGGCTGCGGCGTGATGGCCGGCATCGGCGCGGCCATCAACACCGGCGGTGTGGGCCGCGGCGACAGCGTGGCCGTGTTCGGCTGCGGGGGAGTGGGCGACGCCGCCATCGCCGGCGCCAAGCTGGCCGGCGCCTCGACCGTCATCGGCGTGGACATCGACGACCGCAAGCTCGAGTGGGCCCGAGGGTTCGGAGCGACCCACACCATCAACTCCTCCGAGGGTGATCCGGTGGAGGCGATCAAGGCCCTCACCGGCGGCAACGGCGTCGACGTGGCCATCGAGGCGGTCGGCCTGCCCCAGACCTACCGCCAGGCCTTCGAGGCCCGCGACCTGGCCGGGACGGTCGTCCTGGTGGGCGTGCCCCGCCCCGACATGACCATCGAGCTGCCCTTCATCGAGGTGTTCGGCCGGGGCGGGGCCCTCAAGTCCAGCTGGTACGGCGACTGCCTGCCGAGCCGCGACTTCCCCATGCTGATTGACCTGTACCTCCAGGGCCGCCTCGACCTCGACGGGTTCGTGTCGGAGACGATCGACCTCGGCGACGTGGAGGAGGCCTTCCACAAGATGGAGCGGGGCGAGGTGCTGCGCTCCGTCGTCGTGCTGTAGCAGCAGCGGGGATTCGAGACCATGGCCATCGAGCTGGTCACAACCGACGGCATCTTCGCTCTCGACGGCGGCGAGTGGGAGGTCACCAACAACATCTGGCTGGTGGGCGACGACCGCGAGGTGCTGATCTTCGACGCCGCCCACGACCATGAGCCCATCGCGGCCGCGGCGGCGGGCCGGCGGGTGGCTGCCATCGTGTGCACCCACGGCCACAACGACCACATCAATGCGGCGGTGGCCCTGCGCGACGCGGTGGACGCGCCGGTGCTGCTGCATCCCAGCGACCGGATGCTGTGGGACGCAGTCCACCCCGGCGACTCGCCCGACCGCGACCTGGAGCCGGGCTCGGTGCTGGCCGCGGGCGGTCACGAACTCGGAGTGATCCACACGCCGGGTCACTCGCCGGGCTGCTGCTGCTTCCACGACGCCACCGACGGCCGAGTGCTGTCGGGCGACACGCTGTTCTGCGGCGGGCCGGGGGCCACCGGCCGTAGCCACAGCGACGAGCCCACCATCCTGCGAAGCATCCGCGACCGCCTGCTCACCCTGCCGCCCAGCACCGTCGTGCACACCGGCCATGGCGACAACACCACCATCGAGGCGGAGACCGAGCGGGTACTCGACCGTATGTCCGAGCTGGGTCTCAGCTGAGACACGTGGCGCAACTCTCGGAGGTCATGGCGGCGCTCGAGGCGGCGGGGACGGCACAGAACCGCAAGGTGTACGCCCGCCACGGCGCGGCCGAGCCGATGTTCGGGGTCAGCTACGCGGAGTTGGGCAAGATCGCCAAGCCGATCAAGACCGACCATGCGCTGGCCCGGCGACTGTGGGACGCCGGCAACCACGACGCCCGGGTGTTGGCGCTGCGGGTGGCCGATCCCGATGCGCTGGACGAGCCGCTGGCTCGCCGGTGGCTGGGAGACGTCGACAACTACATCCTGGCCGAGGGCCTGGGCGGCCTGTGCGCCCAGACGCCGCACGCCCGGACGCTGAGCGACTCCTGGCGGGACGATCCCGGCGAGTGGCCCGCGTCGGTCGGGTGGTTCATCGTCATGTGCACCGCCGAGGATCCGGAGGTGTGGTCGGTCGGGGAGCTGCGAGTCCTGCTGGACCAGATCGAGGCCGAGATCGCCGTGCGGCCCAACCGGGTCCGTCACGAGATGAACGGCGCCCTCATCGTGATGGCCCTGCGTGACGGGAACCTGCGCCGCTCGGTGCTGGCCGCCGCTCGCCGGATCGGGCCGGTGAAGGTCGACCACGGCCAGACCGGCTGCAAGACTCCCGAGGTGGCCCCCTACGTGGAGCGCACGCTGGCCCACCGAGCCGCCAAGGACGCCCGCCAAGCCGCCAAGGCGGCGAGACCCCGGGCCGGCTGAGCACGCGACTCCGGGCTGGCTGAGCACGCCTCCCGGCTGGCTGAGCACAACCCCGGGCCGGTTGAGCACACCCCGGGCAGGCTGAGCACACCTCCCGGCCGGCACTGCAGTCGCTGGGGCGAATTGGCAGCGCACGGGTGCCATTTGGACGTTGTGGGCTGCCAATTCGATGGCGGAGTCTGCCGTCTGGCGGAGTCTGCCGTCTGGCGGCCTCGACCGGCAGCCGGCAGCTTGGTCAGATGCGGCTGATGTCGAAGCGGGTGGGGGCGGGGCGGGGCCGTGGCGGGCCGATGCCTGCGGCCTTGACCAGGCGGACGACCCGGCCCCGGTGGCCGGCATAGGGCTCCAGCAGTTCCAGCATCGAGTCGTCGTCGCCGTCGGTGGCGCCGCTGAGGGCGTAGGTGACCAGTCTCGGCACGTGCAGGTCGCCCACCGGCACCGCGTCGGGGTCGCCAGCGGCCGCACCCGTCGTGCGGGCCGCGGTCCAGGGGCCCACGCCGGGCAGGCGCTGCAGCCACTGGCGGGCCTCGGCCGCGGGACGCTCGCCCAGTTCCTCGAGGCGGTCGGCGTGCTTGGCGGCGACCCGGATCACCCGGGCGCGGGCCCGGTCGACGCCGGCCCGATGGAATCCGTGGTCGGGCACCCGCAACACCGCCTCGGGGCGGGGGAACAGCGGCAACGGCCCAGGTCCGGGAACCTCGGCCCCATAGAGCCGGCCCATCCGGGCCACCGCGGTCCTGGCGTCGGCGCTCACCACCCGCTGGTACACCGCGGCGGTGGCCATGGCCTCGAACCAGCGGCCGGTGGCGCCCAGCCGGGGCACACCCAGTCGAGCCACCAGATCACGCACCACCGGATGCAGGGGACGGAACTCGCTGGGATCGTCGTCGCGACCGAGCAGGACCGGAACCCCGTTGATGGCCCACTCGGCGCCGGGACCCCAGGCGTCGGCCAGGACCTCGTCGCCGGCGGCCCGGAAAGCCACCGAGGCCGGGCCTGCGGGCGTCTCGGTGGCCCACCATCCGACCCCACTGCGGCGCTGCGACGTCTTCACCCACATCAACGTCACCTTCATGTTCAGGCCGTATCCGGGCCGGAAGACCGTCGAGCAGTCTGGCGCGGTGCTCGGGGCAGACGGCGCGGTGCCCGGGGCAGCCGGCGCGTCGTCGACGGAGTGCGGCATGTCAGGGTCCCGGCGTGTCCGGGTCCGGGTCGGGTGCGGAACCGACAGTCTCCAAGGCTGTGTTGAGCGTCTCGAGGAGCCTGCGGTCGGACGCCTCCTCCAGCCCGAGGTCCACCTTGGCCTCGTCGATGGCCTTGCGGGTGAGCTCGCCCATGATGCCGTCGATGGGGCCGGGGCTGTAGCCGAGCTGGGTCAGCGCGCTCTGCAGGTCCGCCACCTCGTTGCCGTCGAGCGGCCGGTCCTGCTCCAGGCCGCGGTCGTCGTCGGCCTGGTCGTCGGTCTCCAGGGGCGTCCGGGCCACAACGGCGCCGTCCTCGCCGAACACGGCGCTGTCCAGGATCGGGACGGCCCAGCTCAGCGTCCACCAGAAGACCAGCAGCAGCACGATCAGCAGGAAGGTGCCCTGCAGGTGGGTGCGCATCGTGGTCTCGGGTGCCAGCGGTTCGCCGGCCACCTAGTTGAATGACCGCTTGCGGAGGCGCTCCCGGATCTTGGCGCACTCCGGGCAGACCGGGTACCGGGACGGGTCCCGGGTCGGTACCCAGACCTTGCCGCAGAGGGCCCGCACCGGCGTGCCCTCGACGTAGGCCCGGTTGGCGTCGGCCCGGCGGGTGTAGTGGGCGAAACGGTCGTGGTCGCCGTCGTCGGTAACCGGCCGGATGTCGGGCCCGATGACGGTGGTGGTGCCGGGCGTCGCAGGCGTCGCGGTCGCGCCGGTGGCGGAGAGGCTGGCTGTGCCGGTCATGACGCCGATCCTATAGACCCGTGTCTCCCGCTCTGGTTCGCTGCGACCTGAGGGCCGCTCGGGCCACGGCCTCGATCATCGTCATGAGAAGTGCTCATGGCCCGGGCGTATCCGCTCGGCCTCTGGGACCCGTCAGGAGGCAGCAGTCCGGCCAGGGACTCGATCTTCTCCGTGCGGGCCGAGGTGGCGGCCACGGCATCGGCGCAGGCGAGGAGGTCGGCTAGTGGACTGTCGTGAGTACGATTGCGGAACCCTGTAGTCCATTGCGCGAGGTCAGAGACTCGGTAGGTCGCTCAACCAAACCCGCGACACACCACTAGCAGCATCGGGCCGGGTCTGGCGCGTCGCGGCCGGATCGGCGCCGCCGCGTGTCGTACCCCTCGGGCAGGCTGCGCGGGATGGTCACGTTGCCGCTGATACTCCTTCTTGGCGCTCGCCGAGCGATTCGAGTTCCGCCAGCGACGCCTCCCACTCTGCCAGCAGGGCCGCGGCCCGGTCGGCGGCCTCCTCGTGCGCCGATGCCAGCACGTGGACCTCCTCGGGCCGGTCGTAGACCGCGGGATCGCTGAGCCGGCGGTGCAGTTCGCCCACCTCGGCGTCGGCCGCGGCCCATGCTCGTTCCAGATCGGCAACCCGCCGGCGGAGCTTGCTGGTCGCCGCCCGTGCCTGGGCGCTCGCCCTGCGGCGCTCGGCCCGCTCGGCGCTGGACCCGGCCCGCGGCTGACCCGGTGCCGGGGGTGCGGCCGGGTCCGGTGCCGGCTGGTCGTGCAGGTCGTCCGGGTACAGCACCGACTCGTCGGCGCCCAGGTGCCACACCGCCCGACCGTGCCGCACCTCGATCAGCGCGTCGGCCACGGACCGGATGAGGTGCCGGTCGTGGGTCACCAGCAGGACGGTGCCGGGATAGGCGGCGAGCGCGTCCTCGAGGATGTCGCAGCTGGGCAGGTCGAGATGGTTGGTGGGCTCGTCGAGCACCAGCAGGTTCACCGGCTCCACCATCAGCCGGGCCAGAGCCAGACGGGTGCGCTCGCCGCCGGAGAGTTCCGCTACCCGCCGGTCGGCGTCGTCTCCGGTGAAGCCGAATGCGCCGAGCACGGTGCGCAGATTGCGCCGTCCCGGGTCGATGCCGGCCGAGAACACCTCGATCGCCCGCTTGGTGCCGTCCAACTCGTCGGCCTGATGCTGACCGAAGGCTGCCACACGCACGTTGGCACCGATCCGCACTGCGCCGGAACTCGGGGGCAGCTCGCCCAGTATCAGCTTCAGCAGAGTGGTCTTGCCCGCACCGTTGGGTCCCACCAGAGCCACCGTCTGGCCCCGTTCCACCGCCAGGGTCGCGCCGGAGACGACCGGTCCGTCGCCGTCGGGATAGCCGACAGCGGCCTCCGTCAGCTCGGCCACCACCCGGCCGGAGCGGGGAGGGGCACCGAAGTCGAAGCGGGCGGCCAGTTCGGAGCGGCTGGGGACGTGGATCCGGTCCAGCTTCCGGAGGGTCTTGACCCTGCTCTGCACCTGGCGGGCCTTGCTGGCCTTGTAGCGGAAGCGTTCGACGAAGCGCTCGATGCGGGCCACCTCGCGGGACTGGCGGGCGGCGGCCGCCTCGATGCGCTTCAGGTTCTCCTCGCGGGCCACCACGAACTCGGCGAACCCCCCCTCGTAGGCGACGACCGCGCCGGAGGCGAACTCGACGATGCGGTCGGCCACCGCGTCGATGAAGTCGCGGTCGTGGCTGACGAAGAGCAGCGAGCCGGGCCATGCCGCCAGGCGGCGCTCGAGCCATGCCATGGAGTCGACGTCGAGATGGTTGGTGGGCTCGTCGAGCAGCAGTATCTCGGGCTCCGACACCAGCAGCCGGGCCAGGGCCGCCCTCATCCTCCAGCCTCCCGACAGCTCGGCCACGGGCCGGTCCGAGTCGGCCACCGAGAAGCCGAGACCGGCGAGGACCTTGGCCGCCTCGGCCTCCAGGGCGTAGCCGCCGAGCTGCTCGAACTGGGACTGGGCCTCTCCGTAGCGGGCCACCAAGTCGTTCTGAGGGTCCGCCGACGCGCCGAGCCGGCCCTCAAGCTCCTTCAGGGTGCCGGCCAACCCGGCCAGCGGGCCGGCGCCGGCGATCACATGCTGGCGGACTGTTCCATCGGAGACGTCGCGCAGGTCCTGGGGCAGGTACCCGATCCGAGCGTCGCGGGGCTTGGTGACGGCGCCTGCGTCGGGCGCCCGCCTCCCGGCCATGATCTCGAGAAGGGTCGTCTTGCCGGTGCCGTTTCCGCCCACGAGCGCGACGCGCCGGCCCGCGGGAAGGTGCAGGGTCACGCCCTCGAAGAGCCGGCGGGTGCCGTAGCCCTTGGACAGGCCGGACGCGGTCAGGGCCACCGTCCAACGCTACGGCGGCGGGCCGGACCGGCCTCCGGGGCTTGAACGGGTCGAGCCGGACGAAGCCCAGCCGGTCGGCGGGTTCAGCCCAGCCCCGTGGGCATGTACTCCGTACTGGTGGGGGACGCGGGCGAAGCCCAGCCGGTCGGCGGGTTCAGCCCAGCCCCGTGGGCATGTACTCCGTACTGGTGGGGGACGCGGGCGCAGCCCAGCCGGTCGGCGGGTTCAGCCCAGCAGCTCGTCGAGGCGGGTCTCGGCCTCGGCGACCGCGGCGAAGCCCGGTTCGACCGACTCCAGGCGACCCAGCCATCCCACCGACACCCATCCGGCCATCACCGCGCCGCCGTCGGTGTGTTCGGGCAGCTCGATGGCGTCGCCCCAGTCCATCCTCACCCGGTAGGCGTCGGTGTGCCCGGGCCGGGGCTCGAGGTGTGCGGTCGCCATCGAGCGAGGCGGCTCGATGCCGACCTCGGTGCGCTTCCAGCCCTTGATTTCGTTCAGTTCCCGGTCGGGAACGTTGATGTTGAGCACTACCGGCTCCGGCGGCAGCGCGGCGGCCAGGCCCTCCACCGCGGCGGCGGCCACGGTCGCGGCGGTCTCCCAGTGCTGGTCGGCGAGCATCTCCTCCCAGCCTTGGCCCTCCACCCCGAACGACTCGACCGTCTGGCTGACGGCCACGCCGCTCACGCCGCCGTTGCGGGCCGTGAGGCAGGCCCCGACCGTGCCGGAGTGGTAGACCGAGCGGCCCACATTGGCGCCGGGGTTGATGCCGGCCACCACGAGGTCGTAGTGGTCGAACAGGTTCAGGCGGCCGAACATCACGCACAGCGCCGGAGGCCCCGTCACCGACCACGCGTCGTCCAAGCCGTCCATCCGGGCGCGGCGGACCTCGGGCTTGATCAGGTGCAGGGGCCCGAAGGCTGCGCCGTAGCCCGAGTACTCCTTGTCGGGCGCCACCACGACGACCTCGCCGATCTCGGCCATGGCCCGGGCCAGCACATGCAGCCCGATCGAGTCGATGCCGTCGTCGTTGGTGACAAGAATGCGCACCGACCGACCCTAGCCGTGAAGGTTCACCTCGAGGCTGCGCCGGTCGAAGCTCTAACCTGAAGTTCACTTTGCGGGGCCACAATGTGACAGTGCAGTCCGCAGAAGGGGGACGGCCGGCGGCCACCATCCTGATCGCAGAGGACGATCGCCGGGTGCGGGACTCGCTCGACCGGTGCCTGCGGCTGGAGGGCTACGAGGTGGTGACCGTGCCCGACGGCGCCGCGGCGCTGGCCGCCCACGACGCGCACCGGCCCGACCTGCTGGTGCTGGACGTGTCCATGCCGAACGCCGACGGGCTCAGCGTGTGCCGGATGCTGCGGCAGAAGGGCCGCGACACACAGATCCTCATGCTCACCGCTCGCCACGAGGTGGACGACCGGGTGGCCGGGCTCGACGCCGGCGCCGACGACTACCTCGTCAAGCCCTTCGCCGTCGAGGAGCTCCTGGCCCGCGTGCGGGCCCGGTTGAGGGCCGCGGCCGACGGGGGCGAGCGTGCCGGGCCGCGAGGCCGGAGCGCGGGCGCGGGCCCAGCGGGCCGCGACAGCGTGCTGCGCCTCGGCGATCTCGAGATCGACGTCGAGGGCCGCCTGGCGACGCGCGCCGGACGGAGCATCGACCTGTCGGCGAAAGAGTTCGACCTGCTGGAGCTGCTGGTGCGCAACGCCGGCGTCGTCCTGAGCCGGTTCGACATCTACGAGCACGTCTGGGAGGGCGCGCTGGACACCGGGTCCAAGACCCTCGACGTGTACGTCGGGTACCTGCGTCGCAAGACCGAGGCCGGCGGCGCGTCCAGGATCGTCCACACCGTGCGCGGCGCCGGCTACGTAGCCAGGATCGACCGGAGGCCGAAAGGAGCAGGGAGCGACTCGTGACGGTCCCGACGAGGCGCCGAGCGAGGTCGCGGCCAGTGGTCCGCCTGCCTGATGGCAGCGCTGTGCGTGCCGCGCACACGGCATCGTCAGCGGGCTTCGAGCCGGTGCAGTCTTTGTGGCGACACTCGGCTGGAGCGGTGGTCAGCGTCGGCTGCGGCTCGGCTTGGTCCCGGTTGGGTGCAGTCTTTGTGGCGACACTCGGCTGGAGTGGTGGTCAGCGTCGGCTGTGGCTCGGCTTGGTCCCGGTCGGGTGCAGTCTTTGTGGCGATACTCGGCTGGAGTGGCCCGTGAGCGAAGCTGACGGGAGCGGGAGCGCCGACGCCGCGTCGCGAGGCCGCGCCGCTTGCCGGCGCAGGATCGACCGGTGACGCTGCGGGTCCGGGTCGCGCTGCTGGTGGCCGCGGTGGTCACCGTGGTGGTGGCCGCGGTGGGCTGGACCGCGGTGCGCTCGGCCAGGGCAGAGCTGACCGAGGAAGTGGACCAGGACCTGCTGCAGCGGGCGGCCCTGGTGTTCGCCCAGCCCCGCGGCGACTTCTGGGCCGGCAGCCTGGCCCGGCGCCCGACGGGGATCGGGTCGCTGCTGCGGGCCGATCCGCTGGGCTCGCTGGTGTCGCTGGACGCCTATGCCCGAGTCGTCTTGACCGACCTGGACCCCGGTGCCGACGGCGTGATCAGGGGCCAGGTCATCGTCGCCCTCGACGATGACATCGGAACCGTGCCCGACACCGAGCGCCTGGAGCGGGCCCGGCGGCGGGGGCCGGTGGTGGACACGGTGAAGGCGCACGGGATGAGCCTGCGGCTCATGACCGTGCGAGCCGCGGACGGCGTGTTCGTCCAGGTGGCCCGCCCGCTCGACGAGGTGGAGAACGCGGTGGAGGATCTCCGCCGCCAGGTGCTGCTGTTCGGTCTGCTGGCGGTAACGGTCGCCGCGGCCGGGGCCTGGTTCCTGGCCGGGAGGGCGGTGCGTCCCATCGTCAGGCTGACGGACACGGCCGAGAAGATCGCTGAGACAGGCGACGTCGACCTGCCGGTGGAGAGCCCGGAGGCCGGCGAGGTGGGGCGCCTGGCCCGCAGCTTCCGGACCATGCTGGCGGCCCTGTCCGCCAGCCGCCGCCAGCAGCACCGCCTGGTGATGGACGCCGGCCACGAGCTGCGCACCCCGCTCACCAGCCTGCGGACCAACGTCGACCTGCTGCGGCGCTCCGACGAGCTGGCGCCCGGGGAGCGGGCCGCCGTCATCGACGACGTGGATGCCGAGCTCGGCGAGTTGACGGACTTGGTGACCGAACTGGTCGACCTGGCCGCCGATGTCCGGACCGACGAGGAACTCCAGCTGATCGATATGGCCGGGGTGGTCGAGCCGGTGGTGGAGCGGGCCCGGCGCCGCAGCGGGCGCGAGATCGTGGTGCGGGTACGGCGGGGAGTGCCGGTGGAGGGCCGCCCGGAGGCATTGGCCCGCGCGGTGCGCAACCTGGTGGACAACGCAGTGAAGTTCAGCACCGGCGGGCCGGTCGAGGTGGTGGTGGACGGCGGCTCGGTGACCGTGCATGATGCCGGACCGGGCGTGGCCGAGACCGACCGCGAGCGCATCTTCGAGCGGTTCCACCGCCTGGAAGCCGACCGCGACCAACCCGGGTCGGGCCTCGGGCTGGCCATCGTGCGCCAGGTGGCCGAGGCTCACGGCGGAACGGCGACCGTGGGGGAGTCGCCGCTGGGAGGCGCAGCCTTCTCGCTGCAGATCCCCGAGATAGACGACTAGGACGAGTCACCCGAATTGGCAGCGCTATGCACGGGTAGCGTGCATTCTGCTGCCAATTCCCCAGGGAGGGCGTGGTTTGCGAGCGAGTCGGCCGATTTGGCAGCGCAGGGCTCCCGAATGGGCGCTGACCGCTGCCAATCCCCCAGAGGAGACCGGTGAGACCGGTGCGACCGCTGCTGTGCTGGATCGCCGGAGGTTCGTCAAGGGCGGGCTCGGCGCCGTCGGGCTGGCTGCGGCTGCGCCCCTGCTGGCGGCCTGCGGCGACGGCGACGACGGGGACCGCGGCGGCGACGTGCCGGCCGCGGACTCCCTGCCCGAGGACGCACCGGCCGCGACAGACGAGCGGATCGTCATCGTCGGCGCCGGGGCCGCGGCGCTGGCTGCGGCCGACGAACTCCGGATCCGGGGGTTCCACAACGTCGTGCTGCTCGAAGCCCGTGAGCGGGTCGGCGGGCGCATCTGGACCTCCAGCATCGGCGACGGCATTCCCGTGGAGCTGGGGGCGACATGGATACACGGAGTCCGGGGCAACCCGGTCTCCGACATCGTCGAGAGCAACGGCATCGCCACGGCCGAGACCGACTACGACAACGCGGTCCTCTACGACCGCGACGGCCTGCCGGCCGAGCCGGTCAACCCGGCGTTGTGGGGCGCCTACATGGCCCTGGCCCACGAGATGCCCGAAGCGTCCCTCGCCGACGTCTTCGAGCGGTTCGCCGCCGCCCACGCCCTCAGCGACGACGACCGGCGCCTGTGGCTGCACTCGCTGGCGTCGATGTTCTCCCACGAGTTCGGAGCCGACATCAGCGACCTGTCCATCATGAGCTACGACGGGCCCAGCACGCTGCGCGGCGGCGATGTCGTGTTTCCCGGCGGGTACAGCCAGATAGTCGACGTGCTGGCCGAGGGCCGCGACATCCGGCTTGACCACCCGGTGGCGGGGATCGACCACTCCGGACCCACCGTGGTGGTCACCACCGAGTCGGGCGACCGCTTCGAGGCCGACCGGGTGGTGGTCACCGTTCCCCTTGGCGTGCTCAAGGCGGGTGCGATCTCCTTCAACCCGGCGCTGCCGGCGGCCATGGGGGACGCGATCGCCGCCCTGGACATGGGGATCCTCAACCGGACGGTCCTGCTGTTCGACGAGCCCTTCTGGGACCGCGACACCGAGTGGATCGGCTATGCGGGCGAGCAGCCGGGCCAGTGGTCCGAGACGCTCAACCTGTACCCGTACCTGGGCCGGCCGGTGCTGGCCATGTTCAACCCGGGCTCGTTCGGGGCCGAGATCGAGCAGCACTCCGACGCCGAGATCACGTCACGGGCGGTCGAGGCTCTCAAGGCCATGTTCGGCGACATGCCCGAGCCGGTCGACGCCGTCAGCACCCGCTGGGGCTCGGACCCGTGGACCCGGGGCTCGTACTCGTACCTGCCCGTGGGGGTGGAGTTCGAGACCTACCGGGAGATGTCGAGGCCGGTGGGCGAGCGTCTGTTCTTCGCGGGCGAGGCCACCCACAGCCGGTTCCCGTCCACCGTGCACGGCGCGTTGCTGTCGGGCCGCCGAGCCGCCCGCCAGATATACGGCCTCCTGCGCTAGTGTCCTGGCATCCCGTTCGGGAATTGGCAGCGTTTTGCACGGTATGTGTGCATTCTGCTGCCAATTCCAGATTGGGGAGCTATGCGGCGGCCTCGGGGGCCAGATCGCAGGCCACTGACAGTTCCGGGCCCTCGGACGTGACCAACTCGCTGATGCGGCCGGCGGCCCGGACGTCGTCGACGACTGTGGCCAACATTGCGATCCGCTCGGCGGTGTCGGCCACCGTGGCCCGCAGCACCTCGGTGCGCAGCGGCCGCTTGGCCTCCGACTTGGCCCGGCGCACCTCGCCCAGCACCGCCGCGGCCACGACGCCGGGCAGCGCCCCCGCGCCGCCCGCAGCGGCCCGCAGCGGCCCGGACTGGGGCCACGCCGACGCATGGACGGAGGCGGGGTGCCACCAGCGCCACACCTCCTCGGCCACGAAGGGCATGAACGGGGCGAACAGCTGCTGCAGCACCCTCGAGGCGGCTCGCAGCGACAGCCGGGCCGAGACCGCCGCGGCGGTCCCGTGCTCGCCGTAGGCGCGGGCCTTCACGAGTTCGATGTGGTCGTCGGTGAAGGCCCAGAAGAAGGACTCGGTGCGCTCCAGGGCCCGGGCGTAGTCGAAAGCGTCCAGGGCCTGCGAGGCATCGTCCACCAACCCGGCCAGCCGGTGCAGCATCGAGCGGTCCAGCGGCCCGGTCACCCCGGCCGGCACGGCACCGGCGTCCAGATCGGCCCCGAGGGCCTGCTCGCGCCGCTCCACCTCGACGGACGCCACGTCGTCCAGCTCCGCGAAGCGCAGCACGAACTTGGAGGCGTTGAGCAGCTTGACGGCCAGCCGGCGGCCGATGCGGAACTGCTGCTCGTCGAAGGCGGTGTCGGTGCCGGGGCGCCCGCAGGCGGCCCAGTAGCGGACCGCGTCGGCGCCGTAGCGCTCCAGCAGGTCGGTGGGCACCTGCACGTTGCCCCTCGACTTGGACATCTTCTTGCGGTCGGGGTCGAGAATCCAGCCCGACAGCGCGCAGTTGTGCCAGGGCACGGCGCCGGCGTCGAAATGGGCCCGCACCACCGTCGAGAACAGCCACGTGCGGATGATGTCGTGGGCCTGGGGACGCATGTCCATCGGGAAGGTGGACGCGTAGAGGGCCTCGTCGGTGCGCCAGCCGGTGGCGATCTGGGGCGTGAGCGACGAGGTGGCCCAGGTGTCCATCACGTCGGGGTCGCCCGCGAAGCCGCCGGGCCGGCCCCGCTGGGACTCGTCGTAGCCGGGCGGGCAGTCCGCCGACGGGTCGACCGGCAGGGTGCCGGGGTCGGGCCGGATCGGGGCGTCCCACAACGGCGAGCCGTCGGCGTCGAGGCGGTACCACAGGGGGATGGGCACGCCGAAGAAGCGCTGGCGGCTGATGAGCCAGTCCCCGTTGAGTCCCGCGATCCAGCTCTCGTAGCGGGCCCGCATGTACGCCGGCACCCAGTTCATCTGGACGCCACGGTCGATGAGGGCCTGGCGCAGGTCGTCGTCGCGCCCGCCGTTGCGGATGTACCACTGCCGGCTGGACACGATCTCCAGCGGCTTGTCGCCCTTCTCGAAGAACTTCACTGGGTGGGTGATGGGGCGGGGCTCGCCATCGATGTCGCCGGACTCGGCGAAGACGGCTGCGATCTCGGCACGCGCCTGGGCCGCGGTCTTGCCGGCCAGGCGGGCGTAGGCGGCCCGGCCCGCCGCCGACTCGACCGCCGCGGGCGGCTCGGCCGCGAGGCGCCCGTCGCGCCCGATCACGGTGCGCACCGGCAGGTTCAGCTCGCGCCACCAGGTCACGTCGGCGGTGTCGCCGAAGGTGCAGATCATGGCGATGCCGGTGCCCTTGTCGGGGTCGGCGAGCGCGTGGGCCAGCACCGGCACCTCCACGTCGAACACCGGGGTGCGCACCGTCGACCCGAACCGCGGCCGGTAGCGGCCGTCGTCGGGGTGGGCCACCAGCGCAACGCATGACGGCACCAGTTCGGGACGGGTGGTGTCGATCCAGATGTCGTCAGCGCCGCCGGTGCCGGCGAAGCGCAGCTTGTGGTAGGCGCCGGGCACCTCGCGGTCGTCGAGCTCGGCCTGGGCCACCGCCGTCTGGAAGGTCGTGTCCCACAGCGACGGGGCCTCGATCTGGTAGGCCTCGCCCCGCTCGAGGTTCTCCAGGAAGGCGAGCTGCGACACCCGCCGGCAGTGGGCGTCGATGGTGGCGTAGGTGCGGGTCCAGTCCACCGACAGCCCGATCCGCCTGAACAGGTCCTCGAAGGCTCGCTCGTCGGAGGCGGTCAGCTCCTCGCACAGCTCGATGAAGTTGGGCCTGCTCACCGCGATGGTCCGTCGCTTGGCCACCGCCGAGGGCCGGCCCGCGTCGGGCGGCGCCGCGAGGTCCGGGTCGTAGGGCAGCGACGGGTCGCAGCGCACGCCGTAGTAGTTCTGCACCCGGCGCTCGGTGGGCAGCCCGTTGTCGTCCCAGCCCATGGGGTAGAAGACGGCCTGGCCGGACATGCGGCGGTAGCGGGCGATGATGTCGGTGTGGGTGTAGCTGAACACGTGGCCCACGTGCAGCGAGCCGCTCACGGTGGGCGGCGGAGTGTCGATCGAGAACACCTCGGCCCTGGGCCGCGTCTCGTCGAACCGGTAGATCCCGGACGCCTCCCAGTCGGCGTCCCACTTGGCTTCGAGTCCTTCGAGGGCGGGCTTTTCGGGAACCGCGGCCCGGGTCGTCTCGTCAGCGAGTCGGCTCATGCGGCCGCCAAGCTAACCGCCTGTCGCCCAGACCGGCGAACCGTCCGAGGGCACAGCCCAGCGGCGGATCCAGGTGTGCATGGCTATGCCCGCGGCCACTCCGGCGTTGATCGAGCGGGTGGAGCCGAACTGGGAGATGTACAGCACCCGGGCGGCTGCGGTCCGGGCCTCGGGTGACAGGCCGGGGCCCTCCTGGCCGAACAGCAGCACGCACCGCTCGGGCAGCTCGGCCGTCTCCAGGGGCTCGGCGCCGGGCAGGTTGTCGACCCCGACGATCGGCAGGCCCTCGCCGCCGGCCCACTCCGCCAGCTCCGACACAGTGGGGTGGTGGACGATGTGCTGGTACACGTCGGTCATCATCGCCCCCCGCCGGTTCCAGCGTCGCCGGCCCACGATGTGAACCGCGGCGGCGGCGAAGGCGTTGGCGGTGCGGACCACCGTGCCGATGTTGCGGTCGTGCTCCCAGTTCTCGATGGCGACGTGGAACGGATGCCGACGGGCGTCCAGGTCGGCCCTGATGGCCTCCACGCTCCAGTACCGGTAGCGGTCGATCACGTTGCGGCGGTCGCCGCCGCGCAGCAGCTCGGGGTCGAGGTGCTTGCCGGCGGGCCAGGGCTCGGGATGGGGGCCGACGCCGATCTCCTCGCTCACCGCGCCCGCCGCCGCCCGCCGTTCGCGCCCATCGAGTCCACCGTACAGCCGGCCCCTGTGGAGGACGCGAGCGATCTAGTCTTGAAGCCGGTGAAGACTTGGGCTCGCAGGCGCGTCCTCCGCCATCGGCACCTGGCAACAGGTGCCCCCAAGGATCCCTGGGGCCGCTTCTGGGCCGGTCTGAGCGTGCTCGTACTGGTGACCGCAGTAGGCACATTCGGGTACCACCGGCTCGGGCTCACGGTGGGGGAGGCCCTCTACCAGACGGTGATCACCATCACGACGGTGGGCTACGAGGAGGTCGGCACGGTCACCGACGGCTACCGCGTGTTCACGATCGTGCTGATCATGTTCGGGGTGGGTGCGGCCCTCTACACCCTGAGCCTTCTCATAGAGTCACTGTTCGAGGGCCGGCTCGACAACGAGATCCGGAGGCGGCGCATGCAGAAGCAGATCGATCGGCTGAGCGGCCACGTCGTGCTGTGCGGCTTCGGGCAGGTCGGGCGGGCCATCTACCGCGAGCTGTCCGCCAGCGAGCGCACGGTGGTAGTGATCGACCGCCGGGAACTCATCGACGAGGGCGTGGCTCACGCCGTCGTCGGCGAGGCCACCGACGACAGTGTGCTGGTGTCGGCCGGCCTGGAGCGGGCCAGCACTCTCGTACTGGCCCTCGACACCGACGTCGACAACCTCTACGTCGCCCTGACGGCCCGCTCGATGCACCCGAGCCTGTTCATCGTCGCCCGGTCCAACAACTCCGCCGCGGAGCCGAAGCTCCGCCAGGCCGGGGTGGACCGGGTGGTGAACACCCACGAGATCGGCGGGTCGAGGATGGCCGCCCTGGTGCTGGCGCCCGACGTGATCGACTTCCTCGGCGTGGTCATGCACGCCGACGAGCTCTCGGTCCGGCTGGCCGAGACGCCGGTCTCCGCGGGCGGCCCGTTCGCCGGCCGGACGCTGGCCGCGTGCGAGATAGACGAGTCCACAGGTGCGACGGTCCTGGCGGTCCGGCGCGACGGCGCCTTCGTGACCGACCCGCCGGACGACTTCGTGCTGGCAGCCGACGACGTGCTGATCGCGCTGGGCACGAGGGGGCAGCTGGCCGAGCTGAACGCCAAGGCAGGCGCCTAGGCCGTCGGGGCGGCCGCGGCGGTGCCGGCCGCGGCCCGGCCAGGTAGCCTGAGCCGCTCCTTCGGGGATGGTGTAATAGGTAACACAGCTGGTTCTGGCCCAGCCATTGGGGGTTCAAGTCCTCCTCCCCGAACCCGGCGATAGGCTCCGAGCGGCCCGTGAGCGCAGCGAACAGGAGCGGGCACCACGGCGATAGGCTTCGCCTGCCCGCGGGCGCCGGCCCGCGCCAGCCCCGTTCGTCTAGCGGCCTAGGACGCCACCCTCTCAAGGTGGTAGCACGGGTTCAAATCCCGTACGGGGTGCCACTTCCAGGCCAAAGACGGCTTCTGAACTGCCCAAATATGCTGGGCAACGACTTGTGCCATTGCTCTGGATGTCGTGGTGACGGCCACAGGCTGTGGCTGCCGCCGTGACGACGGGGTGCTGGTGTTCCCCCTGACCGCGCTGGGCCCCTGTCGGCAATATTGTCGACATTTGTCACACTGAGTCCATGGCCGAGGGGATCCGATGCGCTCTCATGAGGGGAGGCTCGTCGAAGGGCGCCTATTTCGAGGAGGGCGACCTGCCGTCGGCTGAAGCCGACCGGCACGACCTGCTGATGCGCATTCTGGGCACGCCCGACCCGCGCCAGATCGACGGGATCGGCGGTGCCCACCCGCTCACCTCGAAGGTCGCGGTGGTCCGCCCGTCGGCCGCCGACGGGATCGATCTCGACTACCTCTTCCTTCAGGTCCAGGTGGACCGGCCCGAGGTCAGCGACAGCCAGAACTGCGGCAACCTGCTCGCCGGCGTCGGGCCGTTCGGTGTGGAGCGCGGCCTGATCGACATAGACCCGTCGGCAGCCGAGGCGACGGTCCGCATCCTGATGCGGAACACCGGGTCCGTCGCGACCGCCGGCTTCCCGGTGCATCAAGGCCGTCCGGTCTACGAGGGCGACACTGCGATCTCGTCGGTGCCCGGCACTGCCGCGGCGGTCCGCCTCGACTTCGAGGGCATCGCCGGCGGATCCGCCGGGGCGCTCCTCCCCACCGGCGCGGTCGCCGACCGGATCGACGGCGTCGCATGCACCCTGATCGACAACGGGATGCCGGTGGTGGTGATGGCCGCGGCCTCGCTGGGCGTGACCGGCTACGAGGCGTGCGCCGACCTGGAGGCCGACGCGAGCCTGCGGACCCGGCTGGAGGCGATCCGGCTGGAGGCCGGGCCGCTGATGAACCTCGGCGACGTCGGAGCCAAGAGCGTTCCCAAGCTGACGCTGGTGGCGCCGCCGCTCGACGGCGGCCACCTCTGCACGAGGACCTTCATCCCTCACCGGTGCCACGACGCCATCGGGGTCCTCGGGGCGGTGTCGGTGGGAACCGCCGCGATGCTGGCGGGGTCGCCGGCGGCGGAGGTGAGCGCGCCCATCGCCGGCGAGTCGGTCATGGTCGAGCATCCCACGGGCAGCTTCGAGGCGGTGATCGTCATCGACACCACGGATGGGGTTCCCGCGGTCGAGCGTGCCGGCATCGTGCGAACCGCCCGCATGCTCATGGACGGCCGTGTCTTCCCCCGGCCCCGACCGGGCCGCGCCTGACCGCAGTCGCATGCCGACCGCCAATCCCGACCACGGCGAGCCGCCGGTCCCCGATGTTGGCGGGCCGCGCCGCGACGGACGCAGGCCCACGGCGTTCACGCCGCCGTCCTTGGCCTGCGACGCCCACTGCCATGTCTTCGGGCCGGCGGCACTCTTCCCGTTCTCGCCGACCCGGACCTACACCCCGCCGGACTCGACCATCGACGACTTCGAACGGCTCCAGTCGCGCCTCGGCCTGTCGCGCGCCGTGTTCGTGCAGGCGAGCTGCCACGGCGCCGACAACCGGGCCATGCTCGACGCGCTGGCCCGCGGCGGGGGTCGCTACGCCGGCGTGGCCATGATCGACGAGTCGTTCACCGGCGACGACCTTGCCGAACTGCACGCCGCAGGAGTCCGCGGCATCCGCTTCAACTTCGTCGCCCACCTCGGAGGCGCCCCGGACCTCGACCGGTTCTGGCGGCTGGTGGGACCCATCGAGCAGCTGGGCTGGCACGTCGACCTTCACTTCGACGCCAAGGACCTCCCGGCCTGCACCGGACTGCTCGACGCCATGCCCGTCCCCTACATCATCGATCACATGGGCCGGGTCCCGGCCGCCGGGGGTGTCGGCCAGGAGCCGTTCCGGCTGCTGCTCGCCCGGCTGGGCGCCGACGAGCGGTGCTGGGTGAAGATCTCCTGCGCCGAGCGGCTCACCGCAGACAAGGCCGCCTGCCGCCACGACGGTGCCTGCCGCCGGGACGCGGCCTGCCGCCGCGACGGTGCCTGCCGCCACGACGGTGCCTGCCGCCAGGACGCGGCCTGCCGTCACGACGTCGTCCCGTACCACGATGTGGTCCCGTTCGCTCGGGCCCTGGTCGACGTGGCGGCGGACCGCCTGCTGTGGGGCACCGATTGGCCGCACCCCAACCTGGCGGTCATGCCCGACGAGGCGGACCTGGTCGACCTGCTGGCCGACTTCGTCCCCGATCGGGGCACCAGGACCATGATCCTCGTCGACAACCCGACCAGGCTCTACGACTTCTCGGCGTGACTGAGGGACGGGCCACAACCCATTGCGGGCACCTCCCGTGGCAGGGCCGGTCCTCTCCGCAGCGATCGGGTCAGGGCCGGGCCTCGTGGGCCGGCAGCGCTCAGGACCGGGCGCCGGAGGCGGGCGGCACTTCGAGACGGGGGAACACGCGGCGGGCGTTGGTCTCGAAGATCGCGGCCCGGGCGCCGTCGTCGATGCCGGCTGCGTCGACGTATCGCTTGGTGTCGTCATAGAAGTGGCCGGTGGCCGGGTCGGCGCCGCGCACCGCGCCCACCATCTCCGACGCGAACAGGATGTTGGCCGCCGGAACGACGTCGAGGAGCAGGTCGATGCCGCGCTGGTGGTACACGCAGGTGTCGAACCAGACGTGGTCGAGCAACCCCTCGAAGTCCCATCCCTTGTCGCGGGCCATTCCCTCGAAGCGTCCCCAGTGGTAGGGGACCGCTCCGCCGCCATGGGGGATGATCCAGCGCAGACCCGGGAAGCCGGCCATGAACCCCGAGGTCAGCGCCTGGTTGAACGCAACCGTGCCGGCACCCAGGTAATGGGCGCCGGTGGTCTGGAAGTGCTCGTTGCACGACATGCTGACGTGGATCATCGCAGGCACGTCGAGTTCGCACATCGTCTCCCACAGCGCCCACCAGTACCGGTCCCACAACGGCGGGCCGTCCCAGCGTCCGCCGCTCGGATCGGGGTTCACATTGCAGCCGACGAAGCCCATCTCCTCCACGCAGCGGCGCAACTCCCGCACGGACCCGTCGATCGGGGCGCCCGGCGACTGCGGAAGCTGGCAGACCGGGGAGAAGTTGTCGCCGAACAGGTCGCAGACCCGGCGGATGAGGTCGTTCTGGTGCTCGGACCAGAACCGGGACGTGTGCTCGTTGCCGATGTGGTGGCCCATCCAGCTGGCACGCGGCGAGAACAGCGTCAGGTCCGCGCCCCGTTCGTGCTGGAGCCGGAGCTGGTTCTGCTCGATGCTGTCGCGGATCTCGTCGTCGGACACACGCATCGTGCCGCGCCCGCCGACATGGGACGGGTCCGCATCGACCGCGGCCTTCTGGGCCTCGCGCCACGCACCGACGCCGGGCGGGGTGGTCGTGTAGTGCCCGTGGCAGTCGATGACCATCGGCACGGCTGTGCACTCCCCGCAGGCTGTGTGCGTCCGCTGACCCGTCGACAGATTGCCGACGATGCTGCCTACAGTACACGGCGGGGTCGGACCCGACCGCCGCAGGAGCCGCCATGGGTCTCGACAAGCCGTACGCCGAAATCCCGGGAACGACGGTCTTCGATGCCGACCAGGCCCGGATCGGCTACGGGCTCAACCAGTTCTGCATGTCGCTGATGCGCCCCGAGAACCGTGAGCGGTTCCTGGCCGACGAGCGTGCCTACCTCGACGAATGGGACATGACAGAGGACCAGAGGCAGGGCGTGCTCGACCGCGACCTCAACCGGCTGATCGCCCTCGGCGGCAACATCTACATGCTGGCCAAGATCGGCGCGAGCGAGGGCAAGTCCTACCTCGAGATCGTGTCGTCGATGGTGCCGGAGTCCGAGGACGAATACCGCGAGATGATGCTCGCCGGCGGCCGCTCACCCGAGGGCGGCCGGCACGCGGCCGGCCGGGCGCCCGAGGCCTGATGGCCCGGATCACGGCGTCGGTGTACACGTCGCACGTGCCGGCGACCGGCGTGGCCATGGACCGCGGCCGCACCGGCGAGCCGTACTGGCGGCCGCTGTTCGCCGGATATGAGGCGTCGCGCGAGTGGATCTCTGCGAACCCCCCCGACGTGGTCGTGCTCGTCTACAACGACCACGCCAACGCCATCGGCCTCGACATGATCCCGACCTTCGCGATCGGCACGGCAGCCCGGTTCCCGGTAGCCGACGAGGGGTGGGGGCCCCGGCCGGTCCCCGAGGTCGTCGGCCACGCCGGGCTCGCCGCCCACATGACCCAGTCGATCATCCAGCAGGACTTCGACCTCACCATCGCCAACCGGCTGCCGGTGGACCACGGGCTGACGGTGCCGCTGTCGCTGATGTTCGGGCAACCCGACCGGTGGCCCTGCGCGGTGGTCCCAGTGGCCGTCAACGTGATCCAGTACCCGGTGCCGTCGGGCCGGCGCTGCCTCGGGCTGGGCCGGGCGATCCGGCGGGCGGTCGAGTCCTTCGACGACGACCTCGACGTGCATGCATGGGGCACAGGCGGGATGAGCCACCAGCTCCAGGGACCCCGCGCCGGTCTCATCAACCGGGCTTGGGACAACGCCTTCCTCGACCGCCTCGTCGCCGACCCGGAGGGCCTCGCCTGCGTGCCCCATGTCGAGTATGTCCGCGAGGCCGGATCCGAGGGCATCGAACTCGTGATGTGGCTCGTCGCCCGGGGAGCGATGGCCGATCTCGCCGGGGGCCCGCCGCCGCAGGTGGTCCACCGCTTCTACCACGTCCCCGCCAGCAACACTGCCGTGGGCCACCTAGTCCTTCAAGAGGCGGCGTGAGCAGGGTGCGCTCCCCGGTGACGGGTCCGTCCACGGCGGGGCTGCACTCCGAGCGGCTGTCGGCGCCGCTGGCAGGGTGCGCT
>JAPPLH010000018.1:27638-29139 GCA_028819505.1 Acidimicrobiaceae bacterium
GGCTGTCGGCGCCGCTGGCAGGGTGCGCTCCCCGGTGACGGGTCGGTCCACGGCGGGGCTGCACTCCGAGCGGCTGTCGGCGCCGCTGGCAGGGTGCGCTCCCCGGTGACGGGTCGGTCCACGGCGCAATTGGCCGCCTTCCAGCCTCACCCCAGGGAGACACAGCGATGACGATAAGGATCGCCCTAGCCGGCGCCGGCGCGTTCGGGGCCAAGCACCTCGACGGCCTCGAACGCATCGACGGCGCCGAGGTCGTCAGCGTCATCGACCCGGTGCCGGGCCGGGCCGCCGCGGCGGCCGAGGCCCGCGGCATCGCTCACGCCGCCACCGGTCTCGACGAGGCGCTCGAACGAGCCGACGTCGACGCGGTGATCCTGTGTACGCCCACCCCGATGCACGCCTCGCAGGCGGTGGCGTGCCTCGAGGCGGGCAAGCACGTCGAGGTGGAGATCCCGATGTGCGACAACCTCGCCGACGGCCGCGCCCTGGTCGAGGCCCAGCGCCGCACCGGTCTGGTCGCCATGTGCGGCCACACCCGGCGGTTCAATCCGAGCCACCAGTGGCTGCGCCGCCGGATCGCCGCGGGCGAGTTCGCGATCCAGCACATGGACGTCGAGACCCTGTTCCTCCGCCGCACCAACACCAACGCGCTGGGAGAGCCCCGCAGCTGGACCGACCACCTGCTGTGGCACCACGCCGCCCACACCGTGGACCTGTTCCAGTACCAGACGGGCAGCCCGATCGTCGCCGCCCAGGCCCTCCAGGGCCCGCAGCACCCGGAGTTGGGCATCGCCATGGACATGTCGATCCAGCTCAAGACCCGCAGCGGCGCGTTGTGCACCCTCGCGCTGTCGTTCAACAACGAGGGCCCGTTCGGGACGTTCTTCCGCTACATCGGCGACACGGGAACCTACATCGCCCGCTACGACGACCTCGTCGACGGCAACGACAATCCCATCGACGTGTCCGGCGTCGACGTGTCGATGAACGGCATCGAACTGCAGGACCGCGAGTTCCTGGCCGCCATCGCCGAGGGACGCGAGCCCAACGCCGGCGTCGCCTCGGTGCTCGGATGCTACGAAGTGCTGGATCGCATCGACGAGCTGCTGGGCGCGGGCTGACTCCGCCGCCCGGCCGGACGGACCGGCGCCGACGCTCGCGTCCAGTCCGGCAGGCGACTCGGGCTGTAGCTCCGGCTGTCGTCAGGAGGACGAGCGGCGGGTTGAACTGAGCGGCTGCAGCAACGTCAGTTCCCGGTCTGGGTCAGCAGGGCGATCCAGATCGAGATGGTGGCCACCGCGACCGTCGCCACCACCGTCGACACCACGACGTAGAGGTGCCATGCCTGCTTCCTGATGATCTCGGCCCGCTCGGTGGCGGCCGTGGCGAGTCCGGTGGCAACGGCTTTGGTGATCTCGGCTCGTTCGGTGGCGGCGTGGGCGAAGCCTTCGGCTCGTTCGGTGGCGGCGTGGGCGAAGCCTTCGGCTCGTTCGGTGGCGGC
>JAPPLH010000018.1:29239-31025 GCA_028819505.1 Acidimicrobiaceae bacterium
TCGGCTCGTTCGGTGGCGGCGTGGGCGAAGCCTTCGGCTCGTTCGGTGGCGGCGTGGGCGAAGCCGTCGCTCATGGCTGCTTGGACCTCGGCGAAGCCGGCGCGGAGGTCCTCTTTGGTAGCGACGTTGGCCCAGCCGCTGGGCGGCAGGTGCTCCATGAGGGTTTCGGCTTCGTCTTGTCCCATGACTTCGGCCAGGGTGTCGAACATCGAGGTGCGTTGGGTGTGGGTCAGAGTCATTCTCGGGTCCCCTTCGGTTCAGCGGCTTGCAGATGCGGGGGCGCCCGAGAGGGCTGCTCCGATTGTCGCCCTGCGGCGAGTTGCACTCGACTATAGCACACCCGACATCGTCACTGGCAATCTCAGCCCAAGTCGCTGACCTTCGCGGCAACCGGGCGTGAGCGGACCGCCGGGTCGCGGTCCTCCACCCGTGGTGTCTTGATCAGGCCGGTTGGTTGAGTTCGATCATGTTGCCGGCGGGGTCGAAGAGGAACGTCTGGCGGGCCGGCGTCCCCGGCAGCGGCTCGGGGTCGGCCACTTCCACGCCCCGGTCCCGCAACGCCGCCACCGCGGCATCGATGTCTTCGACCTCGAAGGCCCAGTGCTGGCCTGCGGGAGGGACCCAGCCCGCGACCTCGATCAGATGCACCTCGCCGCCGCCGGGGGTCCGCAGCCAACGGCCGTCGAACGCGAAGTCGGGCCGGGGCAGCACGGCCATGCCCAGCACGCCGGTGTAGAACGGCGCGGCCGCCTCCACGTCGGGAACGTTGATCGATACGTGGTGTACCGGCCCGAGCTCCATGGGTCCCAACACTAGTGGCATGTCGGAGAAGCCGTGACCCGTATGAAGGATGCGTTCACCTGCTCGGACCCGTGGACGGTCTGGACCATCAGATCCGCGACAGACCGCTAGCGCCGCTGGCAGACGGGGCACCAAGTGGTGCCCCGGGCGTCGATCGTCCGGCGACGCAACTCTGCGCCGCAGCGCTCGCACGGCTCGCCGGACCGCCCGTAGCAGCGTAGATGGTGCTGGTTGCGCCCCGACGATCCGTCCAGGGTGGCGTAGTCGCGCAGCGTGGTGCCGCCGTGGCGCAGCCCCGACGCGAGCGCGGTGCGGATGGCGTCGGCCAGCCGTCCGGCTCGGGGCTTCGACACCTGGCGCACGGCAGGGTTGATCTGGGCCAGCCACAGCGCCTCGTCGGCGTAGATGTTGCCCACGCCCGCCACGGGCCGCTGCGACAGCAGCTGGGTCTTCACGCGGCGCCGGCTGGCGCTGAGCGCCCGCCACAGGCCGTCACCGGTGAACTGGTCGCTGAAGGGCTCGGGCCCGAGACGGTCGAGTGTGGCGATGGCCTCGTAGCGGCCGGCGTCCACGACGTGTACCCGCCCGAACCGTCGCACGTCGTGGAGCGTGAGCACCTCGTCGCCGTCGAGGCGCCACCAGGCCCGCAGGTGCGGATGGTCTCGGTCGGCGTCGGGCGAGATGGACAGACGGCCGGTCATCCCCAGGTGGACGACCAGTTCGCATCCGGCTTCGCTGCCGTCGTCGAGGGCGAGGATCAGGTACTTGCCGCGGCGACCGACTGCCGCGATCTCGCAGCCGACCGCTTCGACAGCAGGCGAGAACTTCGCCGAGGGGTGGGCGCCGGCGTCGGTGATCGAGCGTCCCGCCAGCCGGGGGTCCAGTTGGGCTCGGATGGTCTCGACCTCGGGAAGCTCGGGCACCGGCCGCACCGTACCGGAGCTGGCCGCGTCCTCGTCTGGAATTGGCAGCAGAATGCACGCAT